>CP157796.1:647500-1295000 GCA_040112665.1 Oceanicaulis sp. | reverse complement strand
TCAGGCGGTTCGCCCCGGCGGTGTCCGAGCTCTGGGCCGGCCGCAAGGCGCAGGGCAAAGACGGCGACATCACGCCCTGGCAGGCGCTGTCCACCGCCCTGTCCGGCCAGGTCGGCACCGGCAACCTCGCCGGCGTCGCCACCGCGATCTCGCTGAGCGGGCCGGGCGCGATCTTCTGGATGTGGATCACCGCGCTTCTGGGCATGGCCGCAGCGTTCGCGGAATCCAGCCTGGCGGTTAAATACCGCGAGACCCACGCCGACGGCCGCATCCATGGCGGGCCGATGTACTACATCAAGAACGGCCTGAACAAAGGCAAGGCGGGCCTGGCCGGTCCGTTCGGCTGGCTGGCGGCGCTGTTCTGCATCGGCACCCTGATCTCGGCCATCGCCACGGGCGGCATGATCCAGGCGAACTCCATCGCCGAATCGGTGCTTCAGACCGGCAACGAGCTCGGCACGGCGATCCCCAACTGGGCGGTCGGCGGCGTGCTCGCCGCGCTGGTGTTCCTGGTGATCATCGGCGGGATCAAGTCGATCGGCTCGGTCGCGGGCAAGGTCGTGCCCTTCATGGCCGTGTTCTATGTGCTGTGCGCGCTGGTCGTGATCGTGCTGAACATCGACAAGGTGCCCGGCGCCTTCGTGACCATCTTCTCCTACGCGTTCGGCTTCGAGCAGGCCGTCGGCGGCGCGGCCGGCTACGGCGTGCTGCAGGCGATCCGCTACGGGGTGGCGCGCGGGCTGTTCTCCAACGAGGCCGGCCAGGGCTCCGCGCCGATCGCGCACGCCGCCGCGCAGACCAAGTCGCCGGTCGCCCAGGGCGAGATCGCGATGATCGGGGTGTTCATCGACACCATCGTGATCTGCACCATGACGGCGCTGGTCATCCTGGTCTCCGCAGGCGCCTATCCGGGTGCGGACGGAAGCACGGTGACCTACGCCTGGCAGTCGACGCTGGATTCCTCGGCGATCACCACGGCCGCCTTCGCCAATGCGATACCGGGCGGTCAGTGGATCATCACCGTGGCGCTGGCGCTCTTCGCCTTCACCACGATTATCGGCTGGAGCTATTACGCCCAGCAGGCGGCGGGGTATCTGTTCGGCGACTGGACCAGCCTGCCGCTCCGCTTCCTGTGGATCGGCGTGGTATTCCTGGGCTGTCTCGCCACGGCGTTCACCGACACGCTCTGGCGGTTCGGCGACATCGCGAACGCGTCGATGGCCTTCCCGAACCTTCTGGCCATCCTGTTCCTGTCCGGCGTCGTCGCCACCATGGCGCGCGAAGCCGACGAAAAGCTCAAGCGCGGTGAGACCATCATCACCTGAGCCGGGGCGAAAGCCTGAACCCAAGGGGCGCGGTGCGAGCCGCGCCCCTTTTTTATTCAGACGCCCCAGCGGTTAAACAGCGCCTCCGCCGCCCGCTCATAGCTCGCCCAGCCCTTATAGCGGCGCCCTTCCGCGCCGAGCCCGCGCCAGGCGGCGGCCAGCGCCGCCCGGTCGTCCGGTGCGAGAGCGTCCACAGGATCGAGGCACACCCGGATGGTGAAGAGCACCGCGCCGCTTCCTTGCAAGCGGGTGATCGTCTGGCGCTCGACGCGCAGATGCAGCCGGTCTGCGGCCGCGTCGGGATCGAGGCTGCCTGCGGCCTCCCGCAGGGGCGCGGCGTCCGGCGTATGCCGCTCGGCGTCCAGCTGAAGCGTCCAGTTGAAGCGTTCCAGGCACAGCCCGTCCCTCAGACCGTCGAAGACCCGGCCGATCCGCCGGGCGAGGCGTTCGCCGTCCGGCACCGGGCCGTGCAGGGCCCCGAGCCCGCCGCGAAACGCATGATCGACGCTGAAAAAGGTCGGCGCGGTCAGGGTCAGCGCGGTGCAGATCCAGTCCTCGCCCCGCCGCTCCATCACCACCAGATCGTCGCTGACGAGCCGCGAGGCGGCGAGGAGATCGCCGGTGACCGGAGCGCCCAGATCGGTCTCGACCAGGCGCGCGGCTTCGGTGGCGGCATCGGCGCTTTCGGGCGCCGCGCGATAGACGTGTTCAGGCCTGTCCAGCAGTCCCGCCTTCCAGCCGAGTACGTGATCTTCCGTATCGGGATCAAAGCGCCTGGCCGGGTCGATCGGGCTCAGCGCCGGGGCGAAGCCCGGCGGGCCGGCGCGGAAGGGGACGTGCGGCGGCGATCTCATCTGCGGCGGTTTAGCATCGGCAGGGCGCGCCCGACCCGGCCGAACGCCCAGGCCAGCGCGAGCCCGGCCGCGATGCCGAACCCGTTGGCGACCGCGTCCGACGCCGAAGCGACCCGGCCCTGTGTCAGGGTCGCCTGGCCGATCTCGATCGCGACCCCGTAGGCGAAAGCGATCCCCGCCAGCGCCCAGCGCGGCAAGGACGGCCAGCCGCAGCGCGCCAGCACGGTCAGCGCGGCGAAGGCGGCGAGATGGTCGAGCTTGTCCCAGCCGATCAGCGTGGGCGGCCCCGACGGGCCGGGAATGAGCGCGATGACGCCCATCGCGGCGGCGACCAGGGCAGCGCCGGCCCGGCCTTCGCGGCGGGTGAGCAGCGAAGCGGTCCCGGGTGCTTGCCCCTTCGGAACGGTGTTTCTACGGTGCGCGTCGCCGCCGGAGGATGATTTTCTGACCATGACCGACCTTCTAGCCGATCCGCACGCGCTCGCCGAACCCCGTTTCGACTGGACGCGCGAGGACGTCGCCGCGATCCATGACGCGCCCTTCGCCGATCTGATCTTCGCAGCGCAGACCGTGCATCGCGCGCGCCACCGGCCCAACAAGGTCCAGAAATCCCGGCTTCTGTCGATCAAGACCGGCGGGTGTGCGGAAGATTGCGGCTACTGCAATCAATCCGCTCATTTCGACACCGGCCTGAAAGCCTCAAAGCTGATGGACCCCGAGACCGTCGAGGCCAAGGCGAAAGAGGCCAAGGAGGGCGGTGCGACGCGCTTCTGCATGGGCGCGGCCTGGCGCGAGCTTAAGGAACGCGACGAGCCGAAAATCATCGACATGATCCAGCGGGTGAAGGCGCTGGGGCTCGAGACCTGCATGACGCTGGGGATGCTGGCCGACGGCCAGGCCGAGCGTCTGGCCGAGGCGGGGCTGGATTTCTACAACCACAATCTCGACACCTCGCCGGAATACTACGCGAAGATCATCACGACACGGACATGGGACGACCGCATACAGACGCTCGCGCGCGTCCGGAACGCCGGCATCCAGATCTGCTGCGGCGGGATTATCGGCATGGGCGAGGACAAGGCCGACCGGATCGGGCTTCTGACCGAGCTCGCGGGCCTGACGCCGCATCCTGAAAGCGTACCGATCAATCACCTGGTGGACGTGGCGGGCACGCCGCTCTCGGGCTCGGCGCCGCTGGACGGGATCGATTTCGTCCGTGCGATCGCCACGGCGCGGCTGATCATGCCGACCTCGGTCGTGCGCCTGTCGGCGGGCCGGGAGACGATGAGCCGGGAGCTGCAGGCGCTGTGCTTCCTGGCCGGCGCAGGCTCGATCTTCGTCGGCGAGGAGCTTCTGACCACGCCCAACCCGGAGCTGGGCTCGGACGCGGCCATGCTCGGCGCGCTGGGCCTGGAAGGCGACGAGCCCGGCGGCGCGCGCCGTGCGGGCGCCCCGGTCGTCGAGCGCGCCTAGGCGCTGCGCCCGTTGCGCGCGATCCGGTCGACCGCGGCCATCAGCGCTTCGGGCATGCAGGGCTTTGACAGGCGCGGGATGTCGGGGAAGCGCTCGAACACCGCGTTGCGGCCCGAGGCGTAGCCGGTCAGAAACAGGAAGGGCGCGTCCATCGCCTGAAGCTTCTCGGCGACCGGTTCGCTGGTCTGCCCGTCGCCGAGATTGACGTCGAGCACGCCGGCGACCGGCTCGGCCTCGGCGTCCGCCAGCGCGGCCAGCGCGGCGCTGGCCGAGGCGTAGGGCCCGATCACGGTGTAACCCGCGCTCTCAAGGCTCATCGCCAGATCCATGCCGACAATGATCTCGTCCTCGACGACGATCACCGCGCCCTTGCCTGCCATGAAATATCCTGTCAGCCGCCATTGGCCGGAAAGCGGATCGTGCAGACGAGCCCGTCTTTTGCAAGATCGAACGTCGTCTCCCCGCGCAGCTCCTCGGCCAGAACTCGTTCCAACAAGAACGAACCGAAGCCGGGCGCAGTTTCACGCGCGCTGTCGATTTCAGGTCCGCCGAGCTCGCGCCAGACCAGCTCGATCGTCTCCGCGCCTCCGGCGATCGCCGCTTCGACCCGGCCTTCACCGGCCTTCAGGGCGCCGTGCTTGACCGCGTTGGTGGTCAGCTCATGCAGCGCGAGGGACAGCGACAGGGCCTGTTTGGGCGTAACGGTGACGTCCTCGCCGGTGATCACGACGCGATCCCCGTCCGGGTCGGCGTAAGGGGCGAGCTCCCGGCGGATCAGCCCGGTCAGGCTGTCGCCGGCCCATTCGGCCTCGGTGAGCACGTCATGGGTTCTGGCGATGGCGGAGAGGCGCTCTTCGAGCTTCTTCGCCATGTCAGGGATCGAGTCCGCGTTCCGCGCGGTGAAGCGCATCACCGACAGGGTCGTGGCCAGCGTGTTCTTCACCCGGTGCTGAAGCTCGTTGAGCAGCAATTCCTTGCGCTCTTCGTTGCGCTGGGCGCTATGGCGGGCCTCGACAATGTCGGAGATCTCGAAGGCGAAGCTCATCACGCCGCCGACATGGCCTCGAGCGTCGTACCAGGGCTGCAGGATCTGGCGGTACCAGCCGAGCCTTTCCTCGCCGTCGATCAGAAGCGAGGCCTGGAACTCCTCGGTGAAATCGGCCTCGCCGGTGTTGAAGACGTGATCGAACCGTTCGATCACGTTCTGCCCTTCGAGCTCGGGCACGGCCTCGGCGATCGGCCGGCCCTGGAGCGGCCGCCCGCCCAGCGTGTCCTGAAGCGCGGGATTGAAATAGATGTATTCGTGCTCGGGGCCCTTATGCATCGCGATGAAGGCCGGCGCCTGGTCGAACAGCCGGCGCAGGCGCGCCTCGCTCTCCTCCAGCGCGGCGCGCAGGCGGACCTCCCCGGTGACCTCGCGCACCGCCGATCCCACCGCGACGACCTCGCCCTCGCGGCTGTGAACCGGATAATAGTCGACGATCCAGTGACGGATCTCGTCGGAGGCCGGGGTGACGCCGCTGACCTCGGTGCCCAGGATCGGCTCGCCCGTATCGAGCACCTTCTGCTGCTTTTCGCGCACCTCGGCGTCGATCTCGGGCAGCATCTCCTCCTGGGTCTTGCCGATATGGTCGGCCGCCGGATAGCCGTTGATCTCCGCCAGGCGCTCGTTGATGCGCAGATAGCGCAGCTCGCGGTCCAGAAGGTTCAGGCCCACGGGGATGGTGTCGTAAAGCGTTTCGAGTTCAGCGTACTGGCGGGCGAGGACCTCTGCGTTTTCCTCCAGCTGGCGTTCGTTGCGCTTGCGCTGGGTGATCTCGAAGAAGGTGATCACCACCCCGTCGATCCGATCTTCCACCGTGCGGTAGGGCCGGACCCGGGCGATGAAGGTGCGCGCTCCGGGATCCTCGCTGGTCACCTCGCGCTCCAGCGGCTGCAGGGTCCGGCCGACCTCGCGCGCATCGTCTTCCAGCTCGGGGTAATTCACCCGCGAGGCCAGATCGGCGATCGGCCGGCCGACATCGCGGTCACGCACGCCGAACAGCTCGGTCAGGCGGGGGGTGAACAGGCGCACGCAGCGGTTGGAATCGAGAAACAGCGTGGCCACGTCGGTGGACTCGAACAGGTTCTTCAGGTCCGAGTTTGCGCGGGCGAGCTGGCGATTGTTCTCGGTGAGCTCGGCGTTGATCGTTTCGAGCTCCTCGTTGATCGACTGCAGCTCCTCGCGGCTGGTCTCGAGCTCTTCGTTGGAGCTCTGCAGCTCCTCGTTCATCGACAGGAGCTCTTCGTTCGTGGTCCGGAGTTCCTGCTCCATGCTCTCATAGTCGGCGAGCGCCTGGTTGAGCTGGGTCTTCGCGTTCGCCAGCTCGTGTTCGAGCAGCGCAGAATCGTCAGCGTCGGGCGTCCCGGCCTTTTCCAGATCCGCCGCGCCCTGGGTGCGCACCGGCCGCAGGACCAGGATGTACTCCCCCGACCCCTCTTTGACCGGGGCGGCCATCACATCGACCAGGCGCGGCTCGCCGTCGTCCTTGACCACGGCGTTGCGGCTGACCGCCTCGGCCTTGTTGCGCCGGGCCCTGGCCAGCGCGGTCTGCACTGCGGGGCGCAGCCCCTCGGCGACGAACTGCTCCACCGCCAGAGACGGCGCGCCCTTGCGCGGCCGGACATGGTCGGCCATCGCCTCCGAGACGTAGGTGACCTCGTCTTGATGGTTCACCACCAGGAAGGGGGCGGCGTAGCGGCGCAGATAGAGCCGCTCGGCCTCGGTTTCGATCGTCTGGTCGGGCCGGGTCGGCGCGCCGCCGATATCGGTCCGGTCCATCGGCCGGGCCTGGGCGGTCAGCCTCGGGGTGCGGGTGCGCGTCTCGAAGCGCTCCGAGCTCAGGGCGCTGAACCCCGGCGGTACGCTGTCCTGGCGCTTGAAGATGCGGTGGGTGCGGTCGATCGTCCGGAAATACCGGCCCTGCGATCCGATCGACTCAGAACCGCCGAGCATCAGGAATCCGCCCGGATTGAGGGCGTAATGAAAGCGCGGAATGACGTTCGCCTGGGTGCGATCGGTCAGATAGATCAGGAGATTGCGGCAGGTGATCAGATCAAGCCGTGAAAACGGCGGGTCCTCGACCAGGTTGTGCGGCGCGAACACGCAGGATTCGCGCAGCTCGGCGCAGACCCGCCAGCTTCCGTTCTCCTTGCGGAAGAAGCGCTCGCGGCGCGCTTCGCCCACCTCGGCCAGCGCGCCTTCGGAGAAATAGCCCGACCGCGCCTGCCGCAGCGCGGCGCTGTCGATATCGGTGCCGAAAACCTTGAGCGCGCGGCGCCGTCCGGTCTTCTCCATCGCCTCGATCATCATCATGGCGACGGTGTAGGTCTCTTCCCCGGACGAGCAGCCCGGCGTCCAGATCCTGAACTCGTCCTGATCGCTGTCGGCCAGCGGCTCGATCGCTTCGGCGCGCAGCACCTCGAAGGCCTCGGGGTCGCGGAAAAAGCGCGTCACCCCGATCATGAAATCCTGCAGCAGCCGGGCCCGCTCCTCGGGCTCGCGCCGCAGCGACTTCACATATCCGTCCACGGTGCGCTGGCGGCGCAGCACCATGCGGCGGTCCACACGGCGCACCAGCGTGCCCGGCTTGTACTTGGTGAAGTCCGCGCCGCCCTCCTCGCCGAGCGCGTCGAGGATCATGTCGAGCTTCTCCTCGATCTCCTTCTGGCGCGCCTCGGTGTCGCGCCGGCCGCTCCGGCCCTGGCGGTGCTCGACGATGTCGGCGATGCAGCTGGGCATGTCGTCGGGCTTGAGCACGAAGTCGACGAGCCCGGTCGCCGCCGCGCTGTCGGGCATGCCGGGAAAACGCGCGCTGTCGCTGTCCTGGACGATCCCGATCCCGCCGGCGGCCTTCACCGCGCGCAGGCCTTCAGTGCCGTCCGTCCCCGTGCCGGACAGGACGATGCAAAATGAGTCGCGCCCGCATTCCTCGGCGAGCGAGTTGAAGAACTTGTCGATCGGGGTGCGCAGGGTGGCGGCGGCGTCGCGCTCGATAAGCTTGAACCGGCCGCCCTCCAGCACCACGGAGGGACCAGCGGGGATGACGAATATCATGTCCGCTTCGGGCGCCGCCCCGTCCTCGATCTTCTTCACCGGGATCGGCGTGTGCGAGCTCAGAAGCTCGTCCATGATCGATTTATGGTCGGGGGCGAGGTGCTGGACGATCACGTAGCTCATCCCGCTGTCCTCGGGGATGGCGTGCACCAGCTCCATCAACGCTTCGAGGCCGCCTGCGGACGCGCCCACCCCGACCACGATCGGCAGGTTGTTCTCGCGTTCGCCGGTCATGGTCGAAGCCCCGCTTCGCAGCTCAAGGGCGATGTAACGCCCTCAGCCCCGCCCGCGCAACGCTGAATGGCGGATATTACTCGGCGCTGCGGCGCGCGGCGAGGTCGAGTTCGGGCGCAGCGTTTTCCGAGGCTGCGGCGAGCGGCAGGCGGCAGGTCACGCGCGTGCCCTCGCCCGGCGCGCTTTCAAGCGCCACCCAGCCGCCGTGCAGGCGGACGATGTCGTTGACCAGCGCCAGGCCCAGCCCCGCGCCGCCGCCCTCGCCGCGCTCGAAGCGTTCGAAGACGGTGGCCTGGCGTTCGGGCGCGATGCCCTCGCCGTCGTCGGCCACCCAGAGCACGGCCTCGTCGTCCTCGACATCCGCGCCCACCTCGATCGTGCCGCCGGCGGGCACATGGTCGAGCGCGTTGGTGAGGAGGTTATAGAGCACCTGCTTGAGCCGCTTGGCGTCCGCGCGCGCGAGCGGCAGTTCAGCCTCGGCGCTGACGGCGAGCTTGACCGAGGCGTGCTCGGCGCGCGCGGCGATCAGATCGGCGGCTTCCGTACACAGAGCATCGAGCTGGACATCGCCCAGTTCGAGCTCCAGCCGCCCCGCGTCGATGGCGGCGATGTCGAGAATGTCGTCGATCAGCTTGCCCAGCTGGGCGGAGGCGGACTGGATCGCGCCCATATGGTCGGTCTGCCGCTCGTTGAGCTCCCCTGCGAACCCGCCGGCCAGAAGATCGGCGTAGCCGTGAATGGTCGTGAGCGGGGTTCTGAGCTGATAGCTCACATGTTCGACGAACTCGGTCTTGATCCGCTCGGAGGCTTCCAGCGCCTCGGCGCGGTCGCGCAGGGCGGCCTCGATGCGGCGGGAGTCGGTGACGTCGTCCCAGGCGATCAGGGTCGCCCCGTCGGGCAGCGGCCGGGTCAGATAGGTCAGCTCCCGGCCGTCCGCGCGGCGGATCTCGCCCTTCACCGGCTTGCGGCTTTCCGGGCTCGGATCGGTGATCCGCGCCTTCAGCTCCGCCCAGGCGGTGGTGTCGGGGTGAAGCTTGGCGAGCGTTGCGGCGACATCGTCGAACGGCGCTTCGATCAGCGCTTCGCCCTCGGCCTGCCACAGCGTCTCGAACGCGGCGTTGTGCAGCTTCATCCGGCCGTCGGAGCCGAACACCGCGACCGCCTCGTGCAGCTTGTCGAGCGTGGCGCGCTGGACCTTGAGCTGGGTGTTGTAGCGCGCCTGCAGGGCGAGCTGGTCGGTCATGTCCTCGAAGATCAGCAGAAGCCCGCCCATCGGGTGGCGCTGGCGCGCGACACGCAGCGTGCGCCCGTCCCCGATCGGCCACAGCTCGTCAGGCGTGGAGGCGTCCGGCGCGGCTTCGTAATGGGCCAGCTCGCTCTCGCGCCATTTCGAATAGTCGAGCTGTTCGGGCAGCTTGCGCCGCTCGCGCAGCCGGTCGAGCAGCGCGCCGTGCGCGGGCCGGTCGTTGAGGAAGGCCTCTTCGAGATCGAAGAGCTTCGAGAACGCGGTGTTGTAGAACACCAGCCGCTTGGCGCGGTCGAAGATCGCCACCGCCTCGGCCATGTGGTTGAGCGTCTCGTCATGGGCTTGGCGGAAGCGCTTGAGCGCGGCCTTGGCCTCCTCGCCCTCGGTGACGTCGATCGCGAGCCCCGCCGCGCCGCCGTTCACCGGGAACACCACGAAGCGCATCAGCTTGCGCTGGCCGGCCAGCACCGCGCCACGCACGCCGAGCCTCGGCTCGCCGGTTTTCAGCGCCTCGCGCGTCTGGTCGGCCAGGCCCGGCTCGAGCAGGATCTGGCGGGAGAGCGCGTCCTCGGCGTCGCTCGCCTCGACCGCCTCGACATAGGCGGGATTGACGAAGCTGAGCCGTCCCGCGGCGTTCATGCGCCAGGCCGGGGCGGGCAGGCGGCGGACCATGTCCTCGAACGCGGCCGGATCCTCGAACGCCGCGGCGCGGGTTTCCGCCACCCCGCCGCGCGCAGCGGCCTGCCGGCCGCCGGCGGAGGCGTCGGCCAGCCACAAAGCGAGCTGACGGCCGGCGGGCCGGCCCTCGGCCTCGATCACCCGGCCCGAAGGCCCGGAAATGCGGATCGAGAACGCTTCGCCCCGGTCCATCAGCTTGACCATGCGCTGGCGCAGCGTGGTGGTCTCCCCGCCCGGCCCGAAGGCTTCGAAATCGGCCAGCCCGTCGAGGATCTCCGCGCCCGCGTCGCCGGATTTCGCCACGCCCTGGCCGAGTTCTGCGAACTCCACCATCGAGGCGAGCGCTGCGGGGCTGCCGTGAATGGCGGGTTTCGACCAGTCGCGCGCATCCGGGTCGGGCGGGCTGTCCCAGATCAGAACCAGGCCCGGATGGGCCGCGAACACGCTTTCGGCGCGACGGACCCGGTCTTCCAGCCTTGAAACCTTGTCGCGCCAGGCGGTGCGGGCGCGCCGGACCCCGGCGGTGAGTTTGTAGGCCCAGACCGACGCGGCGAGCGCGAAAGCCACCGCGCCTGCAGTGACGACGAGCGTTGCGAGCTGGACCGGCTCTGGTGCGGCCATGGCGCTGTGTGTCCCCCGGAAGGCGTGGCGCGCGGCGAAGCGGCGCAAGGCGGCGCGAATCGCATCTTACCGGAAGGTGAATCCGCGCGCGACCGTCAATGAGGCGGGGTGGGAGGGGCGGCCCGGTCCGGGTCTGGTCTTAGGGATCCAGCCCGATCGCAATGCCGATCCCGCCCTCCTCGCCATGATCGCCGAGATAGACGTCGATGTCCGCCTCGGCGTCCGGGCAGTAGCGGAGCGTCCAGGTCTCCCGCCAGGCGGACACCGCCGGGGCGGGCGCCTCGGCGGGACCACGCTGTTCTAGATAGGTCTCGAGCGACACCTCGCCGTCGTCTCGCGTATCGACGATCGCCAGAGCGCTCATCGCCTCTTGGTCGGAACACGCGCCATGCTTTTCAGTCAGGATTCCCGCGGCCATCGCGATCTGCTGGGTGAAGTCCAGGAGGTTGATCGCCGGAACGCGCGTCTCGCCGACAAAGCCCAGATAATGCATGTCGATGTTCACGACAGGTACGGAGAGCACTTCGTAGCGATGGCGCCGCGGCTCGGTTTCGCAGCCTGACGCGGTGAGCGTCGAGACGGTGCGCGTCGTCCCTCGAGGCAGCGCGCCCTGAGCGATGAGGCCGGCCAGCCCGGCGGAGGCTTCCACCGTCTCGGGCTCGGTCCATGCGCGATCCTCGCACGCACCGGTGATCAGCGTGTCGTAAGCGTCCAGCCGCTCGCGCACGTCTCCGTCTCCGGGCATCAGAAACTGGAGAAGCGGCGGCTGCTGTTGCGCGAAAGCGGGGCTCGCGAAAAGCGCGAGGAACAGGGCGGAAATTACACGCATCACGGGCTCCGGAGTTCGAGTGCACCGCGAGGCTAACCGCCGGCGCCCCTCAGGCCAAGCGCGCGATCACCCGATGCGCACTTCGCCTTGCGTGAATTCAAACAGCACCACGCAGCCGGTCAGCGGGCGGGAGACGGGGCGGAAGCGCCAGTCGCGCACCGCGCGCTCGGCCTCGGTGTCGAAGCTGCCGCCGGGCACGCCGCGCGCGACGCGGACGTTTGCAGTCTCACCGCTCTCGGAAACGTCGAACTGCACGATCGACCAGCCCTGAAGCCCTCTGGACCAGCCGCGCGCGGGATAGTCGGGCAGGCTGGCGGAAACCGCGCTCAGCGGCTCGCCGGCGCACTGGCTGGTGTCGGCGGCCCGCTCGACATTGGGCGGGACCGGCATGTCGGAGCTGGCGATGAACGGCCCGCGCTCGCGCGGATCGACGAGCGGATTGAGCCCCGTCATCGGCGTGCAGGCGGCGAGCAGGAGCGGGGTGGCGAGAAGGAGTGAGCGCATGGCCCGGACTAAACGCGAGGCGGGCGCGGCCCGCAAGACGGCGCGGACATGAAAACCCCCGCCGGATCGCTCCGGCGGGGGCTGTTTCGTCCCGGTGGGGCGTCGCTGCGCCTAGTACCGGTAGTGCTCGGCCTTGAACGGGCCTTTCTGCTCGACGCCGATATAGTCGGCCTGCTCTGCGCTGAGCTCGGTGAGCTTGGCGCCGAGTTTTTCCAGATGCAGAGCTGCGACCTTCTCATCGAGGTGCTTGGGCAGGATGTAGACCTGGTTGTCGTACTGGTCGCCCTTGGTCCAGAGCTCGATCTGGGCGAGCACCTGGTTGGTGAAGGACGAGCTCATCACGAAGCTGGGATGACCGTTGGCGTTGCCCAGGTTCACAAGACGGCCCTCGGAGAGAAGGATGATCTTGTTGCCGGTGGGGAACTCCACCAGGTCCACTTGCGGCTTGACGTTCGTCCACTGGAAGTTCTTCAGCGCCTCGACCTGAATCTCGTTGTCGAAGTGGCCGATATTGCAGACGATCGCCATGTTCTTCATCGAACGCATGTGATCGACGGTGACGACGTCCTTGTTGCCCGTGGCGGTGACCACGATGTCGATGTCCTCGATCACGTCTTCCAGGCGCACCACGGCGAAACCGTCCATGCAGGCCTGAAGCGCGCAGATCGGGTCGACCTCGGTCACCGACACCCGGCAGCCGGCCTGAGCCAGCGATTCCGCCGAGCCCTTGCCCACGTCGCCATAGCCGCAGACCACGGCGGTCTTGCCGCTCATCATCACGTCGGTGCCGCGGCGGATCGCGTCCACCAGGCTTTCGCGGCAGCCGTAGCGGTTGTCGAATTTCGACTTGGTCACGCTATCGTTGACGTTGATGGCCGGGAAGGCGAGCTCGCCGCGCTTGGCCATCTGGTAAAGCCGCATGACGCCGGTGGTGGTCTCTTCGGATACGCCCTTGATCGCGGACTTGGCCTTCTTGAACCAGCCCGGGGATTTCTCGATGCGGCGCTTGATGGTTTCGAAGAGGAATTTCTCCTCCTCGGACTTCGGCTCGCCGAGCACGGAGGGGTCTTCCTCCGCCTTGGTGCCGAGCTGGAGATACATGGTCGCATCCCCGCCGTCGTCGAGGATCATGTTGGCGGTTTCGCCGTTCGGCCAGTGGAAGATGGCGTCGGCGAACTCCCAGTACTCGCGCAGCGTCTCGCCCTTGTAGGCGAAGACCGGAATCTTCTTCTCGGCGATCGCGGCGGCGGCCTGGTCCTGGGTGGAGAAGATGTTGCACGAGGCCCAGCGCACTTCCGCGCCGAGCTCGACCAGGGTCTCGATCAGCACAGCGGTCTGGATGGTCATGTGCAGCGAGCCGGCGATGCGCGCGCCTGCGAGCGGCTTTTTACCCTTGTACTCCTCGCGCAGCGCCATCAGGCCGGGCATCTCGATCTCGGCCATCTCGATCTCGATGCGGCCCCAACGGGCGAGGCTGATGTCTTTGACGTAGAAGTCTTCGCCGTCGGCGCCGGCGTGCAGGAGAGTCATGGGCGCTGCCCTTTATTGCTGTCGGATCGGTGCGGAACGGCGGGCGCCGTCCCGGCGCGGGACGAGCGGGGTATAACGCCGCCGCCCGCCCGGATCAAATCGGTCCGCTACGCCGTAATTTTTCCATCATTTCTCAAACCGGTCCCGATCTTGTATAAACCTCCTGTTAAGGAAACGCGCCGTGCCGCGAGGGGCCGAGGGGACGGGGTCCGGCGCGAGTTTCCGAGGGGTGACACCGCGCGCCTTGAAGGCCTTCCGCCGACGCGCGCCGATCGAGGGAAAGACGTCAGATGGCGAACCTGCCGACCGCCTACGCCAGCCAGCGTTACGGCCGCAAAAGCCTTGATTTCTACGCCGCCTCCGGCGAAGCGATCGGAGCCGATCCCCGCGCGCGCAGCGACGAACGCCGGCTTCAGGATTTCGACGGCGCCCGGCATACGGTCCGCCTGAGTGAAAGCAAATTCGCGCTCGAACCCGGCGATCAGGCGACCGTTCTGCGCCTGCAGCCCGGACCCGAGCGCCGCTCGCGCCCGGTCGCGGTGGTCAATCACGCCCGCGGGACCTGGACGCGCACCCATCCCGGCGCCAGCGCGGTGCTGTCCCGATCCGGGATCGCGCGCAACGTGAACTGGACGCTGACCATGGGCCTGTTCGCGCTCGCCGCGCTCGCCTCGGTCTGGCCGTTCCTGCACACCTTCCTCGCCGAGCTTATTCCCGCCGCCGCAGCCCCGCTGCCGCGCTTCGACGTGTTCGCGCTCGCCGCGGCGTCCGTGCCGCCGATCGCCAGCTTCGACATGGCCGTCGCCGCCGCGCCGGTCACCGCCCTGCTCGAACAGATCCGCCCGGGCCTCGGCGCCTGGGGTCCGGCCGCCGCGTTCGGCGGGATCGCGCTTCTCGCCGCAATCGTGGTCTTCGGCGCGCGCTCCTGGCGCCTCCTGTGGGCCCCGCTCTTCGTGGGCGGGATCGGCGCTGCGGCGCTCGGCTTCGGCGGTCCGGCCGAAGCCGTGACGCCGTTCGTCTCCGGCCTCGGGATCGCAGCCGCCGTCTTCCTCGCCGGCGGGGTGTGGAACCGGCTCTCGGACGAAGCCCGGCTCGAGCGCCGGATCGCGCTTCTGGCCGACCATCTCCTGTCCGAGGCGCCCGAAGAAACCGTCCGCGCCGCGCGCGACGAGGCCGCCGATGATGAAGCCGCGGTTTCAGAAGATGGCGACCCCGCCTCCGATGATGACTCCGACGTGCTCGTCGGGGCCGGTGCGGCCGGCGCCGTCGCCGCCTCGCTGAGCCGTCTCGAAGGCGAGGCGGAGCCCGGCGACATCGAAGCCGAGACGCTCGAAGCGCCTGCGGAAGCCGCGATCGACGCGGAGACGGCGACGGATGGTGAAGCGCCCGAGCGCCGCTACCCCGCCCTGCCCGAAGCCGAGACGGCTGAAGAGACGGTGGCCGCCGAAGCCGAGGTCGAGGTTGCGACCGAGACCGAAGCCGAGCCGGACGCGCTCGTGGACCAGGCCGAGCCGGACCCGGTGGAAGCTGAAGCGCCGTCTACGGACGATGTAGCCGCCAGCGAAGACGTCGTCGCCAGCGAAGACGAGCGCCCGCTCGAGCCTGCGCTGAGCGCGGGCGAGGCGGACGGGCCGAACGCGCACGCCGACGGCGGACTCGATCCTGAAGAGGCCGAGCGGCTTAAGACCGATCCGCGCTACGCCGCCCGGGCCATCGTGCTGCCCCCGCCCCCGCCCATGCCGGTCGCGCGCCGCACGCCCGACCCCGCGCCGGGCGAGCCCGAGCTCGAGACCGCGGGCGGGCCTGAAACCCGCACGCTCAATCCCGGCCGTCCGCTCCCGGACAATGTCGTGCCGATCTTCGCTGCGCCTGCGCCGCGCGAGGACAGCTGATCAAGGTGAAAGGCGGGACCGGCGGTCAGTCGGTCTCGTCGAACCCGCACTCGACAAGGCCCGCCAGCGCGTCGAGCGCGGCTTCGGCGTCGTTTCCTTCGGCGCTGATCGTGATCTGAGCGCCCGGACCGGCGGCGAGCATCAGCAGCTCCATGATCGAATCCGCGCGCACCTTCTCGCCCTCGCGGGCGACGGTGACCACAGCGTCATACCGGGCGGCCTCGGCGACGAAGCGGGCCGAGGCGCGGGCGTGCAGCCCCCGCTGATTGCAGATGGTGACGGTGCGCGAGGCGCTCACGACGCGCTGTCGAGAATGCGGGACGCCACGGCGATATAGCGCTTGCCGGCCTCGGCTGCGCTGTCGGCGAGTTCGGCCACGCCCAGACGCGCGCGCGCCTCGGCGAGCTTGATCAGCATGGGCAGGTTCGCCCCGGCGATCACCTCGATCTTGTCCTTGTCCAGAAGCGAGATGGCGAGGTTGGACGGCGTGCCGCCGAACATGTCGGTGAGGATCACCACCCCGTCGCCCTGGTCGGCCTCCTCGACCGCCGCGCGAATGTCCTCGCGGCGCTTTTCCATGTCGTCGTCAGGCCCGATGGAGATCGACGCGCAGGCGTCCAGCGGGCCGACCACGTGTTCGGTGGCGGCGACCAGCTCGTCGGCCAGACGGCCGTGGGTGACGACGACGATGCCGATCATGCGCTGCAGCAAGCCTCTCAGGACAGTTCCGGTGCGCATATGTAAACGCGCTTTCGCGCCCGCGAAAAGCCCCGTGCGGTCACAGCAGGCAGGCGGGCCTCAGTCCGCGCCTGGCAATTCGACCACGAAACGCGCCCCAAGCCGCGCGCCGTCCGGTCCGGTCCGGTTCTCCGCCCAGACCCGGCCGGCGTGAGCGGTCACGATCTGCTGGACGATGGCCAGGCCCAGCCCCGAATGCCCGCCGAAGGCCGCGCCCTCGGGACGCTTGGTGTAGAAGCGTTCGAAGACCGATTGCAGGTTCTCTTCGGGGATGCCGGGACCGTCGTCGTCGACGACGACCCTGACCCGGCCCTGCGAGCCCGGCGCGCGGCGCGCGCTCACGCGCACCTGCCCGCCCTCGGGCGAGAAGGTCGCTGCGTTTTCAACGAGATTGAGGAACACCCGGCTGAGCGGACCTTCATGGCCGGCGACCATGAGGCCCGGCGCGGCGTCCACCGTGACTGCGATCTCGCGGCGGGCGTCGCGCCGCTGAAGGTTCGCGATGTCGGTCAGAAGCGCCTTGAGATCGATCCGTCCGACTGTTTCGCGCGACAACTCGGCGTCCAGCCGCGAGGCGTTGGAGATGTCGGTGACCAGCCGGTCGAGGCGTTTGACGTCGTGCTCGATCAGCCTGATCAGCCGTTCGCGCTTTTCCGGGTCCTTGGCGATGGGCAGGATCTCGGCCGCCGAGCGGATCGAGGCGAGCGGGTTCTTGATCTCGTGGCTGACATCGGCCGCGAAGCTCTCAATGGCGTCGAGCCGGTCGTAGAGCGCGTTGGTCATGCCGGTGAATGCCCGGCCCAGCTCGCCGATCTCATCCTTGCGGCCGCTGAAATCGGGCAGCTCCACACGCCGTCCGCCAGCCCGGCGCACCTTGTCGGCGGCGCCCGCCAGCCGGCGGATCGGCCGTGCGATGGAGCGTGTGAGCAGGATCGCGCCGAGCATCATCACCGCGCCCGCGATCGCGATATACGGCAGGATGGAATAGCGCTCCGCCGCGATCAGCGCTTCGAGGTCGTAGGACTCGTAGGTCACCGTGCCGACCACGGCCTTGATCGGCGCGACAGGGACGGTGACCGACACGATGCGCGCCCCGTTCGGCGCGCGCCTGATGCCGCTTTGCGGCTCGGCGGTCTCGAGCGCGGCGGTGACTTCGGCCTCGCGCGAACGGTCCAGCAGGGCGCGCAGTTCGGGACTGGCGAACAGCCGGCCGATCGCTTCTTCGGCGCGTCCGAACAGCCCGCGCGGGTGGGCGTCCTCATCGGGTGCGACGCCGGGCGGCGGCAGCACGCTCTGCTCGATCTCCCCGGCGATGAAGCTTGAATCCGCCACCAGCTCGGGGCCGGGCGTGTGGATGAGCGCGCGGGTCTCGTCGGGCACGTAAAGGGTCTGCAGCCGGCTTAGAACCTCGCGCGCGGCGACCGGATCGAGGACGGGTTCGGACGCCTCCTCGGGAATGGCGGCCTCGGCGAGCACGTTGGCCAGGAACTCGGCCTGATCGCTCAGCGAGACGATCTTGGCTTCGACCAGGCCGCGGCGGTTCTCCGTGATCCCGGCCATGCCCAGGACCAGCACCAGAAAGCTCGCCGCATACACGCCGAGAATCCAGCCCGCGACACGCGAGGGCAGCAAGCCCGGCAGGCGCGCGCGCAGGCCCGACAGGGCGGCGCGGACCTGCTCAAGCCTCCTTGTAACGGTATCCGACGCCATAAAGGGTCTCGATGCCGTCGAACGCCGGGTCGACGTCCTTGAACTTCTTGCGGATGCGCTTGATGTGGCTGTCGATCGTGCGGTCGTCGACATAGACCTGATCGTCGTAGGCCGCGTCCATCAGATTGTCGCGGCTTTTGACAAAGCCCGGCCGGTTGGCCAGCGCATGCAGGATCAGGAACTCGGTCACCGTCAGGCGCACCGGCTTTCCGTCCCACAGACAGGCGTGCCGGTTGGGATCCATCAGAAGCTTGCCGCGCTGGATCGCCTTCTGGTCGCTGGCGTCCGCCTCGCCCGTCCCCATCGGATCGGACTGGGCCCGGCGCAGCACGGCCTTCACCCGCCGGGCGAGCAGCTGGTTGGCGAAGGGCTTCTTGATGTAGTCGTCCGCGCCCAGATCGAGCCCCAGCGCCTCGTCGAACTCCTCGTCCTTGGAGGTGAGGAAGATCACCGGAAGGTTCGAGTTCTGGCGCACCCGGCGCAGCAGCTCCAGCCCGTCCATGCGCGGCATCTTGATGTCGAAGATCGCGAGATCGGGCGGGTTGTCGATCAGCGCGGGCAGCGCGGCCGCGCCGTCGGTGTAGGTCCGCACGTGATGGCCCTCGTGTTCGAGGAACATCGAAACGGTCGTCAGAATGTTTTCGTCGTCGTCGACCAGCGCGATCGCAGCCATGACCCGGTCCTTCCAAAAATTCGAGCCGGCGGGCCGTCCGCCTCGTCACCCGGAGTTTGCGCGCAGCTTATAAGCGCCCGGCCCGCAAGGCAAAGCGCCGGTGAAGAGACACGGTTACCGGCGATTAAGCGTATTCAGGGCACACTTCCCCCGCACATCCGGGGGTCGGGACAACTCATGGCGCGGCGCGACGTTCATTTCGAGGTCTTCCTCAAGAAACACAAGAAGGCGTCCTGGACGCTTGTGGAAGCGCGCGAGGACCGTCAGGAGGCGATGGATCTCGCCCAGGCTCTGGTGCGCCGCCATCCCAAGGGCTCGGTCCGGGTGCAGCGCGAAACCTGGGTGGCCGAGGAAAACGCCTTTCGCGGCGGGATCATTTTCGAGACCGGCCCGGAACGCTTCACCGAGCCTGAAGCCAAGACCGGCGAGGCGAGCCTGCCCTGCCTCACCCCGGACGATCTCAACGGCCCCGCCGCGCGCGAGACGATCCGGCGCGTGCTTTCAGGCTGGTTCGAGCGCCGCCAGGTGGTCCCGCTCGAGCTTCTGAACCGGCCCGATCTGATCGAGGAGCTCGACGGATCGGACACCGACCTGCAGCACGCCATCCAGAAAGTCGCCGTGGCCCGGGCGCAATCCTCCGACGCGTCGGTGCACGCCTATGTCCGGCTGATCAACGAGCTGGTCGAAAAGGGCGTCGAGCAGGCCCGCCGCGAAGCCAAGGCCGCGAAAAAGCCGCCCAAGGCCAGGGGCTTCGCCGAGCTCACCGAAAAGATCTTCAACGAAGGCTCGCCGGAAAAGCGGCTGCGCCGGGCGATCGCCGAGCGGCTCGCCGAGGCGCGCGACTATAACGGCAAGACCGCGCTGCTGCTCGACCTGCACGACGACCTGCCCAGCGATCCTGAAGCGCGCGCCTTCGCGGAAAAACAGGCCGACGCCTTCATCGCGGAGATGCTGAGCTTCGATCAGACCGTGCGCGCCATGCTGGGGCGGACCGACGATCTGGGCGAGGAGGTCGAGCGGCTGACCGGCGTCTATGAAGGCTCGCCGAACTGCGTCGAGCTGGTCGGCGCGCCGGACACCGCGCGGCGGCTGGCGGAGAAATTCGCCCGGCGTCAGCTGCCCAGCGCGCATATCGAGCTCGCCAAGCGCATTCTCGCCGCCCTGCGCGCGCCCAAGCGCTTCCGCCCAGACAGCGTGATGGCGGAGATCGAGCTCGCCCGGAAGCTGGCCCAGCGCCTGATCGCGGCCTCGGGGCCGAACCTGCATCCTGATTCGCTGGTGGACGCCTTCACCCACCGCTCGGCCAAGCTGCTCGCGCCCGAAGCGGTCGAGGAAGCCCTGGCCAACACCAGGGACCCGGCCGAACAGATCGAGCGGCTGTACAAGATGGAGGACAATCTGGTCGGCGAGCAGAACAAGAAGAAGCTCGCCGCCTATGTCCGCGCCAAGCTGAAGACGCCGCAGACCGAAAGCTTCTTCGTGCGCGGCGACGGCCGGCCGCTCGAGCGCCTGGCCCGGCTCGCCGCCCTGCAGCAGCGCGCCTTCAAGGGCTCCTTCCCGGCCGAGGACAAGACCGAGCTGGCCGACGCGTTCGACCAGCTGGGCATGAAGCTGCTCGACGAGACGAAGATCCTCTCCGCCGTGTCCGGCGGGGACCGGCCTGCGCTCGATCGCGCCTCGGCGCTTCTAAAGCTCGCCGCGGGCGGGGTGCTGCCCACGGGCCGGTGCCTTCAGGACGCGCAGGCCCGCGCGATGCGCCTGCTCGCCGGGGAGATGGGCCGGGGCGAAAGCGCCGAGCCGGCCAACAAGGCCAAGCTCAAGGACATCCAGCAGCTGATGGCGCAGCTGAAGCCGGCCGCGCCCGAAGAGGGCGCGGCCTGAGCTTGCAAGCGCGGCGGATCAGCCCCGCGTCTCCATCTCGCTTTCCATCGTCTCGTACTGGTCCCTCACCTTGCCCTTGGGCGCGCCGGTGATCGCATCGACGATCAGGATGGCGAGGGTGGAGGCGATGAAGCCGGGGATGATCTCGTAGATCACGCCAGACAGGCTGGCGCCCGGCTCGCCGTTCCAGGTCACCGTGATGGGGGCGTAGAGCCAGAACAGCACCACGGCCGCGCCGGTGACCATGCCCGCGATCGCCGAGGCCCGGCTCATCGACTTGCGATAGAGGCTGAACAGGATCAGCGGACCGAAGGCCGCGCCGAAGCCCGCCCAGGCGTTCGACACCAGCTCGAGAATGTTGCTCGACCGGTCGAAGGCCAGCGCGATCGCCACCAGCGAGACGACCAGAACGCTCATCCGGCCGATGAACACCAGCTCCTTCTGGCTCGCGCTGCGGCGCACGAAGGTCTTGTAGAAATCCTCGGTCAGCGAGCTCGACGAGACAAGTAGCTGCGAGGAGATCGTGGACATGATCGCGGCCAGGATCGCCGCGAGCAGGAAGCCGCCCACGAAGGGGTGGAACAAGACCTGGCTCATCAGGATGAAGATCGTCTCGCTGTCCTCGAGCGTGAGGTCGTTCACCGTCACGAAGGCCAGACCCACGATGCCGGTGAGCACCGCGCCGATCACCGTGACGATCATCCAGAACATGCCGATCCAGCGCGCCACGGCGACGTCCTTCAGCGTACGGATCGCCATGAAGCGCACGATGATGTGCGGCTGACCGAAATACCCCAGCCCCCAGCTCATCGCCGAGATGATGCCGATGACCCCGACCGCGGTCAGCGTCTCAGGCAGCAGGGAGAGATAGTCCGTCGTCGCCGCTGCAGTGCGGGTGGTCTCGGCGATCTCGTTCCAGCCGCCGAGCTGGGTCAGCGCCACGATCGGCACCATGATGAGCGCGATGAACATGATCACGCCCTGCACGAAGTCGGTGAGGCTGACCGCCAGAAAGCCGCCGAACAGGGTGTAGGCGATGACCACGCCCGCGGTCAGGAACAGGCCCAGACGGTAATCGAGCCCGAAGCTCGCCTCGAACAGCTTGCCGCCCGCGACCACGCCCGAAGACGTGTAGAGGGTGAAGAAGATCACGATCACGACCGAGCTCAGCACCCGGAGGATCCGCGTGTCGTCGTTGAAGCGCTTCTCGAAATAGTCGGGGATGGTGATCGCGTCGTCGGCCACTTCGGTGAACACCCGCAGGCGCGGCGCGACGAGCAGATAGTTGAGATACGCGCCGATCACCAGGCCGATCGCGATCCAGGCCGAGCTGAGGCCCGACAGATAGATCGCGCCGGGCAGGCCCATCAGCATCCAGCCCGACATGTCGGACGCGCCGGCCGAGAGCGCGCCCACAGCGGGGTGCAGCTTGCGGCCGCCGAGCATGTAGCCCGAGACGTCGTCGGTGGATTTCTTGTAGGCGTAGAGCCCGATGCCGAGCATCAGGATGAAATATCCCGCCAGCGAGACGATCGCTTCGATCTGCATGCTTCCCCCTTCTTGGTCGGCGTTATGAAAACGCCGGCGGAACACGCCCGCCGGCGTTGATGCCCTTGATTTCGCCGGGCCTTACGGCCGGGTCTGATTGGCGCCGCGGACGCGGTATTTGAAGCTGGTGAGCTGTTCGAGCCCGACCGGGCCGCGCGCGTGCATCTTGCCCGTCGCGATGCCGATCTCCGCGCCCATGCCGAATTCTCCGCCGTCGGAAAACTGGGTGGAGGCGTTGTGCATCACCACCGCGCTGTCGATCTCGTTGAGGAAACGCTCGGCGGCGCCGGCGTCCTCGGCGAGGATCGCGTCGGTGTGGTTCGAGCTGTGCTCGGCGACGAAGGCGAGCGCTTCATCGAGCCCCTCGACGATCTTCACGCTGAGCACGGCGTCGAGAAACTCCGTATCGAAATCGTTCGCGGCCAGAGGCTGGACGCGGGAGTCGATCTCGCAGGCTTCGGGCTCGCCGCGCACCTCGCACCCGCCCTTCGCGTCCAGCGCGTCGAGCGCCTTGGGCAGGAAGGCGCTCGCCACCTTGCGGTCGACCACCAGGCTCTCGGTCGCGCCGCAAATGCCGGTCCGGCGCAGCTTGGCGTTGGCGAGCACGGCGGCCGCCTCGTCGAGCTTGGCGCTCTCATGGACATAGGTGTGGCAGTTGCCGTCCAGGTGCAGAAGCGTCGGCACGCGGGCCTGGTCGCGCACGCGGGCGACCAGCGACTTGCCGCCGCGCGGGATCACCAGATCCACATGCTCGGTGCACTGAAGAAGCGCGCCCACCGCCTCGCGGTCGGGCGTGTCGATCATGGTCACGCAGGCCTCGGGCAGGTTCGCCGCCTTCAGCCCTTCGGCCAGGCAGCCCACGATGACGCGGGTGGAATTCAGGCTCTCCGAGCCGCCGCGCAGGATCACGGCGTTGCCTGATTTCAGGCACAGCGCGCCGGCGTCCGCGCCCACGTTCGGGCGGCTTTCATAGATCATGCCGATCACGCCGATGGGCGTGGCCACGCGCTCGATCTTCAGCCCGTTGGGGCGGCTGGTCTCGTGCAGCACACGGCCGACAGGATCGGGCAGGGAGACGATCTGTTCGAGCGCCGCGGCCATCGCCTCGATCCGGTCCGCGTCCAGCATCAGACGGTCGACGAAGGCGGCGGGCTTGCCCTTGTCCCTGACGCTCTCGACGTCCTTCTTGTTGGCCTCGATCAGCCGGTCGCGATTGGCGCGCAACGCCTGTGCGGCCTCGCGCAGGGCGGTGTTCTTCTGCTCGGTCGTCGCCGCAGCGAGCACGCGCGCGGCGGCTTTCGCCTGCGCTGCGAGGCGGTTCACATAGGCAGTCGCGTCAAATCCGGTGGTGGTCTCGGCGGTCATGAACGTCCTTTCTTGTCTTGCATTGAGGGCCCCGGCGCGCGCGTCAGCCGCGCAGCTCGCAGGCCCTGTCATAGGCGGCCTGAAGCGTGGCCTTCAGCCGCCCGGTCAGCTGGTCGTCGCCGTTGAGCGCGTTCACGCCCGCAGCCGTGGTGCCGCCCTTGCTCATGATGGAATCGCGCAAGGTCTCGAAATCCTGGCCGGTCTCGGCGGCAAGTTCCATGCAGCCCGCGATGGTTTCGAGCACCAGCGCGCGCGCCTGGTCGGCGTCGAAGCCCAGCTCCTCGGCGGCCTTCTGATAGACCCGGGCGAACTCGTAGACATAGCCGGGACCCGAGCCCGCCGCGGCGGTGATCCGGTCGATCTGGTCTTCGTCGGCGAGCCAGAGCGCGGTTCCCACCGCCTCGCCCATGCGCTCGGTGAGGTCGCGCTGGGCCGGGCGGACACGGTCCTGGGCGTAGAGCCCGCTCACCCCGCGCCCGATGCGGGCGGGCATGTTCGGCATCAGGCGCACCGAAGGCCGGCCGCCGGCCGCCTTGGAGATCGTCGCGGTGGGCGCGCCCGCTGCGATCGACAGCGCGAAACCGTCCTCTTTCACGAAGCGCGCGGCGGGCGGAATGGCGGCGTCGATAAGCTGGGGCTTCACCGAGACCACGATCGCGTCGAAGCGCGCCTCGCCCAGCGTGTCCGGCGTTGTGTGCAGGGCGACGCCGTCAGGCAGCTCCGGCGAGGCGGGATCGAGCACGGTGAAGTCCACACCGCCCAATTCGGCCCAGCGGGCCAGAAGCGCCCCGCCCATATGTCCGCACCCCACCATCAGTACGCTCGCGCTCACGCCGTCTCCTTCGTCTCACGCGCGCGCCGCATCGGCGCGCAGAAAAGCCCGCGCCGACGATGATCCCCGGCGCGATGCGGTGCAACATTTAGAGGCCGAAACAAACGCTGGCAACCGCAGCCGGCATGCGGCGCGCGGCTGTCACTTCTGAATCACAGTATTTTAGCGATTTGGTGAGGCTGCAGCGATCTGCGCCGGGCGCCTTGTAATAGTTCGTGCTGAAAGTATTTTGTGCGCCGCAAAACCGGCCGCTCCAGCGCCGCGCCCTTTTGGAGGATACATTTGACCGAGCGTAAACGCGTCGTCCTGAAGATCGGATCTTCGCTTCTGGCCAACTCAGAACACCTCACCCTGCGCTATGCGTTCATGCACGGGGTGATGGAGGACGCCGCGCGGCTGCGCGCGCAGGGCTGGGACGTGGTGCTTACCAGCTCGGGCTCGGTCGCGCTGGGCCTGTCGGTGATGGGCGTCGCGCCCGAGGAGGCGGGGCTTCTGGACAAGCAGGCCGCCGCGGCCTGCGGCCAGCCGCTCCTGATGAACGCCTACAAGCAGATCGCGCTGGAATACGGCTTCGACATCGCCCAGGTGCTGGTCACGCTCGAAGACCTCGAAGACCGGCGGCGCTTCCTGAACACCAAGAACACGATCACCCGTCTGATCGAGCGCGGGGTCATGCCGATCGTCAATGAGAACGACTCGGTGACCACCCAGGAGATCAAAGTGGGCGACAACGACCGGCTCGCCGCCAAGGTCGCCCAGATGATCCAGGCCGAGGAGCTGGTGATCCTCACCAGCGTGGACGGGCTCTACGACAAGAACCCCGACGATCCCGACGCCCGGCACGTGCCGAGGGTCGAAGACGTCTCGGCCTATCTCGAAGTGACCAAGTCCGTGTCCGAACTGGGTACGGGGGGCATGCTGACGAAGATGCGCGCGGCGAACATGGCCCAGAACGCGGGCTGCACCACCCGGATCGCCAAGGGCGAGATGGACAAGCCGGTCTCCGCCGTGCTCGACGGTTCGCGCCGGCACACCGAATGCGTGGCGATCGGCGACCCCGACAGCTCCTGGTCGATCTGGCTGACTGACCGGCTGCAGCAGGCCGGCGGGCTGACGGTCAACGCCGCCACCGCCGAGCGCTTGTCAGGCGGCCGCGGCGATATCGGCCGGGCCGACATCGTGGAGGTCCAGGGCGAGTTCGGCAAAGGCGAGGTGCTGCACGTCTATGACGAGGACGGCGAAGAGCTGGCCCGCGGCATGAGCAATTTCACCAGCGCGGAGATCATCCTGCTCGCCCGCAATCCCGACCGCACGGTCAAGGAGCTTCTGGGCTTCGAGGCCGTCCCGCGGGTCATCGCGCGGGAAAACATGGCGGTCCTGAAAGATCACCACCTGCCCTGGGACGCGCCCACAGACGAGCTGATCAAGGTCGGCTAGCCGCTCTGCGCCTTGCGGCGGGCTCTGGGATGGGTGCTGGCGTGCAGGCGCGACAGCGCCGCCCCGTCGACACCTGCATAGATCTGCGTGGTCGACAGCGAGGCGTGGCCCAGCAATTCCTGGATCGCCCGGAGATCGCCGCCATGGGCCAGAAGATGCGTTGCGAACGCATGGCGCAGAGCGTGCGGCGTCGCGCTCGACGGAAGGCCGAGCCGGGAGCGCAGGGTCTGCATTGACGCCTGCACCTGCCTTGCGCTGAGCGGGCCGCCGCGCACCGCACGGAACAGCGGCGCGTCAGGCTCAAGTTTGAACGGACACAGCGCGGCGTAGCGCTCCACCGCCTCTTTCACCGCCGGCAGCACCGGCACGATCCGCGTCTTGCCGCCCTTGCCCGCCACCCTGAGGGTCTGCGGCGGGCGCGCCTGCCGCCCGGTCAGGGCGAGCGCCTCTGAAATCCTCAGCCCGCAGCCGTAAAGAAGGCTCAGCACGGCGGCGTCCCGCGCGGCGATCCAGGGCTCTTTTTCGCCCGCCCCGGCGTCCTCGATCAGCGCCTTCGCCGCGCTTTCGCTCACCGGGCGGGGCTGGCGGCGCGGCGCTTTCGGCGCTTCGATCAGCCCCAGGGCGGGGTTTTCGAGCCCCCAGGCCTTGCGTCCATAGGCGAAGAAGCTGCGGATCGAGCTCAGCGCCCTTTGCAGCGTGCGCGCCCCCGCCCCGTCCATGCGGCGCGCGGCCAGGAAGGCGCGCCAGTCGGCGGCTTTCAGCGCTGCGAGGTGGGACAGGTGCGGCCGGGCGCCGAGATGGCCGGTCAGAAACTCGAACAGCTGGTCGAGATCGCGGCCATAGGCCTCCACCGTGCGCGGGCTCATCCGCCGCCCTTCCAGATGGGCGAGGAAGGCGCGCCGCGCCGCTCCGGCGTCTAGTGCTTGAGCCATGGCGCGAGCCGGCGCTCAAGCGCACGGGCCAGGAAATGCAGAAGGTCCGCGCCCTGATCGGGGGTGAAGGCCTTGCCGTCGCGCGCACCCAGGCACAGAACGCCGGGCCGGCCGCCGACCTCCAGCCGCGCCAGCGCTTCGGAGCGCAGGCCCGTGCCGACAGGGCCGTAAAGCGCGTCGGCGAAGCGGGCGTCGACCGGGCCCAGCCGCTCGGCCTTCTCGCCCATCAGCGCGTCCACGAGGTCGGGCGAGCAGCCCTGGATCGCGGCGCCGCCCTTCAAGGGGGCATGACCCTCGATGAACACCCGGATCGCATCCACGCCCAGCGCGCCGGCAGCCCGGCCGGCGAGCTTGCGGTCGAGCGCAGACAGGGTCTCCGCCTCCATCACCGCCAGCACAGCCGCATGCGTCTGCGCCTGAGCGGCGAGATTGGCCTTGGCCAGCGCGATGAGCGCGGTGTTCGTCGCGCGGACTTTCGCGAGTTCGGCTTCGAGCTTCTGGCGCGCGCGCGCGCCGAGATCGACCACGCCTTCGCCCGCCAGGGCGTCGCGCACCACCGCCATCAACGCCGGATCGCCGGTGACGATGTCGGGCCGGTCGCGAAGCGCGGCGCGCAGCGCGTCGATGTCGAGCGTGTCGGTCATGGAGCCCTCGCGAAATGCCGATCCCCCCGGTTAACCCCGGCGGCTTTGCGAATGCGTTAACCCTGACCGCTCGGCCCTGAGGTTTGCTAGGCTCGTACCAGATCCGATTCACCTTGCGGCGGTGGCGATGACCCTTTTCGGCGCCCGGCGCCGGGCGAGCGTGCTGTTTCCCATGCCGCTGCCCGAGCCGTTCGACTACGAGATCCCAGACGGCGCCGTCCTGGCGCCGGGCGATCACGTGCTCGCGCCTCTGGGCAAGCGCAGCGTGCCCGGCGTGGTCTGGTCGGTCGGCGAGCATGACGGCGCGCGCGCGCTCAAACCCGTCGATCAGGTGATATGCGGCCCGCCTCTGTCCGACGGCGTGCGCGATTTCATCGACTGGACCGCACGCTATCTGGTCGAGCCGCCCGGCGTGATCCTGCGCGCCGTGCTGCGTTCGCCGGCGGCGCTGAAACCCTCCCCGGTCGAGACGGTCTACAGGCCCACGGGGGAGAAAATCGCCCGGCTGACCCCGGCGCGCCGCGCCGTGCTGGACGCGGCCGAAGACGGCCCCGCCTCCGCCGCCGAGTTGGCGCGCCGGGCGGGGGTGTCGAGCTCGGTGGTGAAGGGGCTGGCCGAAGCCGGCGCGCTCGAGGCCGAGGACCTGCCCGTCGATCCGCCCTTCGACGCGCCCGACCCCTATCGCGAGGGGCTGGCGCTGAGCGACATCCAGGCCCGCGCGGCGGCGACCCTGCGCCGTCTGGTGGCCGCGGGCGGGTTTCAGGCGGCCCTGCTGGACGGGGTTACGGGATCGGGCAAGACCGAGGTCTATTTCGAGGCGATCGCCGAGCTTCTGCGCCGCGAGCCCGACGCGCAGATCCTGGTGCTTCTGCCCGAGATCGCGCTGACACAGGCCGTGACCCGGCGCTTTGAAGAGCGGTTCGGCGCGGCGCCTGCGCTGTGGCATTCCTCCCTTCCCGACAAGGACCGCCGCCGGGTCTGGCGCGAGGCGGCCTCGGGCCGGGCGCGGATCGTGGCCGGGGCGCGTTCGGCGATCTTCCTGCCCCTGCCGAACCCCAGAATGGTGATCGTCGACGAAGAACACGACCCCACCTACAAGCAGGACGACAATCTCGCCTATAACGCCCGCGATCTCGCCGTGGCGCGCTCGAAACTCTCAGGCGCGATGACGATCCTGGCGAGCGCCACGCCCTCTATGGAGAGCCTGGTGAACGCAGAAGCCGGGCGCTACGTCCATGTCGTCCTGCCCGGCCGGGCTGCCGGCGCAGTTCTGCCCGACATCGAGCTGCTCGATTTAAGGCTCTCCCCGCCCGAGAAGGGCGACTGGCTCAGCCCGCCTCTGGTCGACGCGGTGGCCGAAACGCTGGCGCGCGGCGAGCAGGCTTTGCTCTATCTCAACCGCCGCGGCTTTGCGCCGCTGGTGCTGTGCAAGTCCTGCGGTCACAAGATGAAGAGCCCGGAGGCGGACCGCTGGCTGGTCGAGCATCGCTATACCGGCCGGCTGGTCTGCCATGTCACCGGGTTTTCCATGCCCAAGCCCAAAGCCTGCCCCGAGTGCGGGGCGCTCGACAGCCTGATCGGGGTCGGCCCCGGCGTCGAACGGGTCGCAGAAGAAGCCGCCCGGCGCTTCCCCGAAGCGAAGGTCGAGGTCTTCAGCTCCGACACCGCCCAGTCCGGCGACGCGGTGCGCGACGTCGTCTCGCGCATGGAGGCGGGCGAGATCGACATCCTCGTGGGCACCCAGATCGCCGCGAAGGGCCACAACTTCCCCCGCCTGACGCTGGTGGGCGTGGTCGACGCCGATCTCGGGCTCGCCGGCGGCGATCTCAGGGCCGGGGAGCGCACCTATCAGACGCTGGTGCAGGCCGCCGGCCGCGCCGGGCGCGCGGATCGCCCCGGCCGGGCGATCCTTCAGACCTGGAAGCCCGAGCACGAGGCGCTGCAGGCGCTCGCCGCGGGCGACCGGGCGGGCTTTCTGAGCGCTGAACGCATGATGCGCGAAACGCTCGGCCTGCCCCCGTTCGGCCGGCTCGCCGCGATGATCCTGTCAGCGCCCGACCCCGAGGTTCTGGACGACGCCGCGCGCATGATCGCCGCCGCCGCCCCGGCCGCTGAAGGCGTGGAGGTGTTCGGCCCCGCAGAGGCGCCCCTGGGCGTGGTGCGCGGCCGGTGGCGCAAGCGCTTTTTAGTGCAGGCGGGCAAGTCGATCGACGTCAGCGCCTATATGCGCGCCTGGACCGCCCGGTTCAAAGCGCCCGCCAGCGTCCGGGTGAACGTCGACATCGAGCCCTATTCCTTCCTTTAGACAGGACGGGGGCATCCGGACGGCGCATGATGCGCATCCTAGGGGCGACGCTTTCAAGGGGACGCTCATGTTCAACCGTTTCGCCGCGGCCGCCGCCGCAATCGCCGCGCTCTGCCTGCCGCACGCCGACGCCTTGGCGCAGGACCTCCCGCCCGAACTCGCCGCGCTAGACGAGCGCCTCGACGAGATCGCCGAAGACCACGACGTGGTCGGCGCGAGCTGGGCGCTGGCTGACGCGAACGGGGTGATCTTCGCCGACGGGATCGGCTATGCCGACCGCGAAGCCGGGATCGAGGCGACCGGGGACACGCCCTTCCGCGCCGGTTCGGTGTCCAAGCTGCTGACCGCGATGGCGGCGATGCGGCTGGTCGAGGCTGGCCGGCTCGACCTCGACACGCCCCTGGCCGACATTGCGCCGGAAATCGCCTTCACCAATCGCTGGGAGGACGAGGCCCCGGTGCGCCTGGTGCACCTCGTCGAGCACACCGCGGGCTGGGACGACATCCAGCTTCAGGAATATCGCAGCTTCCCCGAAGGCACCACGATCGCCGAAGGCCTGGCCGACAATCCCCGCTCGCGGACGGCCCGCTGGGCGCCGGGGCTCTATCACAGCTACGCCAATTCAGGCCCCGCCGTGATCGGCCGGGTGATCGAGATCGAGACTGGCCGGCCCTTCGAGCAGGCGATGGAGGCGCTGATCTTCGATCCGCTGGGACTCGAGACGGCGAGCTTCGATCAGGACGGCGAGATCCGCCCTGCGAGCTATGCGAGCGACGGTGAACGATCGGACTTCACCCGCATCTGGGCCGGCCCGTCCGGCGCGCTCGCGATCAGCGCGCGCGATCTGGTGACGGTGGGCGCTGTCCTGATGACGGACGGGGCGGGTTTCATGACGTCCCCGACGGTGGCGCGCATGGAGCGCGGCGAGACCAGCGTTTCAGCGCAGAACGGCGGAAACCCTTACGGTCTGGGGCTTTTCGAGAGCCGGGACGAGACCGGCCTCTGGATCGGCCATAACGGCGCGATCGACGCAGCCCAGGCCGAGGTCTTCTACAACCGGCAGACCGGCATGGCCTACGCCCTGATGGTCAACACCTCCGGCCCGGCCATCCGCAACATGCGGCGAGCGCTGCGCGACGCCCTGGGCGGGGCCCAGCCCGCGCCCGAACCCGCGCCCGGCTGGACGCTGGCCGACAGCGCGGCGGGAACCTACCGCATCGTCAATCCCCGCCAGGAGATGACCCGCGCCCTGATCGACCTGTTCGAGCCGATCAGCGTCACCGCATGCGGCGCGGAGCTCTGCGTGGCGCGCGGACTCGGGTCGGAACCGCTGCGTTATACGCCCATGGGCGGCGGCCGCTTCTACAAGACCGACGAGCCGTTCAAACGCCTCGCCCTCATCGAAGGCCCGCGCGGATGGGAGCTCGTCTATGGCGGCGGCGAGACCTTCAGCCAGACCAGCGCCCTGCGCCTGGGCGCGCCGGTCGCGCTGTGGATCGCGACGCTGGTCGCGCTGATCGCCGGGCTGATCACGCTTCTCGTCTGGGCGGCCGCACGCCCGTTCGGCGTGTTCGCCGGGCAGAACCGCTGGCGGGTCTGGACCTGGCCGAGCCTCGCCGCGCTCTCCTTCGGGCTGGGCATGGGCGCGCTCATGATGCTGAGCATGGGCGACGTGCTGGCGAATTTCGCCGGACCCAGCCTCGGCGGGCGCGTCTTGCAGCTGGGCACGCTCGCCTTCGGCCCGATCGCGCTGGTGGGCGTGTGGGCAGCGGTGCGCGCACAGGACGTGCGCCTGTTCGCCCGAGCCCAGGCCGGCCTGACCAGCGCCCTGCTAGTGCTCGCCTGGGGCTGGATGTTCACCTATGGCTGGGCCGGGCTCACCCCGTGGAGCTACACGCCGGGGGTTATGGGCTGACACGAAAAACCCCGCGCCTTCACCGGGCGCGGGGTTCGTTCGTCTGGCGCGACGCGCCGCGCTAGTTGCGGATCGCCGCCATCAGGGCTTCGAGCTTCTCGATGCGGGCCTCACATTCGCGGCGCTCGGCCTCGTCGCGGGCCTGACCTGCGTCTTCGCGGGCTTCGGTCAGCTGGCGCTCGACTTCGCTCGGGTCGATCGTGGACAGGTCGAGCGCTTCCTCGGCGAGGATGGTCAGCCCGGCCGGGGTCACCTCGGCGAAGCCGCCATGGATGAAGGTGCGGGTCACCTGGCCGCCGTCATGGATCGCGATCGCGCCGGAGCGGATCGTCGACATGAAGGGGGCGTGGCCGGCGAGCACGCCGAAATCGCCCTCGCTGCCGGGCACCACGACCATGTCCACCTGACCGGCGAACACGCGCGCCTCGGGCGCGACCAGATCGAAATTGAGCTTGTCAGCCATTTTGCTTTCCGTCTCCGCGGCGATCCCCGGCCTCGCGTGGTCGGAGATCCGCAAATATTCCCATCGCGGCGAGCAAAACGCCGATGACGGCGAAGAACCCCCCGAAAATCACGAACGGCGTCGCGTCCTCAATCATGGTCTTCGCTCCGTTCAACGCTCGCCGCCGTTCGGGCGACGAAGGGGCTGACGAGCAAGACTATAGCACCGACGCCGAGCAGTTCGATACTCACGCCCTCATCCGCAAGAATGGCCGCGAGAAACAATGCGAGACCGATCGCGCGCAGCGTCCCGGCGGCGTGATCGAGCCAGGCCGATCCGAGCCACAGGAGCGCCGCGCGCAGCATCGGACCTTACGCCGCGTCCGCGGCGAGCTGCTCGGCTTTCTTCACGGCGTCCTCGATGGTGCCGACCATGTAGAAGGCCGGCTCGGGCAGGTGGTCGTATTCGCCGTCGCAGATCGCCTTGAAGCCTTTGACGGTGTCTTCGACCGGCACCTGGATGCCCGGCGAGCCGGTGAACACTTCGGCCACGTCGAAGGGCTGGCTGAGGAAGCGCTCGATCTTGCGGGCGCGCGCCACGGTCAGCTTGTCTTCTTCGGAGAGCTCGTCCATGCCCAGGATCGCGATGATGTCCTGAAGCGCCTTGTAGCGCTGGAGGATCTCCTGCACGCGGCGGGCGGTCTGATAGTGCTCTTCACCCACGATGCGCGGCTCGAGGATGCGCGAGGTGGAATCGAGCGGGTCCACGGCCGGGTAGATGCCCTTCTCGGCGATCGAGCGGTTAAGAACCGTCGTCGCGTCGAGGTGGGCGAAGGTGGTGGCCGGGGCCGGGTCGGTCAGGTCGTCGGCGGGCACGTAGACGGCCTGCACCGAGGTGATCGAGCCCTTCTTGGTCGAGGTGATCCGCTCCTGCAGCGCGCCCATGTCGGTGGACAGGGTCGGCTGATAGCCCACCGCCGACGGGATGCGGCCCAGCAGCGCGGACACTTCGGCGCCGGCCTGGGTGAAGCGGAAGATGTTGTCCACGAAGAACAGCACGTCCTTGCCTTCCTCGTCGCGGAAGTATTCCGCCTGGGCGAGGCCGGACAGCGCCACCCGGGCGCGCGCGCCCGGCGGTTCGTTCATCTGGCCGAACACCAGCGCGCAGCGCGAGCCTTCGGTGGAGCCGTTGTTCTTCTTCGGGTCGACATTCACGCCCGATTCGATCATCTCGTAGTAAAGGTCGTTGCCTTCACGGGTGCGCTCGCCGACGCCGGCGAACACCGAGTAACCGCCGAACAGCTTGGCGATGTTGTTGATCAGCTCCTGGATGAGCACGGTCTTGCCCACGCCCGCGCCGCCGAACAGGCCGATCTTGCCGCCCTTGGCGTAGGGGCAGAGCAGGTCGACGACCTTGATGCCGGTGGGCAGGATTTCCGCTTCGGTGGACTGATCCTCGAAGGCCGGCGCCGGACGGTGGATCGGCGCGGTGCCTTCCGCGTTGACCTCGCCGGCCTCGTCGATGGCTTCGCCGGTCACGTTCAGGATGCGTCCCAGCGTCGCCGGGCCCACGGGAACCTGGATCGGCGTGCCGGTGTCGGTGACGTCCTGGCCGCGCTTGAGGCCTTCGGTGGCGTCCATGGCGATGGTGCGCACGGCGTTCTCGCCCAGGTGCTGCGCCACTTCCAGAACCAGCTTGCGGTCCCCGTTCATGGTCTCCAGAGCGTTGAGGATCTCGGGCAGACCGCCCTCGAACTCCACGTCCACCACCGCGCCGGTGACCTGCGCGATACGGCCCTTGAGATTGCTCATCGTCTCAGCCTCTCGTCTTCCTCGTTCGGCGGCGCGGGCGCCCGCCGGTGTTCCTCAACGTTCGCCCTTAGACCGCCTCGGCCCCGGAGATGATCTCGATCAGCTCCTTGGTGATCTTGGCCTGGCGGGTGCGGTTGTATTCCAGGTTCAGCTTGTCGATCAGCTCGCCGGCGTTGCGCGTGGCGGCGTCCATGGCGGCCATCTTGGCCCCCATCTCGCCGGCCGCGTTCTCCAGCAGAGCCGACAGGATGACCGTGTTCACATATTTCGGCAGCAGGTCGGCGAGGATGGTCTCCTCATCGGGCTCGTACTCGTAGATCGCGCCCTTGAGATCGGGCCGCTCGACGCTCTCGTCGATCGCGTCGCGCGCCGGGATCAGGGTCTGGGCGCGCGGCTTCTGGCTGATCACCGAAACGAATTCCGAGCTGATCACTTCGCAGACGTCGAACGCGCCCTGATCGAACAGGGTGCGGACCTTCTCGCCGATCGAGCCGGCGACCGCGCCGTCGATCTTCTTGACGTCCTTGAGCTCCATCCGCTCGACGATCTTGTCGGCGTGCAGGCGCTTGAGCTGCTCATAGCCCTTCTTGCCGACGGTGAAGACCTTCACCGTCTTGCCCGCCGAGATCAGCGCGCTGATCCGCTCGCGGGCCAGGCGCACGATATTGGTGTTGAAGCCGCCGCACAGGCCGCGATCGGCCGTGGCCACGACGAGCAGATACGTGTCGTCCGCGCCCGTGCCGACCAGAAGACGCGGCGCGTCCGGGCCGTCCATGGCCGAGGACAGGTTCGCCATCACCGCAGCCATGCGCTCGGCGTAGGGGCGCGCGGCCTCGGCCGCGTCCTGCGCGCGGCGCAGCTTCGCGGCGGCGACCATCTGCATCGCCTTGGTGATCTTCTTGGTCGAGTTGACCGAGTTGATCCGGTTTTTCAGGTCCTTGAGAGACGCCATGGCGTGTCCTGACCAGCCTTTCAGTTCAGCACCGGGCGTGCGGCCTTCGCCCGCCCGGCGCCTGTTCGTGCCGCGCGCTTAGCCGAAGTTCGCCGTGAAGGCGTCGAGCGTCTTCTTCAGCTCGGCCTCGGTGTCGTCGGAGAGCTTCTTCTCGGTGCGGATCTTGTTCAGCATCGAAGACTTCTCCGCGTGCAGGTGACGCAGAAGCTCGGCTTCGTAGCGGCCGACCTTGTTCACCGGCAGCTTGTCGAGATAGCCGCGCGTGCCCGCGTACATCACGCAGACCTGCTCTTCCATCGACAGCGGGCTGAACTGCGGCTGCTTGAGCAGCTCGGTCAGACGCTCGCCGCGCGCCAGAAGCTTCTGGGTCGCCGCGTCCAGATCGGAGCCGAACTGGGCGAAGGCGGCCATTTCGCGGTACTGGGCGAGCTCGCCCTTGATCTTGCCGGCGGCCTGCTTGGTGGCCTTGGTCTGAGCGGCCGAACCCACGCGGCTGACCGACAGACCCACGTTCACCGCCGGGCGGACGCCCTGGTAGAACAGGTCGGTCTCGAGGAAGATCTGACCGTCGGTGATCGAGATCACGTTGGTCGGGATGTAGGCCGACACGTCGTTGGCCTGGGTTTCGATGATCGGCAGCGCCGTCAGCGAACCCGCGCCCAGCTCGTCGTTCATCTTCGCCGCGCGCTCGAGCAGGCGGGAGTGCAGGTAGAACACGTCGCCGGGATAGGCTTCGCGGCCCGGCGGGCGGCGCAGCAGCAGCGACATCTGACGATAGGCGACGGCCTGCTTGGACAGATCGTCGTAGATGATCAGGGCGTGCATCGCGTTGTCGCGGAAATACTCACCCATCGCGCAGCCGGTGAACGGCGCCAGGAACTGCATCGGGGCCGGGTCGGACGCGGTCGCGGCGACGACGATGGAGTAGTCCATCGCGCCGTTTTCCTCGAGCGTCTTGACAAGCTGCGCCACCGTGGAGCGCTTCTGGCCGACCACCACGTAGACGCAGTAGAGCTTGGCGCTCTCGTCGTCGCCCTGGTTGGCGGCTTTCTGGTTCAGGATGGTGTCGAGCGCGATCGCGGTCTTGCCGGTCTGACGGTCGCCGATGATCAGCTCGCGCTGGCCGCGGCCGATCGGGATCATGGAGTCGATCGCCTTGATGCCGGTGGCCATCGGCTCGTGCACCGATTTGCGCGGCAGGATGCCCGGCGCCTTCACGTCGACGATGCGGCGCTCGGCGATGTCTTCGATCGGGCCCTTGCCGTCGATCGGCTCGCCCAGCGCGTTGACGACGCGGCCCAGAAGGCCCTTGCCCACCGGCGCGTCGACGATCGAGCCCAGACGCTTGACGGTGTCGCCTTCCTTGATGCCCCGGTCGTCGCCGAAGATCACCACGCCGACATTGTCGCGCTCGAGGTTCAGGGCCATGCCCTTAACCCCGCCCGGGAACTCGACGAGTTCGCCGGCCTGGACCTCGTCGAGGCCGTAGACGCGGGCGATGCCGTCGCCCACCGACAGCACCTGACCGACGTCGGAGACGTCCGCCTCCGCGCCGAAATTCTTGATCTGCTCTTTGAGGATCGCGGAGATTTCCGCCGCCCGGATGTCCATGGCCTACGCCTCTTTCATCGTTTTGCGCAGCCCCTCAAGCTTGGTCTTGAGGGAGGAGTCGAACATGCGCGAGCCGACCTTGACGATCAGCCCGCCGATTATGTCTTCACGCACCTCGGTGCGCACTTCCACGTCGCGGCCCAGCGCGGTCTTCAGCGCGGTGGTCAGCTCCTTGAGCTGAGCCTGGGTCAGCGCGTCGGCGGTCACGATCTCGGCAGTCGCCGAGCCGCGCTTCTTCGCCGCGAGCGCCTTGAAGGCGCGCAGGATCTTCGGCAGCTCCGCAGAGCGCCCGTTGTTCGCGACCACGCCGAGGAACCGGCCGGTCATGGTGTGGAGCCCGAGCGAGCCGGCCAGCGCGTTCAGCGCGGCGGCCTTCTCGACGGTCTTGTAGACCGGGCTCGCAAGCGCGCGGCGCAGATCGGCGCTCTCGCCGATCGCGGCCTGCAGCGCGTCGACATCGGACTCGACGGCCTGAAGCTCGCCGGCCTCTTCAGCCAGCTCGAACAGGGCGCGCGCATAACGCTCGCCCGTCTCGCCCGTGATCGCATCAGTCTGCGTGGTCACCTGGAACGCCGCTTTCTTCTCGTGATCGCGCTTACGACGAAGCCGCAGAGCGGGCCTCAAGCGCTTGTAGGAACTTGGCTTTTTTGTCAGCACACGGCGCGCCGCGCCGCCCGCTCTCTCAAGCCCGGCGCCGAACTAGCACAGGGGGGCGGGGGCGGCAACACCGTTAGGGAAAGCCGGCGCAGGGGGGTCAGCCGTCCGGTCCCGGCCCGAGCAGCGTCCGCGGATCCTGCGCCGGGTGGAGCACGCGGATGATGACAGCCCGCTCGCGGGTGAACGTGTAGAATACCACGTGCCTGGCCAGGATACGGCTGCGCCCGCCCTCGATCTCCTCAGACCGGTCGCGACCCAGCCCCGGCGTCTCGGCGATACCGTCGAAGCCTTCGTTGAGCGCTTCGATGTATGAGACCGCCTGCGCCTCCCCCCAACGCTCGCGCGTGTAGCGGAAGATCGCCTCGAGGTCGCGCTCGGCGGCCTGCGATATTTCGACTTCACGCGTCGGCATCGGCCCGCATCTCGGCGAGGAAGGCGTCCTTGTCCCATTTCCGCGTCCGCCCCGCGCGCACGTCGGCCATGCCCTTCTCGAGCTCGGCCTTGAGGATCTCCAGCTTCTCCGCCTCGCTCATTTCCGCGAGCATCTTGGCGCGCAGGGCTTCGCGGACGACTTCGCTGGCGTTGTTGTAGAGCCCGCTTTCGACCTTCTCGCGGACCCAGGCTTCCAGGCGTTCGGTGAGGGACACGTGCATGGCGGGCGCTCCTTGGCTGGCGCGGCCATCATACAGGCTTTGTCAAAGATTGTCGCGTTTCAGCCGGCCGCGAACGGGGCGAAGGCGTCTGCGACCTGTTCATAGACCGCGCGCTTCCAGGGGATGATCAGCTGCGGGACCCTCTCGAGCCGCTCCCAGCGGAAGGTCTCGAATTCCTGGGGCGGCACGGCGCGCAGGTCGAAGGCGGCGTCGGTGCCGATGAAGCGATAGGCGAACCAGCGCTGCTTCTGGCCCTTCCAGCGGTTCTTCTTGCGCTGGGCGAGCACGTCGGGGGGAAAGTCGTAGACCAGCCAGTCCTCGATCGCGCCCAGCGGCTCGACGAGGTCTTCGGTCGCCCCGGTCTCTTCGTAAAGCTCGCGCAGCGCGGCGGTTTCGATATCCTCGCCGGGATCCACGCCGCCCTGGGGAAACTGCCAGGTCCAGGGGCCGGAGCTCGCATAGCGCTTGCCGATCCAGACCAGCCCCTGGGTGTTGAACAGCACCACGCCGACGTTCGGCCGGTGCTCGGGATAGTCCGGAGCGCTCATGTCTCCGCGTCGGCGGCGGCGCGGTTGCGGCGCGCCGTCACGAGATAGCTCGCCGGCGCCAGCTGATAGCCGCGGGCGGCCAGCCCCTCGGCCCAGCTTGCGACGGTCTCCACCGTGGCGGGATAGGCGAAGCCCGAGCCCAGCGACGTGCCGTTCTGCAGGGCGAGCGCTTCAAGCTCCAGAAGGCGCGCGTCGATCGCGGACGGATCGGGATCTGAATCGAGCACCCGGTCGGCGATCGCGACCCGCGCGCCGGCGGCCCCGGCCGCGCCGTCGATCACGCCGCGCCGGCCCGCGCCGTCATGGATCATGGTCAGCCCGCGCGCTTCGAGCTCGGTGAAGAGCCAGGTCATCGCGGGCTCCGACGCGCCCAGGCGCGCGCCCAGATAATTCGCCGTGCCCGCATATCCGGCCGCCCGCGACAGCAGCGTCATCAGCCGGCGGCGGTTCTCTTCGGCCGCAGCGTCCAGCAACAGGGTCTGCGGGCCGGGATCGTTGTTGGGATAGTCGAACGGCTCCATGGGCAGTTCGATCAGCACTTCATGGCCGTCCGCGCGCGCCAGATCGATCAGCGTCTGCAGGTTTTCCGAATAGGCCGCGAAGCTCAGCGTGACTTCCGAAGGCAGCGCCTCGATGGCGCGCCGGGTCAGCGGTTCGGACAGGCCCAGCCCGCCGACGACCACCGCGATGGTCGGCGCCTCGGCGACCCCGTCGAAGGGCTTGGCGTAGACCTGGTCGGGCCGGCGGCCGTCAGCGGCGATCACGGGCAGCGGGCCGCCGGGGCCGGGCTCGTAAAGCCCGCTCACCGGCGCAGGCGGGGCCTGGGGCCGGCGCGGCGCGGCCACGGGCGCTGCGGCGAGCGCGGTCTCGGTGTCCTCCACGCCGGGCAGTGTGACGCCGTCCACCGGCGCGTCGGCGAAGGGATCGGCCTCCGCCAGCTCGGTGGAGGCGGACGTTTCAGGCGCGGTGCGGGCGATGTCTGCGGCGGCGGTGACCGGATCGGGTTCGCCGCCTGCGATGAAGGCCAGCACGCCCACCCCGCCGGCCAGCAGCACGGCGGCGGCCAGCCCGGCCAGGGCCGGATTGCGCAAGGGAGAGCTGTCGCGCGGTTCGCCAGGCATGCTCGGTTTTCCGTCAGCGGCGCGACACGCGCCGAATCGAGGTTCGAGCCTTACCGGCGCAGACGTAAAGAAGCGTTAACGAAGCCGGGCGGCGTCAGCCCGGGCCCCGCTCAGCGCTCCAGCGCGGCCTGGTCGGTCTCCATCATCGCCTGCAGCACCTCGATGGCGCGGTGCAGCTGATAGTCGCGCTCCTCGTCCCAGTCCTCGGGCGGCTGCTCGACCGTCTGCGCGTCGATCTCCTCGCGCTCGACGCCGGTCTCGTTGGTCAGCGCGTTCCTCAGATCGGCCTCGGTGAAGCGCGAGGGCGCGTCAGGATCGATCCGGCGCGCAGACACCGCGATGTCGGGCAGGATGCCGGTGGCCTGGATGGAGACGCCGGCGGGCGTGTAATACCGCGCCGTGGTCAGGCGCAGCGCGCCGTCTCGGCCCCCGCGGAGCGGCACCACGGTCTGCATCGAGCCCTTGCCGAAGCTGGTCATGCCCAGAACGGTCGCCCGCTCGCGGTCTTTCAGGGCGCCGGTGACGATTTCCGACGCGCTGGCCGAGCCCTGATTGATCAGCACCACGATCGGCGCGCCGTTCAGCATGTCGCCCGGATCGGCGTTGTAGCGCTGGGTGTCGCGCGGATCGCGGCCGCGGGTGGAGACCACCTCGCCGCCGTCGAGAAACAGGCTCGACACCGTCACCGACTGGTCCAGAAGCCCGCCCGGATTGGAGCGCAGATCAAGCACCAGGCCCGGCAGCGGCCCGCCATAGGCTTCGGTCAGATCGCGCAGGCCGGTGACCACGTTCTCGGTCGTGTGCTCGTTGAAGGTCGTGATGCGCAGATAGGGCGTGTCGCCCTCCTCGAGCCGCCAGCGCGCGCTCACTACCTCGATTATGTCGCGCACGATGGTGACGTCGAACGGATCGACGCCCTCGCGCGCGATGGTCAGCGTCACCGGCTCGCCTTCAGGGCCGCGCATGCGGTCGACCGCTTCGCTCATGTCCGCGCCGAGCATGGAGTCCCCGTCCACGGCGATGATCCGGTCGCCCGATTCCAGACCGGCGCGCTCGCCCGGCGTGTCGGCGATCGGAGAGACGATGGTGATCATCTCGTCGCGAATGGTGACCTCGATGCCGACCCCGCCGTACTCGCCGCGGGTGGAGACCTGCATGTCCTGGAAGTCGTCCGGGCTGAGATAGCTCGAATGCGGGTCGAGCGCCTGCAGCATGCCGTCGATGGCGCTTTCGATCAGCTCCGCCTTGTCCGGCTCGGTCACGTAATCGGCTTCGATGCGCGAGAGCACGTCCCCGAACAGTTCGAGCTGGCGGAAGGTCTCGTCGCGATTGCGGTCGTCGCCCTCGGCGGAGACTGCGATCGTCGCGGCGCCGAGGCCGAAGAAGACGGCGGAGGCCAGGATGTGCATGCGCATTCGGAACAGTCCTCAGTGGCGCCGGGCGGCGAGGGGTCACCCCTTGCGAAATTCGGGCCGGAGCCAGAGCTCCGGGTCGTCTGCCGCGTTCGAGCTGCGTCTGATCTCCAGATAGAGCATCGGCGGCGGGTTTTCACGGTCGGGCATGACTCCGACCGGTTCGCCGGCCAGAAGGCTCTGCCCTTCAGAAGCGTACACCAGTCCCAACCCCGCGAGAATGAGAGTGTATCCGTCAGGGGTGTTGATCATCAACACGCCTTCGAAGCTCTGGAACGGGCCGGCGTAGACCACCACGCCGTCGAACGGCGCGCTGACGTTCGCCCGCGAGGCGGTCTCGAACCAGACCCCGTCGCGAACCGCGCCGTCAGGACCGCGCTCGTCGGCGGCGATTGTCAGCCGCCCGCGCACGGGCGGGCCGAGCCGGCCGCGCATGTCCGCAAAGCGCAGCGTCTCGGCCGGGCCGGTCAACGGCGCGGCGTCGACCAGCGTTCCGGCTGCGACCGGTTCAGGCCTGACGCGGGGAACCGGCACGCCGTCATCGGGAACGGCGGCGGGTTCGGGCCGCGGCGCGAGGCGCGGCGTGGCTTCGGCGTAGCGGCGGATCTCCGCGATCAGGCTGTCGAGGTCTTCAGCCTGCGCGGCGATCTCAGCGGCGCGGCGCGACAGCTCGTCGGCTTCGGCCCGAAGCGCGATCTCGGCGGCGCGGCGCTCCTCGACCAGCGCGGTGACCTCCTGCCGGGTCGTGGCGAGCGCTTCGCGCGCCTGGGCCAGCCGCTCGGCCTGATCGCCCAGCCGCTCACGCAGGCGGCGAAGCTCTTCGAGGCGGTCGCGAACCGCAGCCGCGCGCGCGTCGAGCTCGGGCGCGATGCGCGCGAGAAGCGCAGCTGCGCGGGCGGCTTCCACCGCGTCTTCAGGGGTGACCGCCAGCGCAGGCGGGTCGGCCTGTTCGATGCGCTGAAGCGCGGCGAGTACGCGGGCGAGCCCTTCGCGCTCCGCCGCCAGGCGGGCGACTAGCGCGTCTTCTTCGGCTTCCAGGCGCGCGGTCTCCGCGGCCGCCGCCTCGGCTTCGGCTTCGCGGGCGCGGACCCGGTCCGCGGCTTCGACGAGCCGGCGCTGCAGCCTGGCTATCTCCGCGCTCGCCGCCTCGGCGGCGAGTTCGCGGGCGCGCGCGGCTTCGCGCAACGTCTCGGCCTCCTCGCGCAGGGCTTCGGCCGCCTCGGGATCGGGCGGCGGCTCCTGAAAGGCGAGGCTGGCGGCGATGAGAGCGGCGAGCATCATCCCTCGCGGTGATAGGGCGTGCCGGCGGCCAGCGAGACCGCCCGGTAAAGCTGTTCGGCGAGCATGGCGCGCACCAGCATGTGCGGCCAGGTCGCCTTGCCGAAGCTCAGACGCCGCGCGCCCTCGGGCAGGCGGCCGCGATCATGCCCGTCCGCCCCGCCGATCAGGAACACCGCGTCGCGCACCCCGTCGTCGCGGGCGCGCGCCAGCGCTTCGCAGAACGCCGAGGAGGTCATGTCGCGGCCGGTCTCGTCCAGCGCGAAGACCAGCGCCCCGGCCGGAAGATCGGCGGTCAGCGCCTCGGTCTCGGCGGCCTTGTCTTTGAGGGATCGAGGGTCGAACTCGCGCTCGGTGAACGGGCCGAGCCCGTGGGAACGGCCGAGCGCTGTGGCCCGGCCCAGCCAGTCGTCGACGAGGTCGCGCTCAGGCCCGGATTTCAGCCGGCCGACGGCCCGGATCTCACAGCGCACGGCGAAGCCCTTTCGGCGAGACGGGCCGTTCCGGCGGAGCCCGCCGATCCGAAGACGTCAGGCCGCGCCGCCCGGGGCGACCGACCACATCTTCTCCAGATCGTAGAACTGGCGCACCTCGGGCCGGAAGACGTGGACGATCACGTCGCCGGCGTCGATCAGCACCCAGTCGCAGGTCTTCAGCCCCTCCACGCGCGCCCGGCCGTGACCGGCCTCCTTGAGCTTGCGCAGAAGGTGGTCGGCGATCGCGCCGACATGCCTGTTGGACCGGCCCGAGGCGATGACCATCACGTCGGTGACCGAGGATTTGCCCTGCAGATCGATGGAGACGACGTCTTCAGCCTTGTCGTCGTCGAGCACTGTGAGCACCAGCTCTTCGAGCGCTTCGGTTCCGATCGAGCCGGCGCTCTCGTCCGTCACGGCGTCTGCGTGGCGGGGGGCGTCGGCCTCACGGCGATTGAGTTCTATGGACAGCGTCCAAGCTCCCTTGTTGAACCGGGTCGCACCCTATCACGCTTCGACGGCGTATTCGAGCCAGTGAATGGAGAAGGGCACGTCCTCGTGAACCCATACATGGGCGGGCTTCAGCCCGGCCGCAACCGCAAGGTCCTGAAACGTGCTGACGGTGAATTTGTGCGAGTTCTCGGTGTGGATCGTCTCGTGCTCGCGGATGGTGAACCGCTTGCCGGCGACGGTGAAATCGAAGTCCTTCGTCGCCTGCAGATACATCTCCACGCGCGACCGGTAGGGGTTCCAGAACGCGCGGTAGGTCAGCGCGGACTTGTCGATATCGCCGTCGAGTTCGGCGTTGATCCGGTCCACGAGATTGTAGTTGAAGTCCGCCGTCGCCCGGCCCGCGTCGTCATACGCCGCTTCGAGCGTCTCGCGGCTTTTCCTCAGATCCGCGCCGATCAGGATGCCGTCGCCGGGGCGCAGCCAGCCGCGCAGCGTCTTCAGAAGCGCCAGCGCGTCGATCAGCTCGAAATTGCCGATGGTCGAGCCGGGGAAGAAGACCACGCGGCGGCCGTCGGGAATCGGCAGCGCGCCGGGATCGAGCGGGCGGGTGAAGTCGTGGCACACCGCGCCGACGGGCAGCTCGGGATAGTCCCGCGCGATGTCGGCGCAGGCCTCGCGCACATGCTCGCCGGAAATGTCCATGCCGACATAGGCGGCGGGGCGGTCGAGCGCGTCGAGCAGTTTTCTGATCTTCAGGCTCGAACCCGCCCCCGGTTCGAGCACCACCGCGCCCGGCCCGGCGATGCCGCGCAGCTCGGGCCCGATCCGGTCGAGGAGAGCGAGCTCGGTGCGCATCACGTAGTATTCCGGCGCTTCGGTGATCCGGTCGAAGATCTCCGAACCCGTCTTGTCGTAGAAATACTTCGCGTGCAGCAGCTTCTGCGGCCGCGACAGCCCGGCCAGCACGTCGGCGCGGAAATCGGCGGCGTGCGGGTGCATGTCCTCGAAGAAGGCGAGCGCGCCCTCCCCCGGCTCGGCGGTGTCGGTCATCGGATGTCCAGGATCGCTCGGATCGGTCGCTGCGGCTGCGGGCTCAGGCGGGTCGGCGAAGGTCGCGCGAGGCGTGAGCATGTAACCGCTCGGTCAGATATGTCCACCCCGGCGGCCCGGCCCCGAGCGCGCCGGCCCGAGAGGGCGGCACGCGGAAGGGCGCGAGCCGGCGCGCGGCCGGCGACAGGCGCGCCCTCACCGACGCGCCGGGCCGCGAGACCACGCAGATCGGCACCCGCGCGGCGATCTCGCCCCAGCCCTTCCAGCGATGAAGCTCCAATAGCCCGTCCGCGCCCATCACCCAGTAAAACCGCACCCGCGGGAACCGCGCCTGGAGCGCGGCGATCACGTCGACGGTGCGTGAGGACGGCAGGCGCGCCTCGAAGCCCGAGGCGACCATGCGCGGCTCGGGCACGGCGTCCTCGATCCATTTAAGGCGCTCGTCCAGAGGCGCGGGCGGGCAGGCCTTGAACGGGTTGGCGGGGCTTGCGAGCCACCACACCCGGTGAAGGCCCAGCCGCTTCATCGCCGTTCGCGCGACATGCACATGGCCGGCATGGGGCGGATCGAACGACCCGCCATAGAGCCCCACGCGCATGCCCGGCGCGAGCGTTTCGGACTTGAAGGCGGGTTTGCCGGGAAAACTCACGCGCGAGCCTCCGTTGCGAGCACGATGTCGGCGGCGTGCACAAGGGCCGCGCCGCGCCTGTAGCCTAACGCAGCCTCGATCGCCTCGGTTCTGAGCCCGGCCGCAGCCGCGCTCAAGGCGCCCAGCCCGTCTCGCCGCGCGCGGCTTTCTCGGCCTCGGCCTTGGCTTCGGCTTCCTTTGCGCGGCGCGCTTCGACCGCCTGCCAGATCCGGCCCAGAAGCGGTTTCACCCCGTCACCCGTCGCACCGGACACGCGGTAGACCTCTTTCCCGGTCAGCCCGGCGAGTTCGGCGGCGAGCTGGTCGACGGTTTCGGGATCGGCGGCGTCGGTCTTGTTCAGCGCCACGATCTCGGGCTTGTCGGCGAGCCCCGCCCCGTAGGCTTCGAGTTCAGACCGGACCACGCGGTAGGCGTCCAGCGGATCCTCGCCGGCCGCGTCGATGAGATGGACCAGAAGCGCGCAGCGCTCGATATGACCCAGGAACCGGTCGCCGATCCCTGCGCCCTCGTGCGCGCCTTCGATGAGGCCGGGAATGTCGGCCAGGATGAAGCGATTCGCATCGCCCATCTCCACCACGCCCAGATGGGGGTGAAGCGTAGTGAACGGATAGGCCGCGATCTTCGGATGCGCCCGGCTCGCCGCGCTCAGAAGCGTCGACTTGCCCGCGTTCGGCAGACCGATCAGGCCGGCGTCGGCGATCAGCTTCAGGCGCAGCCAGACCCAGCGCTCCTCGCCCTCTTCGCCGGGCTGGGACTTGCGCGGCGCCTGGTTGCGCGAGGTCTTGAAATGGGCGTTGCCCTTGCCGCCGCGCCCGCCGCGGGCGAGCAGGGCGGTCTGGCCCACCTCGGTGAGGTCGGCAAGAACCGTCTCCTGATCCTCGTCCAGGATCTGGGTGCCCACAGGCACTTCGAGCACCGCGTCCTCGCCGTCCCGTCCGGTGCGGTTACGGCCCGAGCCGTGAACCCCGCGCTCGGCCTTAAAGTGCTGCTTGTAGCGGTAGTCGATCAGCGTGTTCAGCCCCTCCACCGCCACGGCGATCACGTCGCCGCCCTCGCCGCCGTCGCCGCCGTCCGGCCCGCCGTATTCGACATAGGCCTCGCGCCGGAAGGAGACGCACCCCTGCCCGCCATGGCCGGATTTGACGAAGACTTTGGCTTGATCGAGGAACTTCATGGCTCTCGCCTTATACGGTCTTCGGCCCGATTTCGAGCGTCATGCCGCGATGGGGCCGCTTGCTGAGCGCGGCGGTGCAAAACTGCGGCTCGTCCTCGCCATTGTGAACGAAGCCGAGCTTTTCCAGAACGCGCGCCGAGGCAGGGTTGTCGGTGAACCAGCCCGCCTTCAGCGTCCGCGCGCCGCGCGCGGTCAGCGCCGCCACCATCGCACGGCCGGCTTCGGTCGCGTAGCCCTTCCCCCAAGCCGACGGCGCGAGCCAGTAGCCGAAGCCGAACCGGCCCTCGCCGCGCGCGCTCGCCCCGATCACGCCGAGCGGCGCGCCGGTCTCGCGCGCGACGATCGCGCTCACGAGATCGCCGGCGTTCAGCGCCCGGGCCCGCGCGGCGAGGATGAACATCTCCGCGAACAGGGCCGGGTTGGGGCTGGGCACGAGGGCGAGCTTGCCTGCGACCTCGGGCCGGCCGCTTTCACGGCCCACCCATCCCGCGTCGGCGATCTCGAGCGGGCGCAGGACGAGCCGGTCCGTCGTGATCGCCTGCGCGGCGTCGGGAGGCGCGAACGCCTCGATCTGGTCCTTCATGACAGCCTCCTGTCCAGGCTGGATGAAGGGGAGACGAAGAAAGGGGAGACGGCGATCCGTCTCCCCTTCGACTGTCCTTACCGGACCGGATCGCCCCCTGTCGGGTGAGGCGATCGCTGATGTCTCGATCGCCCTATTCGGCCGCCTCGGCGAGCGGGGCGACGTTGACGAAGGTCTTGTCGTCTTTCTTCTTGCGGAACACGACGCGGCCCTCGGTCAGGGCGAACAGGGTGTGGTCCTTGCCCATGCCGACATTGTCGCCCGGATAATACTTCGTGCCGCGCTGGCGCACGATGATGTTGCCCGGAATGACGTGCTGGCCGCCGGCCTTCTTCAGGCCGAGACGCCGGCCTTCACTGTCGCGGCCGTTGCGCGACGAACCGCCTGCTTTTTTGTGAGCCATGGTGGCCTCCTATCAGTTCGGTCGCGCGGCTTACTCGCCGGCGAGCTTCTTGGCTTCGGCGACCCAGTCGCCCTTTTCGGCTTTGGTCTTCAGACCGGAGATCTCGCCGTCCAGGCGCTCGATCTCGACGTCGTCCCACTTGGCGATCTGATCAAAGCTCGTCACGCCGGCGTCGTTCAGCTTGGTGGCGAAGGCGGGGCCCACGCCGGTCAGCTGGGTGAGGTCGTCGCTCTTGGCCTTGGCGGCGGCCTTTTTCGGCGCCTCTTTCTTGGCCTCGGCTTTGGGCGCCTCTTTCTTCGGGGCGGCCTTCTTCTCGTCGGCCTTCGGCGCGTCGGCGGTCTTGGCCGCCTTCGCCTTGCCCGAGAGCTTGGACTTCTCGCCCGGCTTCAGGATTTCAGAGACCGACAGCACGGAGATCCACTGGCGGTGGCCCTTCTTGCGGCGATAGTTCTGGCGGCGGCGCTTCTTGAAGACGAGGACCTTCTTGTCCTTGCGCACGTCCAGCACTTCACACGTCACCGCAGCGCCGTCGACGAGGGGCGAGCCCACCGTCGCGTCGCCGTCGCCGCCGAGCATCAGGACCTCGTCGAAGCTGACGACGTCGCCGGCTTCGGCTTCGAGCTTCTCGACGCGCAGCACGTCGCCGGGCGCGACGCGATACTGTTTGCCGCCGGTTTTGATCACCGCGTACATGGCTTCATCCTTCTTTTCCGGCCTTCCGTACGGCGTCAGCCGCCGGAGCCCTTTTTCTTCGCCGGTTCTATCCGATCCGGCGTTGTGAACAGCAAAACGCCCCGCCGAGACAGGCCCGGCGCGGGCGGAGCGCGGTCTATAGGCTCAGAGCCTTTGCAGAGTCAATGCGCGCGCGGCGCCGGACGGCCTTGATTTCACCCGCGCGATGGGCCAAACAGCGCGCTCCCGATCGGAGAGGTGCCGGAGTGGTCGAACGGGGCGGTCTCGAAAACCGTTGTGCCTTTACGGGTACCGAGGGTTCGAATCCCTCCCTCTCCGCCACAGCTCTAAACGATTTCAGGCGCTTGTGTGAATTCTGAAGTCTCTACCCACAACCCGACCCCCTATGCCTCCGCGGCTTAGGGGGCGAAGCGATTGGAGTAGAGACGATGCAGAATGGACACACCGCCACCGGCACGGCCGGATCGAGCCGCAGCGTTGGAGCCGGGACAGCTCCGGCGGTCGGCGCATATTCGGACCGGCTGGCGGCGATGGAGCTCGCCGCGATCCGTGCGGGCTATCTCAGTGAAGCGCGCACGCTGGCCGATCTTCGGGCCAAGCTGCTTCTGTTCCTGAAATTCGAGCGCGATCACCTGGACCCGGAACAGATCGAAGCCGTCGAGGCGATGCGCGCTGACGTGGAGCGGATCGCGAGCGCGGCCGGCGAATAGGCCCCCAGGGGGGGGTCAACGCTTCAGAGAAGGGGGCGGGGGGAAAATTCGGCGCCGGTTGGTGCAGGATATCTTTCCCACCCCCGACTTTTTGAGACCCCCACCCCAATTTGACGCCTTGCCGTATTGCCGACTGCAGCAAACGGCGGCGAAGGTGTCGATGTGTTTGAGGCGCTGGGAGCAATCCGCGTGGAAGAGGCGAACGAAAGACTTAAGCGCGCCCGGCGTGACGCCGGATACGACACCGCCGCAGCCGCCGCAGAGCGCTTCGGGTGGAAGCGGTTCACCTATTTCGCACACGAGAACGGCACGCGCGGACTGCGCAAGGACGCCGCCGAGCGCTACGCCAGAGCCTTCAAGGTTTCCGCCGCCTGGCTCTTAACTGGCGAGCAGCGCGGAGCCGTTCGTGTGCTTCCTCTGTCCGCTTCCGTTAGAGCCGGTGGAGAGCTGTGCGCAATGGACGATCACGCGAAGGGCGCGGGTCTTGATGAGGTCGAAGCGCCGCCGGGATGCCCGGACAACGCGGTCGCGGTCGTCGTGCGCGGCGATTCCTGCCGGCCCGAACTCAATCCCGGCGACACGCTGATCTACTGGCGCCACCTGCCCCCGGAGGATCTGCTGTTCCGCCGCGCCGTGGTCGCGCTCACCGATGGACGCCGGTTCATAAAGACCATCACGCCCGGATCGGCGCCCAGCCGGTTCACGCTGACCAGCCCCAACGCCTCGCCGCTCGCCGACCAGGACATAGAATGGGCGGCGCCGATCGAATGGATCAAGTCTGCGCCCATCTAGCCGAGGCTAGTTCGCGGGCGTCGTCTGCAACGCCTCCAGCGCCGCGCGCTGTCGAGCGTGCCAAGCCTCGTAGGCGTCGAGCTCGTTCTGTAAGCGGACCGCCTGGCGCTGCTGGTCCAGCGGAGCGCCGGGCTCAAGTGCGAGCTCCTCAATTGCGATCTCCGCGCGCTCTCGCCACGCTGCGAAGGCTTGGCCGCCTTCATGCGCGCCCGGCGGCGCGCCGGCCGCCTCGATCAAGGGCGCGGAAGGTGGCGGGATTTCCCGACCTCTGAGGGCGGCGAACCGGATTGCAGCCTGGCGGACTTCGTAGCTGGGCGCGTCGGGGTTCCGTCGGCGCCAGTCGATCAGGTCGTTCATGGCGGCGTCCTCGGCCGTGGCCAGCGCCTGGCGATCGGTTGCGCCGTCCATCCATCCCCGCTCAAACGTGGCCTTGATCGCATCGACGCCGCGCTCCATTCCGTCCTCGCGCAATTCCAGTGCTTGGGACAGGATCGCCTCGCGGTTCGCTGCAGTGATGCTCCCAGCGCCGACGGCGGCCAACGTCATGCGCTCAAGATCCTCCACTGGAACCGCCAAATCACGCGCCTCGTCGTAGAGGCTCGCTAGGAGACCTTGATCCACCTCGTTATCGCTGGCGCTGGCGTTCAGCGCGTTCACGGTCGTGCGAAACTCGGATGCCGAAATCAGCCCCGCGTCCGCGTAGCGCTGGAGCGCGTCGACCTGCAGCGGGTCGACCGGCTGCCCTTCGGCGCGGGCGCGCGTCACCGCGTTCAACAGCCCCCGCGCCTCGCTCTCGGCGACGGCTCGCGCCCGCGCGTCCTCCCGGTTTCGCTCGGCCGCGATCAGATCGAGCCGGCGCTGCGTGTTCGCCACGCGGTTGATAAGCCGCGAGCGCTGCGCGATCCGGTCGTTCGGGCTCAGTTCCTGACCGGCCAGAAAGTCCTCGACGAACGCCAGGGCGGCGGCCTCGCCCTCGGTGCGCAGAACCGCGTCGACCTCGTGATAGACCAGCGATTCCCGCCCCGAACTCGCCAGACCGTCGAGCGCAGCCGCGCCCTGCTCGGCGCTCCATTCGTACTGCGGGCTTTCAACCAGGATCGAGATGACGTCCTGCGCTTCGGCCTGCGCCTCGCGGAACGCCGCCGTCGTAGCGAAATCCGGCCCCTGCTCTGCAAAGCCCGACGTGATTCGGGCGTCAACGTTTTCCAGCCGAAGCTCAAGCGCCTGGCGCGCTTCACTCGTGTCGTTCGCCCGCCGCTCGTCGATCACAGCCAGCTCCAGATCGTCGATCTGAGCGTTCATCGCCAGCTCGAGCTCGGGCTTAAACGCGCTGTCCACCCCGCGCAGATAGCGGTCGCGCCACTGCCGCGCCGCCGCCCGGAACTGGTCGGGCTGGTAGGCGTGCTCCCGGCGCAGATCGGCCAGCGAGCGCTCGGCCTGGTTCATGGCCCGCGCCTGCGTCAGCTGCTGCAGGGTCTGGTTATAGACCGCATCCTGCCGGGAAATGACGCGCCGCATGGCCGGGCTGATCGGCGCGTCCTCTTCCGCTTCGTCGGACGCCGCCTGATAATCCTCGCGGGCCTTGCGGCGCGCGCGGTCGTCGAGCATCGGCTGCAGCTCGCGCCGCATGTCCCGCGACGCCTGGGCGAGCGCCGAAAACGCCGACCCCATCGCGTCGCCCGCGCTGGGATTGGCCTGCTGCACCGTCGGCGTGCCGCGCGACGGGGTGACATCGGGAAGGCCCGGAAGGCCCGGAAGGCCGGGAAGGCGCTGGGTCATCGGTTAATTACCAGAGATAGAAGGGGAGAACAGGTCCATGCAGAAGCGCGCTAGCTCGCGGCGGTGCGCTTCGATTTCTTCAGGCGAGCCGTCCAGTGAGCCACCCCGCGCGAAAATCTCGCTTGCAAGTCGTCGGTCCGCCAGCTCATCGCAAATGTCGGTCGAAAGCATCTCGTCCAGCCGTTCGAAGTCGGACTTAAAGAGGGCCGCCATCCGCGTTTCCATCCATCCTGCCCCCACTGCAAAGCCGAGAACGCCTCCCATAACGAGCGCGGCTATTCTGACCCTGTCCTCGTCGCCCATGCCGGTCTCCGTGCACATGTGTCCCGCCTTCCCTTAGCCTCTCACACGCGCGCGCGAGGACAAGGCGCAGGTTTCCTTTCCGCTTCGCCTCCCCTCCCGCTCTCGGCGCACGGAAGGATCACAGGCGGGGTGTTCACGACGCGTATAGCCAGGATGCGTTTTCTCGAGCGCCACCTCGCCTCCCCGCGACTGTTTCGCCGTCGCCACGTCACTAGGGGGTCGTCGTCCTGGTTTTCCCTCAGGCGCACCCACGCCAGTCGGGGGATCGGAAGTCCGGCGGCTGTCCTCTAAACCGCCGGCAAAGTGCTCCCGCGTCAGTCGGCGCTTTTGGGAGCGGGAGCGCCGCGAACCGTCCGGGCAGTTTTGACTTGCATGGGGACCGGTGTTGCGGTAGTGCAACAGTGTCCTTGGTCGCGGATTGGGGACTTGCCCGTCGAAACCAACCCGCTTCCGAAGCGCCCCCGCTGACACGGGGGCGTTTCTGCTTCAGGAGACGGCTGAATCCGGCTCGGCCGAACGCACTGGGAGTGAGCTCGGCGCCGGGCGCATGGGCTCGACCGTCTGGACGTCGGAAAGGGTGATGAGCGCAAGGCCGTCTTCGCGGCCCCATTCGACGCGCACGCCGGCGCGCTGGACGTTCAGAAGCGTGCTGGGAAGGTCGTCGCAAAGGCGCGCCGCGGTCTCTTCCTGCAGTCCTTCAGAGTGCTCCAGAAGCGCGCGAAGAAGGCGCGCCGGGTTACGCGAGAGCGCGGCCTGGAAGGTCGAGCCGTTTGGCTCTGAGACCCTGAACAGATGGATTTCCTTCAGCGAGGCCATGATCACCCCACCTCAGGCAGCGCGGCGAACCAGGCGTCAGCGCTCTCGACCGGGATGAGGGTTCGGCCGCCCACTTTGCGAGCCTCGATCTCGCCGCGGCGAATGAGATTGTAGACGGTGGCCCGGGAGAGGCTGAACGCCTCGCTGAATTGGCGGACGGTGTAGGCGCGACGTTCGGAAGGGGCTGCGCTCATAGCTGTCGGCTCCACGCTTGATGACCGTGGACAGCCTGCCCAGCGTCTGCGCTGGGCCATAGCAGCGTTATTTTTGGCGTAGGACGCGAGCGGCCTTTCCAAAGCCACCAGCCTTCACGATTCCGCGCCATCTGACGGGCTCGGCCCAGTGAGCGGTAAGCTCTGCGCTGGCGTCATCCAGGACCGCATAGAGTGAGTGGCGCAAGCGCGGGGCGCTCGGATCGGCGTCGGGATCTCCGATGTCGCGCGGCGGATGGGGGCTGCGCGCGGTCCATTCTTGATAGATCGGGCCGGCGACCCTCAACAGTGACTGCAGGAAGGTGGACCCGCCGGCTGGCAGGCGGAGACTCTTCGCCTCTAGGCTTACCCCGGCGACGGCATGGATCGCAGCTCTGGCCTCCTCGTCGACGGTCGGTTCGCGTCGATACCGCGCCAGCCTTCGCCCGACCGTCAGAAGGTTCGGCCCCGTCCAGCCCGCGAGGCGCATCTCCTTGGTGATCCATTGAAGCGCCCGAAAGCGCCAGTGGTCCGGCGCCGAATTACGAGGGGTCGCGATCATCTTGCCGAGCTGGCGGTAGGCGCTGCGGTCATCAATTACCGTCTGTCCGCGCACGATCTTGCGCGCCGCGCTGATTATCGGCTCACCAATCGCCCGCAGCTCTGTGGCCGTGGGCTCGGGAAGGCCGGTCGAGGCTGAGAAGAAAAACTCCAGCTCTCGCGCGAACGCTCTGGCTCGTGCAGCGCGCTTCTGCGGCGAGAGTGTGGGCGCCTGTCCTGATCGTCGCGCCGCGTCCAGGCGCGCGCCTATCCATGCATTCACCGCGCGCCGGCGGTCCTTCTCGGTGACGGTGTCAGGGTCGATGGATCGGGGACACAGCCGGCGCCCGACAAAGACGCCGCCGCCCAAATCAGCTTTCGGCCGGGGCATGGTTCAGCCGACCAACCGAAGCGCCTTGCCTTCGCCCTTGCAGAAGCGCGCCCATGCGTCCATCAGCGCCCGTCGCTTCTCGATCAGGTCGCTGCGCTGGTAGGCGGCCTCCACCTTATCTCGTTTCACGTGCGCGAGGGCGCGCTCTGCGACCTCGGGCGGGAAGCTGGTCTGTTCGGCCGCCCAGTCGCGGAATGTGGAGCGGAAGCCGTGCACGGTGATGCCGTCGCGTTTCATCCTTCTGAGAAGCGCGGAGAGCGCCGCGTCGCTGAATTGGCCCCCTTGGGGCGCGGGAAACACTAAAGCCTCTGTGCGGGCGTTTTTGACGCGGGAAAGGACATTCTGAGCGGCCTCGCTCAACGGCACACGGTGTGCCTTGCCGGCCTTCATGCGGTCGGCCGGAATGATCCACTCACCGCGCTTCAGGTCGATCTCATCCCAGCGCGCGCCGCGGACCTCGCCGGAGCGAGCGGCCGTCAGGATCAGGAACTCCAACGCCAGCGCGGACCAGCCCTCGCGCTTTTGCAAATCGCTCATGAAGGACGGCAATTCGTCATAAGGGAGCGCCGGGTGGTGGCGGACGGCCTGGGCCTTCTTCGGGCTCGGAAGCCGGGCGGAGAGATTGCCCCTCCACCGCGCCGGGTTCTCGCCTTCGTAAAGCTCCTCGGCCCGCGCGGCGTCGAGTATCCGCTCGATCCTCCCGCGGACCCTGGAGGCTGTTTCCTGCTTGGTGGTCCAGATCGGCAGGAGAAGATCGAAGATGTGAGCGCGGGTGATCTCGTTCACGAACAGATCGCCGATGTGCGGATAGGCGTAGGTGGCGAGCGTGTTTCGCCATTGCTGGCGGTGCTTCGGATTGCGCCATTCGCCTTCGTTGTTCTCCAGGAAGCTTTCCGCGACCTCCTTGAAGGTCTTCCGCGCCGCGGCGGCTCGCGCCGCTTCCTCGCGTTCTCGGCGCCGGTGCTCGATCGGATCGACGCCTTGGCGCACCAGCTTGCGGAAGCGCTCTGCCTCCTCTCGGGCGGCTGCGAGAGATATCTCCTTGAACGAGCCGAGGCCCATCTCGCGCTGTTTCGCGCCGGGGAAGGCGAGCTTGTAGCGAAAGAGGTAGGACCGGGCGCCGGCCTTCGTGATCTGCAGGTAGAGGTTCGGCCCGGCCCGGTGACGGCCAGGCTGATCTAGCGCCGCGACCTCCTTGAACGTAAGCTCTCTGCGCCTGCGGGACATGGCCGTTCGCTCCTGTACCCACAACGTTACCCACAATACATAGTGGATATAGAGCGCACGAGATAGACACAGGTGGACAGAAAATGGGCCTAAGCCCCTGTCCTAATTGACGGGTAGAGACAGCGCTAGACGGGGGTAAAGGGGACTCCCTCTCCGCCAGCAATCTACCCTGATATTCCAGTAAACTGGCACCGCCCGGAATTGCCCCGCACTTCCGGGCGTTAGCGCGCGTGCGCGGAACAGAGACTCTTGTCTCTACCCAGTTCGAGCCCGAACTCGCGCCAAAGTCTCCAATGACCAGTCCGGGCAGATCGGTTAGCCTGTTTTCCCTGAAAACCCCCAATATACAGGCAAATCCAACAAAAAAGCACCGATCTGCCGATCGGCGGGTGCGCCTTACACGATATATTTCATTGACTTAGGGGAGATTTCCCTGCGCGACGAACAGGGAAATGGTTATCCCTGATCAGCGCGCTTTCAGGGAAAGGTATCGGCGAGAACAGCGATCCAGGGAAAATCACTCTCAGCTATTAAATCCGAGCCTCTCGGCCTGGCGATCCCAGTCGAGCGGGATGTCGGTCTTAAGCAGCTTGTGGGCGGTGAGTTCGGGCGGCTGGTGGCCTTCAAGGATCGCGGCGGTGATAGCAGGCGACAAAAGTGCGAGGCGGATGCGCTGGCGCACCGGCGCATCGGTCCATCCATAGCGCCGGCCGATCTCGGCCATGGACGTGCCGGCGCGAACCTCGTCGAGCCATGCCTGCGCGGCCGCGAGCATGCGGATCAAGGTGTTGTCGCGAGCCCGCTCGGACGTGCCGGTGACCAGTTTCATCTCCACCCCGCGCCGGCGGATCGTAAACCCGGTCTCGAAGGCGAGCTTATCTGCGTCGACCTTGCCGGGCGCGATGTCCAGCATCTTCGCTAGTCCGGCCCGGCTCAATGTGATCGCGAGCGAACCGGGCGCGACGAGGATTCTCTCGGTGATCTCGCGCAAGGGGCCCTTGGCGAGATCGCTTTGAAGCGCCTTTGTCAGGCTGTTGATCCTATCCGCGACCCGGAATAGCTGTGTGGGCTCGTCGCTGGTGGTGAGGCGCTCGCCGGTTTCGATCAGATGCTCGATGACCGCTCCGGCCACAGCGCGCTCGAGTTTGGCGGCCGGTAGGCGCCAACCGGCGGGATCATCGGCCCGGTCTCGGGCCTTGGTTCTGATGAGGCGCGTGGAGACATAATAGCGGATCCGCCGCTTCGAGGAGCCATCACGCCGGCTTGAGGTGGCCGAGGGCGTGAGCCGATCGCCGGTTTCGTCATAGACCCGGCCCGCCAGGGGTGAGCGGTCCTTCGGTTCTGCAAGCTTGCCGGTGTTGTCATCACGGCGACGCTTGCGCCTGGCATGGGCCTGCAGCTTCTCCTGAACACGCTCCCAGAGGTCAGCATCTATGATGGCCTTGTGCTGGCCTTCATAGACCTCCCCCTTGTGACGGATCAGGCCGCGATAGACCGGATTGGTGAGGATGAAATGGACCTGGCCGTGGGAAAGCGGCTTGCCTCCGAATCTCCGCCCGCTGCGCTCGAAGGTGCGCACTTTCGAGACGACGCCCCGCGCCTTGAGGGTCTCGGCGACGTCCTTGAGGTCTTCAAGCTCGTCATAGAGCGCGAATATCGTGCGCACGGTGGCGGCCTCGCCTGCGTTCACCACCAGGCCCCGCTCTGGCTCGCGGCGCACGTCATAGCCCAGCGGGACCATGCCGCCCATCCACATCCCTTTCTTCTTCGAGGCGGCGATCTTGTCGCGGATCCGCTCGCCGGTGACCTCGCGCTCGAACTGGGCGAAGGAGAGCAGGACATTGAGGGTGAGCCGGCCCATGGAGGTGGAGGTATTGAAGGCTTGGGTCACCGAGACGAAGGAGCAGCCGGCCTTATCGAAGCGCTCGACCAGCCGAGCGAAATCGGCCAGCGAACGCGTCAGACGGTCGATCTTGTAGACCACGACCATGTCCACCCGGCCGGCATCGATATCGGCGAGCAGGCGCTGAACCGCCGGTCGATCGAGCGTGCCGCCTGATACGCCGCCATCGTCATAGCGCTCTGTCAGCAGTTTCCAGCCTTCATGGCGCTGGGAGGCGATATAGGCTGCACAGGCCTCGTGCTGGGCATCGAGCGAGTTGAACGCCTGATCGAGCCCCTCTTCGGTGGATTTGCGGGTATAGATCGCGCAGCGCATCGTCATCGCGCCTTACCTTTCAGCCCGAAAAACCGCGGCCCGGACCAGCGCGTGCCGGTGATGGCCTTCGCGATCGCGGTCAGGGACCGCCAGCTCTCGCCGCGATAGACAAAGCCGGTCTCGGTCACATCGACCGTATGGCTGATCCCGTTCCATTCGCGCACCAGGCGGGCGCCGGGCTTGAGCTTTGGAGTGGAGGGCTGCGGCGCATCGCCGGCGCGGATCTTTGCAAGTCTGGCCCTCACCCGCTGGGTTAGGCCACCGCGCCGTGCGGCCTGCAGATCGTAAGCCAGCAGCCGGGCCAGGAGGGCCCGGCTCATGCCGGCGGGCGGGTCGGCCGCGAACGCAGAGCGCCAGAGATCGGCCAGCTCGTCGCGAGACCGGTCGGGTAGGCGGTCCAGATCGAGGTCGATATCCCTCACAGAATCGCGCGCCATCACGCGGCTGCCTTCAGGCGGTAGCGCGCCTGCTTTGCGCCCTCGGCTGGGGCCATCTTCTCGATCTCATGGCCCGCCTTTCGAAGGCCGGTCAGAGCCGCACGAGTGGTATGGGGCTGCCAGCTAAGCTCCGCGGCGAGATCAGCGATGGTGACGCCTGTCTTGGCGCCTAAAAGCGCGATGAGCCGGGCTTTCTTGGTCGGTTGCCGACCTGGTTCGGCGGGAGCGAGTATCGCCGCGCCGATCTCAGTCAGGCTCAGCGTCTCGCCTGCAACCGCGATCAACGCGCGGCTGGCGAGATGGTCGATATGGGCGTTCAGCGCCCCGGCTTGGGAGGACACCGACAGGGCGTCGCGGTGGATCGGGCCTCCAGCCTCATCAAGGGCGGTGAGGATCTCTGTGTGGGGTTTGGTGAGTTCTGACATGATCGCCTCTGGTTCGGGCCGGCGCGAAAGTGCGCCGGCTTGCACCGAGACGAGCCCGGGAGCCCGGGCTTGGCAGCCATGCATGCTCGGCTCGGGGCCGAAGTCCAGTCGGTTCAGTGGGGTTTTTCCAGAATGCTGACGATCGCTGCGGCGATACGCCCGGCCGCCTCGGTGCGGTGCTGCAAATCCTGCGCGGCTGCGGCCAGGGCTTCGGTGTCGGCGGACGGATTTTGGCCGGCTATGGCGACCTCATGGGCGTCTTCAAGCGCGGCGGCGACGTCGGCGAAGAGGGCGGCGATATCATGCATGGCCGCCATGCAAGGCTCGAATGGGGTTAGAAGTCCACGGTGATCGCGCAAGAAAAAAGCCGGGGCGAGACCGCCCCGGCTGGAAACAGGGTTGGGCAGGGCGTCAGGTCTCTTTCCCGATCACCTCGGGCACCACCTGATCGTCCGGCAAGGCCGCCCAGTCTTCAACCGAGCCGCTGAACATCGGCACGGCGAGGATCCCGCCTTTGGGCGCCTCGTCGGCATCCTTCTGTGCAGGCCGCATCACCCCGGCGGCCTGGCACATTTGGATGAACAAGCGCATTGCGGCTTTGTCGCCTTTCATGGCGAGGGTGTAGACCTGAGACTGGAAGGCCTCGAACCGGGAGACATCGGTGATCTCGCCGTTTTTGGTCACTGCAATGTGCTCGGTGATGAACGCGGCCATCAGATCGGATGCCGCCGGGCCCTTCTTCTTCGGCCGTCCGGCCGGGTTGCCGCTCTGGCCCTTCTTGAACCGGTGTTCTTTCGGCGGCTTCTTATAGCCCACATCATAGTCAGCCATTCACGCCTCCTCCATCGCTTCAGCCTCGCGGCGCGCCGCGACCTCGTGATAGCTCTCACCGGTTTCTTCCAGCACCGGGATCGAGCCGTAGCGCCCGATCCAGCGCCTTATCATCACGTCCACATAGCCCGGCTCGTACTCCATGAGGCAGGCACACCGGTGCACCCGCCGGGCGGCGAGCAGGGTGGAGCCCGATCCGCCGAACAGGTCGAGCACGACATCATCTGGGTTGGTCACATCCAGCATGGCCTCGGCCAGCATGCCGACCGGCTTGACCGTGGGGTGATCGGCGAGATCCGCATCACGGTTTTTCGAAAACGCGTTCGCCCCGGCGAACGCCCAGACATTGGTGCGGTTACGCCCGAACCGGCCAAGCTGGACGTGGTTCAGGTGAGAGGCCTTGCCGGATTTGAAGATGAAGCAGAGCTCATGGGAGGATCGATAGAGCGAGCCCATGCCGCCATTGGTTTTCGTCCAGACACACATGTTCTCGAAGCGATCGAACACCGCGCGCCCGGCCGCCATCACCTCCTCGATATGGCGCCAGTCCATAAATACGTAGGCCAGCCCGCCATCGACCAGGTGCGCCGCCCCGTTCGACAGCGTGTCCTTTAGAAACTGGGTGAACTGGCCGGCGTCCATTTCTCCAGACGCATAGGCGAACTCGCCGTGTTCGGCTTTGCCCAGCCCGCTCACATGGCCTTTGACCGGCACGTTGTAGGGCGGGTCGGTCAGGAGCATGCGCACCGCCTGGCCGTCGATGAGGCGCGCCACATCGGCCTGCTCCAGCGCATCGCCGCAGAGCACGCGGTGGCGTTCATCATCGAACAGCCAGAGATCGCCCTGGCGGGTCACCGCCGGCGCTTCTTCGGGCACGACATCATCGGTGTCCGGCCCGGTCGGACGGCCTTCGGGTTCGAGCAGGATCATGTCCACCTGGGCGATGTCGAACCCGGTGTCGGTGATGTCGATCTCGTCCTTCAGCTCAATGAGATCGCCGAGTTCCAGGCGCAGCAGCTCCACATCCCAGCCCGCCTCTTCGGCCAGCCGGTTGTCGGCGATGATGTAGGCGCGCTTCTCCGCCGCGCTCATGTGGCTGAGGCGGATGACCGGGACTTCATGGTAGCGAAGGTGCAAGGCCGCCACGAGCCGGCCATGGCCGGCGATTACGCCGTTCTGGTCATCGATGAGGATCGGATTGACGAAACCGTATCGGCTGATCGAGCGCTCGATCTTGTAGATCTGGCGGTTGGAATGGATGCGGGTGTGGCGTTCATACTGGATGAGGGTGTGAGGGTCGACATACTCGACCTTCAGCGACAAGGACTCATGGGCCGTCGAATGCGTCATGGGACGCTCCTTTTGGGAAAGGGCGGTGCGCGCGCCGGGTCACCGGCCGCAAACGCGCCCGTTACAACGATGTTTGTGAGAAGCCTTGCCCGCCCCATGGCGGAAGAAGGGTCGTGCGGCGATACGTGCGCGCCATGGCGCAGGCGTGAGCCAGCGGCGTTGGGCGGCCTGCAACCCATGTCCGGCCGATCCCGTGCCCATCCCTCACATCAGAGCATAACGCAAAGATGAGGTTCGGAGCCTCAGACAGGATGGAGATAGCAGGGAATATAGAAGTATTCAATATAGAATGGCTGAACCATAAAAGTCACAAATCAGCGCCGGCGCCGTATTGATCAGCGGGCCTTCTGCATAAGCCAGTCTAACAACCCGGCTTTCAGGACCGAATTGGCATTTGTGTCAGGGCCCATCAAAAGCACTGCAGAATTTTCGCATGTCAGCTCCGGCCCGGAATGCCAGGCATAGATCATCCGGTCTTCATCGCGGCGCTCGAACTCAGCCACGTAGGAATCGAGCTCGGCCTGAGAGCTGCGCGACTTCACCTGCACGAAGGCGCGCTCGCCCGTAAGCGGCTGCTCGAGCTCGATATCAACGGTCTTCTGTGGACCGCCGAGCGCGCCGACGCGGCGCCAGCCAAGCCGGGCTATGATGAGATCGATCAGCACCTCAAAGTCCTGAGGACTGAGTTGCTGGATCAGGTTGCTCACCGAGGCGAGCAGTGTGTCGCGCGCGCTCGCCGCTGCGACCCCGTCGGGATGGGGCTCGGCGTTGATGGCGCGCAGCACCCGGTCGGCGGCCTTCACCGCACAGATCGTCCGCCGGTAGGCGGCCAGCTGGGTGATGCGTCCATCGAGCGAAGCTAGATGAAGCGGCGCGCCGTCGGCGTCGGTTGAGCGCCAGCCGTAAATGACGCGGCGATATCGCGCGCCGAGCCCATCTTCCGGCGCGCTAGGATGGACACCGCGCTCGCAGAAGGCCCACCAGAGCCGGCCGGCATGGAAGGTGATCCAGAGATCGCTCGAGCTCGCCTGGTAAAAGGCGCTGATCTCGCCGGCGTCGGTCTTCGCATTGCGTTCATGGCCCCCGCGAAACCTGAGGCAGGCGTCGAGGAGGGCGGCCTCGTCGCCGCTCGCCGCAACCTCATGCGGCACCTCCCTGAAATCGAGCACGAGCTTGCCTTCCGCGATCGCGCGCTCCGCCCAGGCGCCGCCGGGGCCGAGTTTGATATAGCGTACAACGGTCGCCGTGATCGGGAATGCATCCGATGGGTCTCGCATGTCGGCCACACAGCGCAGTCGCCGCCGGACAGTCAACTCGAAATGAGACTCATCGTCTGTAGTCTTATCAGATGCAGCGCCGTCCTCTCCTGGGGATGGATATCCGCTTACGCCTCGCCCGAAACATCAAAGCCGCCCGCACCGAAAAGGGCTGGAGCCAGGAAGAGCTCGCCGAACAGGCCGAACTGCACCGCACCTACATATCCGGCGTCGAACGCGGCGTGCGTAACCCGACTGTCACTGTGGTGGAGAAGATCGCCGTGGCGCTTGGGGTGGAGGCGGGGGAACTGTTGCGTTAGCAGAAGAGCACCCATAGCGCAGCGGGATAGAGCTGCGGTCTCCGAAGGCAGAGGTGAGAGGTGTGACTCTCCCAGAAGCCCTATCGGTTTTGTTGGGCGCCATTGAACGTTGGACAAACTCCAAGAAATCTGGCTCGATGCACGGGACTAGGTAACCGTGGTGTCTCATAGTGCGCGAGGCTTACGCAGGGCTCCGGTCAGGCGTGATCACGATTCCGCTTTCAAGGAACTATCAGCGTAATTGGAAATCGCGGCTTGGCGCTTAATGCGCCGACTGCCAGAGAAGCGAGTCGGTTCTCTTGGGCTGGCCTGAAGGCATGGCTTGAGTGAGAGGCGTTATGAGTGGCGTCAACCGGCTCCAAAAAGTTGCATCATTACCATTTTTTATCGTAAAGATTGCACACATACCTATTTATATAGGAGTTCAGATTTTCACCATGATCCGCTAGCTTCTTCATTTGGGAGATGTGCAAAGAGCCAGCGCTGGCGGAAGTGTACCTGTAGTGCCGGTATGCGCCGCTTTTAAATTCAACCGTTATCCAGTCGGCACCATACTCATAACTCAGTATCCCGGAGTCTTTGTCGACGTCCTTATAGGTTGGCATGAACGCTATCATCCCTAAATAAATCTGGTGTACGGGCATCTCTGCCACCCCTGATCGCTTCACCAACATGCATGCAGGGGTGCTTAATTCTCCTCAGGCCCCGCTCACTTTCAAAGTGCGCCCATCCGCCGTTTGGCATGTGGACACTAATGATCGCTGCTCCGCACTGTGGGCAAGGGTGCCGGTAGCTGCGACTCTCATCAGTAGGATTATGGTTCCGTAGCACCCAACATTCACGAACGTTTACAACTGTTCCGTTCTTCAAATGTCGGGTGTGGGCGCTTCTTCTAGAAAGTCGCGCTGACATCACATCGCACCTCTTTCTTCAACAGTGCTCCCGGTGAGCGCTTTGCGAACATAGAAGCCATTCGGAATCGCTTCCTGGACCAACGGGACATGCGAAATCAGGCCTACGGCGCGCGATTGTTTGACGAGGCTATTCAGGACGTTCAGCACCTGATCGAGAGTGCCTGAGCCGTTCTCGGTGTCTAGACTTCCGAATCCCTCATCGATGAAGATTGTATCGAGGCGGACTTTGCCGCTTGCGGATTCGACAACATCAGCGAGACCCAGCGCGAGGGCGAGCGCCGCGATGAACGTCTCGCCGCCGGATAGGGTGTCGGTTCCTCGCGACTTGCCCGTATGGACATCGAAGACCTGGACGCCCAGGCCACGGCTGCCGCGTCCGCCTTCGGTGTCGCGTTCGAGTTGGTATCGGGAGGAGGTCATCGGGCCGAGCCGAAGATTGGCGGCTTCGAGGACGCGATCGAACATGGCCCCGATCGCGTAAGTTTCGAGCTTGAGGTTCAGCGGATTATCGCCGTTCGCCAGCGCCGCGATTTTGCGGAGGGGACCGGACTCGGCTTCGGCCTCGTCCAATTTGCGCATGGTGTCTTCGAGACTTTGCCTCAGCTTTTCCAGCTGCTCGACGCGGTTGCTTGCAGCGATCCGGTCTTCCGTTGCTTTGGTCAGGGCGGCAACGGCGGCTTCATGTGCCTCCTTCATCACGGGAAGTTCCGGGCGTGTCAGATCGCCAATCGCCGAGGCCGCAGCGTTTGCGGCACCCTGCGCCTCGTTCAATTCAGTCTCGTACGTCCTGACGGATTCGTTGTCTGAATCGATCGTCGAGATGGCGGGTTTGAGAGACTGGTATACTTCCTCCGTGAGCTCTTGCTCAGATAGACGCGTGCGGAACGTCGCTTCAGATCTTTCGAGGCGGACTTTGCAGGCTGCAACCGACTCTTCAGCGCCCTTGCGCGTGGCATCGGTAGAGAGGGCAGCCTCGCGGGCCGCCTTTAGCACAGCTTCGGCCTTGTCTTTCGCTTCGACCAACTCGGTGAGTATGCGTGACGTCTCGTCCATTGCCGACGTCACTGCACTTTGTGTGCGGAGCGCGTCGGGGACTTCCTCGAGTTTTCCTTCACGGACCGCTCTGGCCTCTGTCGCGTCGTTGCGGCGTGTGTCCGCCTCACCGCGGAGGCGTTCGGTCTCGGCTTCTTGGGTTTCAATCTGTTTATCGAGCGCCTCGATTGCGGACTCGGCCTCCGCAAGATCGACGGCCGGACCTAGCGCTGCGAGGTCAGCCTCAGTCTGTCTCACTTTATCGAGAATTACCGCGAGTGTGTCTGTCGGCGGCTCAAGCGCCGAGAGGGTTTCCTCACGGGCTTCCAACGTGGCTTTCTGCCCGGCAAGTCTTTCGCCGACCTCGCGGGCCGCGCGCTCAGCCTTTTCGAGCCGGCCGCGAGCGTCGCGGAAAGCCTGATCGCGTCCTGCGTTCTCGATATCGCCCGTCGCGGGGTTCGGATGATCGGTCGATCCGCACACAGGACAGGGCGTACCGTTTTCCAGCTTGGTGGCGAGATGCAGAGCTTGCGCGGCGGCCAGGGCCTGCTCCGCCGCTGCATAGGCGGTGCGCGCCTCAGCTTCGCGCTCTAGCGCCTCAACGGATGCTACGCTTTCTTTTTTGAATACCGCTCTCGCCGACCGGACGTTAGCTTCTGCTCTCGCATAATCCTCGGCAGCTTTCTTCTGGGTTAGAAGATGCGTTTGCGCTTTGATAAGCTCACCGCGTGTGCTCTCAGCGCTCCGGGCGGACTTGAGCGAGTTGGTGCGCCGTGTGCGGGTATTGCGCAATTGGTCAAGCCGATCATTGCTCTTCTCCAATGCCGCCTCGGCGATCCGCTGCGCTTCGAGCGCTGCCTCCACCGCTTCGGCGCTGGCTGAAGCCGCCTCAAGAACCTCCACAAATCGCTCAAGATCATCCTTGCGTTTGCGCGCGGCTTCCATCTCAGGCGCTCTGGCCTCTTCTCTTGCCAGGGCCTCGGTGGCGTCTTTGACGTTTTGTTGGGCTTCTTTCGCCGCTTCCTTGGCGGCAGCGAGTTTTTTGTCGGCCTCCTGAACGTCTTGCCGCGCGGCGCTTTGCTGGGCTTCTATATCCACAATCAGCCGGGCGCGCTCCGCTTGCTTTACCCGAGTTGAGATGGCGGCGAACTCCGCCTTGCGACCCATCAGGACGGTGAGCTTCGCCTGCGCCTGTTCCGATGCCACGAATTTGGCCTCAACCGCTTCAGCAGACCGAAACGCGGTCTCGGCTGTTTGCGCTTGTCTCTTTGCGTCGGCCTCAACGGTTGATCGGTCCAGAACCGCGGCTTGAGCTGCGTTTATACCTTCGAGCAGGGCGTCCGTGCTCTCAAACCCTTCGGCCCTAAGCCGCCCGGCGCAGACCGCCCGCTCGTCGCGCACCTGCCGCTCGGCCTCAACGGCCTTGTCCTTCAGGTCAGCCATCAGGGCCTGATAGAGCGAGACGTCGAACAGGTCCCGCAGGATCGTCACACGTTCATTGGTTTTGGCGGACAGAAACTTTTCAAACCGGCCTTGCGGAAGCAAAACGATTTGTCGGAACTGTTCTGCGCCGTAACCGAGCAGCTCCGAAACCGCAGCATCGACATCGCGGACCTTCCTTTCCGCAATGATCTTGCCGCGCTTCTCACCGGTGATCTCATCAAGGGATAGCCCTGTGGCCTCGAACAGATAGGCTTCATGAGCGGTCCTGGTTTCTCCTTCGCCTCGCTGTTTCGGGCGCATTTGGTCCGGTTGGCGAACCACCACGAAGCGCCGCTCGCCCACGTCGAAGACGAATTCGACTTCCGTAAGGAGGTCGGCCGCCGCATGGTCCGAGCGAAGGGAAGTACGCTCCTGTTCCGACTTCGACGCCTCGCCGAACAGCGCGAAGGTAATTCCACTGAAGATTGTGGATTTGCCCGAGCCAGTCTGGCCGTAGATGCCAAACAGGCCCGCTTCAACGGCGTTGCGAAAATCGATGATCTCCCTGTTCGCATAGGGACCGAAGGCCTGGAGTGTGAGTCGGACGGGTCTCATTCCGCATCCTCCCTCTGCCGCAAGCGCGTGAGGGAAGCCGCAACAACGTCCTGTTCGGTGTCGGTAATGTCCCTCAGGCCGACTTCGCCGAGGAAGTTTCGGACCACGTCCACTGGCTCGGCTGCAGTGACAGTTGACTCCTCCGCAGGTTTCGTCTCAAGCGGGCGATGATTGCGAACATAGACCAGCTCGCAGGCGTTCGGAAAAACGTCTCTCAGGCGCTTCATACCGTCAATGACAGGGGCATCATCAGTCAGCTCCGCTTTGATGAAATCGCTCGACGGATCGGAGAGCATGAGTTCTGCATGTTTGCCGCGGAGAACCCGGGCACGCCTGACCGGCTTGAACCGGAGGACCTCGACCGAAACCTGACCGACCGCATCCATCTCGATCAGGCTCATCGACTTTTCCGAGTCGGCTTCGTCGAAGCCGAAGGCGAGAGGCGAGCCGGAATAACGAATATGTTCCGCGCCCACCGACTGGGGACGATGGAGATGCCCGAGAGCGACATAGTGCGCCCCGTCAAAAGCGGAGGCCCTGACGGTTTCGATACCGCCAACCCGCGTCAGAGATCGCTCGCTTTCGCTGACCGAGCCACCCGTGACGAAGGCGTGCGCGACGATGACCCACCGCGCACCTTCCGGAACCTCGGTGCGGGCGGCTGCGACCTGCGCTACCAATACATCCTCGGGCGTATCAATGGCCTCGCTCTCGAAGCAATCGCGCGCCGCATACTCGTATGCGAAAGGCAGCGCCGAGATCGCAACCGTGCCATGCAGGTCTGAGAGCAGAAGCGGTGCCTCCTCAGCACTGATCGCACCGCGGATGAGCCAGCGCGAGCGATCCGCCGCGATGGCTGACAAATCGATACGGTCCCCTGAATCGTGATTGCCCGCGATCATGGCGACGGCGGCGTCCGTCTTGGTTTTGATTCGCTGGAGAAATCCGTTGAACTGCCGCACCGCACTTTGAGGCGGCGACGCCCGGTCGAAGACATCGCCGGCGATAATTAGCGCATCGACGCTATTCGCGCTCACCGCCTCGACGATCTGGTCGAGAACCGCTGCGTGATCCTCCTCAAGGGATATCCCGTTGAACTGACGACCGAGATGCAGGTCGGAGGTGTGCAGCAGCTTCATGGCTTGCTCCGTACAGATTTTATACGTATATTTTTTAACCGTACTAATTAATGGGAGTCAAGGGGGAAACCGGATGGCGATTGACAACCTGAAGCATGCTCAGCGACAGCGCCTACTGTTTCTCGATAGGTGCTTCACCTGGCGAGGCGTTGCCAGGCGACGCGATCTAGTCGATCGGTTCGGAATCTCGAATGCGCAAGCCGCCAATGACTTTCGGGCATACTTGTCGTTGATCGCTCATAATGCACCGCAATATGACGCGCACTTGAAGGCTTATGTGGCCTCGCCGGAACATGTGCCGATAGCATCTCCCTCTATGCTGGACGTTTTTGGCGTGCTGGACACGAGCCCTGCTGATGCGATGCCGGCATCGCTGCCTCGCGCGAAGAAGTGGCTGGATCCCTGCGTCGCGACCGCTCTCTACAACGCCATCTCGAACCAACGACGAATCAGGATCGCCTATACGTCGATGAGTTCGGGGGAAACCGCGCCGCAATGGGTCGCCCCGACGCGCTTCATATTCGATGGCGAGGCCATTCACTTTCGGGCATACAGCTTCAAACGCCGTGAATACCGGAACTTCCATCCCGCGCGCGTCGAACCGGAGAGTGAGTATCAAACCGATGAAACAGATACTCAATTACCATTTGACGTTGAATGGCACACAATTAGCGTTATCTGGCTTCGCCCAAGCGCGCACCTGAGTCCTGCGCAAGCTGCGGTCGTTCGAAGAGAATATGGTTTCAGAGATGAATTACTTGAAATAAAAGTGAGAAAAGCAATGGAGTTCTATATCGATAGACGTTGGGGTTTAGATCTTCCTGGATCGCGGCTTGAAAAGGTAAGAACCGAAGCGACAGAAATTTGAGTTCAATTCAACATGATTAATCATTTAACCCGCGATCGGATTATAAATTATCTTGGCGTGGCTCCGTGTTTTTGGGCGTGAAGTGAGCTGCGCCCCGCGCCGCCCACAAGTTCTATTGCGCCCCGCCGGTGCGCTCACCCTAAATCCCTACCTGACAAGAAATGGGTTCTCAGCCTCGGTTCGCCCGCTCAAGAACCGACCTGGCGATCCCTGGAAGTGCGACCATATCCAGCTTCGAGGCAAGTGCGTCCATTTCCAGCAAGGGACGCGTTAGGTATGGGTGGAATTTCTCAAAGATCAGGTTCGTTTCATTGCTGAAGAGCTGGATTTTTTCGCCGGCCTCGACTCTCCCAAGGTCAGCTATGAGCTCGACAAGCCCGCCATCCGACGCGATCGTAAGGAAGCCATCGTAGACCTCGACCTCGTAGCCTATGGCACGAAGCGCGAGTGCAAAGGTGTTCGATCTTACGGTTCCAGAGCGGGTCGCAATCGCTGCCGTGCGTTCGCTGAACATCACGATCGAAGTGTTGGCAAACCCTAACAGCTTATACTCTCGTCTCGCTTCTGCGAGCATATCCCGCGCGCCCACATCCAGGTAGGTGGGAAGCTTGTCGCCCGTCAGGAGCTCGAACATGCGTTGGATGACCCGGTCGTGAATGTCACCCGGATCGCCACCGAATTTGGGCGGCACTCCTCCTTTGCCTGGGGAGACGACGATGACCTTGTCGCGGTCGTCGACATCTTCAACGGTCCAGCGGCGCCCGGAGAAAATGACCAGCATTTTCGGAGCGAGCACGTTCAATATGGGTAGTGTTCCCAGCTCGTTGCCCGCGCATATAAGCCGGTACTCCTCCGGCGTCTGAAAGACGGCGTAGAAGGAATAGTGCTCGACCAGCCGTTCGCCGCCTCGTCCCAGGTGAAGCAGCCCTGAGCGGTCTTGTTCAATCAGTTGATGGTCCTGATTTCCCAGGGACCGAACAACGTCGAGGAAGATGGATTGCGAGACCTGCTTAAATGGGCCGGCCTCGCAGAGCGTCAGGAACAGGCGTTCAGCAGAGGCGCCACCTCGTTGCGCGATCACAGACAGGATCTGATGAACCAAAGTCGAGAGGTGAAGGGCCTCGCGCCGCGGTGGCTCACACCACCCCTCAAGCAACAGCTCGATCATCGCGATGGAGCGAACCAAACCAAGGCGAAGTCGATCGACGTAGGCACTCTTTGGCGTTAGGCCTTCTTCTACGCAGTATTGGCGCAGAACAGCTGCCTGACCTTCGCGGCGGCCTGATCGACCCAACCGCTGCCTAAGAGCCGCCACGCTAAAGGGTGCGCCGATCTGAGCGACGCATGTGACGTCGCCAATGTCGATTCCGAGCTCCAGGGTGGAGGTGCACACCGCAGTCGTCGGCTGGCCCGGGTTCTTCAGACGTTGCTCAACAAAGGTTCGGTGGTCGCGGGAGAGGCTGGCATGGTGTGGGTAGAACTCTTGAGGCAGGCGCTCAGATTCAGAAATCTCTCGAAGCTTGTCTGCGTAGAGTTCGACCGAATGCCGCGAGCCGGCGAACACGAGATTGTCGCTGCCGCGAAGATTAGCGAAGAGGTGGGCGGCGATTTCCTGCGCGGTGGCCTCCGGCCCGCCAGTTTGGTCGCCTTGAACATAGCCTCGAACTTGCAATTTAAGTTCGGACTCGCCTCCCTCCGCATTGACCAGCTTCACCCCGTCGGGCGCATCAGGCCTCAGGTATGCGCACGCGAGCTTCATGTCGCCGAGAGTTGCGGAGAGGCCAACTCTTCGAATGCGTCTACCTAGGGCAAGCTCCATTCGAGCGAGTAGGGACCGAAGCTGAACTCCACGCTCGCTGTCGAGCACGGTGTGGAGTTCATCGATCACAATCGCTCGTGCCGCGCCGAAAAGTCCCGGAATTTCCAGCCCGCGACGGACGAACATTGCTTCGAGCGACTCAGGTGTGATGAGTAGGATGCCACGCGGGTTCTTCCGAGCGCGCGCTTTGACCTGAGCTGAGACGTCGCCGTGCCAAGGGACGATTGGCAACTCGATCTCGCGGCAGATGTCCTTCAAACGTTCCGCCTGATCAGTGATCAGCGCCTTCAATGGACCGACATAGACGAGGTCGAACCCTGATTTTGCCGGTGGCGCCTCGAGAATTTGCGAGATCAGCGGCAGGAACGCCGCTTCCGTCTTCCCTCCGGCCGTGCTGGCGGCGATGATGAGATCAGCAGGTGAGTCCGCAATCAGATGGATTGCTTCCGCCTGTATCGGACGGAGCTCGCGCCAGCCTTTGCTTCGAATCCATTTCTGGACCGGCCGGGCAAGCTTTTGGAATGCGGCGCTCACCCTATCGATCTCAAAGCCGGAAGCTGGTCAGTGTATCGCCACTGGCGTCTCTTGGCGTCTCGCTCTGCCCATCCAAATCCGAGATGTCGTCAGCTTGATCAGGGGCAACCTCCACCGCTTCAATCAACTCGTGCCAGGCGGTGTTTTCGTTCTGTTGAAGCACGGAAATCAGGTTCACAAATGCGGTGACCGTATTGCGAGGCGTACGGAAATAAGCCTCACCAATGCGATCGGAGCAGTGAGACATGAAGGCCTCAAGCGCCTCGTCTGGTAGCGCGCTTGCCTCATCCTGCATTACCGCACGTATGTTGCTCAGAAGGACAAATAAGTCCTCTGGCGTGAGACTGGCCAGCCGTATCACCGGACCGGAGAGATCGACCAAACCATCACGGGCGAAGGTATTCTCCGCCAGCCGCGTCTGGAGCGCCTCGTAGCTGTAAAGGCCGCGCCGCGTGTTCATGAGGAACTCTGGCGTGCCTCCCATCACGAAGCCGATGTGCTCTGCGCTCCCCTGAAGCACATCGTTCAGGATTCGCAGAATTTGCTCGTAGTTCGCATTCCGTGCCTGGGAGGAGGGAAGCTTGAAGAGGTTTACCATCTCATCCAGACCGACCAACAGGCCGGCATATCCTGCCTCACGAACGAAGGCCGACAGCAGCTTTAGATGATCATAGACGTTGGCGTCGTCGATAATGGTCCTGACGCCCAGTGCCTGCCGAGCATCGGTTCGCGTAGCATATTCGCCGCGAAGCCACCTGAGCGCCGCCGAGGTCAGATCCGCATCTCCGGTCTCATGGCCTTCCCAGTATCGGCGGACTACTTCGGAGAATTCGAAGCCGCCCGTGAGTTCCTCAAAATGGCCGAGACGCTCCCTGATAATCGTCCCGGTCGGCACGCCTTGTTCTTCTGCGGCTCGTTGCGCTTGCGAGACGAAGCGCTCAACCACGCTAGCGAGCGCGCCACCGTCGGGCTTAGTGCGAGTTGAAAGGTTCCGGGCCATCTCCGCATAAAGGCCTCGCGCTTGTCCCCCCGTCGCGTAAATTCTGCGATCAGGCGCGAGATCAGCGAACATCGCCACCATGCCCTTCTCAAGCGCAATCAGGCGCACGAGGTTCATAAAGAAGGTCTTGCCGGACCCGTACTCGCCGATGATGAAGCGAATGGCTGAACCGCCATCAGCGACACGGTCGATATCCTTGACCAGTTCTCCAATCTCCCGGGCTCGACCAACCTGGATGTGGCGCAACCCGAGCTTTGGCACCACGCCGGCTCGTAAGGCCTGCACAATCGCGTCGCGCTCTCGCGGCTTGAGTTTAGACATGCTGGTTTTCCTTCTCGAACTCGTCCGCAAGCGCATCCGCAACATCTGGAGAGACGTCATAGCCATCGTATTCGTCTAAAAGGGCTTCATCGAAAGCCCCGAAAGACCATTCATTGATCGTCTCAAGCGCACCTGCGGCCAGCATACCGTGCTTTTTCGTCAGGCTGACGAAATCATCTTCGCTCCAGTGAGGGCGTTGCAGAATATCTCGAACGAGCGCCGTGTGTTTGTCGTCCAAGCCGGAGAGCTTGGCCGTCAAAGCGCTATTCTCATCACTTGGCTCATCATCGGCCTCTGTGAAAATCTCTGCAAGGACAGCGGAAACCCGGTCGGTGTCCGCACGAATGCGTTCGATCCGGCTCCCATCAAGGGGCGCCTTGGGTCTTCCTTCTTCAGGGATCGCTTCGCCACGGCTTCCTGGCTGGGCAGAGCGGACGGTTACAGGCGCATCGTTCACAGCTCCCGCATGAAGGTCCGAGTAGACGAGGTCCGGATCAAGCCCAAGGGCCCGATAGACCTTTTCGATTTCGGTCACTTCCTCCGGCTGCACGACGCCATCTGCGTGAGAGGCTGAGATAAGCGCTGCTCGAAGAGCGGCCTGCTGGCTTGCTCCAACCTCCTTGAGGCGCCGGCGCAATAGAGGCATGTCGGGCGGTACAGAAAGAAACCAGGCGAGATTGGCGCGCAGCCGCCGCCGCTCATGCTCGGAAACACCATCGACCGCTTCAATGTGTGCACCGAGCGATTTTCGCTCCGCTTCCAGGAAGTTCCCGTCGGCGTGAGCGACAAACGACCCCAGTGCAATCTCTATCAGGCTCGCACGGAATCGAGTGGACACGTCCTCCAGCTGCTCCACCGGCCCACCTAATTCAAAGAGGACGACTGGTTCGTTTTCGCGGGGTGACCTAAGGCCAAATCGTGGATCCGGAGCTAGTCCAAAGCTTAGCCTCGCAAGCGCGTCTGCGGCGCCGGTCAGCTGTCGCTTGCCGATCTTGGATGGGCGCTCTCCCTCCAGTCGCTCCAGAACGTCGCCGATCGGGACGAGGCCTCCGCCGCTGACGACCGCCTCGGCCCAAGATTTGAGCGCATCGAAGTCCTTTGACGGAAATTGGTCGCGGAGTGCGAACGGCAGAAGGGCATGTGCTTCTACCGTGCCGCGTCCGTCTGGATGACGTCCTAAGTACCTACTGAATTTTTCAAGGTCGGACATTGCTTCATCGGCAATTTCCTGTGCAATCTCAACGGGCTTACGCAAGCCGGCGATATCTGGCACTGGCTTCCCTTCAACTGTCGGGGTTACGGAAGCACTGAATTCTCGGGATGCAGCCTCGTAAGCGGTATCGAGCGTCCGGCGAGGCCTGTTCACTTTGAGTCCGTTCGGGAACCGCGTTTCAAAATGCTTCTTGAACAACACTATGAATTCATTTTGGCAGCGCCGCGCCGGTGTGCGTAAAGCCTTCTCTGGGTGGCAAAGAAACCAGCTGAGGACCCACTCGGAACTAAGGCTTTCGCCCCGCTCGAGCCGAGCACCAACGGCAAGCTTCACGGAGAATGGAAGGTCCCAGCCTGGATTCTCGTAAATCGGCTCTATTTCATCGAATGGTGTGGTGGCAGCCTCGGCGATCGATATGAACTCACTTAGGTAGCGCCGGGCGGAATGGTTCTCAGAGTAGAGGTCTGCAAGTCGACGAACCTCGGCCAAGATGGAGCGCTTTTCGTCCGCTGCCGGTTCATCCAAAAAAAATCTGCGTTCCAGTCCATAGAAATACAAGAACATGTAACCAGCATTGTAGCTGGCATCGGATGCCCCATTCGCAAGCCAATCCAGGTATGTGGCGCGGCAGATAGGCGGGATATCGGAATAACCGGGCCAATAGGGTAATTGGGTGCCGGTACGGTCGTCACCTAGCTTCGAAACCGGTAGAGATGGGTCGATGAAGGCCCGGCATTTCTCGTCGTAACCATAGCGCCTCTGTCTTGGCGGGGTGCCGACATAAACTAATCCATTTAAGATCCGATCCTGCACAGTCCGAGACTGTCCTGGTGCGACCCACGCCTGGCTCGCCCTTAGTCTGCTGGCTCCGTCGCCGAGATCGAGCTCGCTCGAAGCGCTGCCGCGATATGTCCGGGTTTCACGTATCGCCCCGGCTTCCGTATACCGATCTCTTGTAAGCGCCCTGTAGGCGTCAGCCGCGGCCTTGGTCTCAGCTGCCTTGCGTTCTTTTTTCGCATTCGCGATTCCCAATCCGATAAAGACTGCGGCGACCGCCAGTAGAATTAGGAAAACCTCCACCCAGACCCCCGTAGGCCATCAAAATTTGCCGCTTAGGCAAATCCCCCAAGGGCGACTGAAATGCCCCGAACAAAACAACGTTTGTGTGTGGAGAATTAAATCGGCGCCAAGCGGATGACGCAAGAGGTGCGAGCCGTCGGGCATTGTGCGTGTGCTGCGTACGTCACCAGTCTGATGAAATACCGTGTGACCTGCGGCCTGCGCCGCTTTCACCTTTTTTTTGGGCGCGGCGCAATGGTTTGCGCTGAGGCCGTTCATTCTGCCGCGCATAATCTTACATTATTAGAAGCCCCGCCAGCCAGACTACGCTCCCAACATCTGCGCCATTTTCTTCCTCGCCCGGTACAGCCGGGTCTCCACCGCCTTTTCCGTCAGGCCGAGCTCTTGGGCGGCTTCGGCCATCGTCAGGCCTTCGAAGGCGGTGAGGATGAGCGGGGTTTTGAGACCGTCGGGCAGGGCGTTGATCGCCGTCTTCGCCCGCTCGAGCTGGTCTCGATCGGCCGTGGCGCGTTCCGGGTCGGCGGCGTCTTGCGGTGCGTCCCGCTCGGCGCCGGAACCGGTCACCGGGCTGAAATTGATCCAGCGGCGCACGCGCGCCTTTCGCTGTTCGTCGCGGCATTTGTTGCGCACGATGGTGCGCATCCACGCCTCGAAGGGGTAGGCGGGATCGTATTTGCGCAGCGACCGCCAGGCCGCAACGAACGCCTGCTGGACCATGTCGTAGGCGAGGTCCTCATCGCCGATATGGCGACGAGCAAACCGGTACAGCGGCTCCTTGGTCCGGCGCATGAGCAGGGTGAACGCCCGGTCCTCGCCGGCGAGCGCCCTGGCCACCAGGTCGCCGTCCGATGCGCCCCCGTCCTGCATCACCGCCCGGGGTGGGTCAGGGTCGCGGTGACGGTGGCGTCGAAGCGCGCCTGCTGCTCGGGGGTCAGCACCTCGCGCATTTCCAGGACGAAAACGATGGTCTCTCGCTGGAGCGCGCCCATGGCGCCGTGAAAGTCCTCGATCGCCGCCTGAACCTCGTCGGTGTAAGCCTTGTCCGCGTCGATCGCCGCGGCGAGGCGGGCGTTGGCCGCCTGCATTTCGTCCTCCAGGGCGCGGCGCCGTGTTTGATAGCGCGCCTCGATCCCGGCGATGGCGTCGGCCTGTTCAGCCGAAAGCTCAAGCTCGTCATGGACCATCTGGTGAAGAGAGGGGCCGGTGTCGGTCGGCGCGAAATAATGCGTCACGCACCAGGCCCCGAGTGCGCCTGCGGCGAGGGCCAGAAGGACGCAGAGCGCCTGGTAGAAGCCGAGCTTGCTCATCGCGGCGCCCCTCCAAGCAGGGTGGACGGCGCATAGGGCGCCGAGGCGGAGAAGGCGCTCATGGGGCCGGCCGGGCCTGCACCCTGAAGGCTGGTGGCTCCGATCGCCGCGCCGATAAGCAGGGCGGAAAGGATCGCCGCTGCAGGGCTGGTGACAATCCGGACCGGTCCTGCGAGCCCCGTCAGCCCTGTTTCGGCGGAGGACCGCGCTTTGTCGATCCGCGCCCAGACTTCGGCCTCCACCGTGGTGAGGTCGGCCTCGGCCGGTTCTTCGGCGATCTGTTTGAGTACGCGGTCGATATCCGGCATCGCGCGGCTCCCGTGGGTGTTCATCCCTCTGATACGCGCGCTGACGCGGCGTCCCTCACATTCAATACAGCCCGCCGCCCAGTCCTGCACGCGGCGTGAGGGACGCCGCCGCCCGGCGCGTAGGGGAGAATGAAACACACGGGATAGAGTCTCATGCTGATCCTCGCCGCACTCGCCGCCACCCTGTCCGCAACGCCCGCTCCTGACGTGGCGGCGTTGAGCGCGCGCCTCGACGAGCACCCGGCGCTCGCCGCCCTCGCGGTCGAGGCCGAGGCGCGCCGCCTTGACGGTCGCAGCCGGCTCGGCCTGCCGAACCCCAGCGTCGCGCTCGGCGTCAACAACGTGCCGGTGAACGACCCGCTTCAGTTCGACGAATACCTGCCGAGCTCGAAATCGGTCACGCTGACCCAGGCCCTGCCCAGCCGGGGACTGCGCGAGGCCCGCTCCGCCGCCGACCAGGCCCGCGCAGACGTCGCAATGACGATGATGCGCATGCGCCGCGACCAGCTTGAAGCCGCACTTCGTGTGTCGCTGCGCGAGATCGACGCGGCTGGCGATATCGAACAGCTGGTCGCCCGTCAGCTCGCGGTCTACGACGACCTGGCCGAAGTGCTGGAAAGCGCTACGGCGGCCGGCGAAAGCCGGTTTGTTGCATTGGCCGATATCGACGCCGACCGCGCCGTCGCCGACACGACCGCCGCCGACGCCGCCCGCATGGCGGCCCAGGCGCGCAGCCGTCTGGAAAGCCTGGTGGGCGCTGTCGATACGGCGCCGAACCTTGAAACCATCGAGCCGCCGACGAGCGACAGGCACCTCCGCTTCCATGCGGTCGCGCTTGCCGAGGCCCAGGCGCGCGCGGCCGAGGCGGGCGTGGAGATCCGGGAACGCGATTTCGACCTCGGCTACGAGGTGTCGGTCAGCTACTTCCAGCGCGAGTCCGGGGCGATGTTCGACGGCGACGACTGGGTGTCGGCGCGGGTCGGGGTTTCGGTTCCGCTCTGGTCGCGGTGGAACCAGCAGCCTGCGCTGGAGGCGGCGCGGCGTGACGCCGATGCGGCGGCCCTGAGAACCGCCGACGCCCGGCGCAGCGCGCTTGACGAGTTCCGGGCGGCGACGGCGGCCTACGCTGCGGCCCGCCGCTCGCGCAGCGCGCTGGAAGGGCGCATCGAAGCCCTTCAGGCGCTCGCCGCCGCCGCGCAACGCGAGTACGAGGCCGGCTACGGGGATCTGCGCCCGGTTCTGGAAGCGCGGGCAAGTGCGCTCGAGGTTCAGGTCCGCTTGCTCCAGCTGGATCTGGAGGCCGACCGCGCGGCCGCCCGCATTAACGCCCTTACGCTGGATTGATCCGATGAAACGCACACTGCTCATGCTGTCGGCGGGGATCGCCATGCTCGCCGCGCCGGCGCCGATCCTTATCGCTGCGACCACCGCCCATGCGCAATCGCCTGAGGCCGCGTCGTCTGAGGATGGCGAGCAGCGCTATACCTGCCCGATGCATCCTCATTACATCTCGGATGACCCTGGAAGCTGTCCGATCTGCGGGATGGACCTGGTGCCGATGGAGGGGGGCGGCGCGGACGTCCAAGGGGGAGCTTCGGCCGGCGCGCGTCCGGCCGTGACCATCTCTCCCGCCATGCTTCAGACGGTGGGCGTACGGACCGCCGAGGTCGAGCGCGCCGAGTTCGGGGGGCGTATCGAAGCGTTCGCCCAGATCGCAGCCAATGAGCGTCTCCAGTCTGCGGTCTCCACCCGCACCCCGGGCTGGATCGAACGGCTCTATGTGCGCGCCGTCGGCGACGAGGTGGGCACCGGCGATCTGTTGTTCGAATTCTACAGTCCCGAGCTGGTGGCCGCACAGATGGATTATTTCTCGGCGCGCGCCTCCAATGCGCGCCGCGCCGAGGCGTCGCTTCGCCGCCTGGAGGCGCTCGGCATGGGACCGATCGCCATCGCCCGCATGCGCGAGCGCGGCGAGCCCCTGCGCATCGTCCCGGTCTTCGCCGAACGCGATGGTGTCGTATCCCAGCTGAACGTCGCCGAAGGCGATTATCTGCCGGTCGGTGCGGACGTCCTGACGCTGCAGGATTATTCGACGGTCTGGGTGATCGCCGAGGCCCCGCAGAGCGATCTGGTGCACCTGGCCGAGGGGCAGAGCGCCGATGTGCGGCTGGCTCGCGGCGGCGCGGCGGTCAGCGGCGAAGTGGATTACATCTATCCGACTTTCGATGCGCGCACACGGACAGGACGTGTTCGCGTGGCCGTGCCGAACCCGTCCGGCGCGCTGCGCCCCGGCGCGTTCGCCAGCGTCACGTTTGCGGGTGATAGCGAGCGCCGGCTCGCCGTGCCCAGCGAAGCGGTGCTCTACAGCGAGGATGGCGCGCGCGTCGTCGTCGCGCTTGGCGGCGGTCGTTTCGAACCGCGTGCGATCGAGACCGGGCTCAGCGAAAACGGCTTCACCGAGGTGAGACGCGGCCTCGCGGAGGGCGAGACCGTCGTCGCTTCCGGCCAGTTCCTCATCGACAGTGAAAGCCGACTGCGGGAGAGCTTTGCTCGCATGCAGGGCGCAGACACGCCTCTGAGCGCGCTTGAATTGTCCGAGGCCGAGTTCGCGATGGTGGATCATGTCGTTGACGCGGCGCTCTATGTCCACGAGGCGCTGCGCGACGGCTATGACGTCCAGCCCTCCTTCTTCCAGCCCGCAATCGACGCGGCGGAGATGATCGCGGATCGGTATCCGGGGCGTTTGGGAACGATCATGGAGGAGTCGGTCACGACTCTGCAGGATCTGACCGAGGCGCGGACCGCGTCCGAACTTCAAGTCGGTCTGGACGCTCTGGTGGAGACCATCCGCCCATGGTTGATGAGCCGGCCGCAGCGCTATGAAGCGCTCGGGCTGTCGATTTATGAAGCGGACGGGCGCGCCTGGCTTGAGGCAGGGACCGCCCGGCCGTTCAACCCCTACGGCGATGCAGACCCGAGACGGGTGACGTGGCCCGAAGCGGCGCCGGAGCATGAACAAGCCGAAGGCATGACCGAAGACCCCATGCGCGCCGGAGGGGGTCATGCAAACCACTGACTCCGGGCTTCGCGACCCGTCCAAGGGCTGGGTCGCCGGCCTCATTTCCTGGTCGATCCAGAACAAGCTCCTGGTCCTGATCGGCGCGGTGGTGTTGCTGGTGGGCGGGCTTCGCGCTGTCCAGTCGACGCCGCTCGATGCGGTGCCGGACATGACCGACACCCAGGTCATCGTACGCACGGAGTTTCCTGGCCAGAGCCCTCAGCTGGTCGAAGACCTCGTCACCTATCCGATGGCGAGCGCGCTGCTGGGCTTGCCGCGGACGGAGGACGTGCGCGGCGTCTCCATGTTCGGGTCCTCCTTCATCTACGTGGTGTTCGAGGACGGGGTGGATCAGTATTGGGCGCGCTCTCGCGTGCTTGAGGCGCTCTCGCGCATGCAGGCCGAACTGCCCGCCGGCGCGACTCCGGAGCTCGGTCCCGACGCCACAGGCGTCGGCTGGGTCTATCAGTACGCCCTGGTGGACCGCACCGGCGAGCGCGACCTCGCCGATTTGCGCGCCCTTCAGGACTGGTTCCTGCGCTTTGAACTCGCCGCCGTGGACGGTGTGGCGGAGGTCGCCTCGGTCGGCGGCTTTCAGCGCGAGTTTCAAGTGCTCCTTGATCCCGACAGGCTGCGCGCGTTCGGTGTGGCGCTTCCTGACGTGATCGAAGCGGTGCGCCGGTCCTCGCTTGAAGCAAGCGGCAGCATCGTCGAGCAGGCCGAGACCGAATTTTTCGTGCGCGCACGAGGCTATGTGACGACCGCCGAAGAACTTGAGCAGGTCTCGCTCTACGCCGAGGACGGCGCTCCGGTGACCCTCGCCGATCTCGGCCGGGTCATCGAGGGGCCGGCGCTGCGGCGCGGCGTGACCGAGCTCAACGGCGAAGGAGAGGTGGTCTCAGGCATCATCGTTATGCGCGATGGCGAGAACGCGCTTGAAGTCATCGACCGGGTGACCGAACGCATCGATGAATTGTCGGCCGGCCTGCCGGAGGGCGTGGAGATCGTTTCAGTCTACGATCGCGCGCCGTTGATCGAAGGCGCGGTCGAGTATCTACAGCACAAGCTCATCGAGGAGGCGATCGCGGTCACGCTTGTGGTGCTGATCTTCCTCCTCCACGTGCGTTCCGCGTTCGTGTCGGTCATCACCCTTCCGCTCGGCGTCCTCGCCGCCTTTATTGTCATGCAGGCTCAGGGCGTCACCGCGAACATCATGTCGCTGGGCGGAATCGCCATTGCAATCGGCGCCATGGTCGACGCCTCCATCGTCATGGTGGAGAACGCCAACCGCCGCCTTGCAGACCTACCGCCCGACGCCTCGAAGGCCGATCGGGACGCCGCGCGGATCAAGGCTGTGCAGGAGGTCGGGCCAGGCGTCTTCTTCTCGCTTCTGATCATTACGGTCTCCTTCCTTCCCGTCTTCGCCCTTACCGGTGAAAGCTTCCGGCTCTTCTCCCCACTCGCCTACACCAAGACCTACGCCATGGCGTTCGCGGCGGCCCTGTCGGTGACGCTGGTTCCGGTCCTGATTATGCTGCTGGTGCGCGGCCGCGTGCGGCCCGAGAGCGCCAATCCGATCATGCGGGTCCTCATCGCCGGGTATCGGCCCGTCCTGCGCCTGGCGCTGCGGTTCCGCTGGGTGACGCTCGGGCTGACCGTGGTGCTGCTCGCGAGCTCGGCGCTTCCGCTCGCCCGACTCGGCGGTGAGTTCATGCCGCCGCTCTATGAGGGCGAGCTTCTGTATATGCCGACGACGCTTCCCGGCGTCTCGACGGCCGAGGCGCGCGACATCCTCTCCACCACGAACCGGCTGATCATGACGGTCCCCGAAGTCGAACAGGCCTTCGGCAAGGCCGGGCGGGCCGACACGGCGACCGATCCCGCGCCCATGTCCATGATCGAGACCTGGATACGCCTGAAGCCGCGCGAGGAATGGCGACCGGGCCTGACGCCGGAGGCCCTGATCGAAGAGTTGAACGAGCGCGTCGCGATGCCGGGGCTTGTCAATTCCTGGGGCTACCCGATCAAGATCCGCATGGACATGATCTCGACCGGCGTGCGTACGCCGGTGGGGGTGAAGATCACCGGCGACGACTTGTCCGAAATCGAACGCGTCGCCGCCGATGTGGCCCGTGTCGTGGAAGGCGTGGACGGCGCACGTTCGGCGTTCGCGGACCGCACCATGGGCGGGCGCTATCTGGAAATCACGCCGGACCGCCGCGAGCTGGCGCGGCAGAATGTCGATCTCGCCAGCGTTCAGGCGGTGATCAACGCCGCGATGGGCGGACGCCCGGTGAGCGAGAGCGTTCAGGGACGCGAGCGCTACGCCATCGCAGTACGCTACGACCGGCCGTTCCGAAACCAGCCGTCCGCAGTCGGCGACCTCCTGGTGACAAGCCGGGACGGCGCTCAGATCCCCTTGTCGGAACTCGCCGACATCGCTTTCGTCGACGGGCCGCCCATGATCCGCTCGGAGAACGCCCGTCTGACCGGCTGGGTGTTCGTGGACGTCGCAGGCCGCGACATCGCTTCGTTCGTCAACGATGCGCAGCGCGTGGTGGCTGAAGAGGTCGCGCTGCCGTCCGGTTATGCGGTGGAATGGTCGGGCCAATTCGAACAGATGATCGAGGCGCGCGAACGCCTTTCGCTCGCGATCCCCGCCGCCATTCTGATCGTGTTCGTATTGCTGATGCTGCATTTCGGGCGTGTGGACCGGACGCTCATGATCATGGCCTCGCTGCCCTTCGCCCTGATCGGCGGCCTGTGGTCGCTCTGGCTCGCCGGCTACGACATGTCCGTCGCGACCGCTGTCGGGTTCATCGCGCTTGGCGGCATCGCGGTGGAGACCGCAGTGGTGATGGTGCTCTATCTCGACCAGCAGGTCCGCGAGCATCCGCCCCGAACTCAGGACGAGCTGTTCGAAGCGGTGATGGCCGGCGCGGCCATGCGACTTCGTCCGAAACTGATGACGGTGCTGACCATTTTCGCCGGCCTGGCGCCGGTCTTCATCACCGACGGGCTCGGCGCAGACGTGATGCGCCGGATCGCGCTGCCCATGGTTGGCGGCATGGTCTCGACCCTGGTGCTGACCCTGTTGGTGGTTCCAGCGATCTATTTCCTGTGGGAGGCGTTCCGGCTCAGGCTGGACCGGGATGCGTCCGAAGTCTCAAACTCTCTCTCAACCCGAACGGAGGCCTGACCATGACCCGTCCACCCCTGTTTCTGATTGCTGCATCCACCGCAGCCCTGATCGCGGCCTGCTCTGAGCCCGAGGCGCGCGAGGACGCCGCCGAAGCGTTCTCCGCGGGCGAGCAGACCGCTTCCTCCGGTACGGATCACGGCGGTATGGACCACGGCGAGATGGACGGCGATGACATGCACGCGGAGACGGACCATGGCGATATGAACCATGGCGAAATGGCCGACGGCGACATGCACGCGGGAATGGACCATGGCGGTATGGATCACGGCGGCATGACGGCGGCTGAAGCCACAGCCGAGGGCGTGGTCAACACCATCGACCCGGACGCCGGCTCGGTAAACATCACCCATCCGCCTATGCCCGAGATCAACTGGCCGGAAATGACCATGGACATTCCCGTCACCGGAACCGTCGACCTTTCCGGGTTCAGCGAGGGCGATACGGTGCGTTTCACTGTTCGGCGCGGACGCGACGACGTCTTCCGCATCGTGGAGATGACGCCGGCTGAGGCGGACGAATGATGGTGCGCGCTCTCACCGCTGCGGTCGCCCTGGTGAGTTTCACCGCGGCCGCCTACGCCCATGCCGGCCTCAAGTCATCCTCGATCGAGGATGGCGCGACGCTGGAAACGGCGCCGCCCGAAATCACGCTCGAATTCACTGCTGAGGTCGGATTGGCGTCGGTGCAGTTGGAGACCGCCGACGGCAGTTCGCTCGAAACCGGGTTTTCACCAGACCGAAGCTTTGCGGTGGAGCACGCCGCGCCGCTTCCTGAACTGTCCGAAGGCGCATACGTCCTTGAATGGCGCGCGCTTGCACGGGACGGCCACGTCATGACAGGAGAGATCAGCTTCTCCGTGACCGGCGGCGATGCCTGACGCGTTTACGCTGGCTGTGTTCGCGGCGAAGCTCTGCGTCCTCGCCGCTGCGCTGACGTCCGCGGGGCTGGGCTGGGCGATCGCGCTCGGCGGCGATCTTGCGCGCCGGGTGAGGCGGGCTTTGGTCTTCGCGGCTGCGCTGGCCGCGGTTCTCGCCTATGCGCTACTTCTGCTCACCGCCAACGCCCAGCTGGGCGGCGCCTGGGCGTCCGCGCTCGATCCTTCCACACTCGGCTGGATATGGCCCGGCCGCCAGGCTCAAGTGCTGGTGCTCAGCCTTGGACTTGCTTCCGTAGTCGCGGCGTCAGTCGCCAAGCTCCGTCTGCTCGGTCTCGCCGCCGTGCTGCTGATCGGCGTGTCGTTCGCCCTGAGCGGCCACGCCGCGGCTCTGGAAGACGGGCTCCTCGCCCAGATCGGCGTAGCGATTCACGGGTTCGCCGCGTCGTTCTGGTTCATCGCACCGCTGCTCCTTTGGCCTCGGGGCGATGGCTACGACGCGAGCGTCGTCAGGCGGTTCAGCGAAGCGGCGATCTGGATCGTCCCGATGGTCTTCGCTGCAGGCGGATATCTCGCCTGGCGCCTCGCCGGCGGGCTGACCGAACTCTTCACCACCGCCTACGGACAGCTCCTGAGCGCCAAACTCGCCGTCGCCCTGGTTGTGCTCGCACTCGGCGCCGTCAACAAGCAGATCGTGAGCCGGTGGCTCGCCACGGATCCGCCTCAGGGGCGACGTCTTCTGCGACTCACGCTTGGAGCTGATGCGGCGGTCTTCCTCACGGCGCTGGCTCTGGTGAGCTGGGCGACCACGGTGAGCGGCCCGTCCTAGGTGAGCGCGCGACAGGGGGCGCGCTTCAGCTCCAGGCCATGTATGCGAGCGGCGCCGCGACAACGGCGGCGGTGGTCAGGATCTGCACCAAGCGCGCTCCGCCGCCGAGCGTGTGCGGCGTTTCTCCCGGGTCCTGAAACACCATGGGCGCTATGAAGCGCAGATAATAGGCCAGCGACAAAACCGTGTTGGCGGCGGCCGCGATCACCAGCCATCCCAAATCCGCTTCCAGCGCGGCCGCGAAAAGCGCGGCTTTGCCGGCGAAGCCGGCGAGCGGGGGTATCCCCACCAGAGACAGAAGCGCGCCCGTCAGCACGATCGCTTCCAGGGGCCGGGTTCGAAAGAGCCCCGCGAAACCCTTTCTCGCCGTGCGGCCTCTCAGCGAAACGATCACGGCGAAGGCGGCGAGGTTGGCGAGGGCGTAGGCCGCCATGAAGGCTGTCAGCGCAGGCTCGGCGAGCACGCTCGCGCCGCCTGCGGCCACAGCCATCAGCGCGTATCCCGACTGACTGACGGAGGACCAGCCGAGCATCCGCCGCATATCATTCTGAGCGAGCGCGGCGAGATTGCCGAGCGTCATGGTGGCCAGGGAAATCAGCGCCGCGAACAGCGGGACGACCGGCGTGTCCGCCGCTTCGGAGACGAGGCGCATCAAGGCGATCGCCGCGCCGATCTTGGGGGCGACGGTCAGGAAGGCGGCCGAGGGGGCGGGGGCGCCCTCGGCGACGTCCGGCACCCAGGCGTGCGCCGGCACGGCGCCGAGTTTGTAGAACAGTCCGATCATGATCAGGACGAGGCCGGCGGCGCCGAGCGGAGCTTCAACAAGAGCGGCGTCGATCGTGTCGTAGGACGTGGCGCCGCCGACGCCGACGGTCAGGACGACGCCGAACGTCAGCAGAGCGTTCGCAAGTCCGCCGACGAGAAAATACTTCATCCCGGCTTCAAGCGACGGCGCCCACCCACGATGAAACGCCGCAAGCACGTAGCCCGTGATCGAGGACAGGAGCACGGCGATAAGCAGTTGCAGCAGATCGGCCGCGCCCGCCATGGCCATGGCGCCCAGCGCCGATAAGGCGAGGATCGCGTAGTATTCGCCGTGACGGTGGTCGGTCTTGAACCATTTCGCGGACAGGGCGGCGGACAGCGCCGCCGTTGTGTAGATCAGAACGCGCGCGTGGAAGCTCAGCGTATCGAGCGCGAACACGCCGGAGAAGGTCAGCCGGTCGGCGTCGCGCTCTGCGAATGCGAGCCCGATCGCGAGGGCGAAGCCGGCGATCGCGACGGCCGCGCCGAGCCTGAGCCGTTTCTGCGGTAGAATGAGCGCGCCCAGAACGATCGCGACGGCGCACAGGAGAACCGCGATTTCAGGCGCGAGATCCGCGATTGGCATCTCAGCCTCCGGCCGGGAGCAGCGAGGCGGCGTCGACCATTTCCAGAAGCCAGGCGGGCCAGACGCCGATCAGGACGACGAGCGCAAGAAGCAAGGCCAACACTGCGATCTCCCCCGGCTTGAGGTCGGGGAAGTCCCCGCTGGGCGCGCTCGCCGGTTCTGCGAAGAAGACCCGTCGCAGCAGTTGGAGGAAAAGAGCGGCGGTGATCAGGATGCCGAACAGACCGACCGCTGCGAGCACGGGGTAGACGGCGAAGGCGCCCAGGAAGACATGAAGCTCAGCTACGAAGCCGGCGAGACCGGGAAGGCCGAGCGAGGCGAAGCTTGCAAGGATCGTAAAGCCGGTCAAACGGGGCGCCTGCCCGGCCAGCCCGCCGTAGTGGTCCATCTCGTAGTCCTGCCGGCGTTGCCAGAAGGCGCCGGCGATTAGGAAAAGCGATCCGGTGATAAGGCCATGTGCGATCATTTCTACGACGGCGCCGGTCAAAGCGAGGCCGCGTGCGGCCTCCGAGCCTATGGCCGACCCCGCCACCGCGATGCCGAGCACCGTGTAGCCCATGTGATTGACCGAGGTGTAGGCGATCCGGCGCTTCAGATCGCTCTGACCCAGCGCCACGAGCGCCCCCCAGAGGATAGACACGACAGCGAGCGACGCGAGCAGCAGCGACCATTTCGCAAAGGCTTCGGGCGTCATCTGCATGGCGATGCGGATCAGGCCGTAGCCGCCCATTTTCAGAAGCACGCCTGCAAGGATCGCCGAGGCCGGCCCGGGGGCGTCGACATGGGCGGGCGGAAGCCATGTGTGGACCGGAACGAGCGGCGTCTTGATCGCGAACCCGGCAAGGAAAGCGAAGAGCACCAAAGTTGCGCCGAGACCGCCGCCGGCGAGGGGCGTCTGCGCGATGATCGCGCGCATGTCGAAGGTCAGCGTCGGCATGGACAGGGCCAGCACGATGATGCCGATCAGGATCAGAAGCGACCCCACAAAGGTGTAGAGAAAGAATTTCAAGGCGGCGCCCTGCGCGTCGCCATGGCCCCAACGCCCGATGAGAAAGTACATCCCGACGAGCGAAAGATCGAAGAAGATATAGAACCAGATCAGGTCCAGCGTCAGGAACAGGCCGAGCGAAACGCCGGTGAGAAACAGGATCCAGGCGTAATACGCGCCGGGCCGCGCGAGGCCGGGCATGGGCCAGGCCGTGGCGGCGAGGAAGACGAGCGCGCTCATCAAGGACAGGCTCAGCGAGACGCCGTCCACGCCCATTCGCCAGGCGACGCCCAGCCCGGGCGCCCATACGGCTTCCTCCACGAGCTGAAATCCGGCGCCGGGCGTGTACCGGGTCCACACGATCACTAGCGCGGCGAGCGGAACGGCGGCGGCGGCGATCGCCAGGCCGCGCGCGAGGCCCGGCCTTGACGAAGGCGTCATGAACAACAGCACGGACGCCAGGATCGGCGTGAGGACGGCGAGGGTGAGCATGTGTCAGCCTCCGAAAATCAAGAGCGCCGCGCCGAGGAACGCCACGGCGGCCAGCAAGATGAAGTAATCGTGGGTCATGCCGGTTTGCAGCCGGCTTGCGCCTTGTGCGCCGCGGCCGCTGAGGCGCGCTGACGCGGCCGCGGCCAGATTGGCGGCGGCTTCGCCCGCGCGCGCCCCGAAGCTGGAAAGGCCGCGCACCGCGGTCGTGCTCCAGCCCACCGCGCCGGTCCTTGACCGCTCACCGGAGCCGTCGACCAGCACCGCCTCGACGGTTTCGATCAACCTTGGAAGCCGATCTGCGGCGGCGACGACGGCGCGGCGCGGCGCGTCGAGAATGCGATCGTCGATCCAGGCTGCTACGCGCGCGGTTCGGTCCGCCGCATCGCCGGCGAAAGCAAAGCTGGCGGCCCCCAGACCATCGTGCTGGAGGGCGGCGACCGGCCGGCGCGCGAGCGCTACGCCAACGGCGAGCCCGGCTATGACGAGGGTCACCGAAAGCGCAAGCTCCCATAGAGGGCCCGATACCGGGTCGACTCCGGCCCAGCGTAGGACCGGGCTGCGCAGCGGCCCGATCCACAGGGCGGTGGCGGCCAGCGAGAGTGAGGCGAGGAGGCCGAGCGCGGCCACAGCAGCGCGCGACACCCGGTCGCGTGTCGCCTCGCCCGGAGCGAAGGCGAGCATCCACCAGCGCGCGGCGTAAGCCGCTGACAGGGCGCCGGCCAGCATCGCGGCGAGCGCGTAGCCCGTTGAGGCGTGGCCGAGGGCGGCGACGATCTTCTCCTTGCTCCAGGCGCCGCCTGCCGGCGGCAGCCCGGCGAGGCCGAGCGCCGCGACGCCGGCCAGTACCGCCACAAGCGGAAGCACGCGCCCGAGGCGCAGGCTTTCAAGGTCGAACCCGCCGCGAACCTCCTTCGCCAGACCGGCTGCGAAGAACAGCGGCGCCTTGAAAGCGCCGTGCACGATCAGGTGGACCGCCGCGACGCCGGGATAGCCTGCGCCCACTGCGGCGATCATCAGGCCCAGTTGCGCCGAGCTGGACCCGGCGAGCAATTTCTTGGCGTGGGTCTGGACTAGGGCGGCCGCGCCTGCGGCGAGCGCCGAAAAGAGCCCGATCATCACCGCGCCGGTCGAAAAGCCCGGGGCCTCGACGAGGGCGGGCTGGAGCCGGATCAGCAGATAGGCCCCGGCGGCGACCATGGTCGAGCTGTGCAGCAGCGCGGACACCGAGGTGGGGCCGTCCATGGCGCGAAACAGCCAGGCCGTGAACGGCACCTGGCCGGCCTTCGCGGCGGCCGCGATGAGGACGCCGAACGCAGCGACGGCGAGAAGACCGCCGTCCAGGTCTGCGAGGTCCGCGAAGGCCAGGCCTCCGGTTCCCGCGTAGCAGGCGAACGCGGCGAGAAACAGTCCGAGATCGCCCAGCCGCGTCGTCACGAACGCGAATCCGGCCGACCGTGCGGCCTGCGCCTCCCGCCAGCGGTGGCCGATGAGCGCCCACGAGCACGCGCCCATGACCTCCCAGCCGATCAGCAGCGAGACGAAGTCCGCCGCGCTCACCACGAGCTGCATCGCCCCGATGAAGATCAGCAGCAATCCCATGAGCCGGGCCAGTCCGGTCTGCGCCTCGTGAAACGCGGCGAAGATCAGCACCGCCAGACCAATCACAGACACGGTAAGCGCCACCGCCCGCGCCGTGTCGGTCAGATCCAGCAACAAGGGAAAGTCGGGCGCCCAGACGAAGCTCGCCGGCGCCGGCTCAAGCGCGCTCAGAACGGCGATCCCCACCATGACCGCGCCGCCGAGCACAGCCAGAGCGACGCGGCTCGCCGAGCCGAGCGTCCAGATCATCAGACCGGTCGCGGCCGGCAAAAGGGCGAGCGTCCAGATCATCCGCGCAACGTGTCCAGGCTTTCAGTGACGTCCGCCTGGCGCCGGCGATAAACCGCAACGACCAACGCGAAACCGATCGCCATCTCCACGGCCATCACCGCCATGATCAGAATGGCTAGCAATTGCCCTTCGGGCATGCCGCCCAGCGCCTGGCTCCAGAAGCCGATCACGGCCAGCAGGGCGCCGTTCAGCATCAGCTCGAAGCCCATCATCACCATGACGAAACTTTGCTGCGAGAGCGCGCCGTAGAGACCGATCCCGAACAGGGCGGCGGCGCCGAGAAGGACGAGGACCAGGATCATCCGTGGCCTCCATGGTGATGGCGGTGACCGCCTTCGTCACCATCCTCGCCGGGCGTGCGGCCGGCCGGGTCGCCGCCGGGCGCCAGGCCTGGCGGCCGCGACCCGTCGTCAGCGTCGCCGTAGCGCCCGCCTCGCGCCGACAGGATCACCGCGCCCAGCATGGCGGCCAGCAAGGTCACGCCGGCGGTTTCGAAGATCAGCATGGACGGACCGAGCAGCTCGAGACCGAGCTCGAACACATCGCGATCGTTCTGCGGCGCGGGGACCGAAGGCGTCTCCGAGACGATGACTGCTGCCGAAAGTCCCAGCCATGCAAGAAGGCCCGCCGCGATCGACACGCGGTGCTTGTGAACCATCTGCATGGGGTTCAGACCGGCCGGGTTCATCATGAAGGCGACCATGAAGATCGCCATCACCATCATCTCCACCGCCATCATGAAGACGGTGGCCACGCCGATGTAGGGCGTGGCCAGAATGACCGCCACGCCCCCGACCGCGATGAAGGACAGCATCAGGGAAAATGACGCGCGCACCATGGAGTCGGTGCGGAAAACTCGCCATCCGGTCCAAACCGCGAAGAGGATAAGGGCCGCGACCGCGCCGAGCGTCACCATAGCGCCAGCCCTCCGGTCCAGACCAGGTGGAGAAAGGAGAGAGGAAGCAACACGGTCCAGATAAGCCCGAGCATGCGCGATGGCGGAGGGCGCGGAAGGACCGCCCCTGCAGCCACGGTGATCGCCATGACGAGCGCGCTCTTCAGCCACAGCCAGATCGGGCCGGGCAGCCACGGTCCGATCGGTCCGCCCAGGAACACCGTGGCGGCCAGTGCAGAAAATGCGGTGAGCATGGCGAGGCGCGCACCCTGCCAGAGCGCGCGCGCCGGGCCGCTATCCTCCGCCGACGTACCCCCCGCCAGGTCGGCGCCGTCGGCAAAGTCGAACGGCCCGCGCAATGTCAGGGCTAGTCCGGTCAGCAAGAACAGGGGAAGGCCGAGCGGCTGGCGCAGGACATTCCACAGTGTTTCTTGCGAACGGACGATTGCGGTGAGTGAAAGCGATTCCGCGGGGAGCGCGGCCGCAATCAGGACGAACATCGAGGGCAGCATCATGGGCAAGGCGATCGCCGCGTATCGGTAAGCCCCGATGAGCGGGAACGGACTGTTCGGCGACCATCCGTGCAGGAAAACCGCGACCACGACGAGCGCCTCGCACGCGCCCCAGACCACGACGCCGACGGGGCTGTCGACCAGCGCGTAACCCGATGCGACCGGAACCACTGACAGGCCGATGAAGGAGAGGGCGAGATAGCTCGCGGGCGCCAGGACGCCGGTGAGCCGGTCCGGGGCTTCGGTGCGCACGACGGGCCGCAGGATCAACGCGGCGCCCTCGTTCAAGGCCGTAATCACACCCGCCGGGCGCGCACCCCACAGGATCGGGACGGCGCGGTCGAAGCCGGCGGCGAGCGCTGCGCCGGCGGCGAGGGTGGCGAGGAGGAAGAGAACGAGGAGCGCTTCGATCATGACGCCTCCTCCAGCGTGCCGGCGCGAAGGCGGGACGGGGCGAAGCTGTTGAGCGCCAGCACAGCCTCGCACCATTCAAGGCCAAGGAGCATGGCGGCCGGATCGGGCGCGACGGCACCCGCCGGCGAACCGCGGAGCCAGCGCGCCAGGCGGCGGCGAGCGTCGTCGCCGTCGGGGCTTTGGGCGAGACCGGGTGGAAGCGCACGCGTGGCGAACGGAGCCAACGCGCTTTCGCCCGAGGCGACCCGGTCGGCCGCATGGTCGAGGCCCATCAGCCGAAGCAGTCTCGCCGCGCAGGCGCCGGGCGCGTCGGCCTCGGACGGTTGTTCGTAGGGGGCCGATGCGATTTTGGCGGAGACGATCACATCGCCCTGCAGCACAAGGTCCAGCGTCAGGCCGGGCGGTAGCATCGAGGCGAAAGGCCCCACGCGGCAGGCGTAGGCGTCGAGGTTCAGCCCGTCACGGATGTCGGCGTCGGTCATCGCCATGGGGCGACCGTAGGGCGTGCCGCCCATCATGCCTTCGCCGCCCTGTCCATGAACGCCGCGCCCGCGCCACGGATTGGGCGGCGTGTCGGGCAGCCGGTCGGGATCGCCCCTGGCGCCATCGAGAAGGCGATCCCGCAGGTCCACAAGAGCGTCGGCGGGGTCCTGAGTGCAATCCCATCTGTAAACGGCGCGGGGTTTCGGGATCTGGTCGTGGACGCGGTCGAACCCTTCAGCATCCTCATTGGGCGGCTCGCCTGCGACCAGCAGCACGGACGCCTCGCGGGGAGACGCTGCGCGCCTCAGGGCCGGCGAGCGGAACGCGGCTTCGACGGCGGACAGAGCGCCGGGCCCGATGCAGGCGTATGCTGTGACCGGGGCGCGGCGGGCGAAAGCGGTCGTAAGGCCTAAGCCCATCGAAACGCCCCCTCGCGCCAGCCATAAGTCAAGCCGACGGCGAGGATGGCCAGGAACATGCCCATCTCCGCCATCGCCTTGGAACCTTCTTCGACAAAGACCACCGCCCAAGGGTACATGAACATCATTTCCATCTCGAAGGCGATGAAGACGAGCGTCATCGTGTAGGCGCGGAAATGAAATCTGTTCCAGGCGTGCGTTTTCGCCTCGCCCCCGCCGAGATAAGGCCGCGCCTCAGGCGCCGAGGAGGTCGGCCCCGAAAGGGCCCACAGTGCCAGAACCGTCGCGGTCGCGACGGCGGTTAGAGTGCCGATGACAAGGATCATGAATTCGCCGGTCTTCCCCTTGGCTGGGTTTGCTACGAAAGCGGGTCGAGACGCAGTTTGGTTCCGATCTTGACGCCCTCAGTCTTCCGCCTCGGACTTCCACGTCTGCGAGCAAACGGCGTAGAGGAAGGTCGCTGACCAGGTCAGCAGCATGAAGCCGACCAACCCGATGGCGACCGCCAGGACCCGCATATCGCCCACGACGTCGAACGGGGCGTAGCCCAGCGTCGTGTAAAGCGTTCCGGAGAGATAGAACCAGTCCACCCAGCTCTGCCCGAAGGCCGGGTCGAAGCTGTCTTTCCAGAGCCACCGGTCGACGGCGGCGGAGGCGCAGGCGAGCACTCCGATCTCGGCCAGATGTACGAAGACGAGCCCGGTAAAGACATAGATCGGCGCGATGGTGCTGCGCTTGGCCCAGTCAGGCCGGGTCCGAACGAGGCTTGTCAGCGAGAGGTGGTGAAACGCGGCGAGGCCGATCATCACCACCAGCGAGACCGTTATGGCTGTCATTGCGCGTCGGCCTCCGTCTCGCCGTCGTCCGCCTCGCTCCCCCCTGCGCGGCGCAAGAACCAGCTTTCAAATGCGAAGATCGCGACGATGCCTCCGAGCGAAATCACGATGATCAGCGGGTCGTTCAGCGCCTTCATCACGATGAAAGCGATTAGAGCGACGGCGTCGAGAATGATCGCGCTGACCAGGATGACCGGCTTCGCGTCGACTTCCTCGCGCATGCGCCGGAGCACGCCCCAATGGATGATGATGTCCATCACCAGATAGAAGATCGCCCCCATCGATGCGATGCGGCCCAGGTCGAAGAAGGCGGCCAGGACGCCCGCCGCGACCACCGTATAGACCAGGGTATGCTTCTGGATGTCGCCGGGCATCCCGAAATGCTTGTGCGGGACCAGCTTCATGTCGGTCAGCATGGCGATCATGCGCGAGACGGCGAAGATGCTTGCGATGACGCCCGATGCGGTCGCAATGATGGCGAGCGTCACGGTGAACTGGACCCCGAGATCTCCCACCGCCGGCCGAGCAGCTTCAGCCAGCGAATAGTCCCGCGCGGCGATGATTTCCTCAATGGAAAGCGTCGAGCCGACCGCCCAGGCGACCAGCATGTAGACCACGAGGCATATTGCGAGCGCGATGATGATCGCGCGGCCCACATTGCGGTGCGGATTTTTCAGCTCCGACCCGCTGTTCGTGATGGTCGTAAAGCCCTTGTAGGCGAGAATGGCGAGAGCGACGCCGGCGAGAAAGCCCCCGATCGAACCCGCTTGCGCCGGTTCATCGCCCGTCGCCGGCTCGAAGCTGAATCCGGCCGCGGCCAGCGCGACGATTGCGAAGACCAGAATGCCGCCGATCTTCACCACCGCTGCGACCTTGGAAAGGCCTCCCACGAACCGGTTGCCGGCGACGTTCACGATGAAGGCGAACACGATGAGGCCGACCGCCAGAAGCGGGATAAGCACGGACGGCGTGTCACCTGGAAAGAGCTGCAGCGTGTAGGTGGCGAACGTGCGCGCCACGAGGCTCTCGTTGATGATCATGGAGAAGGCCATGAGCAGAGCTGATCCGCCGGTCACGGCGACAGGACCGTAGGCCTTGTTGAGGATCATCGCGATGCCGCCCGCAGACGGATAGCGGTTGGACACCTTGATATAGGTGTAGGCGCTGAAGCCGCTGATGATGGCGGCCACCAGGAAGGCGAGCGGGAACCAGGGACCGGCGAATTCGGCGATCTGCCCGGTCAGCGCGAATATCCCCGCACCGATCATGACCCCGGTCCCCATCGCCACCGCGCCGGCGAGGGTCAGACTGTTTTGCTCGTACTTCGCCGAGCGGTCGTCGTTCTGCAAAGGAAGACCTCCAGCTTCTGCCTAGAGCCGAACGCGGAGACCGATGACAGGGGCATCGCCGCCGCTGCGATCCTTGCGCTCATGGTTACGTTGGTCGAACGGGTCACCATCCGCGCGGAGCTCTCAATGCCTTTACGCGGCGCATCCGTCCGTCCCTCAGAGGCGATAGCCTTGATCAGGCTGATGCAACCGATCTGAGGGATGCCGCCTTGCGGGCCGTAATTAGTTTAAGGTCATAAATCGCAAGCGCCCTCCGCGCGCAATTCAAGCAAGATTTGAGGGTCTGAGCTCCATGTCGATTATCAACAGACGCAGTTTTCTCGCCACCGGCGCTGCCAGCGGGCTGGCCGCAGCCGGCTTGCTGCCTGCCTGGGCGCGCAGTCAGAGCGGGTTGGCGCCCCACACGACTCTGAACGGAACTGAGTTCGACCTCACCATTGGCCGCTCTCCGGTGCGGATCGATGGTCGGCCGGGGCGTGGCATCACGATCAATGGCACTATTCCCGCGCCGCTGCTGCGCTGGCGCGAGGGCGACGAGGTCACGCTACGCGTCACGAACACGCTGGATGCCGATACCTCCATCCACTGGCACGGCATCCTTATTCCCTTCCAGATGGATGGCGTACCCGGGGTCAGCTTCCCCGGGATCCGGCCGGGAGAGACCTTCACCTACCGCTTCCCGCTGCGCCAGGCCGGGACCTACTGGTATCACAGCCATTCCGGACTTCAGGAGCAACTCGGCCATTACGGTCCGATTGTCATCGATCCGGCCGGCCCCGACCCGGTGAGATACGACCGTGAATACGTCATTGTCCTGTCCGACTGGACCTTCATGGATCCGCACCGGCTTTTCGACGAGCTGAAGAAGAGCGCGGACAGCCTGAACTACCAGAAGCGTACCTTCGCCGATTTCCTCGCTGATGTGCATGAGGACGGGCTCGGCGACGCGCTCGTGCAGCGCGATATGTGGGCGCGCATGCGCATGATGCGCACCGACATCTCCGACGTGACCGGCGCGACCTACACCTATCTGATCAACGGGCACGGCCCGGAAGACAACTGGACCGCCTTGTTCAATCGCGGCGAGCGGGTCCGCCTGCGGATCATCAACGCCTCGGCGATGAGCCTGCTCAATTTCCGCATCCCTGGCCTTCCCATGACGGTGGTCCAGGCCGACGGGCTGAACGTTCAGCCGATCGAGACCGACGAGTTCCAGATCGGGGTCGCTGAAACCTATGACGTGATCGTCCAGCCGCGCGAGGACCGGGCCTATGCCATTGTCGCCGAGGCGATCGACCGGTCCGGGATGGGCGTCGCCACGCTGGCCCCGCGGCCCGGAATGCGCGCCGAAGCCCCGCCGCTTAGAGAACGCCCGCTGCTGACCATGACCGATATGGGCATGGGCGGTCATGCCGGCCATGGCGGCGCGATGGGGGCTGGCGCGGCTATGGGGATGGATCAGCACTCGGGCGGCGAGCACGCGGTCATGGGCAACGATGGCCAGGGCCAGCAGGCGATGCGCCACGGCTCGATGGATCAGGGCTCAACGGATCACCGCGCGATGGCCGCTGGCGGCGGCATGGTCGAGCACAACCATCCGCAGGGACCGGGCGTCGCCAATGTTGCGATGGCCCCGATCAGCCGCCTCGACGAGCCGGGCATCGGGCTCGAGGATGTGCCTCACCGCACGCTCACCTACGCCCAGCTTCGCAGCCTTGATCCCAACCCCGATACGCGTGCGCCCGGCCGGGAGATCGAGCTGCACCTGACCAGCAACATGGAACGCTATATGTGGTCATTCGACGGCGTGCGCTTCTCCGAGGTCGTCGAGCCGATCGTTTTCCACGAAGACGAGCGGCTGCGCCTGACGATGGTGAACGACACCATGATGCCCCATCCGATCCACCTGCACGGCATGTTCTTCGATGTGGTCAACCAAGAGGGCGATCACCTGCCGCGCAAGCACACCATCGTCGTGAAGCCGGGGGAAAGGCTCTCGGTGGACATCACCGCGAACGAGGTCGGCGACTGGGCCTTCCATTGCCACCTGCTCTATCACATGCACGCCGGCATGATGCAGGTCGTCTCCGTGCGCCCAGGCGCGGAAAGCCTTCCGGATGCTGACGCCCATGCCGGCCATCACGCTCATATTACGGGGAGGGACTGATGCGCGCTCTTCTGACCACCAGTGTCCTCTGCGCCGCCGTTGGAGCGCCCGCGCTCGCGCAGGAAGGTCAATGGTCGGCCGCCGATGAATATTACGACCCGGCCGAAATGGACGAGGCCCGCCGCCAGCTTCAGCACGAGAGCGGCGGCACGCGCCACCTCTTCCTCCAGGCCGACCGGCTCGAATACCAGTCCAATGACGGCGCGCCTCTGCTCGTGTGGGACGCGCAGGGCTGGTATGGCGGCGATCTGAACCGGATCTGGGTCAAGACCGAGGGTGAACACAGCCTGGAGGCGGACTCCATCGAGGGCTTCGAGGTCGAAGCGCTCTACAGCCGAGCCATCACACCGTATTTCGACCTGCAGGCCGGGGTGCGCCAGGATTTCGATCCAGACTTCGCGACGACCTACGCCGTTGTCGGGCTGCAGGGGCTCGCCCCGTACTGGTTCGAGGTCGATGGCGCGGCCTATCTGAGTGAGGACGGTGACCTGACGGCCGGGTTCGAGGCCGAGTACGAGCTGCTGCTCACCCAGCGTCTGATCCTTCAGCCTCGTGCCGAGCTGGCCTTTGCGGCCCAGGACGTCCCGGAACTCGGCCTCGGCTCAGGGCTCACCTCGGCAGAAGCCGGGGCGCGGCTGCGCTATGAGATCGATCGCCAGTTCGCCCCCTATCTGGGCCTGAGCTGGCATGAAAAATTCGGCGAGACGGCCGATTTTGCCCGGCTCGAAGGCGAGGATACGCACAGCGTCTCCTTCGTGCTCGGTCTGCGGCTCTGGTATTGAGGGGAAATTAATGGACGCGCTGATCGAACCGAACCTGCATCCGATCTTCGTTCATTTCGTCGTCGGATTGTTGTTCACGAGCGCGCTTGGCCTGGCCGCGAGCAGCCTCCTTCCGACCGATGCGCGCTGGCGCTCGACGCTTCAGGCGGCTGGCGACTGGACGCTGGGGCTGGGTATTCTGGCCGCGCTCGGAGCCGTGATCGCCGGTTTCGACGCCTATTATTCGGTCGCCCACGACGGCCCCTCCCACGCGGCCATGACCACGCACCGTAACTGGGCGCTGCCCACCGTAGCAGTATTTGCCGGCCTCGGCGTCTGGCGCTGGCTGAAGCGCTCGGAGCAGCCCGGCCCACTCTTCGCCCTCGCCGGGCTTGTCGGCGCGGCGCTTCTGACCGTGACGGCTTGGTGGGGCGGGAATCTCGTCTTCAAGCACGGGCTGGGCGTGGAAAGCCTGCCCGCCGTGACAGGAGAGGGCCATGACCACGATCACGGCGATGGTGGGCACGCTCACGCGACCGGTGAGGACGGCAGCGATCAAGCGCGTGAAGACGCTCATGGAGAGGATGGCCACGCCCCCGATGGGGAAAGCTCCAGCGATCACGCTCACGCCTCTGGCAACGGCCGTGCGCAAAGCGGAGCGCCGGCGGAGCCGATGCCTGGTACGCCTGAAGCGACGGCGCTCGCCTTTCACGCCGCGCTTGCCCGGCAGGACGAAGCCCAGGTGCGCCGCCTTCTCGCGGACGACGTCTTGATCCTGGAATCGGGAGGTGCGGAGCGTTCTCTCGCGCAATACGCCTCCCACCACATGATGTCGGACATGGCTTTCCTCTCGAGCGTGTCGAGCGAGACTCTGTCGCAAACCGCCGAGATCTTCGGCGATACCGCCTGGGTGGCGACGGAGACCGCCCTTCGCGGCCGTTTCAACGACCGCGAAATCGCCGTGAAAAGCCAGGAGAGCCTGGTGATGCGCCGCGAGGACGGGCGCTGGACCATCGAGCACGTTCACTGGTCGAACAGTGCGCTACCGGAGACCGCGTCCCCTGCTGATTCCGGAGATCATCCCGACTCAGATGATGGGCATGAGCACTCAGATCACGACCATTAGGGTCCAGACTCATTCATAACCAGAAGGCGATGCGGTGGCGGTCGCGGTATCTGGCCTTGTCGTAGCCGATCTTGCGCTTCGATTTATGCGCCCTGAGATGACGGGGACCTTGCCCTCCTGGCGCCGGCTCTTGCAGATTGCGTCGGCGTCGTAGCCCTTGTCGGCGATCAAGTAGCGCGCGCCTGCTGCGCGGCGGAGCAACAGGTTTGCGGCTTTCACGTCAGAGACATGGCCCGGCGTCAGGTCGAAGACGTAGGGCTGCCCGAGCGTCTCGGTGAGGGCGTGGACCCTAGTTGCCTGGGTGCCGTTCGAGAGGCCGATCGCCTGATATTTGCCCCCCCTTTTACGGCATGGGCCGAGCGGTGCGCCTTCACGTAGGTGCTGTCGAGGGAGGTCGATTTCGTGACCGTTCCGAATACCGCCAGAGCCTCGACCAGATTGGTCCAAAAGCGCCGCCGGGACCAGCTATTGAACCGGTCGTAGATCGTCGTAGAGGGACCACACTAGGGCAGGCAATCACACCATCAGAACCCTGTCTTAAGGACATGTATGATGCTTGGAATCACGTACCGATCATCGACACGCCGTGCGCCAGGCCAGTTTCTCGAAACGTGCCGTTCAATCAGCGCACACCGCGCATCGCTCAGCCAAAACAGGCGTGCCATTCACCGGCTTCCAACAGCCTCAAGCCGTTGGGGTCATGATCTGCATATGGCCATCAATAGGCTGATTGGGTTTGGACCCCGGAATGGCGAGCGGGAACCAGGGACCGGCGAACTCGGCGATCTGCCCGGTCAGCGCGAATATCCCCGCGCCGATCATGGCCCCGGTTCCCATCGCGACGGCGCCGGCGAGGGTCAGACTATTCCGCTGATAGTTTGTCGATCGATCTTCGCCTTGCAAAAACTATCCCTCCAGTTTTTTCCAATCACCGAACGTCGCAAAGAGTACTCGCGTTGCCGATCAACTGAGGGTTCCAATATGTGAAGCGCGGGCGTAGGCCTCAGTTCTGGATGAAACTACCTGTGCCTTGAACCGAAGCTTCCAAATGTTTTGGCTTCTTTCGGGAAATAACGATCATTTTCAGATTCAAGATCGGCGAGGATCGGGCAGTTAGGTTTGTCGTCGCCCGAGCACCTGTCTGCAAGGGTTTGGAGCGTATCCGCCATTGCTTTGAGCTCTGTGATTTTGTTTCGAAGAGCGTCGACATGTCCAAGCGCAAGCGCTTTGACTTCAGCGCTGCGACGTCCATCATCTCTCCAGAGCGACAGGAGTTCTGAAATCTCCTGCACTGTGAAGCCAAGATCGCGCGCCCGCCTCACTAACCTCAGCCGATGGACATCTGCGTCCGTGTAGGAGCGATATCCCGCATCGGTCCGGGCGACTTCGGGAATGAGTCCGGATTGTTCATAATAGCGGATCATCTTCGCGGTCACACCAGAGCGCCGTGCGGCTTCGCCAATATTCATTGAACAGCTCCTCGAGTCCTTAAGTGGGGTCGGGATGTCGCCGCTCCCTCAATCGCTGCGGCGGGCTCACGTGTGGGTGGCGCCCAACGGCGAAGGCGCAGCGCGTTGCCGAGGACGAAAACCGACGACAGCGCCATCGCGCCGGCGGCGAAGACCGGCGAGAGCAGGATCCCTAAAGGCGCGTTGAGCACGCCCGCCGCGACCGGTAGCAGCGCCGTGTTGTAAGCGAAGGCCCAGAACAGGTTCTGCTTGATGTTGCGGATCGTCGCCTTCGAAAGCGCGATGGCGTTCGGCACGCCCTTTAGCGAGCCGGACATCAGCACCACGTCCGCCGCCTCGATCGCCACGTCCGTGCCCGTGCCGATGGCGAGACCCACGTCCGCCTCGGCGAGCGCAGGCGCATCGTTGATCCCGTCGCCGACGAAGGCCGTGCGGCCATTCTCGGCCTTCAGCGCCTTCACCGCGTCGACCTTGCCGTCGGGCAGGACCTCGGCCACCACCTCGTCGATGCCGAGCTTGCGTGCGATGGCTTCGGCCGTGCGGCGGTTGTCGCCGGTGATCATCGCGACCTTGAGGCCGAGATCGTGCAGCGCGCGGATCGCCGCGGGCGTGGTCTCCTTGATCGGGTCGGCCACGGCAACGATGGCGGCGAGCATTCCGTCAACCGCAGCGTAGAGCGGCGACTTGCCTTCATCCGCGAGGCGCTCGGCGGTCTCGGCGAAGACAGACACGTCATGGCCGAGCGAGGCCATGTAGCGGTCCGCGCCGATCTCGACCTCCTGTCCGCCTGCGGATGCCACGACACCCATACCGGTGACGCTGTCGAAGTCGGTGACCTCGGGCAGCCTCAGGTCCTGGTCCTTGGCCGCCGCGACGATGGCGCGGGCGATCGGATGCTCGGACTTCGCCTCGACCGCGGCGATGCGGGCGAGCACGTCGTCCGGGTCGAAGCCGTCGGCGACCGTCAGGTCGGTCATGCGCGGCTCGCCCTCGGTCAGAGTGCCGGTCTTGTCGAGCGCGACGACGCGAGCTTCCTTCAGGAGCTGCAGCGCTTCACCCTTGCGGAACAGAACGCCCATCTCCGCGCCTCGGCCCGTGCCGACCATGATCGAGGTCGGCGTGGCGAGGCCCATGGCGCAGGGGCAAGCGATGATGAGCACCGCCACCGCGTTCACGAGGCCGAAAGTCAGCGCGGGTTCCGGTCCGAAAAAGAACCAGACGCTGAAGGTCATAAGCGCAAGCGTAATGACCGCCGGCACGAAATACATCGTCACCTTGTCGACCAGCGCCTGGATCGGCAGCTTGGAGCCCTGCGCCTCCTCGACCATGCGGATGATCTGGGCGAGCATCGTGTCGCCGCCAACGGCGGTCGCGCGGAAGGCGAGGCTGCCGGTCTGGTTGACCGTGCCGCCGACGACCGTGGCGCCGTTCTCCTTGGCGACAGGCACCGGCTCGCCGGTGATCATGCTTTCATCGATGTAGCTTTTGCCCTCGATCACCTCGCCGTCGACAGGCACGCGTTCACCGGGGCGCACCTCGATGACGTCTCCGGGCGCCACCTCCGCGATGACGATCTCGATGGCCCCACCGTCCCTACGGACCCGCGCCGTCTTGGCCTGGAGACCGACGAGCCGCTTGATCGCCTCGGAGGTGCGCCCCTTGGCGCGCGTCTCCATCCAGCGGCCCGCAAGGATCAGCGTGGCGATCACCGCCGCCGCCTCGAAATAGACGTTGACTGTGCCCTGTGGCAGCAGCCCTGGCGCGAAGAGCGCGATGACCGAGAAGAGATAGGCCGCCGAGGTGCCGACCGCGACGAGGCTGTTCATTTCCGGCGCGCCCTTGAAGAGCGCCGGGATGCCCTTGGTGTAGAATTGTAGCCCCGGCCCGAAGAGGACGAGCGAGGTGAAGGCGAACTGGATCATCCAGTTCGTCCGCATCCCAATCGTGTCCATGATGAGATTGTGCATGCCGGGAATGACGTGGCTGCCCATCTCCAGGACGAAGACGGGGAGTGTCAGGAGACCGGCGATCAGCGTACCCGCATCGGCGGTGCCTTTTACCGTGGCCCGTTCTGTCGCGAGGTTGACGTTGGCCTCGGTCACACCAGGCACGGCCTTCAGCGCGCGCTCTACGCGGCCGACGCAAGAGGCACAGGTCATGCCCTCGATAGCGAGTCCCACGCTGCCCGCCGGTACCTCGTAGCCGACATCCTCGACGGCCTTCACCAGCGCCGCCCGGTCGGGCGGGCCGAAGAAATGCACGTCGGCGCGTTCTGTGGCGAGGTTGACGTTGGCCTCGGTCACGCCGGGCACGGCGCGCAGGCTGCGCTCCACCCGTCCGACGCAGGACGCACAGGTCATGCCTTCGATCGGAAGACTGACTGGTTGCGATATCCTCGAAGGCGCAATCATCCCGCTCACTCCATCACAGGAACCAACATCGCTACGCACGATGAGGGTTCCAACGATGGGAGGGTCAAGCGAAAATCTATACGGCTTTTCTCTGCGGAGCTGTTTTTGCCCATAAGGCAACCAAGTTCTTCCGATCCCGCTCGGGCAATCTTGTTGGCCCGAAAGTTGCTCGACGCTTACGCAGGCAATTCGGAAGGTGCACCATGAAAAACGCACTGGGACACGGTCGGCTCGAGGACAGGGCCAATAACTTCACCGCCATGCGGATCGGCTTCGCAGTTCTGATCCTCTACGGGCACGCGCTCATGCTGCCGCAGGGGCTGCCCATGACCGGGGCCTGGGCGGTGTTTGTGGATACGGTTGTGCAGTATGCGCTCGACGGCTTCTTCATTCTGTCAGGCTACATGCTGGCGGCTTCGCTGTTCCACTCGCGTGACATGGCGGGCTACTGGCTGTCTCGGGGCCTGCGCATCTTTCCCGGCCTCATCGTCGCGGTCTTGCTGTGTTGGTTGGTGCTTGGGCCAGTAATGACAGGGCTTCCGCTCACAGCGTACTTCACTTCGCTTGAAAGCTGGGCGTATCCGATCCTGGCCATCAGTCAGCTTGAACCGCAGGGTACGCTGCCCGGCGTGTTCGAAGCCAATCCCATGGCGGAGATCAACGGGCCGCTGTGGACGATCCGCTATGAGCTGGTCTGTTATGTCCTTGCTGGCGCGGCGGCGACCGTCGGGGTCTGGCGGCGCAGCTGGGGCGTGCCTGTCCTGTTCGTCCTCGCCGTGGCGGCCTCGCTGACGGCCCAAGCCTTCCCATACTCCGGACCGCTCGATGACACGATCGAGGTCATGTCCCGGTTTGGGCCAGCCTTCCTGACCGGAGCGATGTTCTACCGTTTCCGTCACCGGATCGCCTTGAACGCCGCCGGGGCCGCGCTGCTCTGTCTCGCAGCATTCGCGCTGTATGCCACACCAGCAGGCATGATCGCCGGTCAGATCGCCATCGCCTATGTGTTCCTGTGGCTCGGCTTCAAGACTGTCCCCGGCGAGATTGGCCGCCAGGTGCGCGAGGTCGAGGATATCTCCTACGGCCTCTACATCCTTCACTGGCCGGTGGGTCAATTGGTGATCGCGCTGAATCCGGAGATCGGGACCGGCGCTCTGTTCGCGATTATGGGCGCAAGCGCGCTTGTGACGGCCGTGCTGCTTCGCCGTCTTGTCGAGAAACCGGCGCTGGCTGCGAAGCCCCGCTTGCGGTTATCTTTGCAAGGCGTCATTGGCCGAAAGCGGCCTTCGCCGAGCGGGGTCTTGGGGGACAATCTCCTGCACTAACTGGAGCCGGCTAAATGACGGTTTCGTGAAAGGATTTTTTGAGTTAGCGCTCTCTCAGCCTTCAGGCGAGAGCGGCGACCTTAGAGTAGACGAACGCCCGCTCTTACATTGCTCTGCCCTTTGCTATCCGTCGCTTCAGGCCCGGGCTCTGGCACACACAGGGAGGAAATTGTACGTCGTGATTGGTATGCGGATATCCGGAAGGCGATATAAATTGACCCAGCCCCCTGATCCGGGCCGGGGTGACGGGTTCGCTCTCGAAGCGGGGGCGGGCGCGCATAGTGCATCGCTTATAGCCGGGATGTCGATCCTGCTATCATAGTCGATATCGACCGTGCTCTGGCGGTGGGTGCCGGTGAGGAGCGAGGCCGCGAGCTGATTAGTGAGCGGCGATAAGGCGAAGCTGGTGAGGTCTTGGCCGTCGCGCGTGGTGGCCTCGAAGCGCACTTCAGCATAGGGGAGCTTCGCCCCGCTCGCGGGAGGCTAGGTTAATCACCCCGCCCAGCTCCGAGGCGCCGAAGAGCGAGGAAGCCGAACCCATAATCACCTTGACCCGAGCAAGAACGATTGGCGGAATCAACAACACGCCGATGGAGCCCGCCTAACCGCTATATCGCGGCGGCCCGTCGGTGAGCAGCTGGCTGTAGCAGCTATAGAGCCCCTGCATGCGGGTCGCCTTCGTGGTCCCCGCCGTTTTCTTCATGGGCGTTCTCGGCTTCATGGTCGGGGTAGTCGCCGTGGGGTGGATAGATTGCGAAAGCCGGCGAACGCGGTGGAGGAGAGGGGGGCGCGAGGATGGATCGTGTCATAGTCGGCCTGTGTGAAATCTATTGTGCTCGAGCGAGGTCCGGGCTCGTGACCCGGGCGTTTGCGGATTCAGTTTCATTAAGCCTCCGGGGGCGGCGAAGCAGACGCCGAGCCGATGCGTGGGCGCGGCAGGAACCGGCCGGTTTGCGCGGCGTAGGCGTCGTAGCTTTGCGGGAACCAGCTTGTCATCAGGCGTTCCTCGCGCCGGATCAGCTGATGCGCCGCCACATGCGCCAGCACCAGCGCGCCCGCATAGGCCGGATGGGCGAGCGCCACGACAAGCGCGGGGCCGAAGATCGCCAGGCAGGCGGCGTATAGCGGGTGGCGCACGTACCGGAACGGCCCGTCCGTCACAAGCTCGGCTCCGCGCCTTTCGGGGCGTAGGGTCAATACGCTCCAGATGATGATCGCCGCAGCTAAAATGCAGCCCGCGGCGATGGCGCCCAGCCGGAGCCATGCGGGGATCGGCCACCTCAGATCCGGGCTGGCCTGCTCAACTATCCAGGCGAGCGCCAGCGCGCTTCCGCTAGCTGCGGCGATCATCGGCCCCGAGCCGAAGATCCGGTCATAGAAGTCGCTAGGGCGCATCGGCCGCCTCCTTTTGCTCGCCGCCGCTCAGCCCGAACTCGCCCAGCGCCTGGCGGAGGATCTGGACGGCCGACCAGAGGAAAAGCCCGGCCATGAGCGCGGCGACGACGAGATCGGGCCAGGCCGCGCCCGTGAGGAAGACCAGGCCCGCCGCCCCGATCACAGCGACATTGCCGATGGCGTCGTTGCGGCTGCACACCCAGACCGAGCGCACGTTGGAGTCGCCGTCGCGCCAAGCTATCAGCACGAAGACGCTGGCGAGGTTCGCGGCGAGCGCCAGAAAGCCCACCGCGCCCATTACCGGCGCGTTCGGCTGGTCCAGCACCATCACTTGCCAGAGCGTGGAGCCGAACACCCACAGCCCCATGGCGGCGAGGCCCAGCCCTTTGAATAGGGCGGCCGAGGCGCGCGCCCGAATCGACCGGCCGATGACGAACAGGCTGATCGAATAGGTGATCGTGTCGCCGAGAAAATCGAGCGCGTCGGCTCTCAGCGCTTGGGAGCCGGCGAACGCGCCGGCCGCCATCTCCACGGCGAACATCACCGCATTGATGGCAATGACGATCCAGAGCGCGCGCTTGAAGCCTGCGCTCATTCCATCGAATTTCGGCTGCGCTTCGCAGCAGGACCCGGCCATGTATCGTCTCCGGTTCGGCTTGCGCGTTCAGCGCCGGTGGTACACATACGATCTACAGCCACTGTAGATACAAGGGACTTTGTAAGATGAGCCGCAGCTACGCCATCGGGGACATTTCCCGCCTCACCGGCGTGAAGGTCACGACGATCCGCTATTATGAGCAGAACGGGCTGATGGCGGAGCCTGAACGGGCCGCCAGCGGCCATCGCCGCTATGACGAGATGGCGCTCGAGCGGCTCGGCTTCATCCGGCAGGCGCGCGAGCTGGGCTTTGATCTGTCCTCGATCCGGGAACTGCTTGATCTTGCAGCCGATCCCGACCGGCCGTGCGTCGCGGTTGATACGATCGCCCAGCGCCATATGGACGCCATCGCCTGCAAGATCGCGCGCCTCACGGCGCTGAAAGGCGAGCTGGAACGCGTGCTGCACGCCTGCGCCAGCGAGCGGGTCGGGGATTGCCGAGTGCTGGAGTCGATCGCTGGGCACAATTCACCAGAGTGATCGCAATGCCGCACCAGATCAAACTCCAAACCGAGGCCGCGCATCGTCTCAACTCTGCAAAGCAACACGCATCAAGGCATCCGGGTGCGGTAGAGCGCGACACGGACGCCGCCGCGTCATTGAGACTTCGTCTGCGCGAACCACCCGTACACCGCCGGCAGGACAAACAACGTCACCAGGGTGGAGCTCACCAGTCCGCCGATCACCACGGTGGCGAGCGGGCGCTGCACCTCCGATCCGACGCCTGAGGCGAAGAGGAGCGGAGCGAGCCCCAGCATGGTCGTCGCCGCGGTCATCAGGACAGGGCGCACGCGCATCAGCGCGCCCTCCACGCTGTAGGCGTCCACGTCGCTGCGGGTCTGAGCCAGCCGGTCGAGGAAAGAGACCAGCACCATGGCGTTGCCGAGCGCGATCCCGAACAGGGCGATGAACCCCACCGAGGCCGGCACCGACAGGTTCAGCCCGGCGATCCAGAGCGCCACCAGCCCGCCGACCAGCGCCAGCGGGATGTTCGACACGATCAGAAGCGCGCTTCGAATGCGGCCGAACGCGGCCAGCAGCAGGAGGAAGACGAGGCCCAGCGTCACCGGGACGATGAGGGCGAAGCGGGCATTCGCCTGCTGTTGCAGCTCGAACTGGCCGCCCCATTCCACCAGATTGCCGGGCGGCAGGGCGATCTCGTCGGCGACGGCGGCGCGGGCTTCCGCCACGAAGGACCCGATATCGCGCTCGCGCACATTGGCCTGGATGGTGATGAAGCGCCGGCCGTTCTCGCGGGTCACCTGGCGGGGGCCTTCGATGCGTTCGATCCGGGCCAGCGCCCCGAGCTGGAGGCGTTCGCCGTTCGGCCCGTCGATGAGCGTGCGCGCGATGCGTTCGGGCGTGTTCCGCGCCTCCTCGTCATAGCGCGCGACGATGTCGAACCGGCGCACGCCGTCATAGACCTCGCCGGCGGTCGCCCCGCCCACCGCGTCGCGCACCGTCTCCAGCACGTCGGCGACCTGAAGCCCGTAGCGGGCGATCGCGGGCCGGTCGACGATGATGCGGACCTGGGGCGCGCCGCCGACCTGCTCGACCTGCACATCCGCCGCGCCGCGAACCCCGCGCACGACAGCGGCGATCTCCTCGGCCTCTCGGGCGAGCACGTCGCTGTCCGGACCGAATAGCTTGATCGCCAGCTCCGCGCGCGAACCGGTCAGAAGCTCGTCGGTGGCCGCGGCGATGGGCTGGGTGAAGTTGAACTGGGCCCCGGGGAAGTCCTCGAAGGCATGGCTCATCTGAGCCAGAAGCGCCTCCTGGCTCCTGACGCCCTCCCAGTCCGATCGCGGCTTCAGGGCGAGGAAGGACTCCGCATTGTTGACCGGGTCGGCGTGGGCGCCCACCTCGCCGCGCCCGACGCGGGTGACGACGCGCTCCACTTGCGGGAACTCGTCGAGCACGCGGCGTTCAAAGCGGGAGACGGTCTCGGCGGCCGCGTCCAGCGAGATCGAGGGGGCCATGGTCATGCGCACCAGAATGTCGCCCTCGTTAAGGCGCGGCGTGAACTCCGAGCCGAGCCTTGTGAAGGCGAGTCCGCCGACGGCGAGCATGGCGAGGGCGAGCCCGGCCGCCAACATCCTGCGCGCCACGAAGAAGCCGACGGCGCGGCCCATGATCGCGGTGAGGCGGTTCGGCCGATCGGCGGCTTCGCGCTTGCCGGTCTTTAGAAGGCTCGACGCCGCCGGCGCGATCAGAAGCGCGAAGACGAGCGATCCGGCCATGGCGAGGATCACCGCGAAGGCGAGGGGTCGAAACGTTTTCCCCTCCACCCCTTGCAAGGTGACGATCGGCAGAAAGACCAGCATGACGATGGCGATGGAGAAGGCGAGCGGCTTGACCACTTCGCTCACCGCCGACGCGACGACGCCGGCGCGGTCAGCGCTCTCCGCCCGGGCGAGCCGCGCCTGCGCGTTCTCCACGATCACCACCGCGCCGTCGACCATCATGCCGATGGCGATGGCGACGCCGCCCAGCGACATGAGGTTCGCAGACACGCCGAACAGGCCCATGGCCACAAGCGCGAAGGCGACCGAGAACGGGATCGAGGCCGCGACGATCAGGCCCGGCCGCCAGCCGCCCATGAAGGCCATGAGCAGCACGACGACCAGAAGCGCGCCCTGCCACAGGGCGGTGGTCATGGTGGCCACGGCTTTGTTCACCAGTTCGGACTGGTCGTAATAGGCGCGCGCCGTGACACCTTCGGGCAGGGCGGCGTTGATCGTCTCGAGCCGGTCCTGAACCCGGTCGATCACGGCGTTGGTGTTCGCGCCGACCAGCTTCAGAACGAGGCCGGCGACGATCTCGCCCTCGCCGTTCATGGTGGCGAGCCCTTGGCGCGGGGCGCCGCCGACGCCGATTTCGGCGATCTCGCTCATCACCACGGGCACGCCGTCCACCGCCTTCACCACCACCTGGCGCAGATCGGCCTCGCCATGGAGCAGGCCTTCGGCGCGCACGGTGTATTGCTCGTCATTCTCCACGATGTATTGGGCGCCGGCGTTGAGATTGGCGCGCCGGAGCGCCTCGATCACGTCGGCCATGGTGAGGTCGTATTGTAGCAGCGCCTGCGGGCGCACGTCGACCTGGTACTGGCGCTCATACCCGCCAAGGGAGAGCACTTCGGTGACCCCGCGTACGGTCTGCAGCTCCAGCTTTACGAGCCAGTCCTGCAGCGTGCGCAGATCGATGAGATCGCCCGCCTCGCTGTCGAGATAATAGAACAGGATTTGCCCCAGCCCGGTGGTGATGGGACCCAGCTGCGGCTCGCCGAAGCCTTCGGGAATGTCTTCACGCGCCGCGCCCAGGCGCTCGGTGACGAGCTGGCGGGCGAAATAGACGTCGGTCCCGTCCTCGAAATACACCGTCACGACCGAGAGGCCGAAGGTTGAGTTCGAGCGGATCTCGCGCACGGCCGGCAGGCCCGCCATGGCGTTTTCGACGGGGAAGGTGACGTAGCGCTCCACCTCCTGCGGGGAGAGCCCGTCGGTGACGGTGAAGACCTGGACCAGAGGCGGCGTGATGTCGGGAAAGGCGTCCACCGGCGTCGTGCGCCACGCCCAGGCGCCGGCGATCAGCACGGCGAGAAAGCCCAGCAGCGCCGCGCCGCGGGCGCTTACCAGGCGGCGGGCGACGGCGGAGAGGGGCGAACGGGTCGGATCAGTGGGCGTGGCCATCGCCGAACTCCCCCTTTTGCAGTTCCGCTTTCAGCGCGAACGCGCCCTCGACCACCAGCGCCTCGCCGGCCTCGATCCCTGCAACGATCTCCACGAAGTCCGGTCCGCGCCTTCCAAGAATGATGTCCCGCGCCTCGAAGGCAACGTCCTCAGGCACGAACACGATTGTCTCGCCTTCCAGCGTCTGCACGGCGGCGGCGGGGACGCGTACGACGGAGGCGGCGGCCGCATCGGCGATCTCAACTGTGACGAAGGCGCCGGGGACAAGCCGGCTTTCGGCGTTGTCGACGATGAGGCGGGCGAGCCCGGTCCGGGTCGCCTCGCCGATCTGCGGCGCGAGAAAGCTCACCGCCGCATCCAGGGTCTCGCCTGAATGAAGCCGGACCCGCGCCGGTGAGCCGGCGCCGATGCGCAGCATGTCCGGGCCGTAGACCGCGGCGTCGATCCAGACCTGGCTTGCATCGGCGATGACAAAGGTCGGCTCCACATCGCCGGCCTCGGTCACCTCGCCGCGTACGGCGTGACGCTCGGTGACGACGCCGTCCATCGGCGCGACGAGGGAGAAGCGGCTGAGCGCCTCGGCGCCGGGGTTTGAGAGGCCCTCGCGCATGTCCGCGTCGATCCCGAGCGCGTCGAGCTGATACTCGGCGCTGCGCACGGCGATGCGGGCTTCCTCCAGCTCGCGGCGCGCGGTCTGGAACCGGCTTTCGGTGGAGACGCCGCGATCAAACAGTTCGCGCTCGCGCTCGAATTCGGGGCGGACGAGCTCCAGCGAGGCGAGTGCGGAGAGGTAGGCGGCTTTCGCTTCGGCGAGCTCGCGGCTGTCGAGCACGGCCAGGAGATCGCCCTCCCTCACTGCGTCGCCGATGCTGGCGTGCACCTCGCGGATGACCCCCTCCACCGGCGGGGAGACGAGCGCGATCCGGTTCTCGTCGAAGCGGACTTCGCCGGGTAGCTCGATCCAGGCGTCCACAGGACCTGTATCCGCTTCGCCGAGCACGATGCCGAGCTCGGATTGCTGCGCGCGCGTGAGGCGAATGCCGGCGTGTTCGCCGTGGTCGTCATCCTCGCCGGCGTGGTCTGAATGATCGCCGTGCTCATTGTCGTGCTCGGCGTGGTCGGCCTCGGGCTCGCCCGCGCTGTGGTCATGGGTCTCGCGGCCGGCGTCGTCGCAGCCGGTGAGCATGAGGATCGCCGCCGCGCCGAAGGCGGCGAGCGCTCCGGCGGACAGGGTCCGCGTCGCTATGTCGTGCATGTTTCGTCCTAAGGATCAGAAGGTCGGCGAAGGGCTCAGACCGACAGATCCTTGGGCGGCGAATAGGGCGGGGCGCTGCGCCTGGTGGCGAAGCGCGCCGGTGCGGCCGCGTTCCAGCGATAGGGCGTGGTGGAGACCGACAGCATCACGGTCGCAGGCGTCACCACGAGGTGGTGCGTGACACAGGCGTCGAAGCATGATGCGCCGTCTTCATGGCCGTGATCGGCCTCGTCGGGATGGGCCGCCTGCTCATGCCCGGCGCCAGCGAGATCAACGCTCGCACACGCCGCCTGCGCGCCCGCCGCAGCGAACGCCAACGCGATAAAGATCGCCCGGAAGAGGGATGCGAAACGCATGGCCTGAGGCTTAGCGTCTCCTCGATAGCCGGGCAAGTTCGCGACCAGAAAACGGGCGCGTTGTCGGACCGTTCAGTGGAGTAGCAATGCGGCGACCGCGTCGTTTAATTCGATGCAGTTTCCTGCGTGGCATGGGCGATCTCATCGCGGGTGGTTTGCCTCGACCGACGGCGATAAAAGGCGCCGAAAACGCGCTCGCAAAAAACTCAGGCTGCGCGATCTTTTCGCGAGGCACCCAACGACTTCGTTCGCTGTTTGACGTGCGGCCGCCGGCAGGACCGGTTTCACCCTGAAAGGTGACGCCCAGCTCGCTCCATTTTTTATCGGTTCCGAGGCCCGCAGCTCGACGCGAACTTCCCCCCCGCGACAACGCTCGGATTTAGGCCGACGCGGGGCTCTATCGGTGACTTTGCCCGCTTGCGCATGAGCGGGTTTCTGATCACACAATATGCACCGGGGTGCTCACCGCCTTCTGCGTCAGTTAAGCTACTGTTATTAATAGATTTTTCTGCTTTACTGATGCCCCGCATTTTACGGCACTTCCCGGCACTACTTGGGCACCGACTGGAAACAGCTTTTGAAATCAATGGCCTGCCAGGGCACTGATTGCCACTTACGTGCCTCTTCTCTGTGACACAGCGTGCCAAACAGTGCCTCGCTCCTAGGCGGCGCAAAATTCCCCCTGATGAAATGGCGGAGTAGTTTTCGAGGGTTTCTCGCTCATTTTGTGCGCCGCGCCCGACCGATTTTGGCTTCTCAAGCCGTCTGCCAAGCGGGTGTGAACCGGTCATCCGCAAGGCGTAGCGAGCCGTCTCGTTGGCGGCATTTTTCGTTTCTGAGACCGCGACAAGCCGACCGGTTTTCGCTCAAATCGAAACCCAAACTGAAGGTTCTGTGGACGCTGGCCGGCCCGAGAATCCGCGGTTTCGTCGCGTTCAAAAGGCGTCCCGCGCTGTCGCGTCGGCGCGCGATTTAGGAGCGCTTGAAAACTCGCACTTACCGTTTCGAAGCCGGGAACGGGCGATGGCCCGGTTGAGGCGAATGCGATGTCTGCAGATGTTCGCCGCCGCCCACGCTCCCGTCCGCAACCACTTCAATTACGACCGATCTCTCGAACGCCGGCCCGCTTCAAATCGCTCTTCGATGAAGCGCTCGCGGAGTGGCGTCAGCTCCTGGCGGCATAAGCCGGCGCGCCCTGAGTTCTGAGACGGGTCAGCTTTTGTCTGACAGCACCGCCAGTGGTCGCTTAAGCAATCAGCCGCAGCGGCCAGTCTGAATCCCCACCGCGACATCCTCGCCCCCGCGCCTGACGCCCGGCTCGATCGAGGTGTTCGACGCAAGCGGGCCGTGCACCCGGATCAGGTCCGGGGCGAGCTCCGCGTTCGAGCACGCTGCCCGTGCTGGAATACACCGCGATCATCGCCGCGCCGTCATACACCCGCCGTTCGGTCCCCGACGCGCCCGTGGACTGATAGAGCCGGCCCAGAGGATCGTAATCGAAGCTGGCGGTCCCCGCACTGATCAGACGGTTGTACTGATCAAAGCCGAAGCTCCGCACCCCGTCGCTCGTCATGTTGCCGCGCGCATCGTAAGTCGGCGCCGTCGCCCCGGTGATCGACGTGATCTGGTTGAGACGGAAAATGGGTGTGTGCCCCCGTTTTCCACCTACCCTTAGCAAAGCGTCCGAGCCCTCTGCGCAGCCTTGCTCAGCGCGCTTTGAGGAGCCGCTGAACCACTTCTAGGCATACGTGGGCTTCCTCCGCACCAATAGCGCCGTCGTTTATCGAGTGAGCGGCATCATTTCCGACCTTCTGCAATTTCCGCAGGTCGGTCTTTTTCACGCCGCGCAGCATACTTTGAGACGCCTTAGAAACCAGCTCCCCGAACCCTGGCCGCTCCGACAATTGAACGATGCCGTTAAGGCGCTCTTTCAAGATGATTTCGGCACAGGCTCGACAGGCGACGCTGCACGAAAGAAATGCTCCGAAGAGATAGGCCCGCATCGCGTCTAACAGCAGCGCTTTCAGACGCCCAGCCGCCCTTAGCGAGGCCCCTTCGACCACGATTAGATCCAATTGCAGACTTCGCGCGTCCCACTCCATCGGCGTGGAGTCCATTCGCCGAAAAAGGTGCTCAACACCCCCCACGGCCACGGAGTAAAGGTTCTGGTCCTCTTCCGCGTCCTCGCCTCGCGGGCCCGCCATCTCCAGAACGGTCACGCAATCGGCCAAAGTGTGTACGCCAGGTTGAAACTGACTATCCTGACGGGCGTCGATCGAAGGCGCGACCTCGCCGCCCTCTCGCGGCAGGCAGCGCGTCACATTGGCGACAAACCCAATATCGATTTGCCTTCTCGTCGACTCTGCAAAAGTCCTGAGGGGTGCCTCCCACTCCTCCGTGTAATTCGAAAGCGCGAGGCGGAAACCTGACGGCGCGCGCTCAATGATGCGGTCCACCGCGACAGTGGAATGGGAGGAAAAGCCGGTCTCTTCGAACCAATCGAGCAGAGCGTCCGCCGCCGCTACGGTATCGGCATCCAGTGCGGCAAACTTGTCCAGAAGCCTGGCCGGTCGGCCCTCACTGGCAGAACGCAACCGGTCGAACCGGCGGACAAATTCAAGAAGCTCTTCTGTTCCAAGCCGCATTCCTACCCCGCTCCTATGCCGTGGCATCACGCTCGCGCCAGGATGATTAAACAGCTGGGAAAGAGCGCCCCACAAGTCAGCGAGCATAGATATTGCCAGCCTGGCCTTTAGATGGGCGCCTGCGCCAGCCCAGCTGACCAGGAAACAAAGAGCCTCAGAAGCCCTCCTGCGCCCGCAATCTGCATCGCCAAGGCAAAGCCGAACATCCCGAGCTTCAATGCAGCGTCGAACCAGTGGAAGCGCTCCCGTTGCCCCTGAACCTGAGCGACAAGGAGGTGATTTACCGCCACGCCTGCGATAACGAGAAGAGTGCTTTCTATGAGTGTGAAGTTGAACCACATGGGGAAACCCCTATTGGAGGCGTAGATGGCAGATCAATACCGTGACGTACTCTGCGAAGCATGTAAGACACGCCTGTATCAGGAATACAGCGAGCGCAAGGTCGGACTAGCTCTCATGCCCCGCTGGCGTGTGGCGCTCATCCGTCTGTTGGCGCCAAGCTTCCACCGCAAGCCGCGCTTCATAGGCGATACGTACGACGCCTTCCCAGATGACGAATTGCTCTAGGCACAAGTCAGCGGGAGTAACTTTAGGCGGTCCAACGCCTTACGTGATTTAACCTGTCGCCCGCGCCGCACCCCCAGCGCCCGCTAGCGGGCTCGGCACCAATGGCTCCAAGAAAACGATCCGACGCGATAAACGGACTTGTATACTTTTCCGGCTGCGATACCCCCCAGAACGTTCCGAAAGAATCCGCTGGCAAGAGCCGCTCAACGCGATCCCGCGGCGCAACCCATAAATCGCGCGTTCTGCGATTTTCTGTCGCGCTGCCGTCCTGAATTGTGCCGCCTCAAGCGGGCTCTACAACCGGTTCCGCCATCCCGCACAGCCGCTCGGACAGCGTCCAGAGCCGTTCGGCGCGGGGCTGGTTTTCGGCCTGCGCGGAGAGTTTCTGGCGGAAGGCGGCGCGGCCGTTCTTCTGCCGGTTGCCCCAGCTCCAGTGCACGCCGGACTCGGCGAATTCGGGATCGGCGACGACCTGGGCGACGCGGTCTCCGGCCAGGGCCTGGCTGACATATCCCCCGGTCACGTGTTTCTGAAACCAGGGGAAAACCTTCTGGAAGACCGGCGGGGTGGCGCGGAACAGCTCGGTGTCCGCCACGCAGCCCGGATAGAGGCTGGAGAACACGATCCCCGTCTTCTCATGATAGCGGCGGTGCAGCTCCCGGCTGACGATCATGTTGCAGAGCTTGGAGTCCTTGTAGGCCTTGCCCGCCTTGAACGGGCCGCCGTCGATCATCGCGACCGGCGCGGTGAAGCCCGCCTCCAGACCCTGAAGCTCGCCCAGATCGGCCGGGGCGGGGATGGGGATGCGCCCGCCGAACTCCTCTGAATTGGCCGTCACCGTGCCCAGCGTGATCAGGCGCGCGCCGCGAGCCGACGCTTCGAGCTTCGGCAGGAGGGCGTTGGCCAGCAGGAAATGGCCCAGATGATTGGTCGCCACGCTGAGCTCATAGCCCTCCGGCGAGCGGGCGGGCTCTTTCAGAAGCGGGCGGTAGACGGCCGCGTTGATCACCAGCGCGTCGAGCGGCAGGCCGCTGTTTTCAAACGCCGAAACGAAGGCGCGGACGTTTGCGAGCGCACCCAGATCCAGATGCATCGGCGCGACCCGGCCAGGATCGATCCCGGCCGCGGCGATCGCGCGCGCGGTCTTTTCAAGATCACGGCAGGCCGCGACCACGCGCCAGCCGCGTTCGGTCAGGGATTTCATGGCGTAAAGCCCGACGCCGGAGGACGCGCCGGTGATGACCGCGGTGGGCGCGTCTGCGCTGAACGAGGGGGTGGTCATGGCGGCGTCCTTCCGTCAGGCCGGGTTCACACTTGATGTAAACCCGGCTTTACGCGAGGCTCAAGTCCGGCCGCGCGCGAGGCGGATAGACGCGGGGGAGAGGCTCGTCGGGTTCGTCATGATGAAGGTGCTTCTCGTCATCGCCGTCGCGCTCGCCGTCATCATCGCGGGCGCTTTGGTCTGGCTGTGGACGCCGGACCTGCCGCGCGACCGGCTGGAGGCGGCCTATCTGCGGTCTTCCGCCGACATGATCGAGGTCGAGGGCGCCCGGCTTCATGTCCGCGTCGACGGTCCCGAGACGGCGCCGGCGGTGATCCTGATGCACGGCTTCGGGTCGAGCCTTCACACCTTCGAGGCGTGGGCGCAGGCTCTGTCTGACCGCTACCGCGTGATCCGCTTCGACCTGCCCGGCGCGGGGCTGTCTCCGCCCGATCCCACAGGGCGGTATGACGACGAACGGCTGCACCAGATCCTGACCGGGTTGATGGACCGGCTGGGCGTCGAGGCGGCGGTGATCGGCGGAAACTCCGTGGGCGGGCGGATCGCCTGGTCCTTCGCCGCCGCCCATCCAGAGCGCACGGCCGGTCTGGTGCTGATCGCGCCGGACGGGTTCGCGAGCGCGGGGTTCGAGTACGGCAAGGCCCCTGAGGTGGGCCCGGTCACCCATGCGATGCGGGCGGTCACGCCGCGCTTTCTGGTGAAGATGAACCTTGATCAGAGCTATGGCGATCCGTCCCGGCTCAGCCCCGAGACCGTGAAGCGCTATCACGACCTTCTGCGTGCGCCCGGCGCGCGGCTCGCTTTGATCCGGCGCATGGAACAGACCGTGCTGGAAGACCCCCGCCCGCGGCTTGAAACGATCACCGCTCCCACCCTGCTGCTCTGGGGCGAAGAAGACCGGCTGATCCCGATCTCGAACGCGCAGGACTATCTCGATCACCTGCCGAACGCCCGGCTCGAGGCGCTGTCCGGGATCGGTCATCTGCCCCAGGAAGAAGCGCCGGAGGTGTCGCTGGTCCCGCTTGAAGCCTTCCTGCAAAGCCTGGAGGCGCAACCATGAACCTCATCCGCGCCCATGCCGGGATCGAAGCCCCGCCCTTGCGCGAGCCCGAGCCGCGAAAGCTCTGCACCGATTGCGGCGTCTCGCGCATGGAAGACCCCAAGGCGTGCGGATCGGCGTGTCAGTTCATCAAGCCCGATTATGCGCGCCTCGAAGAGCAGGTCCACGGCCGCACCCGCGATCCGAACCGGCCCGACGAGCTTCATTTCGGCCCGTTCCGCCGCATGGTGCGCGCGCGCCTGAAGACCCCGATCGAGGGCGCGCAATGGACCGGCGTCGCCACCCGGCTCGCCGAAACCCTGCTCGAACGCGGCGCGGTGGACGTGGTGCTCACCGTGGCGCCCGACCCCGAGGATCGCTGGAAACCTGTGCCCGTGCTGGTCACGAAGGCGGAGGGCATGGCCCATGTGCGCGGCATGCGCATGGGCTATGCGCCGCTGGTCGCGCTGACCGAAACGGTGCGCGAGCGCGGCTATTCAAGGGTCGCTGTGATCGGCATCCCCTGTCAGGTCTACGCCCTGCGCGCCATGGAGGCCGAACTCGGCCTTGAAAAGCTCTACGTCATCGGCACGCCGTGTTCTGACAACACCACGACGGAACGCTTCCACGAGTTCCTGGCGCTGTTGTCCGACCAGCCCGATACAATCACCTATCTCGAGTTTCGCGCCGATTATCAGGTCGAGCTGAGGTTCGAGGACGGCTCGAAGCGCGAGATCCCCTTTCTGAAGCTGCCGATCTCGAAACTGCCGCCCGACTTCTTCCCGCTCACCTGCCGGACCTGTGTCGATTACACCAACGTGCTGGCCGACATCACGGTGGGGTATATGGGCGGCGAGGGCGAGCAATGGCTGCTGGTCCGCAACGAGACCGGCGAGGCGCTCGTCTCGATGCTGGGCGACGAGCTCGCTTTGTCCGAGCCCGGCGACAAGGGGAAGCGGAAAGCCTCCGTCGCCGGCTTCATCGCCAACACCGAGCGCGCCGCCGGCGGCCTGCCCCTGCGCGGCATGCCCGACTGGGTGCGGCCGCTCGTGGCCTGGCTGATGCCGAGGATCGGCCCCAGAGGGCTGGAATTCGCCCGCGCCCGAGTGGAGATGAAAGCGTCCGAGACCGTGCTGCACCTGCGCCGTCAGGAGCCTGCGCGCATGAAGAACATGATCCCCGATCATGTCTGGAAGCTGGTCGAACCCTACGGGCTGAAACCGGAGCCGGGAGAGCGGGAGGACCGCAACCACGAGGGCTGAACCGCACACCCCGTCTCATTCTCGCCAAGCGGTTCTGGAACAAGGCGCTTCCTCGCCGCATTCGCCTTTGAGCCGCTCCGCTGGGACCCGCATTGATCACCGGACTCTTCCTCGCCGCCGCCCTGGGCCTTTCAGGCGCACAGACTGCGCCGGCGAGCGCGCCAGCGCCGACCGCTCCCGTCACGATGACGCTTCACGCCGAAGAGGACGGCGCGCGCGTGGTCTGGCGCTTTCCCCAGCCGCAACGGACGCTGCGCCTGGCTGCGCCGCTGTCGCCCATGCGCCACGCGGTGACGCTGGACGGTGCGGCCGCCCGGATCGTGCGCGGCGCGGCCGGCTGCGGGCCGGACTGCCGGTTTCAGACCGCCGGAGCGCGGCTGTCGCCCGGATCAGGGCCGCGCGCGGTCTTTCCCATGGTGATCGAGGCGGGCGAATGCGGGCTCTGGGTCGACCTCTCCGCCGTCCAGCCCATCGATCCGGTCACCGGGGCGAACCTGACCCTCGCAGTCACCGCGAACGGACAGACGCTCGCCCCGGCGGGGACCGCGCCCGATTACATCGCCATGCGCGCGCCTGAGCGCGGGCCGGTCTGCGCGGCCACCGACCTCATCGCCGAGGACCGGCTCTCGGCCATGCTGCGGCGCTCGGCGCAGGATTACGGCCGGATATTCGGCCGTCTGGAAGCGCCGCCCGATCTGATCCTCGCCGAGGGCCGGTTCGGCGCGCCGGGGCGGAACGGCCTACGCGGCGCGGCGGTCAGCGAGGATCTTCTGATCGTGCTCGCCGAACCCGGCGCGGACGCCGACCGCACCACGCTCGCAGGCCTGGTCAGCCACGAAGCCGCCCATATCTGGCTGGGCCGCCGGGCGCGCTTTCATCCCGATTTTCACGAGCCCTGGATCATCGAGGGCGCGGCGGAATACCTGTCGCTGAAACAGCTTCTGCGCACCGAGCTCGCCGGCGCCGATGTCGTGCTCGACGCCGCGGCGCGCCACACCGGCGCGTGCCTGGCCGCGCTCGATCGCAGACGTCTGCGGCTGTCAGGCTCTGACGAGGCCGGCCCGTTCGCCTATAATTGCGGCGTGCTGATCGCGCTTTACGCCGACGCGGCCGCCCAGGCCGCCGGCTCGAGCTTCGAGGCGATCGCCGCAGACATGGTCGCCGACCGCGCCTTCCGCGCAGGGCAGGCCACGCCGGTCGATTTCCTGCGCATCCTCGCCGCCCACATCGGTCCCGACGCCATGCGGGCGCTGCGCACGAACGTGCTGGAAGGTCCCGATCTGGGCAAACGCAACCGCACGCTCGCGCTGTTTTCCGCCGCGGGGCTGGGCGAGGAAAGCGCCGCGCCGGACGCCGACCCGGTCTATCTCGCCGGCGTCGCGGCCGACCGGGTGGTCTCCGCCCTCTGCCCTGAAGGCGCAGGCCGCTGGTGGATCGACGAAGGCGTGGTGATCGAACTGGGGCCTGCCTGCCGGGGCCCCGAAGGCACCAGCGAACTCACATCAATCGAAGGCGCCAAGCTGCCCGTCGAGGCCGGACGCGCGCTTCTGGCCATGGACCGGGCCTGCGCGGCGGACGGCACGGTCAGCTTCCGCCTCGGCCCCGAAGACGCCGCCGCCCACTGCTCCGGCCTCGAACCGGACTGGTTCCGCGGCTTCGCGATGAACCGCGACCGCATGCTCGAAGTGCTGAGGGGCGCGCCTTAGAGGGTTACCGACGACAAAGGATCGCCTGCCCCACTCCCTCCCCTTGATGGGGAGGGTGCCCGCGAAGCGGGCGGGTGGGGTGGGGACCGTCGAGCCCATTGTTCTGGATCCTCGGCGCTCCCCCACCCGTCTCGGCGCTTCGCGCCGATCCACCCTCCCCACAGAGGGGGAGGGAGTAAGACGCCGTGATTTTGGAAATGTCAGAACACAAAGCTCCAACCCAACTCCCTCCCCTTGATGGGGAGGGTGTCCGCGTAGCGGACGGGTGGGGTGAGGATCGTAGGGCGCCGACGGCTTTCAGCCTTCACCCGGTTCGCCGCGATCGAGATACGAGACCATGCGGTGACGCTCACGAAGCAGATCGAACATCTGATCGAACGCGCCGTCGTGATCGATGTAGAGATCGCGGTTCCAGATCCGCAGGACCTCGTAGCCGTTCGCGGCCAGCCAGGCGTCACGCCGCCGGTCTCGCTGCTGCTGGGCGGGCTCGTTGTGACCGCCGCCGTCGAGTTCGATCACCACTCGGGCCGTGTGACAGGCGAAGTCCACGACATACGGTCCGATCTGCGCCTGCCGCCGGACGCGGATTCCTTCGGCGCGCAGGTGCTTCAGTCTCGACCAGACGAACGCCTCGGGCTGGGTGAGCCGCTTCCGCAAAGATCGTGCACGCGATACGCCCATGAGGGGAATTTATAGCGATATACTCGCCCGCGCCACTCCCTCCCCTTGATGGGGAGGGTCTGCCCGAAGGGCGGGGGTGGGGGTGAGCGCCGGTGCGCCTAGCTGTGATCTCTCATAAGGTTGTTCATCCGGACTGACCGCCTGAAGCTGGTTGTTGCGAGACAGCTAGCTGACAGGGGGAGCCCGGATGAACAGTCATATCAATGCCAGAACGACGCGGTATGCGCGAGCCTCGATGGTGGCTCGGCGCGAAGCGGGCGTGCCGGTGCGTGAGATCGCGGCGGCGTTCGGCGTTTCGCCGCGCACGGTTTTCAAGTGGCTCTCTCGCTTCAGGGCGGAGGGCGAGGCGGGGCTGGCGAACCGGTCGAGCCGCCCGCTTCGCTCGCCGCGCGCGGTCGCGCCGCGCTATCGCGAGGCGGCGCTGCTGATGCGGCGGACCTTCAAGATGACCGGCGAGCAGATCGCCGAAGCGCTGCGCCTGGCCCGCTCCAGCGTGGCGCGCTGGCTGGCCGAGGCGGGCCTGTCGCGGCTCGCCCGGCTGGGGCCGACCGAGCCGGTGCGGCGCTATCAGCGCGACCGGCCTGGCGAGCTGATCCATATCGACATCAAGAAGCTGGGCCGGTTCGCCCGGCCCGGCCACCGCATCACCAAGGTGCGCGCCGGCAACCGCAACACAGGCGCGGGCTGGGACTTCGTCCATGTCGCGATCGACGACGCCACGCGTCTGGCCTATGCCGAGGTGCTGCCTGACGAGCGCCGGGCCAGCGCAGCAGGCTTCCTGGTGCGCGCAGTGCGATGGTATCGCGATCAGGGCGTCGGCGTGGAGCGGGTGATGAGCGACAACGGCTCGGCCTATGTCTCAAAGCTCTTCGCCCGCACCGTGCGCCGGCTGGGCCTGCGCCATATCCGCACCCGGCCTTACACGCCGAAGACCAACGGCAAGGCCGAGCGCTTCATCCAGTCCATGCTGAGAGAATGGGCCTACGCCGCACCCTTCCCCTCAGCCGAGGCAAGGCGCGAAGACCTGCCGAACTGGATCCGGCGTTACAACACCTGCCGAAGGCACTACGCTCTCAATCGACGCACGCCGCTCCAGGCGCTCTCAGACCTGAACAACGTCGTGAGACATCACACCTAGCGCATCAATCGATCCGGTGGATCGATTGAAGGCGGCGAACGGGCCGGCAGGCCCTGGAACGGATCGTAGAGCGCTGTCTCCTGAAAGCTCGGCGCTCCCCCACCCGGCCCGGCGCTACGCGCCGGCCCACCCTCCCCGCAAAGGGGGAGGGAATTTTCTCTCGGCGATCGGCTTCCGCTCCCTAGTGCGCCGGACCTCCTTCCCTCCCCTTGACGGGGAGGGTCCGGCCGAAGGCCGGGGGCGGGGGTGAGCGCCGTTGCGCGTAGCGCATCAATCGATCCGGGGATCGATTGAAGGCGGCGAACGGGCCGGCAGGCCCTGGAAGGGATCGTCGAGCGCCGGTGGCCGAAAACCGGACTCCCTACTCCCCCACTTCGATCACCGACACCGCCGCCGCGCGCGCCGCGTCGAGATCATGATGGATCGGCGCCCAGCCTTTTTCCGAGAACAGCTCGGTCTGATCTCCGTAATGGGCCGAATTCGGATCGGTGGATTGCGAGTAGGTGAGCACGCCTTCGCTGCGCACGCCGCCTGAACCGAACTGCACCGTCATGATCCAGCTCGAGCCGTGCTGCATGGCCGTCCAGCCCGCACCGGGGACCGGGTCCTTGGGGATCATCATGTTGAAGACGCCCGTCCCCGCCGGTCCGCCGTGAAGCGGGATCACACGTTCGCCGCGGGTCTCGCCGAAGACGGTTCCCAGCGCCGCGTCCGGCGCGATCTGGAGCGCGGCGAGCTGGCCTGCGGTGGTCCGCAGGGCGTCGAGCACCGCCGGGCTGGACGCATCGAGCGCGGTCGGCGTGTCGATCGCGCGGGCCGGGTCGAAATCGCCGGTCAGCGCCCCCGCTCCGCCGTTCAGGAGGAAGAGCGAGAAGGCGTGCGCCCCGGTGCTGTCGCGGTTCGCTTTGAGGTCCCAGCCCTCGAAGGCCGCGCACAGCGGTTCGAGCTCGGGAGCGCCGGCCGCGCGGCATGCGGTCACCGCGTCGTCGCGCAGAAGCTCCCCGCCGTAATGGCGGTTCGCGTACATGATCGCCTGCACCGTCCCGATGTCGAAACCGGGTTCGCCGAGCCCGTCCGCGCCGCTCAGCCGGTCGCGGATCTGATCGAGCGCCAGGCGCGTGCGCAGGCTGCGCGGGGTGGCTTCATCGCCCCAGATCGGGCTGAGACCGGTGATCGGGCTTTCCGGATTGGTCAGCCAGGGGGAGTCGTTGGACTGGGCGATATAGTCGGTGCGGATGAGATGGGGCGCGCCGGACGGGCCGAACACGCCGGGCTGAACCGCGTCGTCAGCGTCCGCCCAGCGGCAATCGGGGTTCGACGCGTCGAGCACCGGAATGCGCGCAGCGGCCCAGAATCCCATCGCGGTCTCGCTGGCCGAGCACGCTTCGGCGAGTTCGGCCGAGACGTTCGGGACAAGGCCCATATCGCCGTAAAACGCCAGACCGCCGGAATCGACCGCCATGGTGTTGAACGCGGTCGCCTGGTAGCGCGCCAGCGCGCCGTGCAGCTCGGGAACGTCCTGCGCCGCGTAGATCGCGATGTACTGATCGATGATCCGCAAGCCTGAAGACGGCGCGGCGAAGGCGTAGGCGCGCTCGGCCGTCCAGGGCAGGCGTTCGGTGGCGATCACCGGGCCGAACTCGGTGGCGTAGACCGAGCGGGTCACGGGCTCTCCGCCGGCGACCTCGATCTCGAACCGCCGCTCGGTCATGTCCCGCCACTCGTCGCCCACGCGGTAGCGGGTCGGGTCTTCGGGATCGAGGGTCAGCTCGAAATACCCGAAGCGGCGCGCGGTGGAGACGGTGTGCGTCCAGGCGATGGTCTCGGTGTGGCCGATGCCGACGAAAGGCGTGGTGATCAGCCCGGCGCCGACCACGTCCACCTCGCCGGGAATGGTCAGGCCGATCCGGTAAAAGCGCAGCGCGCCGTTCCAGGGATAGTGCGGATTGCCCAGCAACACCGCCCGGGCCTGCCCGCGCGTGGCGTCCCTGCCGATGGCGTAGGCGTTCGAGCCCATGCCGTCGCGCTCGGCCAGCATGTCCTCGACGCGCGCTTCGCTGAGGCTGGCCATGCCGCCTTCCGGCGGACGGGCCGCCGCGATCGCCTCGATCGGGTTTCCGAAAGGCAGGGTCAGCGCGCCCAACCAGATGTCGGTTTCGCTGACCGGCCGGACCCAGTCCGCCCCCGCACACGCCGGATCGTTCGTGCCGCCCTCGGCGATCACACGGTTCACCCCGGCCGCGAAGCCGGCGATGTAATCGCGCGCCGTCTCGCTGGGCGTGTCGATCGACCCCGCCGGCCCGTTCAGGATCGCGGTGATGGTCGCCTCATCGGCCCGCGCGCGATGGAAGAGGTCGCTGGCGATGTTCGCGTCGTTCTCGCCCGCGCCGAGGAACGCCGCGCGTTCGCCGCGCACGGTGATGGCGCGCTCCGCGATGAGGCAGAGATTGTCCTGCGCCGCCGCATAGCCCGAGCCGTAGCCCAGCCCCGCCCAGTCCGGCGCGACCACGCGCGGCACGCCGTAGGCGTCGCGCAGGATCTCGGCGCTGTATTGCGGCGCGGCCGCGTGATCGGGACCGTCCGCGCCGTCTGCGCCGTCGCGCCCCTGAAGATGGATGCAGCCTGACGCGAACAGCGCCGCCGCCGCAGCGGCCGTGATGCGGATGGTCATGAAGGGGCCTCCCCGATGTCTTTATCGTCCTGCGGCGCTTTGCGACGAGCTTAGACCGCCTCGCGGCGAGGCGGAACCAAGCGAAGGCGGCGGCGTTCGATCAGGACACCAAGCCTCAGGGGACGCACGCCGCGCGCCGCGCATGCCGCAGATTTTCACCCGCAGCGCCGATTCCTGGCTGAGGCTGGGGCTGACGGCGCTGGCGGGGCTCATACCCGCCGCGCTCGCCGTGCTCGCATTTACAGCCGTGCAGCCGACCGATTTCAGCGCAGACCTCCGGATCGCCGAGCAGCAGCCGGTCCCGTTCAGCCACCGCCACCACGCCGGCGAGCTGGGGATCGCGTGCGTGAACTGTCATGTCAGCGCGGAGACCGCCGCCAGCGCCGGTCTGCCGCCGACCCAGACCTGCATGGCTTGCCACTCGCAGATCTGGACCGCCGCCGAGCCGCTGGCGCCGGTGCGCGAGAGCCTTCTGACCGATACGCCCATCGCCTGGAACCGCGTCCACGACCTGCCGGACTTCGTGTACTTCAACCACTCGGTTCATGTCGGCGCGGGCGTGCCGTGCGCGACCTGCCACGGCGACGTGACAGACATGGCGCTGATCCAGCAGGTCGAGCCGATGACCATGCGCTGGTGTCTCGATTGCCACCGCGATCCCGAAGGCGAACTCGTGCCGCTCGATCGCGTGTACGATCCAGACCCTCACGCCGATCCTCATGGCGGCGAGACCGGACGGCTCGTCTCCTTCATGGCCGCAGCGCGGGTGCAGTCGCCCGGCGAGCTGGACAGCTGCAATGTCTGCCACCGGTAAGCCGCTCCCGATCCAGCGCCGCACCCCCGGCGAGACCCCGGACGCGCCTGCGCCCGAACCCTCCGCTACGGGCGCGAGCCGGCGAGAGGCGCTGGCGCTGGGAAGCCTGGGGGCCATGGCCGCGCTTTCGGCTTGCGGAGACCCGCCGCAATCGGCCGTGCCTTACGTACGCGAACCCGCCGGCGTGACGCCCAGCCAGGCGCGGCGGTATGCGACAGGGTTCATGATTTCCGGCGTCGTCCAGCCCGTGCTCGCCACCGTGCGCGAAGGCCGGCCGGTGACGCTGGAAGGCAATCCCGACCATCCCGCCAGCGGCGGGGCAGCCGATCCCTTCACCATCGCTTCGATCCTCTCGCTCTACGATCCGGGCCGGGCGACCGCGCTGCGCCGGGAGAACCGCATCGCCAGCCCCGCCGATTTCGAGCGCATGCTCTATGGCGCGCGGGCGCGCTGGAAGGCCGGGGCGAAGCTTAGGATCCTCACAGGCGCGTCGACCTCGCCGACGCTGCACCGGCAGATCGAGCAGCTTCAGGCCGCCTATCCGGACGCCGCGCGGACGGAATGGGAGCCCGCCTTTCCCGAAGGTCCGCCCCAGGCCCCTGCGCTGGCCGGCGCGCGCAGCGTGATCAGCCTGGGCGCGGACCCGCTTGGGCCCGGACCGCTGCAGACCTGTGAGGCCCGGCGCTGGGCGCAGGCGCGGATCGCGGCGCGCGAAGCCGGCGCGGTCACCCGCCTCCTCGTCGCCGAACCCGAACCCACGCTGACCGGCGCGCGCAGCGATCTGAGGCTGCCGGTGAAGGCCGGAAGGCTCGATGCAGTCGCGGCGGCGCTGATCGGCGAGGGCGGCGAGCTTTCATCAATCGAACGATCGTTCGTCGATGCGGCGCGGGCGGCGCTCGCAGCCGGCGATGCGCAGGTGCTGGCCGGAGACGCGCTCAGCCCGGCGCTGCGCGACCGGGTGGAGGCGCTGGGCGATGTCGCCCCGCCCGCCCCCGTGCTCGACTATGGCGAGACCCTTCCCGTCGAGACGCTTCTGGCCGAGCTCGAGGCCGGCGAAGTCGACACGCTGCTGATCGCCGGGGCGAACCCGGTCTACGCCGCGCCGGGCGATCTGGACATGGCCGCGCTGATCGGGCGCGCCGGCACGGTGATCGCGGCGGGCTTCGAGCGCGACGAGACGAGCCTGTTCGCAGACTGGTTCGCTCCGCTCGCCCACCCTTACGAGAGCTGGAGCGACGGTCAGGCCGCCGACGGCACGCCGGTGATCTGCCAGCCTCTGGCGCGGCCGGGCGCGGATCTGTTCACCCTGCACGGCCTGCTCGCCCGGCTCGCCGCGCAAGGCCCCGCCGACGATCTCGCCATCGTGCGGGAGACCTGGGACGCGCCGCTGGGCGGGCAGGCGGGCTGGCTGAAAGCGGTGCATGACGGCGCCGTGCCGGTGAGCGCCCCGCCCGCCCCTGCGCTCCGTATACGGAACATCGCTGCGGAGACCCGCGAAGAGGACGGCGAGTTCGAGATCGTCGTCACGCCCGACCCGTCTGTCTGGGACGGGCGGTTTTCGGCAAACATCTGGCTTCAGGAACTGCCCAAGCCGCTGACCAAGACCGTCTGGCGCAACGCTGCGCGCATCAGCCCGGCGGACGCCGCAAGGCTGGAGCTTCAGGACGGCGACATGGTCGAGATCACGGCCGGCGCCGGGACATTGTCCGCACCCGTCTCGATCCAGCCGGGCCTGGCCGCGGGCGTGATCGGTCTGACGGTGGGCTACGGCCGCAAGCACGGCGCCGGGCATGGCGAGGGGCGGGGTTATGACGCCTGGCGGCTCACCGAGCGCGGCCGCCCCTTCCGGCTTTCGGGATCGGTGCGGCCCGGCGGCGGGCAAGCGCGGATCGTCACCACCCAGCATCACCACGCCATGGACGGCCATCATTTCGTACGAACGGTCCCGCCGGGCGGGAAGGTCGACCACGGTCTCGACCACGGATCCTCCCTGTATCCCAGGTGGACCGACGGCGATCAGGAATGGGCGATGACGATCGATCTCGATCTGTGCATCGGCTGCAATGCCTGCATGACCGCCTGCCAGAGCGAGAACAACGTGTCCGTCGTCGGCGAGGACGAGGTCGCCAAGGGCCGGGAGATGCACTGGATCAGGGTCGACCGGTACTATGAAGGCGCCGACGAAAATCCCGACATCGTCTTCCAGCCCGTGCCCTGCATGCATTGCGAGCAGGCGCCGTGCGAGATGGGCTGCCCGGTGAACGCCACCGTGCACTCGCCCGACGGGCTCAATCTTCAGGTCTATAATCGCTGCATCGGCACGCGGACCTGCCAGGCCTACTGCCCCTACAAGGTCCGCCGGTTCAATTTCCACGACTGGCCCGACCGCGAGCCCTCCGATCCCGAGCCCAGGCGCAACCCCGAAGTCACCGTGCGCGCCCGCGGGGTGATGGAGAAGTGCACCTATTGCGTCCAGCGCATCCAGGCCGCCGACATCGCCGCGCGCCGCGAGGACCGGGCGATCGAGCCCGGCGAGATCGAGACCGCTTGCCAGGCCGCCTGCCCCACCAGCGCGATCGTCTTCGGCGACCAGTCCGCGCCCGAAACCGAGGTGGCGAAGAACAAGGCCGATGCGCGCGCCTACGATCTTCTGGCCGAGCTCGGCGTGCGCCCGCGCACGAGCTATCTCGCGCGCGTCTCGCCGCGGGCTGAAGACGGCGGGGAGGGTCATGGATGAGCCCGGCCGACACTCCCGCCAATCAGGGCCCCGAAGCCGCGGTCAGCCCCGGCCAGCCGGTCTCCAGCCGCTTCACCATCTCGGAGGTGGGCCGGGAGATCGCCGGCATCACGCTCAACCATCCCACCCGGCTGAGATGGGCGATCGGGTTCGGGATCTGCTCAGGGCTCGTGGTGCTGTGGCTGGTCTCGATCGTGGTGCTGCTGAGCCGCGGCGTAGGGGTGTGGGGGATCAACATTCCCGTCGGCTGGGGGCTCGCGATCACCAACGTGGTCTGGTGGATCGGCATCGGCCACGCGGGCACGCTGATCTCCACCCTGCTCCTGATGACCGGGGCGGCCTGGCGCACCTCGCTGAACCGCTTCGCAGAGGCGATGACGCTGTTCGCGGTGATCTGCGCGGCGACCTATCCGGTCCTGCATCTGGGCCGGCCGCATCTTCTGTTCTGGCTGATCCCCCACCCCAACCAGCTGGGGCTGGGCCCGCAATACCGAAGCCCGCTGGAGTGGGACATCTTCGCGATCACCAGCTACGCGCTGGTCTCGCTGATGTTCTGGTATGTCGGCATGCTGCCCGACCTCGCTTTATTGCGCGATCGGGCGCGCGACCGGTTCGGCCAGGTGCTCTACGGCGTGCTGGCGATGGGCTGGAAAGGCTCGACGACCAGCTGGACGCGCTGGCGGCGCAGCTATCTGATCCTCGCCGGCTTCGCCCTGCCGCTGGTGGTCAGCGTGCATTCAGGCGTGTCCATGCTGCTCGCCGGCGGTCCGATACCCGGCTGGCACACCACGATCTTCCCGCCCTATTTCGTGCTCGGCGCGGTGTTTTCGGGCTTCGCGGTGGTGGCGATCCTGGCGGTGCTGCTGCGCTCGGGCTTCCGGCTGCAGCACCTGATCAACGACCGGCACCTGTCGATGATCGCGGTGATGCTGCTCGTCTCGGGCCTGATGACCAGCTACGGCTACGTGCTGGAGCTGTGGGGCGCGTGGTATTCCTCCGACAGCTTCGAGCGCAACACCGCGGTAGACCGGCTGTTCGGTCCCTGGGCGTGGGCGTACTGGGGCGCGATCGTCCTGAACTTCGCCTCGATCCAGCTGTTCTGGTTTCCCCGCTTCCGGCGCAGCCCGCTCGTCCTCTTCCTCGTGGGGCTGGCGGTGAGCGCGGGCATGTGGTGCGAGCGCTACATGCTCGTAGTCTCCGCGCTGGCGCGCGACTACCTGCCCTCGAGCTTCGGCGATTACTGGCCGAGCTTCTGGGAATGGACACTGTTTCTAGGCTCGATCGGCCTGTTCGGCTGGCTGTTCTTCCTGTTCATCCGCTTCCTGCCGATGATCTCCATCTTCGAGATCAAGGAGGTCGTCCACCATCCCGACGATCCAGTCGAGCGCGGCGAACCGGAGGGGCCGCGATGAGCCAGCCCTTCGCCGTTCTCGCCGAGTTCGAAAAGCCCGAAGCGCTGACCGAGGCGGTCGCCGCGATGAAACGCGAGGGCTTCGAGGCGATGGAAGCCTACGCCCCCATGCCGATCGAGGGGCTGGAGCCGCTGCAGCCGCTGAAGAACCGCCGTGTCGACCTGTGGGCGCTGGGCGGCACGCTGTTCGGGCTGACGCTGGGCATGGCGATCACGGTGGGCCAGAACGTGTTTCAGTATCCGCTCAATGTCGGCGGTCGGCCTCTGTTTTCCTGGCCGGCCTTCATGGTGCCGAGCTTCGAGCTCGGCGTGCTGTTCGGCTGCTTAGGCGCGGTGATCGGCCTGTTCAGGACCACCGAGCTGCCCCGGCTGCACCATCCGCTGTTCGGCGTGGAGGGGTTCTCCCGCGCCAGCGAGGACCGCTTCTTCCTGGCCGTGTTCGCCCGCGATCCGCAATTCTCGGAGGCGAAAGCCGCACTCGAACGCACTGGCCCCGCCGCCATGCACGAGGCGGGCTCATGAGCCGGATCGCGCTCATCCTCGCCGCCGCGCTGACGCTCGCCGCCTGCGAGCAGCGCATGATCGAGCAGGAAAAGCTCGAGACCTGGGAGGCGGAAACCGCCGCCCTGGGCCGGCATCCGCCCGACGGCGCGGTGGCGCGCGGCACGCTGGAACGCCTGCGCATCCTTGAAACCCGGCCCGAGCTCACCCCGGCGCTGATCGAGCGCGGCCAGGTCGTCTACGACCGGGTCTGCGCGCTGTGTCACGGGCGGACCGGGCGCGGCGACGGGATCATCGTCGCGCGCGGCTATCCCGCCCCGCCGAGCTACCACTCCGAGCGCCTGAGGCAGGCCGCGCCGGAATATGTCGTCGCCGTGATCACCAACGGCTACGGGGTGATGTACCCCTACGCCAACCGCGTCGCCCCCGAGGACCGCTGGGCGGTGGCCGCCTACGTGCAGGCGCTGCAGCGCCTGGGAGCGCGGATCGAGCCGCTGGATGCGGCCGGCGCCGAGCCGGCCGCCTTCACCCCACCCCGGCCCTCCCCTCAAGGGGAGGGAGGGGCGGTCGATCCGGACACGCCCGGACCCGCCAGCGACGGTCCCGAAAGCGCGTCAAGTGACAACACGACGGTCCCGCTTCGCCCCTCCCTCCCCCTCGGGGGAGGGTCGGGGTGGGGGGCGCGCGACGTCTCCGGCGTCGTGCCGACGGGTGGGCGAGCAGGGACCGCCGAGCGTCCATCCGCGATGGAAGGAGGCGCCCCATGACCCGGATCGTCGCCGCTCTGATCTTCGTGCTGGGCGCGATCGGGCTGGTCTTCGCCGCCCTGGTCGAGCCCGCCGCGCTGCTGCGCGCCTGGCTGACCGCCTGGCTCGTCCTGATCGCCGCGCCGATCGGGGCGGTGTTCGCCGGGCTGACCATGGCGCTCGCGCCCGGTCCGTGGACGGAGAAGATCGCCCAGCCGATCCGGCTTCTGCTGCTCTCCCTGCCGGTGTTGTCGCTGGGGGTGATCCCGGTCCTGTTCGGGCTGGGCGAGCTCTACCCCTGGATCAGCCCCGGCGAAGACGCCGCGCACTGGGTCGAGCCGCGCGGCGCGTGGCAGGAGCCGCTCTGGTTCGCGCTGCGCCAAATCGTCTGGCTGGCGATCCTGTCGGGCGCGGCGCTCGCGCTGGCCACGGGCCGGCTCGGCTCGCAGCCGGTCGCCGGGCTCGTCGCCATCCCGGTCACGCTGGCGGCGAGCTTCTTCGCGCTCGACATCTCGATGAGCCTCGATGCGGCGTTCAACTCCACGATCTTCGGGCTCTACGTCATCGCAGGCCAGGCGGCGGCCGCGCTGGGCGTGGCGATCACAGCGCGCGTGCTGACGACCGACGAGGCGGAGTCCGTGGCCGGACGGCCGGTCTGGCTTCTGTTCGGCGCCTGCGCGCTATGGGGCTATCACGCCTTCTTCCAGTATCTGATCATCTGGTCGGGCGATCTGCCGCGCTACGCCGAGTGGTTCCTGGCGCGCAATCAGGGCGTCTGGCTGATCGTTATCTTCGTCTACGCGATGCTCTTCGCGCGCGCCTTCCTGCTTCTGATCCGCCCGGTCCGCAAGCGCTCGCGCGGGCTGGTCACGACCGCCGGAGGGGTGGCGGTGGGCGTGGGGCTGGAGACGATCTGGCGGACCGCGCCCGATCTCGATCCCACGCCGGGCTGGTGGGCGGCGCTCACCGGCTGGCTGGCGCTCTTCGCGGGGCTCGGCGCGCTCGTCTATTCCAGCCGGCGCAGACGGGAGGCGGCCCATGCCTGATCGTCCCGCACACGAAGCCGACGACGTCCCGGTCCGCAACATCCTTCTGTTCACGGTCGTTCCGGCGATCGCGATCGCGGCCGTGCTGGTTCTGCTGTTCGCATACTTCGTCAGCGACACCGACACGCCCAGCGCAGAAGCGCTGTGGGCCGCCCGCTCCGACGAAGGCCCGCGCCTGAAGCGCCGGCCCGAAGAGGTGCGCGAGGCGATCGAGGTGCGCGACGCGGCCTGGCTCGCGCGCGGGCCCGGCATCGACGCGGCGATGCGGTCGACCGTGCAGGCGGGCTGGCGCGAGGGAACGCTGACCCCCAGCCGGGCCTACGAGATCCGCGCCGAGGAAGACGCGCCGGCGCCGGCGGACGGCCTGCCCCGCGAAGCCGATCTCAGGCCGACGCCCGCCGAACCGCGCGAGGCTGACGCGGGCGGGGAGGACGAGCCATGATCGCGACCCTTCTCGCCCTCGCTGCGCTGAGCGCCGCGAACCCGGAGATCGACACGTCGCCCCTGCCCGGCGACCGCCTGCCGTCCGGCCGGGTGCAGACGCTGGATGGACCGCTCGATCTACTGAGCCTGAGGGGGCGTCCGGTGGCGCTCGCGCCGGTCTATTTCACCTGTCCGACCGTATGCGGACTGACAGAGCAGCGCCTGGCGCGATCCTTCCTCGAAGCCGGCCTCACGCCCGGCGAGGACGCCGCGCTCGTCTTCCTGAGCTTCGATCCGCGCGACGACGAAGCGACCGCCGACGCCGCCTATCAGCGCGTTCAGTCCGCCGCGCCCGACGGGGCGGCCGAAGGCGCGGTCATGGCCTGGGGCGGAGACGCCGAAGCCGTGCTGGACGCGCTCGGCTATGGCCGCCGCTTCGATCCGGCTTCGGAGGAATTCGCCCACCCGGCCGCGCTCGCGGTGCTGACCCCCGACGGCGAGGTGTCGCGCTGGCTCGGCCCGCAGGGGCTCTCCGCCGATCAGCTGCGCCGGGCGCTGACCGAAGCCTCGAACGGGTCGATCGGCGGCGTGCTCGAACGCGCCCTGCTTCTGTGCTGGCGGTTCGATCCGGAGACCGGGGTCTACACCCCGCGCATCCTCCTCATCCTGCAGATCGCCGGCGCGCTGACCGTGCTTTTGCTCGGCGGCTACGTGCTCGGCCAGCTCAGGAGGCGCTCATGAGCTGGGCGGGGATCAAATTCTGGCCTGAAGCGATCAGCGCGCACGCGGAAAACGTCGACGCGCTGGCGATCAGCTTCTTCGCGCTGATCTGGGCGCTGGCCGTGCCGATCGGGGTGGCGCTGGTCGCCTTCGCCTGGCGCTACCGGCGCTCCAATGACGGGCCGGACCGCCAGCAACCCCATCACGGCTCCGCCTGGCTGGAATGGGGCTGGATGATCCTGCCCTTCCTTCTGACGCTGGCCTTCTTCGTCTGGTCGGCCGGGCTTTATCGCGACCAGCACCACCCGCCCCCCGACGCGCGCGAGGTCTACGGCGTGGGGCTGCAATGGATGTGGAAGTTCGAGCATCCCGGCGGTCAGCGCGAGATCAACCGGCTGACCGTGCCCGCCGGCGAGCCGGTGCGCGTGGTGCTGACAAGCCAGGACGTCATTCACTCGCTGTTCCTGCCGCCGCTCAGGATCCGGCAGGACGTCGTGCCGGGACTGACCACCTCGCTCTGGTTCGAGGCCGAGGAGCCCGGCGTCTATGATCTTCGGTGTACGGAGTTCTGCGGGGTGAGCCACAGCCGCATGACGGGCGAGCTCGTGGTTCTGGAGCCTGCCGAATTCGAAGCCTGGCTCGCCGCCTTCGACGCCGGCCCGACCCTGGCCGAGGCCGGCGAACGGCTCTATCGCGATCTGGGATGCTCGGGCTGTCACGGCCCGAATGCGGCGGTGCGCGCCCCCGATCTCGCCCATCTCTACCGCCGGCCGGTGCCGCTTGAGCGCGGCGAGACCGTGATCGCCGACGAGCAGTACATCACCGACTCCATCCTCATGCCCGAGCGCGACGTGGTCGCCGGCTACGAGCCGGTCATGCCGAGCTTTGAAGGCGTGATCGAGGAGAGCGAGCTTGTGGCCCTCGTCGCCTTCATCAAGTCCATGGCCGCCGAAGACGGCATGGACGGAAATGCGATGGGTGCAGACGCCCCGTCAGACCCCGCCGAGGAGGAGGACGCGGAATGACCGACGCCCCGCTCGCCCCGCCCCGGTCGGAGAATTTCCTGACCGCGAAGGAAACGATCAGGTCCTGGTTCCTGACCATCGACCACAAGCGGATCGCGCTCTTGTACGCCGCCGCGCTGTTCGTCTTTTTCTTCATCGGCGCGGCCGGCGCGGCGGTGATCCGGATCGAGATGCTGACCCCGCAAGGCGATGTAGTTTCGGCCGAAGGCTATAACCGCGCCTTCACCCTGCACGGCGTCATCATGGTGTGGTTCTTCCTGGTGCCGCTGATCCCGACCACGTTCGGAAATTTTCTGCTGCCGCTGATGCTGGGCGCGAAGGACCTCGCCTTCCCAAGGCTCAATCTCGCCAGCTGGTACGTGTTCATGATCTCCGGCGTCTTCACGCTCGCCGCGATCTGGCTGGGCGGGCTGGAGACCGGCTGGACGTTCTACACACCGCTCAGCGCGGTCTATGCGGACGGCTGGGTGACGCTGGCCATCCTGGGGGTGTTCATCTCGGGCTTCAGCTCGATCTTCACCGGCATCAATTTCATCGTCACCACCCACACGCTGCGCGCGCCGGGCATGACCTGGTTCCGCATGCCGCTCTTCGTGTGGTCGCTCTACGCCACGAGCCTGGTCATGGTGCTGGCCACGCCCGTGCTGGCGATCACGCTTCTTTTGATCCTGGCCGAGCGCGCTTTCGGGATCGGGGTGTTCGACCCGACGCTGGGCGGTGATCCGCTGCTCTTCCAGCACCTGTTCTGGTTCTACTCCCACCCGGCGGTCTACATCATGATCCTGCCCGCCTTCGGGGTGATTTCGGAACTCGTCACCGCGGGCGCGAGGAACCGGGTCTTCGGCTACAAGTTCATCGCGTTCTCAAGCCTCGCCATCGCCATTCTGGGCTTCATGGTCTGGGGCCATCACATGTTCACGACCGGCCAGTCGATGTACGCCGGGATCGTGTTCAGCTTCCTCAGTTTCCTCGTCGCGGTGCCGAGCGCGGTGAAGGCGTATAACTGGGCGGCGACGCTCTATAAGGGCCGGATCACGCTGAATACGCCCTTCCTTTATGCGCTGGGCTTTATCGCATTGTTCGTGTTCGGCGGGCTGACCGGGGTGATCCTGGCGGCGCTGGCGGTCGATCTGCACGTGCATGACAGCTATTTCGTGGTGGCCCATTTCCACTACATCATGGTCGGCGCGGCGGTGACCGCCTTCATGGGCGCGGTCCATTTCTGGTGGCCGAAAGTCACGGGCAGGCTCTACAACGAGCATCTGGGGCGGGCCTCGGCGATCCTTTTATGGATCGGGTTCAACCTCACCTTCTTTCCCCAGTTCATCATGGGCTATCTGGGGATGCCGCGGCGCTACCACGCCTATGATCCGGAGTTTCAGGTCTGGCACCTGTTGAGCTCGGCCGGAACGCCGATCCTGGCGATGGGCTATCTCCTGCCGGTCTTCTATCTGGGCTGGTCGCTCTATAACGGCCGTCCGGCGGGCCCCAATCCGTGGCGCGCGCAGGGGCTGGAATGGACCGTCAGCTCGCCCCCGCCCGAGCATAATTTCCACGGGCCCGTGAAAGTCACCCGCGAAGCCTACGACTACCCCAAGGAAGACGCCTACAAAGGACCGCTGCCGCGCGACGCCTGGCGCGAGGCCGAGGACGACCGCGAGGAAGGCCAGGCTGCGGAGGACCGGCGATGAAGACCGCCCCCGATCCCTCCGGCCTCGATCCGTATGAAGACGCCGAGGTGCGCCTGACCGCCCAGCGCATGGGCATGTGGCTGTTCCTGGCCACCGAGGCGATGATCTTCGCGGGGCTGTTCCTCGCCATCTTCGTGATCCGCACCCTGCACCCCGAAGGCGCGACGGAAGCCTCGGGCCATCTGAAGACCTGGGTGGGGACGGGCAACACCGCGCTTTTGCTTGTCTCCTCCACCCTCGTCGCGCTGGGCTCGGTCGCCGCCAAGGAGGGCGCGCGCCGGCGCGCGCTCGTCGCTGCGTGCTTCCTGGGCGCAGCGGCGCTCGGCGCGGCGTTTCTGGCGATCAAGATCGGGGTCGAGTACCGCGCAGAGCTGCACGAAGGGCTGATCCCCGGGCTCGGCCCCGCCTTCCCGCTTCAAGCAGACGGCGCGCAGCTCTTCTTCAACGCCTATTTCGCCGCCACCGGGCTTCACGCAATTCACGTTCTGATCGGCGTGATCGCGCTCGCAGGTGCGGCGGTCGGGGTATGGCGGCGCTGGCTGAAGCTTCCGGACAACGCGCCGGAGGTCGAGTTCACCGGGCTCTACTGGCATCTGGTGGACGTGGTCTGGATCTTCCTGTTTCCCGTTCTCTACCTGGTGGGCTGAGCGATGACGGAGCGAACCAAAGCCCTGCCCGGCGGAACCGTGAAGATCGCGGTGTCCGGCCTCGCGCTCCTGGTGCTGCTGCTCGCCACGGTGGGCATCAGCTATCTCGATGTCGGCTGGCTGAACATCGCCGCCAATCTGGGCATCGCGGGTCTCAAGGCCGCGATCGTGGTCTGGGTGTTCATGGAATTGAGCGAAGTGCGCAGCGCGATCCGCCTGTTCGCGCTCGGCGTCATCGCCTGGATCGCGATCATGTTCGTCTTCACCGCAGCGGACTATTTCCAGCGGACGGGGATATGAAGGCGGCGAGCTCTGCAGTTCGTCATTCCCGCGAAAGCGGGAACCCAACGATCGTCGAGCGGCGCCGCCGCCGGACTGGGTCCCCGCTTTCGCGGGGATGGCGATGTGAAACCGCCTTACCCCTAATGCGCCTGCCCCCAGGTCTTCGCCGCTTTCGCCTCGACCACCAGCGGGACCGACAGGTCCGCGGCGGGAAGCGCAGCGCCGCTCATCGTTTCCTGCACGATTTCGATAAGGCGATCGGCTTCGTCTTCGGGCGTCTCGAAGACCAGCTCGTCATGGACCTGCAGCAGCATGCGCGCTTTCAGGCCCGCTGAATCGAGCGCGCTCTGCATGCGGATCATCGCGCGGCGGATGATGTCGGCGGCCGCGCCCTGGATCGGGGCGTTGATCGCCTGACGCTCGGCGAACTGGCGCATGGCGGGGTTCTTGTCCCGGATGCCCGGAAGATGGATGCGCCGGCCGAAGATCGTCTCGACGAAGCCGGTCTCCTTCGCCTCGGCCTTCATCGCGTCCATATAGGCCGCGATGCCGGGGAATTTTTTGAAATAGGCGTCGATATAGGCCTTCGCCTCGTCCCGCCCGATGCCGAGATTGTTCGCAAGGCCGAAGGCGGAAATGCCGTAGATGATGCCGAAATTGATCGCCTTGGCGTTCCGGCGCGTCATCGGATCCATGTCTTCGAGCGGCACACCGAACATTTCAGACGCCGTCATGGCGTGAATGTCGTGACCCTGCCGGAAAGCGTCTTTCAGCGCCTCCACGTCGGCGATGTGCGCGAGCAGTCTCAGCTCGATCTGCGAATAGTCCGCCGCGACCAGCACATGGCCGGGCTCGGCGATGAAGGCTTCGCGGATCTTCCGTCCCTCTTCGGTCCGTATGGGGATGTTCTGAAGATTGGGTTCTGAGCTCGACAGCCGCCCGGTCGTCGTCGCGGCCAGGGAGAAGCTCGTATGCACCCGGCCGGTGTCGCGATTGATCGCCTCTTTCAGCGCGTCGGAATAGGTGCTCTTGAGCTTTGAGAACTGCCGCCAGGTCAGAAGCGCCGTGGGCAGGGCGTGGCCCTCGGCGGCGAGCTGATCCAGCACGGCCGCGTCCGTGGACCAGGCGCCGCCCTTGGTTTTCTTGCCGCCGGGCAGGCCCAATTCGCCGAACAGGATCTCGCCGATCTGCTTGGGGCTGCCGAGATTGAACTTGCGGCCGGCGGCTTCGAACGCGGCCTCCTCGGCCTCGGCCATTTTCTGCGCGAAGTCCGAGCTGAGCCGGGAGAGCTGGGCGACGTCGACCTTGATCCCGGCCAGCTCCATCTGCGCCAGCACGCCGGGCATGGGCCGCTCCAGCGTCTCGTAGACGGTGGACAGGCCTGCAGGGCCGAGCGTGGGTTTGAGAAGCTCCCAGAGCCTGAAGGTGACGTCGGCGTCCTCAGCGGCGTATTCGGTCGCACGCGGAAGATCGACCTCCTCGAAGCTGATCTGCTTCTGGCCGGTCCCGCACACCTCCTTGAAGGCGATGCATTTATGATCGAGCAGACGCTCGGCCAGCGCGTCCATGCCGTGATTATGCAGCCCCGCGCCCTGCACGTAGCTGAGGAGCATCGTGTCGTCATACGGGTGCGGATCGATGCCGTAGCGGCGGAAGACGGCGAGGTCGTACTTGAAGTTCTGGCCGATCTTGAGGATCGCGGGGTCTTCGAGGATCTGCTTCAGCCGCCCCAGCGCCTCGGCCTCGTCGAGCTGGTCGGGCCGCGCGGTGCCCGAGGCCAGATCGCCGCCGACATGATTGAGCGGGATATAACACGCCCGCCCCGGCGCGGTCGCCAGAGACACCCCGCACAGCCGCGCCGAGCAGGCCGACAGGGCGTTGGTCTCCACATCGACCGCGATCACCCGGCTGGCGCGCGCTTCGCCCAGCCAGGCGTCGAGCTGGGCGAGGCTGGTGACGGTCTCGTATTTCGATCGGTCGATGGGCGCGGCGGCGTTTACGCCGCCCTCGGACGATCCTGCGCCCAGCCCCTCCTCGACCCGGCGGGTGAGGGTGCGGAACTCCATCGATTTCAAAAAGCCCAGAAGCTTTTCCGGATCGGGCTCGGCCGTGCCGAAATCCTCGATCGGCTCGATGTCCTCGCAATCGTCCTTCAGCGTCACGAGCACCTTGGAGACGCGCGCGTCCTCGGCGTGCTCGATCAGCTTTTCGCGGCGCTTGGGCTGCTTGATCTCGCCGGCGCGTTCGAGCAGCGTTTCGAGATCGCCGTACTCGGTGATCAGCTGGGCGGCGGTCTTGATGCCGATGCCGGGCACGCCAGGCACGTTGTCCACGCTGTCGCCGGCGAGCGCCTGCACGTCGACCACGCGATCGGGCCCGACGCCGAATTTCTCGACCACCTCGTCATGCCCGATGCGCTTGGTCTTCATCGGGTCGAGCATGGTCACGCGGTCGTTGACCAGCTGCATCAGGTCCTTGTCCGAGGACGCGATGGTGACGTCCGCGCCTTTCTCCGCCGCGATGCGGGCGTAGGTGGCGATGAGGTCGTCGGCCTCCACGCCCTCCTGCTCGATGCAGGGCAGGTCGAACGCGGCGGTCGCCTCGCGGATCAGGGCGAATTGCGGGACGAGATCTTCGGGCGGCTCGGGCCGGTGCGCCTTGTACTGATCGTAGATCTCGTTGCGGAAGGTCTTCGCCGAGTGGTCGAAGATCACCGCCAAATGGGTGGGTTCTTCCTCGCCCTTGAGGTCTTCGAGCAGCTTCCACAGCATGTTGCAGAAGCCCTGCACCGCGCCCACCGGCGTGCCGTCTGACCGGGTCAGCGGCGGCAGAGCGTGATAGGCGCGGAAGATATAGGCCGACCCGTCCACCAGATAGACGTGACTGGTTGCGTCGACGGGTCGTTTGACGGCCATGAAAAAGCTCCGGGCGGGCGAGGATCGGTGGACCGAAACCTAGGCCCGCCCGGCGGCGGGAGCAATCGGGCCGGGTGCGGCTACTCGGCGGGTTCGCGCCGCACCGCGAGGCCCAGCGCCTCCACATCGATCTGTGAGGGGTCTTCGGCCATGAAGACCGAGGCGCTGATGGGTGTTTCGGGTTCGAGCCCGACGATCAGCGTGCCGCCCTCGCCGATGAAGCCCGACAGGGCGGTGACCATTTCGGCCTGGACGGTCCGGGGCAGACCGCCGAGCACCATGGGCGCCATCATCGCGGTCATCATCGAGGCCTGCGCGCGCAGCTCGGCCGGGGTGACGCCCTGCATTTCGGCGGCCATGGCGAGCGAGCGGTCGATCAGGCTCTGATCTTCCAGAGAAATAAGCATGGAATGGATCTTCAGCGGCTCGAACACCGAGGCGGGCGGCCCCTCGGGGCTCATCGCCTCGGGATCCTGGGTGGCGAACCAGTCCGCATAGGCCTGGGCGTAGGCGGTGACGCCGGAGAGATCCTGCTCGAAGCGCATCTCGAACCCGTCTTCCAGCGTCAGCCGGTTCTCGCCCTGGGTCGTCACCCGGTCGGCTTCGGGGTCGTAGACGGTTTCGCTGGCGAACGAGAACACCATCTCCTCATAGCCCAGCTGATCGAGCGCGCCGGCGAACTCCGTGCCCTGCGCCGAGTCCGGGTTGGCGCTCAGCGTCATGCGCGGCATCGCTGCGGTGGAGACGAACCGACCGCCGCGCTCCTCGATTTCGGCTTCAAGCGAGGGCATGGCGGCGAGCAGGCCGCCTGCGGCCACCGAAAGCCCGCTCATCTCGAACTGGTCGTACTGGTTCGCCGGCGAGGCGGCGAAGCTGAACGGCGCAGCCGGGTCGTCGGAGGTCATCGCGCGCGCCGCGGCCATGTCGAGCCCGCTCACCGACATCGAATCGAGCAGCAGCGACACCGGCTCGCCTTCCGCCGAGCTGGCGTCGAGCGCGAAATTCGAGATCGCCGCCCGGCCCAGCATCTCGCCGTCGAAATCTTCCGCCTCGGCCGAGGCGAGGGTGAAGTTGATGGTTTCCCCCTCGACCTCCTGGCCTTCGAAACGCAGGCCCTCGATCGCCATGCGGGCGAAGGACTGGGCCAGAAGATCGTCGCTTTCCGCCATCTCCTCGCCCGACAGGGAGGCGGCGATCGCCGCGGCGAGATCGGGGCCGGGCTCGTCCACGCTGAGCCGGTCGAACGCGGCCTCGCCGTCGGTGAAGGTGATGACGCCGTCTTCCATCACGAGCGCGTCCAGCGCCGGGCCGGCGTCGGTCTCGCCAGGGCCGGTCAGCACAAGGCGCGCGGCCTGCAGCCGGGCGCCCTCTTCGGCCAGGGTGAAGTCGGTGAAGGTGTAGACTTCCCCGTCCACGCTCATATCCGCCCAGCTCGCCGCGCCGCCCTCGGTGAGGCCGAACGCTTCGAGCCCGCCGGTCGCCGCCTGCCGCGAGGCTGCGCCGCCGCCCGCGTCGTCATCCGAGCCGCAGGCGGCGAGCAGGACGGCCGCAGACGCGGCGAGAATGGGAGCGGCGATGGCGGTGCGGACTGTCATGGGGAGCCTCGTTCAGCTTGAATGCGGTTCAAGCCTAGCCGAGGCGACGGCCGGCAACCAGACCGGCGGGGGCTTCAGGGTTCGGATTTGACTAATCGTGGCCGGTTTCGCCGTCCTCGCCCGCGATGCGGCCCAGAAAGGCGGCGATCGGATCGTCCTCTGACGGCGCTTCGTCTTCCGGTGCAGGAGCGTCCGGCGCCTGCGCGGTGGGCTCGACGCCCGACAGCACCGCCGCGATCGGGTCGGGCCGGTCCTGGCTGCGCGCGAGCACCGCGTCGAGGCCCGCCGGGAAGACCGGGGCGGCGTCGACGAACCGCGCGAACACCCGGGCCGGACCCGCCCCGCCGACGGCGCCGTCGGTGGCGGTGAAATCGTCGTTGCCCATCCAGACCACGGCCGCGAGCCCGCCCTCCCAGCCGGCGAACCAGGCGTCGCGATTATCGTTCGTGGTGCCGGTCTTTCCGCGTACGGCGCGGCCGGGCAGCGCGGCGGCCCGCGAGGTGCCGTAGCCGACCGAGGCGGCGAAGAGCCGGTCCATCTGCGAGACGATCCGGCCCGCCAGCACGGTCTCTCCCGGCGCTGCGTCATGTTCGAAGAGCATCTCGCCGCCGGCCGTCTCGATCGTGAAGATCGCATAGGGCTCGGCGCGTCTGCCGCCGTTCATGAAGGGCAGATAGGCGCCGGCGAGCTCGATCGGCGTGACTTCGTATGCGCCCAGCGCCAGGGCGTGGGTGTTCTGAAGCGGGCTTTCGATCCCCAGCCGCCGGGCGGTGCGCAGCACCCAGTGCCGCCCCGTGCCTTCGGCGACCTGCACCGCCACCGCGTTCGAGGACCGGGCGAAGGCGCGCTCGAGGCTCATCTCGCCTTCATAGCGGCCTTCATAGTTCTCCGGCGCCCAGTCGCCGTAGGAGACCGGCGCGTCGATGAAGACCTCGTCCGGGCTCATCCCGCCTTCGAAGGCGGCGGCGTAGACGAAGGGCTTGAAGGCCGAACCGGGCTGGCGCCGGGCGCTGACCGCCCGGTTGAAGGGCGAGCGCACGTAATCGCGGCCGCCCGCCATGGCGACCACTCCACCCGAGGCGTCCAGCGCGACGATCGCGCCTTCGCTCGCGCCGCGCGCCCAGTCCTCGGTGGCCAGACCCAGCGTCAGCGCGGCCTCGGCGGCGCGCTGGGCGTTAACGTCGAGGGTCGTGCGGACGATGAGATCGCCTTCATGACCGCCCGAAAGCTCGCGCACCTGCGGCGCCAGCCAGTCGGCGAACCAGCCCGCGCCGGGGCTGGAGCTGCCCCGGCTCACCCGGATCGGCACGCTGGCCGCGTCCAGCCGCTCGTCTTCGGTGATCCGGCCCGAGGCCAGCATCAGGTCGAGCACCACGGTCGCCCGCACGCTGGCCCGGCGCACGTCGGAGGTCGGCGCATAAAGAGACGGCGCCTTGAGAAGGCCCGCCAGCAGGGCCGCCTCGCCGATGGAGAGATCGTCGGCGGGCTTGCCGAAATAGCGCCGGGAGGCGGCTTCCGCGCCCCAGGCGCCGGCGCCGAAATAGACCCGGTTGAGATAGAGGGCGAGGATCTCGTCCTTGGAATAGCGGCGCTCCAGCCACAGGGCGAGCATCATCTCCTGCGCCTTGCGCTCGTAGGTGCGCTCAGAGCTCAGAAACAGGTTCTTGGCGAGCTGCTGGGTGATGGTCGAACCGCCCTGCACCACCCGGCCAGCGCGCAGGTTCGCGATCATCGCGCGCGCCGTGCCTCGCACGTCTATGCCGAAATGGGAATAAAAACGCCGGTCCTCGACCGCGAGCACGGCGTCCACGAGGTTCTGCGGCAGAGCCTCGGCGCTGATCGCGTCGCCGCTGGGCGCGCCGCGCCGGGCGATCGTCCGGCCGTGCCGGTCGAGGATCACCACCTCGCCCGCGCGCGGGACCGGCGCCAGACCGTCGAGATCAGGCAGGCTGCGCGCCAGGTGAACGGCGAGGACGCCGAGACCCAGCGCCCCGATCACGACAGCCAGCGCCATCGCCCTCAGAAAGAAGGTCAGGCGCGGCCGGGCCTTGCGGACGGGAATGCGGACGGAGACGCGGCGGGAGGCCATGGGCCGGCTTTCGAAGCGTTGAAAAGCGAGGAACACACTTCATCTCGACGCGGTTAACCCCGCGTGAACCGGGCCGCCCGCCGGCGGGTTGCCCGCAGGCGTCCGGCGCGCGATCATGCCGCACGCCGACCGAACCGGCACGAGGGGAACCATCATGACCGTCAAGCGCCTGGCCCGCCTTAGCGCGCCTTTCGCCCTCTTCGCCCTTCTGGGCGCCTGCGCCATCGCACCGGGCGAGGATGCGATCTGCACCGATCCGGGCCCGAACAATCCCGGCTGGCCGTATTGCGCACCGGCCGAGCCCGGCGGTCACACGCCTGGCGACGACCCGATCGATCCCACCGGCCGCGGCGTTCCGTACTGAGGCGCTAGTACGGTTTCACGCCATCGGCCTGGGTGCGCATGGACGGCGCGCACGGAACGGGAGCCTCCCGGCGTGCGCGCCAGTCGTCGAGCGCCCATTTCACCGACGGAAACGCCAGTTCGGACCACGGAATCTCATCCCAGGCGTAGAAGGCGACTTCCTCGCTTTCGGGTCCCGCAGCGATCTCGGGCTCGGTCAGCCGGGCGCGGAAGAAAATCTGCACCTGGCTGATCCGGGGGATCGAATAGACCGCCAGAAGATCCAGCGTCTCGATCTTCGCGCGCGCTTCCTCCCAGGCTTCGCGCGCCGCGCCGGCCTCGACGCTCTCGCCCTGTTCGAGATAGCCCGCAGGCAGCGTCCAGAAGCCGCGCCTGGGCTCGATGGCGCGCCGGCACATCAGGATGCGGCCCTCGCCGTCGGTGACGACCGAGCCCGCGACGATCTTGGGGTTGATGTAATCGACGAAGCCGCAGGTGTCGCAAACCCTTCGCTCGCGATCGTCGCCTTCGGGCACGCGGAAGGAAAAGTCAGGTGTTTTCGGCGCCATGGGGAGGCCTCGCCATCGGCTGTTGCGACATTTTTCCGTATCAGGACGTTGATGTAATGCAATCGTCGCCGAAAACGGCTAGGGTATGCTGACGTTCGATCGCCCGAGGGGGTGGACAATATGGCTGACGAAACGGTTTTCGACCTGGCGCTTTCGCCGGGCCATCTGCTTCACCGCGCGCAGCAATTCGCCGCCGACCGCTTCTCCGAGGCGTCCGGCGGGCTGGAGATCACCCAGCGCCAGTTCGCCGTGCTCTGCGCGGTCCACGCCAAGGAAGGCCTGACCCAGACCCAGCTCGTCCAGGCGACCGGCATCGACCGCTCCACCCTGGCCGAGCTGGTCAGCCGCATGGCGTCCAAGGGCCTTTTGCTGCGCGAAAAGGCGCCGGGCGATGCGCGCGCCAACGCCGTGCGCTTCACCGAAGACGGCCGGGCCCTGTTCAACAAGGCGATCGCCGGCGCGAAAGCCGCCGACGAGGCGATCCTGTCGGCGCTGCCGAAGAACAAGCGCGCGAACTTCGTTGAATCCCTCACCCGCATCAGCCGGGCGAGCGAGCTCGGCGCGGAGGCCGCCAAGATCGAGGCGAAGAAGGCCAAGCAGGCGATGAAAGCCCAGCAGAAGGCCGAGGAGAAGGCGGCCGAGAAAGCCGCCGAAAAGGCCAAGAAAAAGAAGAAAAAGAAGAAGTAGGGCTCAGCCCGCCGCTTCCAGCGCGCCCGCGTTCACCGGCGCGCCGCCCGCTTCGCGCCATTCATCTTCAAACGTCCGTTCCCAGATCTGCGCGTCGATCGCGCCGCGCCAGCGCGCGCGAATGACACCCTCTGCATCGATGAGCAGGGTTTCCGGCGCGCCGGTCACGCCCAGCTCCAGCGCGGCGCGGCCTTCGGGATCGGCGGCGAGCCCGGCGAACGGATCGCCCAGCCGCGTCAGGAAGGCGCGCGCGTCCGCCGGTTCGTCCTTGTACACGATGCCGTAGATCGGCACGCCCTGATCGGCGAGTTCGGTCAGCACCGGATGCTCGACGATGCACGGCGCGCACCAGCTGGCCCAGAGATTGAGCAGGTACGGCCCCTCGATGGTTTCGGGCTCGAACCCGCCCGCGCCGCCGCGAAACTCCGTAAGCGGCAGATCGGGCAGCGGACGGCCGGCCATGGGATCGGCGCCGCCCTCCTCATCGTCGAACAGGGCGACCGCGAAGACGACCATGAGCGCGGCGATCACGCCGAGCGGAATCCAGACGAGGATCTTGTTCACCGCCCCGTCTCCTCGGCTTCGAGGCGTTCGAGACGGTCCAGCCGCGCGCGCGCCCGGCGGCGGGCCGCGATCGTCAGCGCGACCAGCCCGCCGATCCCCAGCAAGGTCAGGCCGTAAGACGACCAGACGAAGGCGGCGTAGCCGTCCATGGCGAAAAAGGCGCTCACAGCGCGGCCTCCGCTTCGAGCCGCCGTTCGCGGCGGCGCTGCAGCTGGTCGGCCTTCCGCTCAAGGATCATCGCCCGCATCGAGGTCAGGACCAGCGCGGTCAGAAGCACGGTGAAGGCCAGCGCCATCACCGAAAGCGGCCAGAGCTTGGAGGCGTGGATGGTCGGTCCGTCGAACCGGATGACGCTGGCGGGCTGGTGCAGCGTGTTCCACCAGTCCACGGAGAATTTGATGATCGGCAGGTTGAGGATGCCCGCCATAGCCAGGATCGAGGCCGAGCGCGCGGCGAGCTTTTCATCCTCCATGGCCGCGCGCAGCGCCATGTAGCCCAGATAGAGAAGGAACAGCACCAGCATCGAGGTCAGCCGCGCGTCCCACACCCACCACGCGCCCCACATCGGCCGGCCCCAGAGCGCGCCGGTGGCGAGACACAGAAAGGCGAAGACCGCGCCCGCCGGCGCCAGGGCGCGCGCGGCGAGATCGGCGAGATTATGCCGCCAGACGAAATACACGAAGCTCGACACCGCCAGCCCGGCATAGGCCGCCATGGCCAGCCAGGCGCTGGGCACGTGGACATACATGATCCGCACCGTCTCGGACTGCTGATAGTCCGGCGGGGAGAACACCAGCGCCCAGGGCAGCCCGATCGCGAACAGGAGCGCAGCGATTCCCCACGCCCACGGGATCACCGCACGGGCGAGCCGGTCGAAGCGCTCAGGATTGGCGAAATAGCTCCACATCGTCGGGTGAGGTAGCTTTCCGAGGGCCAGGGTGCAAGCGCTCTGCGGCGCAGGGCCGCGGGACTACTCCAGCCGCGCCCTGAGCGCCGCCGCTGCGCCGGCCGGCGCGAGGGCGAGGGCGGCGAGCGATCCGGCGGCGGTCATCATCAGGTTCGCACCGGCGAGACCCGTCCCCTCCACCGCCGCGCGGCCCGCGGCCGAGGCGAAGATCAGGAGCGGCACCTGAAGCGGCGCGGCGATCAGCGCGATGAGAAGGCCTGCGCGCTTCAGGCCTGCGGCGAGCGCGCCCGCGAACGCGGCGATCAGGCTGAGCCCCGGCGCGGCCAGCAGCAGGGCGAACCCCAGCACCGCCGCAGATCCGGCGTCGAGCCCGTAGGCGAGCCCGCCGAGAAAGGCGAGAACCGGGACCGGCCAGAACACCGCGGCCGTGAAGGCCAGCGCCTTGATGAGGCACGTCAGAGCGAGCCCCCGGCCCGACAGGGCGTAAAGCTCGAGCGTGCCGTCCGAGGCGTCCTCGCCGAACAGGCGCTCGGCGGATTGCAATGTGGCGAGCAGCGCGGCGAAGGCGACGATCCCGGGCCCAGCCTTCACAAGGGTCGCCGCATCCGGCCCGATCGCGAGCGGCGCCAGCGCCAGGGCGGCGAGATTGAACGCGGCCGGCCCGGCCGGACCGCCCCCGCCCGCCCAGGCGAGCCGGGCTTCGCGTGCAAAAAGAGCCAGGGCCGCGGTCATGAGCCGAGCTCCAGCACGCGCGCCCCCTCCCAGCCGAGATCGACATGGGTGGCCGCGATCACGATCCCGCCCCGCGCGCGGTGATCGGCGGCGAGCGCGGCGAGGCGCTGACGGCTTTTGGTGTCGAGCGGCGCGGCGGGTTCGTCCAGCAGCCAGATTGGACGCTGGGACAGCACCACCCGGGCCAGCGCGGCGCGGCGCTTCTGCCCCGCCGACAGCGTGCCGCAGGGCCGCCGCGCCAGATGCGCCACCGCGAGATCGCGCACCACCTGATCGATCCGGCCGGCCGCACCGCCGGCGAAGGACGTCCAGAATTTCAGCGCGTCCTCCACCGTCTCGGCGGTCTTGAGCCCGTCGGCGTGGGCGAGGAGGGCGACCGCTTCGGGGCCCGGCTCGACGGCCACCTCGCCGTCAGACGGCGCGAACACGCCCGCGAGCGCCCTTAGAAGTGTCGTCTTGCCCGAACCGTTGGGCCCCAGCAGCACCACCGCCTCGCCCGGCGCCGCCTTGAGCGAAAACCCGCTCAGCAGCGTGCGCCCGCCGCGTGACAGGGCGAGGCTGGTGCAGGCGATCGAGGCGGGCGGGAAGGTGGAAAGGCTCATTTGAGGTGAGCAATAGTGCGCGCCGGCGCGCCTGTCCAAAGCCGGCGTGTCGCATGGACCGTTTTGCGAAGCGCTCGCAAGTAAATCCCTCCTCCCTTCGCCGCATTGCGGGCCGGGCGCGAGAGGTCTAAAACGCGCGGCGAAACACCCCGCCGCGCCGCGTGACGGCGCGCGATCCCCTCCCTCAAGCCCCGGTTTTCCGGGCGCGCAGACCCTGCGAGGACGCTCATGGCTTCACTGGACAGCTTCAATTGCCGCCGCGAAATCACCGCCGGCGGACAGACCTATGTCTATTTCGACCTCAAGGAGGCCGAGAAGAACGGCCTTCAGGGCGTCTCGAAGCTGCCCTACACGCTGATGGTCCTTCTTGAAAACCTGCTGCGCTTTGAAGACGGGCGCACGGTGACCAAGGCCGACATCGAGGCGATCGCGGCCTGGACGAACTCGGGCAAGTCCGATCACGAGATCGCCTACCGCCCCGCCCGGGTGCTGATGCAGGACTTCACCGGCGTTCCGGCCGTGGTGGACCTCGCCGCCATGCGCGACGCGACGAAAAATCTCGGCGGGGACCCGAAGTCGGTGAACCCGCTGGTTCCGGTCGATCTGGTGATCGATCACTCGGTCATGGTCGATTATTTCGGCGGCCCGGACAGCTTCAAGAAGAACGTCGAGCGCGAATACGAGCGTAACGGCGAGCGCTACAAGTTCCTGAAATGGGGCGCGAGCGCGTTCGATAATTTCCGCGTCGTCCCGCCGGGCACCGGCATCTGCCACCAGGTCAATCTCGAGCACCTCGCCCAGACGGTCTGGACCAAGGACGAGGACGGGGTCACCTACGCCTTCCCCGACACGCTGGTGGGCACCGACAGCCACACCACCATGATCAACGGCCTGGCCGTGCTGGGCTGGGGCGTGGGCGGCATCGAGGCCGAAGCGGCCATGCTGGGCCAGCCGGTCTCCATGCTCATCCCCGAAGTCATCGGCTTCAAGCTGACCGGGAAAATGGCCGAAGGCGCGACCGCGACCGACCTGGTGCTCACCGTGGTCGAGATGCTCCGCAAGAAGGGCGTGGTCGGCAAGTTCGTCGAATTCTACGGCGAGGGTCTCGATAACCTCTCGCTCGAAGATGCGGCGACCATCGCCAACATGGCGCCCGAATACGGCGCGACCTGCGGCTTCTTCCCCGTCGACAACGAAACGCTGGACTATCTGCGCGCCACCGGCCGCGAGGAAGGCCGCGTCGAGCTGGTCGAGAAATACGCCAAGGCCCAGGGCATGTTCCGCCCCGAGCGCAAGGGCGAGCCGGTCTACACCGACACGCTGCATCTCGACCTCGGCACCGTCGAGCCGTCCCTGGCCGGGCCCAAGCGCCCGCAGGACCGCGTCGCGCTGAGCGACGCCGCAGACGCGTTCGCCCGTGAACTCGACCGCGAGTTCAAGAAGATGGAAGACGCCGGCAAGCGCGTGAACGTCGAGGGCGAGACCTACTCGATCGGCCATGGCGACGTGGTCATCGCGGCGATCACCTCGTGCACCAACACCTCCAACCCCTCGGTCATGCTGGGCGCGGGCCTGGTGGCGCGCAACGCGCTCAAGAAGGGCCTGAAGGTCCAGCCCTGGGTGAAGACCTCGCTGGCGCCGGGCTCCCAGGTGGTCACCGACTATCTGGCCAAAGCCGGGCTTCAGGACGATCTCGACGCGCTCGGGTTCAACCTGGTGGGCTATGGCTGCACCACCTGCATCGGCAATTCCGGTCCGCTTCCGGAGAAGATCTCCAAGGCGATCAAGGAAGGCGATCTGGTCGCCGCCTCGGTGCTGTCGGGCAACCGCAATTTCGAAGGCCGCGTCAGCCCGGACGTGCGGGCGAACTATCTCGCCTCCCCGCCGCTCGTGGTCGCCTACGCCATCGCCGGCACGATGAACATCAATGTCGCCGAGGATCCGATCGGCTATGACGACGAGAACGAGCCGGTCTACCTGAAAGACATCTGGCCCTCCTCGCAGGAAATCGCCGAGGTCGTCCGCGAAGCGGTGACGCCCGAGATGTTCGCCAAGCGCTACGCCGACGTCTTCAAGGGCGACGAGATGTGGCAGGGCATCGAGACCTCCGGCGGCCTGACCTATGACTGGCCGGAGAGCACCTATGTGGCCAACCCGCCCTTCTTCGAAGGCATGTCCACCGACGTGACCCCGCCCAGCGACATCGAGGGCGCGCGGATCCTGGGTCTGTTCGCGGACTCCATCACCACCGACCACATCTCCCCGGCCGGCTCGATCAAGGCCGACAGCCCGGCGGGTCATTACCTGCAGAAGCACGGCGTCACCCCGCGGGAGTTCAACTCCTACGGCGCGCGCCGGGGCAATCACGACGTGATGATGCGCGGCACCTTCGCCAATATCCGCATCAAGAACCAGATGGTGCCCGGCGTCGAAGGCGGCGTGACCAAGTTCCAGCCCTCGGGCGAGGAAATGCCGATCTACGACGCGGCGATGAAATACGCCGAGACCAGCACGCCGCTGGTGGTGTTCGGCGGCAAGGAGTACGGCACCGGCTCCTCGCGCGACTGGGCGGCCAAGGGCACCCGTCTTCTGGGCGTGAAAGCCGTGATCTGCGAGAGCTTCGAGCGCATCCACCGCTCCAACCTCATCGGCATGGGCGTGCTTCCGCTGCAGTTCCAGAACGGCGAGAGCTGGGAGAGCCTCGGCATCACCGGCAAGGAGACCGTCGCGCTCAAAGGCGTCGAAGGCGTCACCCCGCGCGGCGAAGTCACCCTGACGGTGACCTTCGAGGACGGGTCCACGAAAGAGACCAAGCTCCTGGCCCGCATCGACACCGACAACGAGCTCGACTACGTCAAGAACGGCGGCATCCTGCACTACGTCCTGCGCCAGCGCGCTGCGGCGTAAACGCAAGAGCCGAGCGGACACGAAAAACCCCGGCGGAGCGATCCGCCGGGGTTTTTTATGACTCGCGAGGGAGTCACTACGGGCCTTTTGTATAGTCTAGGCCGGAAAATTATACATTACGGGGCCGATTCACCCTCACGTCCGCTTCCGCGGCTCGCCCCAGACATGGCGCTTTTGCTCGACCGGTCCGCCGGGGCGGGGCGGGCGGGCGGGAAAGCCGCCCAGCGTGATCTGACGGTCGTAGAGCGTGATCGCGGCGGCGACCGAAAGGTTGAGGCAGAACTTCGTGGGGATCTTCACCACGTGTTCGCAGCGTTCGAGCATTTCGGGGCTGAGATCGCCGCGCTCGCGGCCCAGCACGTAGGCGGCCGCACGCGGATGGCGGAAGCTGGGGAGCTCGACCGCGTCGTCGGTGAGCTCGACGCCGACCAGCGCGCAGTCGCGCGGCAGCGCCATCTCCTCAAGGCTCTTCCAGTCGTAATACGGCACGTTCAGCGCGGTCTTGGCGGTGTCGGCCTGGAACATCTCCCGCGCCTTGTTCGCCGCGTTCACAGTGAACACGAAGCTGGCGCCGAAGGCGTGACCGGTGCGCATGACGGCGCCGAGATTGCGCGCCTTGGAGACGCCCTCCACGCCGATCGCGAAATAGCCTCTCATCGCTCGCCGATCCTCCCGCGCGTCCGCCTCCCCGGCTTAAGGCCGCGGCTTCGGTACGGCGCGCCGTGGTCCCTCTCACCAGGCCGCGGCCGCTCGAAGCCCGCGCCGGAGAGGGAAGCGTGGAGCCTGGACCTCCACCATACGGACCGGCTTTAGCGGGGTCCGGGCGGATCTGGCAATCGCGGAGAGGCGCGGGCCGGAACGCAAAACGGCCCGCGGCGAGGTCGCCGCGGGCCGCTGCAAGAGCCATCCGTCCGGGGGGAGGAACGGTGGCGGCTCTTATCGGGTCAGTGCACGCTCACCGGCCGGGCGCCGTGCTGGCGCGCAGCGGCGAAGGCGGCGTGCCGGTCGGAGAACACCGCCATGCGGGTGCCGTCCTCGAGGTGGATCGCGTAAAGCGTCGCGTCCTCAGGAAGCTCGATCTCGCTTTCGCTGATCTGGTCGGCGATTTCGGCGGCGGCGATGGTGCGCACATAGACCAGCGGGCTGGTCTCCTGCGCTTCGCTAAAGGTCTGCTCGGTCTGGGACATCTCGTCTTCGCCCCTTCTTTGACTGCTGTTGTACGAGATGTGGGGGCGCGGCGCGGGCCGATCAAGGGCGTGGGGCCGGCGGAGCGGCGCGCGGCCGTTTGACCGCCGCGCCGCCCGCCCCTAGCCTCCAGGCTCACAACCTCAAAGCGGGGGACTTCAGTCCATGTTCAGCACCTTCCTCGTCGCCGCCGCGCTGGCGCTGCAGCCGGCCGAGGCGCAGACCTCCTCCGAGCCGGTCGAGACCGCCATGGCCTTGCTCAACGCCGGCGAGCTCGAAGGCGCAGGCTTCGACGCCGCGATGGCCGATCTTCGCGGGGCGGCCGAAGCCGGCGACGGCGAAGCGATGGTGCTTTTGGGCTCGATCGCCCGGGAAGGTCTCATCGAAGGCGGCGAGGAAGAGGCCCGCGCCTGGTACGAGCGGGCGCGCGCCGAGGCGGACGGCGACACCGCCGGCGCGGCGACGATCTTTCTCGCCCTGGGCTATCTGTTCATCGAGGGCGACCCGGCCCAGGGCCGCGCCCTGCTGGAAGGCCTGGAAGCGACCGGCGACCTCGCGGCCGAGCGGGACGCCTATCTCGGCTATGACCTGCTTCTGGGGATCGGCGGGCCGGCCGATCCCGAGCTCGGCCAGGCGATGATCAACGGCGCGATCGCGCAGGGCTTCGACAACATCGTGCTCGTCGAGACCGCGGGCGATTACTGGAACGATGCCGGAGAGGACGGCGCGCGGCGCAGCGCTGACGACGCGATGCGCCTTTACAAGCACGCCGCCCGGCTCGGCTCGCCGTCTGCGGCCTGGCGCTATGCGATGCTGCTGCTCGAGACCGGCGGGTCGGCGCAGGAGGCCTACGCCTATGTCAGCGGAGCCGCCGAACAAGGCTTCGAGACCGCCATGATCTCACGCGCTGTGATGCTGGCGACCGGCGAAGGCGTGACGCAGGACGCCGCGTCTGCACGCGACTGGTACGCTCGCGCGGCAAGGCAGGGCAGCGCCCACGCTGCACGCGGCCTGGGCGCCATGCTGGTGACCGGAGAGGGCGGCGCGCCCGACCCTGCGACCGGCTACGCCCTGCTCGACATCGCAGCCCGCGCCGGCGACGAGGGCGCGGCGCGCCTGCTCGAACGCCTGCCTGAAGACGGCCATCCGCTTCCCGACGTCGCGGACATCGAAGCCGCCGGCCGCGCCTGGCTCACCGAGGCAGGCATCGACGTAGGCGATTTCGAGTAGGAGCGGCCAGGCCCCGCAGCGACGCTGAGCCAGAGCCGGTCGGATTCAGTCCGGCCCGGTCAGCGGGACCGCGGCGCGCCCGAAAGCCCGGACGGGCTTGAGAATCAGGGACTAGCGTCGAAGCTGTAAGACCCGCGTCCGAATCGAAGGCCGCTCCAAGGCCGACGATCCAGCGCCGGTTGGATGCGGTCCGGCCTGGCGAGCGGGCCGGCGGCGCGCCCGACCGAGCGGAGCGAGGGAGGATCGGAAAAGTGGTGGAGCCAGGCGGAATCGAACCGCCGACCTCTTGAATGCCATTCAAGCGCTCTCCCAACTGAGCTATGGCCCCGAAACCTTTGTCTCAGGCGGGGATTGGGGCCCCCGCCGTTTTCGAGAGCGCGGACCATAGTCGTGGCCGCGCCCCCGATCAAGCGCGCCGTGCGGCGCGTTGCAGTCAGTCGTCGTCTTCGTCGTCGCCGACCCCGATATCGTCGCCGAGATCGTCGTCTTCGTCGTCGAGAAGCACGTCGTCGTCACCGAGATCGGCGTCGTCGTCATCGCCGTCGTCGTCGGAGAAGCCTTCGAGCTCCTCGTCCGGCGAGGCGGCGGCGGCGCGCTTGGGTTTCGGCGTGTCGTCCTCTTCCTCGTCGTCGCCCAGGTCGATGGGCTCCTCGTCGAGCTCGGGACCGTCGTCGTCCTCGTCCTCGTCGGTCTCCTTGTCGTCCTCGACCTCCTTGTCCTCCTCCTCGTCGTCCTTGACGTCGCGCTTGGAGGGCTTGGGGGTCTTCGCGACCACTTCCTCGAAGTAGGAGAGCGGGTATTCCTTACCGGTGAAGGGGGAAACGATCGGATCCTTGTTCAGATCGTAAAACTTCTTGCCGGTTTCAGGACAGGTGCGCTTGGCGCCGAGATCGGGTTTGGGCACGGCAGGGATCCTCGCCAGAAGCCGAACAGGATGGAAAACGGCGCGCCAGTTGCCACGTTCTCCGCCCCCTGTCAAAACCCGATTTCCACCCGTTTCGCACTCGCGCCGGAAAGCCCGCCATGACCGACCTCCCCAAAGCCGCGCACGCGCCGCGCTCCGGACCGGGAACCGCCCGTTCGAGCAAGGGCTTGGCCGGATCGCTGCAGGCCGCGCCGGACAAGTCGGCCTCCCACAGGGCGGTGATCTTTTCTGCGCTGGCGAAGGGGGAAAGCCGCATCGAAGATCTTCTGGAAAGCGGCGACGTGCTGGCCACGGCGAACGCGGTCGCCAGGCTTGGCGCGTCGGTGAAGCGGAGCGAGGACGGGGCGTGGCGGATTTCAGGGGCTGACTGGACCAGCCCGGCCGAACCGCTCGATCTGGGAAATTCCGGCACCGGGGTGCGGCTTCTGATGGGCGCGGCGGCGCGGTTCGACCTCACCGCCGTGTTCAGCGGCGATGAAAGCCTGTCGCGCCGGCCTATGGCCCGGGTGCTCGACCCGCTCGCCACGATGGGCGCGAAAAGCCAGGCGCGCGAGGGCGGCCGCCTGCCGGCGACGCTCAACGGCTCGGCCCGCCTCAAACCCATCGTGTACTCCCCGCCTGTCGCCTCGGCGCAGGTCAAAAGCGCGATCCTGCTGGCGGGGCTGGGCGCGGACGGCGAGACCACGGTCAGCGAGCCGCGGGCGACGCGGGCGCAAACCGAAGTCATGGCCCCGCTCTGGGGGGCTGATCTGGACTGGGCGCGCGAGGGCGAAGGCTTGGTCGCGCGGGTGCGCGGCGGCAGACAGCTCACCGCCTGCGACGTGGCGATCCCCGGCGATCCCAGCTCGGCGGCGTTCCTGATCGCGGCCGCGCTGATCTGCCCGGACAGCGAGATCACCGTGCGCGGGGTGATGCTCAACGAGGCCCGGTTCGGCCTTTACGAGACGCTGAAGGAGATGGGCGCCGATCTTGACATCGTCCCCGCCGGCGAGCGCTGCGGCGAGGCGCTGGTGGACGTCACCGCGCGGACGAGCGTTCTTGAAGGCGTGAACGTGCCCGCCGAACGCGCGCCCTCGATGATCGACGAATACCCGATCCTGTCCGTCCTCGCCGCCTTCGCCGAAGGCCGCACGCAGATGAACGGGCTGGCCGAGCTGCGCGCCAAGGAGAGCGACCGGCTCGCAGCCTCGGCCGCCCTTCTGGTGGCCAACGGCGTTGCGGTCGAGCTGGGCCCCGACAGCCTGGCGGTGGACGGCAAGGGGCCGGGCGGGGTTCCCGGCGGCGGGCTGGTGGCCACCGATCACGACCACCGCCTGGCGATGAGCGGCCTTGTTCTGGGCCTGGGCGCGCAGCAGCCGGTCAAGGTCGACGAAACCGCGATGATCGCCACGAGCTATCCGGGCTTTTTCGACGACATGGCCGCGCTGGGGGCGGATATCGGCTAAACCCGCGCGCAGACTCCCCTAATCGCCGCCGGGCGCTTGCCCGCACCGGGCTTATGGAGTAGGTACGCGCGCGGTTTCGCGCCGGGCGGCCTTCAGGGGCGCCGGCTGCGGGTCCGCAGTCGCCGGGCGGTCAGGGGCCGCGCGCCGGCGCGTTTCAAAGATCATCCTCGATCGTTTGCGCGCCGAAGCCGAGCCCTCACGCCGCCCATTCGTGTGCTTGAACGTTCCGGCCGCTCGCGGCTTTCGACGAAGGAATTTCGCCGCCGCGCGCGGCAAGACCGCCGGACACAACCGGCCGGCCGGAAACCAACAAGACTGTCTCTGGAGCAACCCCAACCCATGTCCGACACCCAAACCTCGTCTCCGACCCAGGACGATTTCGCGCAGATGCTGGAAGCGAGCCTCGCCGGCCGCGACCTGATGGAAGGCTCGGTCGTCAAGGGCCGCGTCACCGCCGTTGAGAACGACGTCGTGGTCATCGACGTCGGCCTGAAGACCGAAGGCCGCGTGGCGCTTCGTGAATTCTCCGGCCCCGGCGCGACCCTTCCCAAGACCGGCGATGACGTCGAAGTCTATCTCGAGCGCATCGAGAACGCGATGGGCGAAGCGGTCCTGAGCCGCGACAAGGCCCGCCGCGAAGAGGCCTGGGATCGCCTCGAAAAGCAGTTCGAGGACAAGGAGCCGGTCACCGGCGCCATCGTCGGCCGGGTCAAGGGCGGCTTCACCGTGGATCTGGGCGGCGCCAGCGCCTTCCTGCCCGGCTCGCAGGTCGACATCCGCCCGGTGCGCGACGTCACCCCGCTGATGAACAAGGAACAGCCCTTCGCGATCCTGAAAATGGACCGTCCGCGGGGCAATATCGTGGTCTCCCGCCGCGCCGTGCTTGAAGAGTCCCGCGCCGAACAGCGCGCCGAACTCGTCGGCCAGCTGGCCGAGGGCGAAGTCCGCGAAGGCGTGGTCAAGAACATCACCGATTACGGTGCGTTCGTGGATCTGGGCGGCATCGACGGCCTGTTGCACGTCACCGACATGAGCTGGAGCCGCGTCGGCCACCCGAGCGAAGTCGTGGAAGTCGGCCAGACGGTCAACGTCCAGATCATCAAGATCAATAAGGAAACCCAGCGCATCTCGCTGGGCATGAAGCAGCTTCAGTCCGATCCCTGGGAAGGCGTCTCGGTCAAGTATCCGGTGGGCGCGGTCTTCACCGGCCGGGTCACCAACATCGCCGAGTACGGCGCCTTCGTGGAGCTCGAGCCGGGCGTGGAAGGCCTGGTCCACGTCTCCGAAATGAGCTGGACCAAGAAGAACATCCACCCGGGCAAGATCGTCTCCACCTCCCAGGAAGTGGACGTGATGGTGCTCGACGTCGATCCCGACAAGCGCCGCGTCTCGCTGGGCATCAAGCAGACCCAGCGCAATCCGTGGGAAGTGTTCGCCGAAACCCACCCCGCCGGCACCGAGGTCGAGGGCGAGGTCAAGAACATCACCGAGTTCGGCCTGTTCATCGGCGTCGACGACGAAATCGACGGCATGGTGCACCTGTCCGATCTCGACTGGGATCGTTCGGGCGAAGACGCCATCCAGGACTACAAGAAGGGCGACATGGTTCGCGCCAAGGTCCTGGACGTCGACGTCGAGAAGGAACGCGTCAGCCTGGGCGTGAAGCAGCTGGCCGGCGATCCGATGGACGACGGCGGCTTCAAGCGCGGCCAGACCGTGACCTGCACCGTGACCGAGATCACCTCGGGCGGCATCGAGGTCGCCGTGGGTTCGGACGGGCTGATGAAGTCCTTCATCCGCAAGTCCGACCTTTCCCGTGACCGCGCCGAGCAGCGCCCCGAGCGCTTCGCCGTCGGCGACAAGGTCGACGCCCGCGTGACCAATATCGACAAGGCGTCGCGCCGCATCTCGGTGTCGATCAAGGCGCTGGAAGTCGCCGAGGAGAAGGAAGCGGTCGAGCAGTACGGCTCCACCGACTCCGGCGCCTCGCTGGGCGACATCCTGGGCGCCGCCCTGAAGGATCAGGACAAGTCCGAATAAGCCCGGACAGGGTCTGAACCGGTTTTATGAAATTCCCCGGAGCCCCCGCTCCGGGGAATTTTATTATGCGTTATGGGCCAATCTGCGATTGACGAACGTTAACCCGTGTTTCTAAGCTGTTTTCAAAAGGGTTAGGGGACGGCCAATGATCAAATCCGAACTCATCGAACGGCTCGCCGAAGCCCACCCGCACCTCTACCAGAAGGATCTGGAGCGGGTGGTGAACTGCGTGCTCGAAGAGATCGCCGAAGCGCTCGAGCGCGGCGAACGGGTCGAGCTGCGCGGCTTCGGCGCCTTCTCGGTTAGAAACCGCCCCCCGCGCCAGGGCCGCAACCCGCGCACCGGCGACCCCGTGCCGGTGAAGGAAAAGCACGTCCCCTTCTTCAAGACCGGCAAGGAATTGCGCGAGCGGGTCGACGGCAAGGCGTGAGCCTGGCGGACGCTGGAATTGAAAAGGCCGCGCCGAAGGGTGCGGCCTTTTTCGTTCGGGGTGATTGAGCGGCGACGCGCCTCGCCGGGAAAATCGCGACCGCTCAGATTTCGTCATCCCCGCGAAAGCGGGGACCCAGCGATCGCCGAACGCCGGCGCCTGAGGCTCTGGGTTCCCGCTTTCGCGGGAATGACGATGGTGAGAGATTGGGGGAAACTCCCTCCCCTCTGTGGGGAGGGTGGGCCGGACCGGCAGGTCCGGGTCGGGTGGGGGCGGCGCTGGCTTCTACCGCGCTCGCGCATGCCGCCGCCCGCTGGCCCCCGCCACCGCGCCGCGCTACATCAGCGCCATGACGATCCAGGTGAAATTCTGCGGGCTGAACGACGACGCCGCCGTCGACGCTGCGGTGGACGCGGGCGCGGACTATCTGGGCTTCGTGATCTTCCCAAGAAGCCCGCGCCATGTGAGCCCGGAGACCGCAGGCGCGCTCAGCCGCCGCAAGGGCGCGGCGAAGTCGGTCGCCGTGCTGGTCGATCCCGACGACGCGCTGCTGGCCGAGGTGCTGGTGAAGATGCGACCCGATTTCATCCAGCTGCACGGCGAGGAAAGCCCGCTGCGCTGCCATGACGTGCGCCAGTACGCCGAGGCCGGCGTGTGGAAGGCGCTGGGCGTGGCCGAGGCTGGCGATCTGTCCAGGGCCGGGCGCTATCGCGGCCATGTGGACGGCTTCGTGTTCGACGCGCGCCCGCCGAAAGGATCGAGCCGGCCCGGCGGGCTGGGGCAGGCCTGGGATTACGGCCTTCTGAAGGGCTTCGATCCGGGCGCGCCCTGGCTTCTGGCCGGCGGGCTCGCCGTGGACACCGTCGCAGGCGCCGTCGCCGCCTCCGGCGCGGCGGGCGTGGACGTCGTCAGCGGCGTGGAGTCCGCGCCCGGCGTGAAGGACCTGTCCCGGTTCGCGCCCTTCGCCGCTGCGGCCCGGTCATGAGCCCGCTTGCGTCTCGCAGGGGTTCGCGCTTGTGTACACCCCACCCCGGCCCTCCCCTGAAGGGGAGGGAGGCGAAACGCTTCGCCGCCCGAACCAGATGAACGCGGGACGCCGCCCCAGCCCACCCTCCCCCCTCGGGGGAGGGCCGGGGTGGGGGCGCCCGAACGGTAGATCGACATGACCAACCCCAACGCCTTTTCCCAGTTTCCCGACGCCGAGGGCCGGTTCGGAGAGTTCGGCGGGCGCTATGTCGCCGAAACGCTGATGCCGAACATACTGGCGCTCGAAAAGGCCTATGATCGGTATAAGGACGATCCGGACTTCGTGGCCGAGTTCGACCTGTTCAGCCGCGACTTCGTCGGCCGTCCGAGCCCGCTCTACTTCGCCGAACGGCTGACCGGGGCCTTCGGCGGGGCGCAGATCTGGTTCAAGCGCGACGAGCTCAACCACACCGGCGCGCACAAGATCAACAACTGCCTGGGCCAGGTGCTGCTGGCCAAGCGCATGGGCAAGACCCGGATCATCGCGGAGACTGGCGCAGGCCAGCACGGCGTGGCGACCGCCACCGTCGCGGCGCGCTTCGGCCTGCCGTGCGAGGTGTTCATGGGCGCGACCGATGTCGAGCGCCAGAAACCCAACGTGTTCCGTATGAAGCTTCTGGGCGCGAAGGTGCATGCGGTCACGTCAGGGCGCGGCACGCTGAAGGACGCGATGAACGAGGCGCTGCGCGACTGGGTGACCTATCCAGACGAGACCTTCTACGTGATCGGGACGGTCGCCGGCCCGCACCCCTATCCGATGATGGTGCGCGATTTTCAGTCCGTGATCGGACGCGAGGCCCGAGCCCAGATGATGGAGCGGCTGGGGCGGCTGCCTGACGCGGCCGTGGCCTGCATCGGCGGCGGCTCGAACGCGATGGGGCTGTTTCACCCCTTCCTCGAGGACGAGAGCGTGCGCCTGATCGGGGTGGAGGCCGCCGGCAAGGGGCTGGACGGTCCCGATCACGCCGCGAGCCTGAACGGCGGCCGGCCGGGCATCCTTCACGGCAACAAGACCTATCTTCTTCAGGATGCGGACGGTCAGATCACCGAAGGCCACTCGATCTCCGCCGGGCTCGACTATCCCGGCATCGGCCCCGAGCACGCCTTCCTGCACGACGCCGGCCGCGCGGAATATCAGGCCGCCACCGACGACGAGGCGCTGGAGATGTTCCAGATGTGCGCCAGGCTCGAAGGCATCATCCCCGCGCTCGAACCCGCCCATGCGCTGGCGCGTGTGCGCGACCTGGCCAAGGAGCTGGGCCCTGAAGGGATCATCCTGATGAACATGTGCGGCCGCGGCGACAAGGACGTGTTCAGCGTCGCCGACGCGCTTGGGGTGGCGCTTTAGCGCAAAACGGGAAATGTTACGCGCCTGAGGCGAATTGCGCCGCTTGTCTGTAACGACGCGCGTAACTACAATGCTGTTTGAATGGGACGAGGCGAAGGACGCCGCCCACCGCGCCAAGCACGGGATCGGGTTCAGCGAGGCGGTGGAGCTGTTCGCCGGTAATCACGTCGTGATACCGGCGCGCGAGGGGCCGGACGGCGAAGTGCGGTGGAAGGCGATCGGCCCGCTTCGCAACAGGCCTGTGATCGTCGTCGTTCATACCGATCGACACGGCAAGACGCGCATCATCTCCGCCCGTCCCGCCAGCCGCGAGGAGAGGAGCCGCTATTATGGGACGCACGGTTCGCGTGAGACTTGAAGACCTGCCGCCGGTGTCCGAAGAGCGCCTGCGCGAGATCGAGGCGATCCGCGACGAAGACATCGACTTCTCCGACATCCCCGAGCTGACCGAGGAAGATTTCGCGCGCGGCGTCTGGAAGCCGGGCTTCGGCAAGAAGCAGCTGACCGTGCGATTCGACGCCGACGTGATCGAATTCTTCAAGCAGGGCGGGCGCGGATACCAGACCCGCATGAACGCGGTCCTGCGCGCCTATATGAACGCGATCAAGCGCGACGCAGGCTGAGCCCGAGCGGCTCACCTGCAGGCTGGCGCGGGCATTGCCGCTTCGCTAAACAGGCGGACATGACCCGCCTTTCCCCGACCTTTGCGCGCCTTGCGCAGGAAAACACCGCCGGTTTCGTGGCTTACGTCATGGCCGGCGATCCCGACGCCGACACCACGCTTGAGATGATGACCGGCTTGGCCGAGGCCGGTGCGGACGTCATCGAGCTGGGCGTGCCGTTCACCGATCCGATGGCGGACGGTCCGACCATCCAGCGCGCCGCGATCCGGGCGCTGGAGGGCGGCATGACGCTTTCAGGCGTGCTCGAGATCGTAAAGCGGTTCCGGGAGACGAACTCAGACACCCCTGTCGTGCTGATGGGCTACGCCAACCCGTTCTTCTCGCGCGGCTACGTAGAGGCGGCTGCGGCGATGGCCGAGGCGGGCGCGGACGGGCTGATCTGCGTGGACATCCCGCCCGAGGAGGACGCCGAGCTGCGCGAGGCGCTGCACGGCCACGGCCTCGCCTTCGTGCGCCTGGCCGCGCCGACCACCTCGGACGAGCGCCTGCCGCAGGTGGTGACGCACGCGTCCGGTTTCGTCTATTACGTCTCGACGACAGGCGTCACCGGCGCCGGCTCTGGCCAGACCGCGGACATCGCCGCGGCGGTCGAGCGGGTGCGCACCGCGTCCGGCCTGCCCGTCGCGGTCGGGTTCGGCGTGAAGACGCCCGAGCGCGCCGCGGAGATCGGCAAGGTCGCCGACGCGGTCGTCGTGGGTTCGGCGATCGTGGACGCGCTGGACACCGGCGGCGTGGACCAGGCCTTGCATCTGGCCCGGCGACTGGCCGACGCGGCGCACCGCGCGCGCGGCTGAAGAGAGGAAAGGCGTGTCATGAGCTGGCTTCAACGCATCACCCCGCCCGGCGTGCAGCGCATGTTCGAAAAGCGCGACACGCCCGAAAATCTCTGGGTGAAATGCCCGCTGTCCGGCGAGATGGTCTTCACCAAGGACCTTGAAGCCGGGCTCTACGTCACGCCCGCCGGCCATCACATGCGCATCGGCCCGGCCCAGCGTTTCAAGTACACTTTCGACGGGGAGTGGACCGAGACCCCCATTCCCGAGGTCGCCAAGGACCCGCTGAAATTCCGCGACGACAAGCCCTACACCAACCGCCTGGCCGCCGCGCGCAAGAAGACCGGCCGCGAGGACGCGATGGCGATCGCGACGGGCCGCGTGCAGGGGCTGGAGACCACGATCATCGTTCAGGACTTCTCCTTCATGGGCGGGTCGCTGGGCATGGGCGCGGGCGAGGCCTTCATCAAGGCCTGCGAAGTCGCAGTGCAGAAGCGCACGCCTCTGGTCTGCTTCACCGCGGCGGGCGGCGCGCGCATGCAGGAAGGCGCGCTGAGCCTGATGCAGATGCCGCGCACCACGCTGGGCGTGGAAATGCTGCGCGATGCCGGCCTGCCTTACGTGGTGGTGCTGTGCGATCCCACCACGGGCGGGGTGACGGCGAGCTACGCCATGCTGGGCGACGTGCATCTGGCCGAGCCCGGCGCGCTGATCGGCTTCGCCGGCCCGCGCGTGATCGAGCAGACCATCCGCGAAAAGCTGCCCGAGGGCTTTCAGCGCTCGGAATACCTTCAGGAGAAGGGCATGGTGGACAAGGTCGTCCACCGCAAGGACCTGCCGAAAACGCTGGGCAACATTCTGCGCGTCCTGATGAAACGTCCGGCGGTGACCCAGAGCGGCGTTCCGGCGACGGCCGAGGCGAAGACCGGGTCGGACTAAGACGCCCCACTCACTCCCGCCGGAACCAGCCCCCGTGAGCACAGCTGAGACCATCGACGCCGCGCTGGAGCGGCTGGCGCGCCGGCACCCCAAATCCATCGACCTGTCGCTGGACCGGATGACCCGCCTGCTCGACGCGCTGGGAAACCCCCAGCGCCGCCTGCCGCCTGCGATCCATATCGCAGGGACCAACGGCAAGGGCTCGGTCGCAGCCTTTCTCAAGGCTGTCGCCGAAGCCAGCGGCGAGCGGGTGCATGTCTACACCTCGCCCCATCTGGTGCGCTTCAACGAGCGGATCGTGCTTTCTGGCGAGATCGTCGACGACGCGCGGCTGAAGGCCGCCTTCGACCGCGTGGAGGCGGCCAATGGCGAGGCGCCGATCACGTTTTTCGAAGCGACCACGGCGGCGGCGTTCCTATTGTTTTCCGAAACCCCGGCCGACCGGCTGTTCCTGGAGACCGGGCTCGGCGGACGGCTCGACGCCACCAACATGCTCGACCGGCCCGAATGCACGGTGATCACGCCGGTGGGCCTCGATCATCAGGCCTTCCTCGGCGACACGGTGGCGCTCATAGCCGCGGAGAAGGCGGGCATCATCAAGCCCGGCGTTCCCCTGGTGATCGGTCCGCAGCCCGACGCCGCGCGCCGGGTCATTTACGACGCCGCGCTGAGGCTCGGCGCGCCGGTCCGCGCCTGGGGCGAGGCGTTCAGCGCCCATCCCGAGCACGGGCGCATGGTCTACCAGGAAGACGACCTGCTCTGGGATCTGCCGCGCCCCGCGCTGGCCGGGCCGCACCAGATCGTCAACGCCGCGGTCGCCTGCGCTGCGGCGCGGGTGTGCGGCTACGGCCAAAACGCGGCGCGGGAGGGTCTCGCGAACGCGCGCTGGCCGGCGCGGCTGCAGCGGCTGACCGGCGGGCCGCTGGCCGGGATCGCCTTGGCGCGCGGTGCGGAGCTCTGGCTCGACGGCGGGCACAATCCCGCCGCCGCCGAGGTCCTCGCCGCCGCCCTGGGCCAGATGGACGGCGACCGGCCGCTCGTGCTCGTCAGCGCGTTTTCCGCCAACAAGGATCCGGCGGGCTATTTCGCCTATTTCACCGGGCTCGCCGCACGCGTGATCGCGATCGGCTTCTCGGGCGGCCGGGAAGGCTCCAAACCCGCCCAGGACGTCGCCGACGCCGCGCGCGGCGCCGACATCCCCGCCCAGACCGCTTCGGGCCTGATCGCCGCGATCCACGACGCGCTGGAAGACTACGACCAACCCCGCATCGTCATCTGCGGTTCGCTCTACCTCGCCGGCGAAGCGCTGGCGCTCGGCACGGGCGAAGCGGTGCAGTCCACGCCGGGGTGAGCGGTTTGGGGAGCAGGCTGCTGAAGCCGGACTTCCGTCAGAATTTTTTCAGCGTCGTCAGGAGCGCTTTCAACGGCTCGAGGCCATGGCTGCTCATGCCCGACCTGCGGAGGGTCTCGATGTCGGCTTCGATCACAGCCTGCGCCGTCTCCTTCGGTACGGCCCCGCTTCTGATCAACAGCGCGAACACGACGCGTGTCGCCGCCAGTTGCCCGATTTCCCAGTCGGCGTCGGGAGTATCCGAGTGCTTCGCCATTAGTCCGACCCTTTCACAGCCTGGCCGTAACGCTAGCGCGGCTCGGGACCGGTTGCGAGCGGCCGGGCCTGCCGGAATAGGCAGGATTGCAATCCGCACTCGGCTGAGCGGTTTCCGGCTTTTCCGAATCGGACAATTTTCCTATACTCGGGCGCATGATGAGACTGTGCGCCTTATACGGGTGTATTTTGCTCCTGACGCCCGCTGCGGTCGCAGAGCCGCTACCTGGGCCTGTACCCGCCGAGATCGTCCGCGTGATCGACGGGGACACGATCGCCGTGCGCGCCAATATCTGGCCGGGCCATTATGTGGAGACCCGCGTCAGGCTGGGCGGGGCGGACACGCCGGAGACGTTCCGGCCCGGCTGCGAGGCCGAGCGGGCGCGCGGCGAGGACGCGAAGGCCTTCACCGACGCCTGGCTGACCGGCGAGGCGGGCTATGTCCGCATTTCGCTGACCGAGATCGATCTGGGCAGTTTCGCCGGCCGGGTGATCGCCCGGATCGGGCGCGCGGACGGCGCGGATCTGTCCGACGCGCTGATCGCAGCCGATCTCGCCAGCCCCTACGGGCAGGAGCGGGACTGGTGCGCGGTCGCGCCCAGCCCGCCCTCGCGCTGAGCGGTCTTACCGCCGCCCGCGCCGCCGGTCGTCGGCCTGCACGTCCTCGTCGTCCAGGACGAAGAGGCGGGGGTCGAGCCGGACGCCGCGCTCTAGACCTGTGAGCGAGACTTCGGTGAGCCCGCCCATCGCGTCCACCGCATACCAGCCTTCGAGCACCATGGCCTCGGCCGGCGCGGACGCGTCCGGATCGGCGAAGACCAGGGTCAGCCGCCCGTCCACCTCGCCGTCAGGATCGGTGAGGGTGATGTAGAGCTTGCCTTGCGCGCGCCCGGCTTCGGTGACCGCGGCTTCGATCGCTTCGCTGTCGCCGAGCAGAAAGCGCAGCGGGGTGGCCGAGATCGGCGCGCGGTCCACGGTCTCGAGATCGAAATCGGCGATCGCCACGGTCGCGCCGTCGGCCACCAGCAGGACCGGGCTCGGATCGTCATAGTCGAACCGCACGCGGCCCGGACGCTGAAGCGCCAGATCGCCTGCGGTCTGGCTGCCGTCGGGCGAGATCTGCGTGAACCGGCCGCGCAGCGTCTGCACGCCCTCGAACCAGGCCCGCGCGCGCGCCGCTTCGGTCTCGCTCATCTGCGGACCGGTCTGGGCGGCGACCGTTTCGGGCGCGGGAAGCGGCTCGGCCTCGGCCGGTTCGCCCTGAGATTCGGATTGAGGCTCGGCTTCCGCCTCGGCCTCCCGCGTTTCAGGCGCGGGCTGGACCGCCAGCACGCTGGCGATCGCGGTCTCTGCCGCGGGTGCGGCGGGTTGCTGGGCGGCGCTCGTCTCGGCCGCGCGCGCATAGGCGTCGGCGAACGGGGCGAGGGCCTGCGAAGGGGCGGTCCCGTCTCCGGCGAAGAAAGACAGGGCGGCCGGAAGGAAGAGGGCGATCATGTTCATGACGCCGTGTGTACGCGGTGATCGGGGCGCTTTGAAGGCCCGCGCGTTCATGCAGCGTGCAGTTTTCACCGGTCTCCCTCGCCTCCGCTCGGTCGATCCTCCCCCGGCCTGCGGCCGGGGTCCGGGCGGGCGGTCGCCCTTGCGAACCCACAGGGTTCGTCGCCTCAATCTTTCATCGACCCGCCTTGCGACGCCGGGCCGGCTCGTGTTGAGTGCGCTCAAGAGTGAACAGCGTTCACCGCCCGAGAAAGGACCCCTCCCCATGAGCCTCAGCCTCGCCGACCTGATTAAGACCGCAGAGATCACCGGCGACGGCCTGTTGGTCGAGCCGGGGCCGGGCTGGACGCAAGGACGCACCGCCTATGGCGGGCTGACCGCCGCGCTGTGCCTGGCCGCCGCCGAGCGCAAGGCTGCGCCGGGCCGGCCCCTGCGCAGCGCGATGATCAGTTTCGTCGGCCCCAGCGCCGGCCGGCTGGAGGTGACAAGCGAGCTGCTGCGCGAGGGGCGCACCGCCAGCGCGGTGCGCACACGGCTCAGCTCCGAGGCCGGGATCGGCGTCGAAGCGGTCTTCACCTTCTCCGGCGGACGGGATTCCGTGCTGGACTACGAGGGGCCCGCCCTGCCGGCCGGCGCCGCGCCGCCAGGACCGGACGCGGCGCCGCTGGTCTTTCCCGACGGCGCGCCTGAATTCACGCGCCGCTTCGAATTCGTCTGGGCGAGCGACACGGCCCCCTTCTCGGGCGCGTCCGAGCCGGTCGAGCGCGCCTGGGTGCGTCACGCCGATCCTGAAAGCCGGACGCACCCGCTGGCGCTTCTCTGCCTTGCGGACGCCCTGCCGCCGGCGGCGTGCACGATGCTTCAGACCTTCGCGCCGCTGTCCTCGATGACCTGGATGATCGATTTTCTCGGCGAGCCGCCGGAAACCGAGGAGGGCTGGTGGCTGCTCGAAGCGCGCGCCGACCAGACCGAGCGCGGCCATTCCAGCCAGGACATGACGATCTGGAACGCCGTCGGCCGCTGCGTGGCGAAAGGCCGTCAGACGGTGGCGATATTTGTCTGAGCTAACGCTCAGACGGGCGCCACCTTCGTCTGAGCGATCAGGGCCGGCTTCAGGCCGAACACGATCCGCAACGGGCCGGTCCGCCGGACGATCTCGTAGCCGATCGCGCAGCCCAGCACCGTCGCGCCGATGAGGATCACCGCTTCGCCCCAAACAGACAGCCCGGCGAATGTGAGCGCGTAGCCGGCCGTGACCGTGATCGTCTGGTGCAGGATGTAATACGGAAACACCGCCTCGCTGAGATAGCGCCGGGCCGCGTTGTCGTTGGTGAACCAGCGCCGCGCCGCACCCAGCAGAGCCAGGATCACCATCCAGGCGAAGACCGGCCGCGCGATCCTTGCGGTCCAGGCGGCGAGGGCGTTCTCCGCCGTCGCGTCCCAGTCGAGATAGGCGAGGAACAGACCGGTGCCGAGGACCAGCGCGAATCCTGCAACAAGCGGGAAGAGCGCGTCCACCGCCCGCCAGAAGCGCTCGGACTTCGCCGCCGCATAGCCGTAGAGCACGATGAACAGGCTCTGGGCGTGGTTCGCCCAGTCGCCCCAAAGCGCGTGGGTGGTCGGGTATCGCGCGGCGAGGCCGAAGCGCACGGCCAGGAACACGGCGGCCGGTGCGATCAGCACGGCGGCCCGGTGAAACAGGACCGGTTCGGCGCCCTCGCCTGCGCGCTTCAGCAGCGGATGCAGCACGGCGAGGATGAGCGCGTAGACGAGCAGATAGACGACGTACCACAGATGGTTCCAGGTCGGCGTGGCGACCTCCCACGGCCCGCCGAACACCGTCCAGTAAGGCAGGAAGTCCCGCCACTGCGCCCCGATCACGCCGGCGGCGCGCAACTCCGCCCAGGTCTGGGGCGGGACGATCACCGCCATGCCGAACACGATCACCGGGGCCAGCCGCCAGACCCGGTCGACGGCGAACGCGCCCGCGCCGCGCTTGTCGAGCAGATAGCGCATCGCCACGCCGGAGATGAAGAACAGAAGCGACAGCCGCCACGGGCTCGACAGCCACATCACGGGCTCGATCGCCGCGCTGGCGTGCACGCTCTTGGCGTGCCAGCCCTCGGTGTTGAAATACATCCCGCAATGATAGGCGATCAGCAGGGTGAAGGCGCCGATCCTGAGCCAGTCGAGATCATGGCGTCGGCCGGGGCTGAGCGAAGCGGAAGGATTGGCGGAGGTCATGGGCGCGTTCCTTGAAAGATCGCGCCCACCCTGCCGCGCGCTCGCCTTTTTCGCTCCCGCCCGGTGACGCCCGCCGCGCCCGCGGGACCGGCGGATGAAGCCCTGTGACGAACGGCGGTCTGCGCGTGACGAGCGGCGCTGGCGCGAAGCACCGGCGCACGGCACTCTTTGCTTATGACCCCGCCGATCGAACACCGCGCCGCCCGCAAGGCCTGGGCGCTTTACGCCGCGCTCGCCGGGGCGTTCTGGATCGTCAACAGTTTCAGCGCCCATACCGACTGGACGCGCACCGGCTATCCGGGCTCGCTGGTCGAGGCCTTCGTGCTCGAGGGCGTCAGCACGCTGTTCATCGTGTTGCTGTTTCCCGCGGTGGCCTGGCTGGAGCGCCGGGTTCCGCCCCGGCTGGACGCCTGGACGGCGGCGCTGCCCGCGCACCTCATCGGCTCGGTCGCGTTCAGCCTCGCCCATGTCGGGCTGATGATGGGATTGCGCGCGCTGCTCTGGCCGGTCCTGTTCTCCAAGCCCTACGAGGCGTTCGACGCCCCGCTGACCGATGCGCTCTACGAATACCGCAAGGATCTTCTGAGCTATGCGATCATGCTGGTGACGCTCGCTCTGTCGCGCGAACGCGAGGAGGCGCTGGCGGCGGCCGCCGCCGCCGGCCGCGCGGCGCGGGCCGACCGGATGGTGGTGCTCAAAAGCGGCGGGCGGGAGATCCGCCTGCCCGCCGGCGAGATCGTCGCGGCGAGCGCGCAGGGCAATTACGCCGAGGTGCGCACCGCCTCCGGCGCGCATCTGGCGCGGATCACGCTTTCAGGCCTTGAAACCCTGATGGCCGAGGCGGGCGCGGATCCGGTGCGGCTGCACCGCTCCCATCTCGCCGCGCGCGGCCATCTGCGCGAAATCGTCCCCACCGGCGGCGGGGAGGCCGAGGCGCGCCTGTCGGACGGATCGGTGCTGCCGGTCAGCCGGCGCTATCGTTCCGGACTCTAGCGCCCCGCGAGCGCCTGGCGGTACTCCGCCATCAGCGCATCCGCGTTCTCGCCGAGCGCGTACAGATAATCCCAGGAATAGATGCCCGAGGCGTGGCCGTCGGAGAATTTCAGGCGCACCGCGTAGCGGCCGACCGGCTCGGCCTCCTCGACGAGCACGTCTTGCTTGTCCCTGACCAGCTGTTTCTGGTGCGGGGCGTGGCCCTGAACCTCGGCCGAGGGGCTTTCCACGCGCAACAGCTCGAACGGAATCTCGAAGCGCTCGCCGCTCTCGAAGGCGATGTCGAGCGCTTTCGCGCCGCGTCTGAAGACGAGTTTTTCCGGCCAGGGACGATCGGCGGACGCCATGGCTCAGCCGTCCAGCTTGCGGGCTTCCTCGGGCAGCATGATCGGCACGCCCTCGCGGATCGGATAGGCGAGACCGGCCGATTTCGAGACCAGCTCGTTCGCCGTCCGGTCATAGTCCAGCGGGCCGCGGGTGACCGGGCAGACGAGGATCTCCAGCAGCTTCGGATCGACGCTGTGGGCGGTGTCTTGAGTGTCGCTCATGAGGAAAGCTCTTACGCGGCGGGGGCGGCGGCGTCCAGATGCGGCCTCTCAGGCCCGGTCCGGACCGGCGGAATCCAGCGCCGCGTCCATAAAGGCGCTCAGCCGCTCGGCGCGCTCGGCCGGGGTCGGCGCGACCAGCAGCATCTGCTTGGCTTCGGGATCGAACGGCGCGGCCATGGCGACCTTGTCGACCACGGCGTGAAGCGGGGCGCGCTCGATGGACTCCCAGTCCGCTTCGAGGCCCGTGAGCGCAAAAAAGCGCCGCAGACGGGTCAGGAAGGCGGCCTGTTCGTCAGCGCCGGTCAGCGGCTTGGGGGTGAGATCCTCGGTGAAATCGCGGTAGTCCGCCCGCGCCATCCGGTAGGGCGTCATCCGGTCGAGCTCTTCAGCGAGGGTGAAGCGCATCACGCCGGCGAGCACGATGAGATAGCGGCCGTCCTCGGTTTCCGAATGGCTGACGATCCGCCCCGCCGTGCCGACCGATTGCAGGTTAGGCCGTTCCTTCGGCCCGCCCGCGGCGGGCTGGACGACGCCCAGATACCGGTCGCCCGCCATGGCGTCGTCGACCATGTTCAGATAGCGCGGCTCGAACACGTTCAACGGCAGATGCTCGCCGGGCGGCAGGATGCAGCCCCGGATCGGGAAGAGCGGCAGCTCGCCGGGCGGTTCGAGGGCGTCGGTCATGGCGCGGGTCCAAGGCTGCGAATGCGGCGCGTTCCGAACCCGGAAGCTAGCACGGCGGCGCGCGCCGCCAAGCGGAGCTTACGAGAACAGGAGCGAGGACAACCGCCGGCGGCCCGCCTTGACCATGGGATCGTCGGGACCGGCGGCGTCGAACACCCGAAGGAGCAACTTGCGGGCGGCGGCCTCGTTCCAGTCGCGGTCGAGCCCGATGGAGTCCAGAAGCGCGTCGATCGCGCCGCCGGCGTCGCCCGCCGCCAGCCGCGACCGGCCGAGCTCGAAATGCGCTTCGGGGCTCTTGGCGTAGCGCTTTGCGAGGTCTTCAGCTTCGTCGAGATTCTTGGCTTCGCCAGCCTCGGCGGCGAGCTCCATCGAGGCGCGCACCGAGGCGACCGCCGGATGGGTCTTCTTCGGCTCGGGCACGGCGTTAAGGAACGCCTCGGCCTGCTCCCGGTCGCCCTGGGAGAGATGGATGCGCGCCATGCCGGCGAGCGCCTCGGGATGCTCGCGATCCATCTGCAGGGCGGCGGCGAAATCCTGCGCCGCACCGCCCGCGTCGCCCTGGGCCAGCGCGGCGTTCGCGCGCTCGATCAGCGCCTCGACATCCTCGCCGGAGACCTGACCCGACACCCGGGCGATGAACTCCTTGATCTGGCTTTCAGGCAGCGCGCCCATGAAGCCGTCGATCGGCTGGCCGTCCTTGAACGCGATCACGGCCGGAATGGACTGGATGCGCAGCTGGCCGGCAACGCCGGGGTTTTCGTCGATATTGACCTTGACGAGCTTCACCGCGCCCTTGGCGGCCAGCACCGTCTTCTCGATCACCGGGCCGAGCTGGCGGCAGGGGCCGCACCACGGCGCCCAGAAATCGACCAGCACCGGGACCTCCTGAGAGGGCTCGATCACGTCGGTCATGAAGCTCCGATCGGTCCCGTCCTTGACGAGATCGCCGCCGCCTGCGCCCGCCGGGGCCGCGCCAGACTGATGAGGCTGTCCGTTCGCGCCGAGAATGTCGGTCATGTCGCTCTCCCTGTACTCGGGTTCCGAGATGGCCTGCGGACGCGCCGCTTGCAAGTGCGCAACGGATATCCACAGGATTTGCAGGGCGCCGCTGCGTCTAAGCTCTTGAAGAATTTCGCGCTGAGTCCGGGCGCTTGAAACCGGGGCCTCGCGCGTGTATACACCGCGCCTCGAATTCGGCAGGATATTCAGCGGGCGGTCGGAAACGCGGCCGCCCGCTCGACGTTACGAGGGTCGCGAGCGCGATGAAACAGGACATTCACCCCGACTATCACTTCATCGAAGTGGTCATGACGGACGGCAGCCGCTTCAAGACGCGCTCGACCTTCGGCAAGGAAGGCGACGTGATCAATCTCGACATCGATCCGCGCACCCATCCGGCCTGGACCGGCGGCGCGCAGACCCTGGTCGACCGCGCCGGCCGCGTGTCGAAGTTCAAGGACAAGTTCAAAGGTTTCGGCGTTTAAAATCCGTCCATCCCCCCTCGATCGGACGGGCGAGAGCCCAGCTCCGCCGAGACCTTTAGAGGAACGCCCGCAGTCTCCCCTCGGCTGCGGGCGTTTTTCGTTCCAGGACGGGCTCTTCCTGTTTTAGCGCTGCGCGGGAAATACGGGCGACGCGCAGGCGGCGCGGCCGACAATTCCGGACAATTGCCACCGCGCGTAAACACCGCGATGCTGGGCGCCCTCATGGCTGGGGCCGTCCATGATCCTCGACAATCTCACCCGCGCCTTCCGCACCCAGAACTGGCTCACCGTGGCGACCGAGTTCGTGATCGTCATCGCTGGCGTGGTGATCGGGTTTCAGATCAACGCCTGGAACGAGGCGCGCGCCGACCGGGCGCTGGCCGAGCGATACGTCGCCGACGTCCGGGCCGACATCACCGCAGATCTGTCCATGTACCAGTCTGTGCGGCGGATGTCAGCGTTGCGCCGGGAGGCGGGCCTGGCCGTGCTGGATGCGATCGAGACCGGGCCCTACGGCGATCCCGGCGTGGCCTATTATCGCGCCGCCGACACGCAGGAATCCGGGTTCGATCTCCAGCGCCGCCGCGTATTTGACGATTACCTGCCGCATGCGGTGGCCGCGTTGCCGCTGGAGACGCAGCGCTGGGTCTATGAGCAGTTGAGAGACCCTCTCGAGCCTGCAGGCGACGGGGCTCCGCCCGCCGCCGTCGCCGACGCCGCGCTCACGCGCCTGCGAGATGACGCATCAGCAGTCACCGCGCTCAAGGCCGTCGTGCGCGGATCCTGGTCCCTGGATCTCGAAATCGACCGGATGGAGCGCGACGCGCGCGCCGTGCTCGCCGCGCTGGAGGCCGAAGAATGATCCCTCGGCGTCTTCAGGCCGCACACGGCGCGGTGGCCGCCTGCAACAGCTGATGAGGGCCTACCGCCCGAACGCCTGGTTCAGCCGGTCGAGCTGGCTGGCGACGGGGTTGGGGGCGGTGTCGGCTTGGAGCTCGGCCGCCTCGAACAGCGAGCGGTCGAGCCGGGACAGCCGCTCGTGCAGGGTGCGGGCGCGCAGAGCGAGATCGCCCAGGCGCGGCGGGCAGGGATCGTCCCCGGCCGGCCAGGACGCGTCCTTGAGCTTGGACGGCGTGAGGCGGTAGCGCTGCTCGGCGGCTTCGGCCGGGCTCATATCGCCTTCGGCCACGGCGCGCTGGGTCAGGAGCCAGCTCGCGCACTGCATCAGCTGGGTGGTCAGCGCCATGGAGTCCGCCGCGTAGGACAGCGCGCCGGTGCGGCCCAGCCGCTTGGCGTCCTCCCGGCCCGGACCGTCGAGATAGCTCGCCGTCTCCTCGACGAGGTCCATGCCCTCGCGAAACAGGCGGCGGAACATTTCTGAGGCCGCGAAGTCGGCGACCCGCGCCTTCACGTCGGCGCTGCTCTTGGCGTCCACCGGGGTCATGGCGTTTCCCGTCTCAAGCTCGTTTCCCTCTGCCCGTCCCGGGATGTGCCGGAAGCGGACGGCTTTCAGGGCGCAGGTGCAAGCCCCGGACCAGTCAGCCCTTTTTGAACAGGGCTTCGGCCGAGGCGCGGCCCTTCGTCTTGCTGGCGATCATCGCCTCGGTCCGGGCGATCTCGGCTTCAAGAACGCGCTTGCGCTCGGAAAGCTGCTCGAGACCGAAGATCGACAGGTCCTCGCCTGGCGTTATGGTTTCTTTTTGCTTTCCCGGCTCGTCTTCGAACATGGCCTTCCACCCGCTGGTCGTGTCATGTCGGGACGAGAATAAACCACCGGCCAGAAAGAGTCCCGCCCCATGACCCATCGCACCCGCATCGTCACCGCGCCCCAGCCCGGCGGCCCCGACGCGCTAAGGATCGAAGAGCGCGAGCTCGCGCCCGCAGGCCGGGGCGAAGTGCTGATCGACGTCGCCGCCGCCGGGATCAACCGGCCCGACGTGTTCGAGCGGATGGGCTTCTACCCGCCCCCGCCCGGCGCGCCCGAGGGGCTGGGCCTGGAAGTGTCCGGCACGGTGCGCGATGCGGGCGAAGGCGCGCCGTTCAGGCCCGGCCAGCCGGTCGTCGCGCTCGTCGCCGGCGGCGGCTATGCGGACATCGCCCGCGCCGACGCAGGCTCGGTGATCGCCGCGCCGGAAGGGATCGATCTGATCGACGCCGCGGGCCTGCCCGAGACGGTCTTCACCGTCTGGTCGAACGTGTTCGACACGTGCGGGCTGTCGCCCGGGGAAACCTTCCTGGTGCATGGCGGCGCGAGCGGGATCGGCACGACGGCGATCCAGATGGCCAAGGCCCATGGCGCGCGCGTGTTCGCTACCGCCGGCTCGGCCGGGAAGACCGCGCTGTGCGAAAAGCTCGGCGCGGACCGGGCCTTCAACTATCGCGAGGAGGACTGGGCGGCGTCCATAAAGGACGCGGGCGGGGTGGACGTGATCCTGGACATGGTCGGCGGGGACTATGTCGACAAAAACCTGTCGGCGCTCAATTTCGGCGGCCGGGTCTCGATGATCGCGTTTCTCAAGGGCTCGCGGGTGGAGGTCGACCTGATGCGGCTGATGCTCAAGCGCCAGACGCTGACAGGCTCCACCCTGCGGTCACGCCCCGCAGCAGAAAAAGCCGCGATCGCCGACGCGGTGAAGGGCAAGGTCTGGCCCTGGGTGAGATCAGGCGCGGTGCGGCCGGTGATCGACTCGGTGTTTTCCCTCGAAGACGCGGGCGAGGCGCATGCGCGCATGGATCAGATGGCCCATGCGGGCAAGATCTTGCTCACGCCCTGACGTCAAAGGGGTGTTCCCACGCGCGCCGCGGCGCGATATAGGAGAGGCGAAATCCTCACGAAGCACGGTCCTCATGGACGCTTCGCGGGGTCGGTTCACGGACAAGCCCGGCGACCGCGCCGGGCTTTCTTTTTGACGCGACGAGGACAGGACATGGCCGAAATTCTGATGCCCAAGGCGACCGCGGTCTGGCTGGTGGACAACACCGCCCTGACCTTCGAGCAGATCGCCGATTTCACCGGGCTGCACCATCTGGAAGTCAAGGGCATCGCCGACGGCGACGTGGCCGCCGGCGTGCGCGGCTCGGACCCGATCGCGGCCGGCCAGCTCGAGCGCGAAGAGCTCGCCAAGGCCGAGAAGAACCCCGACTACCGGATGACGGCGTCCAAGCCGAAATACGCCGAGCTGCAGGAAGGCAAGCGCAAGGGCCCGCGCTACACCCCGCTCTCGCGCCGCCAGAACCGGCCCGACGCCATCGCCTGGCTGGTCAGGAACCATCCAGAGCTGACCGACGCGCAGATCTCCAAGCTGATCGGCACGACCAAGACCACGATCCAGGCCGTGCGCGAGCGCAGCCACTGGAACGCGCCGAACATCAAGCCGACCGACCCGGTCTCGCTGGGCCTGTGCAGCCAGATCGATCTGGACGCCATGGTCGCCAAGGCGTCCGACCGCAGAAAGCAGATGGAAGACGAAGGCCAGATCGAGAAGGAAGAGGACACGCTGCGTCCCGCCGAGGAGAACGACATGGCCAACGCCCCGACCACGCTCGACGAGCTGTTCGGCAAGCCCAAGAACGACTAGGGCGTCCCGGCGCCGCCCCGAACGTCAAAGCCCGGCCCCGCGCGGCCGGGCTTTTCGTGTCAATCCTCGTAATCTTCCGGCTTAATCGTGTAGTTCAGCGCCAGGCGGCCGCCGTCGGCGTAGACGCATTCGCCGGTGACGTAGCTGGCGTCCTTCGAGGCGAGGAACCAGGTCACGCCGGCGATCTCGTCGGGGTCGCCCAGGCGCGCCAGCGGGGTTCGCGAGAGGATCCGGTTCATCGCCGCCTTATCGTCGGCGACTTTTTTCAGGATCTCGGTGTTGATCGAGCCCGGCCCTACCGCGTTCACGCGCACGCCCCACGGGGCGAGCGAGAGCGCCATCGCCTTGGTCATCTGGTTGAGCGCGCCCTTGCTGGCGACGTAAGCGAGCTGATCGGGGATGGCGACCTGGGCGTTGACCGAGCTCATGTTCACGATGGCGTAGCGCTTGCGGCAGTCCTCGGTGCGCGTGCCTTCAGCCTCGATCTGCTCGATCATCTGTTTGGCGCAGGCGCGCGCGACCAGGAAGGCGCCGCGCACGTTCACGCCCATCACCTTGTCGAAATCGTCGAGCGATAGCTCGAGCACGTCGCCGCCCGCCACCACGGCGGCGTTGTTCACCAGCACGTCCACCCGATCGAACGCGGCGCGCGTCTCGGCCATGAGATTGGCGACCGAAAGCTTGTCGGAGACGTCGCAGGGCACGAAGAGCGCGCGTTCCTTGCCGCCGTCGAGATCGCTGGCGAGCGCTTCGCCGGCGTCCTCGTCGACATCGGCGATGACCACGCTGAGCCCTTCGTCGACGAAGCGGCGGGCGCAGGCCGCGCCGATTCCGTTGGCGCCTCCGGTGACGATGGCGACGCGATCGGATGTCGGCATGGGGCGGGCTCCTCGAGCGAACTGGCGCGCGATCAAAGACGCGCCGCGCCCGATTGTAAACCGTTGCGGCGGGGGCGGTTCAGTCCCCGTTCACCCGGTGATGATCGGCGGCGACTTCCGGATCGTCCGGCGCGAGTGCGTGGGCGCGGGCGTAAAGCTCGGCGGCTTCGTCGTGGCGGCCGAGCTGTTCGAGGGCTGCGGCGCGCGAATGGACGATCTGGCCGCTTTCGGGATCGGCTTCGACCGCGGCGTCGCAGATATCGAGCCCGTCCGCCGCGCGGCCGGCCTTGACCAGCGCCCAGCACAGCGCGTTGAGCGCGCCGGCGTCGTCTGGCGCGATCGCGACCGCCTCACGGCCGTCAGCGACGCCTTCCTCCGCGAAGCCCATCTCGACGAAGGCGGCCGAGCGGCCGATGCGGGCGCTGAGATAGTCCGGGTCGCGCCTCAAGGCGGCGTCGAAGGCGGCGACGGCGAGTTCGGGCTGCTTGAGGTCGAGATAGGCCGAGCCCGCCAGAAGCTGGGCGAAGGCGTCGTCAGGGCGCAGGGCCAGGGCGCGGTCGAGATCTTCGAGCGCTTCGGCGGGGCGGTTCAGGGCGAGATAGGCCATCGCCCGGTTCCTGCGGATCAGCGGCGTGTCGACATCGCCGCCATTGCCGCCGACCAGGGCGAAGACCTGATTATAGGTCAGAAGCGCGTCTTCGTGGGCGCCGGCGGCGAGCTGGGCCGCGCCGAGCCGGGCGCGGAGCTCGGCCTCGACCGGCCAGTCGTAGAGCCGCTCGGCGAGGCAGGCCTCGAACGCGCCGATCGCGGTCTCGGCGTCGGAGTCTTCAAGCGCGGTATAGCCTTGGGGGCAGAGATCAGCGCGCTGGGCGTTCGCAGGCGCGGCGGCCATGGCGGCGAGCGCGGCGGCGATCATGAGAAGGCGGAAGGGCGTCATGGTGGTCCTGAACGCTGCGGTCCGGTTAAAGATGGGCCCTGCGGGCCGGTGGGGCAATCCGCAGGCGCGGCGACCGGTTCCGGATATGAAAAAGGCGGGCGCCGCAGCGCCCGCCTTCTCCGGTGTGAGAGAGCGCGCCGTCAATGTCGTCGTCGGAGCTGCTCGATCTCTTCCTTGAGCCTGAGTTTCTGTTTTTTGAGGGCGGCGACTTGAAGCGAGTCCGAGGCGGGCGATTTCATGGCTTCGGTGATCTGGCCCTCCAGTTTCGCGTGGCGGGCGTCGAGCTCACGAATACGGGCTTCAGCGGCCATATATGCCTCCCTTGCTGAGTGGGACTAGGATTGAAACACCCCTTGCGCGGGTCTGGCAATTCACAAAAACGTCCGGGTCACGGACAAAATCAGGACGGAGTGAACAAGGCGTGAGCGATCCCTCTGAGCGGCAAAGGCTAATCCTCGGCGTGTCCGGCGCCTCGGGCGTGATCTACGGCGTGCGGGCGCTCGACGCGCTGGGCGAGCTGGGCGTGGAGCGCCATCTGGTCGCCTCCCGCGCGGCGGAAATGACGCTGGGCTACGAGACCGGTCTGAAGCCCGCCGCTTTGGCCGCACGCGCCGATCATGTCTACGCCATGCCCGATATCGGCGCGCCGATCGCGTCTGGCTCGTTTCGCACGCTGGGCATGCTGATCGCGCCGTGCTCTGTCAGGACGATGAGCGAGATCGCCACCGGCGTGACCAGCTCGCTTCTCACTCGCGCCGCCGACGTGGTGCTGAAGGAGCGGCGCAGGCTGGTGCTGATGGTGCGTGAGACGCCGTTTCACCTGGGCCATCTCAGGACCATGACGCAGCTCACGGAAATGGGCGCGATCATCATGCCGCCCCTTCCCGCCTTCTATGCGCGGCCTGAAAGCCTTGAAGCGATGGTCGACCAGTCGGTCGGCCGGGCGCTCGATCTGTTCGGGCTGGACTGGAAATCCACCCGGCGCTGGGGCGAGGACTTGACCCAGGGCCGCCGGCCCGGCGCGGCCCGGCGTGCGGGCAAGGCGGCTGAATGAGCGAAGAGGCGCTCGGCTTCTGGGATTTCTCGCTCGCGGTCTATGGCCGGCCGGGGGTGAAAGAGGCGTGCCTCGATCTCCAGTCCGCCGGCTTCGACGTCAATCTCGCCCTGTTCATCTGCTGGGCGGCGTTCACCGGCCGCGATCCCGCCCCGGCGCTGGACGAAGCGATCGAGACGAGCGCGATCTGGTCAGGCCGCGTGGTCAAGCCGCTGCGCGCAGCGCGCGACGCGCTGAAACCCGCGCCGGACTTCGTCGACGCCGAGGCCGCGGCGGCCCTGCGCAAATCCATCCTCGCCGACGAGCTCGAAGCCGAGCGCCTGCAGCAGGCCGCGCTCGAACCGCTCGCCGCCGCTTGCCCCGCTCATGGCGGCGACGCGCAGGAAACCGCGGACGCGGCGCTTATCGCCTACGGCGCCGCCATCGGGCGTCCAGTCCGGACCGGATTTGTTAAGACCATTTTCTCGGCGGCGAAAAATGTGTAATATCCACAGCCTCGCGCAGGAGGCCGCACGATGCGACCGGCGGCCGGCGCGGCTGGCTTAATCTAGACATCGGCGCGCGCGGCTCGCGCGGCGCGATCTCAGCGATCCGGGACCGGCATGGACGGCGAATTCGACGAAACCGCCCTCAGGCGGCGCCTTGCAGACCTCGAACGTGAACACCGCGCGCTGGACGCCGAGGTGAGCGCGCTGACCATGTGCGGCGTGGTCGATCAGCTCAAGGTCATGCGCCTGAAGCGCCGCAAGCTTCAGCTCAAGGACGAGATCTTCCGCATCGAGGATCTCCTGCACCCCGACATCATCGCGTAAAGCGCGCCGCCGCCGCAATCACGGCGCGCAGCGCGTCGGCGGCTTCGGCCGCGGTGAGCGCCGCGCCGGGCGTTCCGGTCATCGGCAGGTGGACGAAAACCGCCGGCGCGCTGAAGCGGCCCAGCGCCAGATAATACGTGAACTCGCAGACATAGCGCCCCGCGTCTTCGCTGACCTCGACGTCTGCGCCCGCCGCTTTGACCGCCTCAGCCAGCGCGTCGAGATCGAGCCGCGTACGCCGCTCTTCAGGGCCGCCAGGCTCGATCGGTCCGGGCGTCCAGCACCGGCCCGCCGCGTCGGGCCGACCGGGCAGAACAGCGTTCCGCGCCCGAACCTCGAGCCGGATGCGCTGCGCCTCGGCCGCGAGCCCGGTCAGCACGACGAGGTCGGGCGACAGGGTCCGCGCCGCGTTGTCGAGGTCCGAGGGGACTGAAGCGAAGGTCGTCTCGAAGATCAGCGTCTCGATACGCCAGCCTTCCGGCGGCTGCGCCTTCACCGCCTCGATGACGGAGCCTGTGGGATTGACCGGCGCGCCGGGAAACGGGCCGAATCCGGTCAGAAGCGCGGTGCGCACGCCGGCTTACGCGGCGCGGGTCTTGCGCGCGTACATCGCCTGGTCGGCTTCGGCCATGGCGGTTTCGACGTCGAGCCCGCGTTCCAGCGCCCGCACGCCCCAGGCCGCGCCGAGCGACAGGGTCTCCGCCTCCCAGGCGATGGGCGTGTTCGCGATCGCTTCGGCCAGCTCGGCGGCCTTGCGTTCGGCGGCCGGGCCGGGGGTGAGGGTCAGCACCACGCCGAATTCGTCCCCGCCCAGACGGCCCACCGCGTCAGTCTCGCGCACATGGGCGGCCAGAAGATCGGCGACGGCCTTCAACGCCGCGTCGCCGGCGGCGTGGCCGTGAGTGTCGTTGATCTGCTTGAAGCCGTTGAGATCGAAATAGACCAGCGCGCTCGGCGCGTCATGACGCTCGGCCAGCGCCAAGGCCTTCGAGACCTCGCGGATGAAGGCCCGGCGATTGAGCACCGGCAGGAAGACGTCGCGGTCGGCGAGGTTCTCGAGATCGCGCACCTTCGCGCGCAGCGCCTCGGTCTCCTTGCGCAGCTGATCGACCTCGCCCATCAGGGTGAGCAGCGCCCGCTGCACGTTCGGGGTCAGCTCGTTCTCCGGCACGCCCATGATCGAGGCGCTGTCGCGCGGCGCGGAGGCCGCGCCAGCGGGCCGGGTCTGGGCGGTCTCGTAGGACCGCGACGCCGCGCCGGCCGGCTCGCGCCGGGCCGTCGCGCCCAAGGGGTCTCCGGGGCGGATCCGCATGCCGCGTCTCCCTTCATGGTGAACGCTTCCTTCACCATGACAGCGCCGCGGTTAAGGAAGGGTTCACCGGTTCGGGGCGCGGCTCAGCCGCCGACCGGCCCGCCGTCCTCGCGCCGGATCGCCACGACCGAGGGCCGGGGCGGCGTGCCGTCGTCGAAATCAGGCCAGCGCGTGCCCGGCGCCTCGAAGCTCGCCCCGTCGGTGTCGCCGGGATGCTGGACAGCGACGAACAGCGTGCGCCCGTCCGGGGTGAAGCGCGGGCCGCACACCTCGGCGCCGTCCGGCGCACGGAAGAACGCCCGGCCCGTGCCCCGCGCCGCGCCCTCGGTGGCGAGCGCCCAGACGCCGTCGTTCGCGCCGGTGTCCTGATTGCCGTCGGTGGCGACCCAGAGCCGGCCCTGGCCGTCCACTGCGCAATTGTCCGGCGAGCCGAACCAGCCGTTTTCGCTGGTCATCGGATTCCAGGTCGCTCCCGAGGCGTCGTCCCCGCACAGCACCACGATGTCCCAGCGCGAGCGCATGGCGGTGAAGTCCCCGGCCGGCTCTGTGATTTCGATGATGTGGCCGTTCCGGTTGTTTGCGCGCGGATTGGCGGCGTCGGTCTGGTCCTCGCCGCGGCGGGAATTGTTGGTCAGCATGACATAGACCTTGCCCGAGCGCGGATCGGGCTCGACGTCCTCGGGCCGGTCCATGGGGGTGGCGCCCAGAAGATCGGCCGCACGGCGGGTCTCGATCAGAACCTCGGCCTGGCTGGCGAACCCGTTCGCGGGCGTCAGCGGGCCCTCGCCGAAAACAAGCGGCAGCCACACGACCGTCCCGTCAGCGTCGAAGCGGGCGACGTAGAGCGTGCCTTCGTCCAGCAGGTCGCGGTTCGCGGCGCGATTTTCAGCGTCGTAGGCGCGCGCGGTGACGAATTTGTACACGTAATCGAAGCGCTGATCGTCGCCCATGTAGAGCACGACGCGCCCGTCCGGCGCCACGACGCTTTCCGCGCCTTCATGCTTGAACCGGCCGAGCGCGGTGCGCTTTTTCGGCGCAGCGCCGGGCGCGAGCGGGTCGACCTCGACCACCCAGCCGAACCGGTTGGGCTCGTTGGGTTCGCGGGAGATGTCGAACCGGTCCTCGAACCGTCCCCACTGATACCAGCCGCCCGGCACGCCGTAGCGCGCGTGATTGGCGGTCTCGGGATGGCCGTCGGGCAGCGCGCCCAGGAAGTAGCCGTTGAAGTTCTCCTCGGCCATCAGATAGGTGCCCCAGGGGGTGATCCCGCCCGCGCAGTTGTTGATCGTGCCCGAGATCGCACGCCCGGTCGGGTCCGCGCTGGTCTGAAGCCGGGGATGGCCGGCGGCCGGCCCGGTCGCGACCATCGGCGTACGGGCATGGATCCGGCGAGTCACGGGGCTGCCGGCCACCGGCGCCCAGCGTCCGTCTTCGCCCAGCGCGATCTCCAGGATCGAACCGCCGTGGGCGGCCTGCTCGGTGGCGCAAAGCGCAGCCGTCATCGAAGCGGGATAACCCTCCGCCACGCCGGGCAGCATCAGCACCGTGTTCGTGTACTCGTGATTGACGCAGAGCACCCCGCGCACCGTACGGCCGCCGGACCGCTCGGTCTCGATGAAGCCGATGTAATCGTTGTTGTATCCGAACTGGCGCGACTGCGCGTCAGCGCTCTGGGCCATCGGATCGAAGGCCGGGCTGTCGGCGAACAAGCCGTCGCCCCAGCGGATCAGCACGTCGGCGCGATAGCCTTCGGGTGCGGCGATCCCCGGGCCGGTCGCGCGTTCGATCTCAGGGAAGTCGAAACGCGCTGCGTTTTCCGCGCCCGCCTCGGCCGTGCTGGCGCAGCCCGTCGCCAGCAGTCCTGCGCCAGCCCCGGCGCCGGCGAGAAATCTGCGCCGCGACAGGCGCTCGGCGAGCACGTCGCCGAAGGTCGGCGCGCCGGCGTTCGCGCGCGGATTGACGGACAGGTCTTCGCTGCGGTCGATGGTCATGTCAGCCTCGTTCACCCCGTTAAGCGGTCTCGTTCCGCGATAGCGCCCCATTGCGACGGCAGCATGACGGCCGGGCGAGAGCGCGCTTGACGAAACATCGCGCGCGCGTAATGTGCCGCGCTTTCTCAAACGCCGGAAGGGCGGCCCCCATGGGTGAAAGCCTCAATCCCGCCGTCGCAGCCGCGCCCATCGCGATCGTCATGGGCTCGCGCTCGGACTGGCCCACGCTCAAGCACGCTGCGGACCTGCTCGACGAGCTGGGCGCGGGCTATGAGGCGAAGGTCGTCTCCGCCCACCGCACGCCGGACCGGCTCTATGACTTCTCGAAGACCGCAGCGGACCGCGGCGTGAAGGTGATCGTCGCGGGCGCGGGCGGCGCGGCGCACCTGCCCGGCATGATCGCGTCGATGACCCATCTGCCCGTGCTCGGCGTGCCGGTGCGCTCCAAGGCGCTGTCGGGGCTCGATTCCCTTCTGTCCATCGTGCAGATGCCCGGCGGGGTGCCGGTGGGCACGCTGGCGGTCGGCGAGGCGGGCGCGAAGAACGCCGCGATCCTGGCCGCCTCGATCGTGGGGCTCTCCGATCCCGCGCTGATGGACCGGCTGAAGGCCTGGCGCGACGCGCTGTCGGACTCCGTGCCCGAAACCGTCGAGGACTAGCGATGACCGCGCCGTGTGACCGCGTCGGCGTGCTCGGCGGCGGCCAGCTGGGCCGCATGCTGGCGCTGGCGGGCGCGCGGATGGGCCTGGACGTCGTGATCTTCGATCCCGAGCCCGACTGTCCCGCGAGCCGCGTGGCGGCCGAGACGATCACCGCGCCCTACGAGGATCTCGACGCGGTCGCGCGCTTTGCGAAAAGCGTCTCTGCGGTCACCTACGAATTTGAGAACGTGCCGGTGCAGACCGCCAAAACCGCCGGCGAGCACGCCCCGCTGCGCCCCGGCGCGAACGCGCTGGAAGCCGCGCAGGATCGGCTGGTCGAAAAGACGTTCCTCAACGGCAACGGCGCACCCACCGTCGCCTTCATGCAGGTCGACGACGCCGAAGGCGCGCGCGCGGCGGCCGGGAAGCTGGGCGTACCGTCGATCCTGAAAACTCGCCGCTTCGGTTATGACGGCAAGGGCCAGCAGGTGATCCGCGAGGTCAGCGAGGCCGCGGACGCCTTCACAGCGATCGGCGCGCGGCCGGCGATTCTGGAAGCCTTCGCCCCGTTCGTGCGCGAACTGTCCATCGTGGCCGCCCGCGATCTCGACGGGACGGTCAGCGCCTTTCCGCTGGCGGAAAACCGCCATGAAGGCGGCATCCTGCGCGAGACGATCGCGCCGGCCGAAGCGAGCGACGCGGTCCGGAGCGAGGCCCTGCGCATCGTCACGGCCCTGCTCGACGCGCTCGAATATGTGGGCGTGCTCGCCGTCGAGCTGTTCGAGCTCGAAGACGGATCGCTTCTGGTCAACGAGATCGCGCCGCGGGTGCACAACACCGGCCACTGGACGATGGACGCGTGCCTTTGCGATCAGTTCGAACAGCATATGCGCGCAGTCGCCGGCTGGCCGCTGGGCGATCCCGCCCCGTTCGCGCCGGCGCGCATGATCAACCTGATCGGGTCTGACGCGGACGACTGGCGGCGCTGGCTCGCCGAGCCCGGCGCGGTGCTGCATCTCTACGGCAAGCGGCAGGCGCGCGAGGGCCGCAAGATGGGCCATGTGAACCTCGTCGAGCGGGGCTGACGCCCGGCGCGCGGCAAATCCCGGAACCGGTCGCCCGGCCCGGCGTTCGCCTGCGGACGCCAGCGCTGGAGTTCCCCATGAAAACCGTTCTCGCCGCCGCCCTGCTCGCCGGCGCCGCTTCGCCCGCTCTCGCCCAGGTTCAGAGCGTCGATCTCGGCGACATGACCGTGGTCTGGGAGGAAAAGGCGTCCGGCCTGGTTCATCCCTGGGGGCTCGCCTTCCTGCCCGACGGCCGGGCGATGATCACCGAGCGGCCGGGCCGGCTACGCATCCTGTCGAAGGACGGCGCGCTGTCGGAGCCCGTCTCCGGCGTGCCCGAGGTTCACAATGTCGAACAGGGCGGGCTTCTCGACGTCGCGGTGGATCCCGACTTTCCCAGCAATCGCTGGGTCTATCTCTCCTACGCCCGGCCCGTGGAGGGCGGGGCCGTGACCGCGCTGGGGCGCGGGCGGATGACCGGTTCGGGGCTTGAGGATTTCGAAGTGATCTTCAGCCAGGACAGGGCGGTCGACAACGGCAAGCATTTCGGCGGCCGGATCGAGTTCGACGATGACGGCCATGTCTTCCTGACCACCGGCGAGCGCTACCAGTTCGATCCCGCGCAGGATCTTTCGAACACGCTTGGAACGACCCTCCGGCTTCATCGCGACGGCTCGATCCCGGAGGATAATCCCTTCGTGGGTGAAGACGGCGCGGACGCGATCTGGTCCTACGGCCACCGCAATATCGAAGCTGCAGCCCATGACGGCGACCGGCTGTGGGTGGCCGAGATGGGCCCGCTGGGCGGCGACGAACTCAACCGGATAGAGCCCGGCGCCAATTACGGCTGGCCGGAGGTCAGCGCGGGCTCGGACTATGACGGCGCGCCCATCCCCGATCCGTCCACCACCGACCGCTACACCCGGGCCGAGCTGACCTGGACGCCGGTGATCAGCCCCTCGGGCATGATCGTCTATGACGGCGACATGTTCGGGGACTGGGCCGGCCACGCCCTGATCGGCGGGCTGACCGCGAACGGCGTGGTGATCGTCGATCCCGAAGCCGGCGAAGAAATCGCCCGCATCCCCATGGGCGCCCGTATCCGCGAGGTGACGCAAGGCCCCGACGGATCGGTCTGGGTCACAACCGACCAGGATGACGGGAAAGTCTGGCGGGTGTATGCGCGCGACTGAGGCTCAGGCGATCAGTCCGCTGAACCGGCCGAGCCCGTCCGCGCCGGGAAACACCGCCCGGGCGAGATCTGCGCGGTCGTGGCCCCAATGGTCCGACAAAACCGCGGCGAACAGGGCGCGCAGATCGTTCGCCGGATAAAGATCGCGATCCTCGTAAAGCCGGTCGAGACCCGGCCAGTCGCCGATGATCCGGCCGCCGCGCACCGCGCCGCCGGCGAGCAGGGCCAGCCCGCCCGTGCCGTGATCGGTGCCGCCCGCCCCGTTCTCGCGCACGGTCCGGCCGAATTCGGTCGTCACGATCACCGCTGTCTGCGCCCAGGCCGGGCCCAGCCGCCGTTCGAGCTCTGAGAGAACCGCGTCGAGCCCGGCGAGTCTCTGGGCGAGCTGGCCGGTCTCCGCGCCCTGGCGCACATGGGTGTCCCAGCCGTCGAGACTGAGCACGGCGAGATCCGGGCCGCCCGGCGCAATGAGCAGATTGCCCGCCGCGGCGCCCAGAAGGCGCGCCGCTTCCAGTCCGCGGGCCCCCGCGCGCATACCGCCGCCCATCGCAGCGTCGTCTTCGGTCATGGCGCGGGCTGCGGCGTCGGTTTCCAGCGCGCGCGCCAGCGCCGGGCCCAGCGAGGGGTCGTCGCGATAAAGGTCCATGAGCCGCGCGATGGTGTCGTCGTCCGCGCCCGGCAGAACCGCCGGCGCCCAGCTCGCCGCAGGCGCCGCGCCTCTCAGCACCAGCGGCAGATCGCGGCCCACCGCGACTGCGCCGGGCGCTGCGCCGCCCATCAGCGTCAGGGCGCGATTGAGCCAGCCGTCGCGCGGTACGGCGAGGCCCGCCTCCAGCCGGTCCTGCCCGTCGAAATGGGAGCGGTCGCGATAGTCGGTCGCCGCGGCGTGCAGCGCCAGAAGCTCGCCGCGCCGGTAAAGGCCCGAAGCGTGGTCCAGCGCGGGGTGAAAGACGAAGCCGTCCGACGCCTCCGCCCCGCCTGTCAGCGCGAGCCCGCCGCGCAGCGAGCGGTAGCGGCGTTCGCCCAGAGGCGCGAGCGCTGCGAGACCGTCGAGCGCGCCGCGCAGGATGATCAGCACCAGCTTGCGCCCCTGAGCGCGGGGCGCTTGTGCGAAGGCCGCGCCGGGCAGGAGGGACAGCGCGGCGCCGGCTGCGATCAGGGCGCGGCGGGACGGATCGGTGCGGGACATGGCGGTCTCCCTCAGCGGCGCTGGAATTCGGGGCTCATGAACAGAAGGGTCAGCCCCTGCTCTGCGGTCTGGGCGCGGGCGATAGCCTGCCTAGTCTCCTCGCCGAGCCGGGCGCCCAGCACCGCCTCGGCTCGCTCGCGGGGCGCGGAGCGGGGACCGGCGCGTTCGGCGAGGCTCGAGGCGAAATCCAGCCGTTTGAGCACGGCGTCCGGTCCCGCCCAGTCCGCCTCGGTGTCCGGCCAGCCGGCCGGGGACGGGGCGGAGAACGGCGCCTGGCCGAGCGAGCTGTAGGCCGAATAAAGCTGGCGCGGCGCGAGATCCGCCGCGTCGAGCGCGCGCAGCGAGGAGATCAGGAAGTCTTCGGGCGTCTTGAACTTCCCAAACCCCGGATCGAAGGCGGAGGGCGCGGTGATCAGTGCGCCGGCGACGGCTGCGAGATCGCCGCCGCTTCTGCGCCAGGCGGTGACCAGATGGTCGACGTCGCGCCGGTCGGGGACGTCGGAAATAAAATGCCGGGCGATCTTCAGGCAGACGAAGCGCGCGGTCTGCTCCATGCCCGCGACATGCAGCAGCGCGTCGCGCGCACGCTCCGGACCGTCGCCGGCGAAGCGCCGGCCGAGCAGGGTGTGGGCGCCGGGCTCCTGCAGGAGGTCTGAAAAGACCGTCCGGCCGATCTGATCATCGGAAACCCTCAGCCGCCGCGAGCCGACCGTCCAGCCGGTCAGGATGCGGGCGAGGGCCTCGACGTCGACCTGGCTGTAGCCGCCGTCAGAGCCCAGGGTGTGCAGTTCCAGGATTTCGCGGGCGAGGTTCTCGTTGAGCCCGAGATCGCGCCGGCGTCCGGCGGGCGAATTGGGACCCACGCTCACCGCCTGGTCGAGATAGATCAGCATGGCGGGGTGCAGCTCGCAGGCGAGCAGCAGCTCCGCAAAACTTGCAAACGCCAGGGGACGCACCGCTTCGGCTTCCAGCGTCGGCGCGACGAGGGCGGACTGGAGTGAATTAGACGCGACAGTGAAATGGTTCGACCAGAACCGCACCCAGCGCTCTGAAAACCCGGCGCCGGTCTGGACCGCGAGCGTCGTTCGGGCGGCGACATGGGCGGCGCGGGGCTCGCGGATCATGGCGCGGATCTCGCGCTGAACGTCCTCCGCGTCCCCGCCGCCCTGCCGAAGCCGGGCGGTGAGCGGGCGGTAGTTTTGCTGGAAGTCGCGCAGGATCGCGTCGGATCGCGGCAGGCCGGTGAGCGGCTCGGCCCGTCCGATCTGCGCGGCGAGCCAGTCGCGCGGCGCGCGGCGCACCAGATCGATCTCGCCGGGCCTGGCTCCGAGCCCGAAGCGGGTTACTGCAACGCTGGCGTCCATCGCGCTCATGCGCGCCTCCAGATCCGGCCACGTCAGACCTTACGGCGGGGGCGGCGCGGTTCCGTCGAAGCCGGAACGAAAAAAGCCGGACCCGCTAGGGCCCGGCTTCGTTTCACGACAGTCTGGAAAGCCTACGCGGTCGCCTTGTCGGCGGCGGCGCGGTCCTTGTTCCAGTAGCTGACCGACTTGACCTTCGAGCGGTCGCAGCGGTCGGCGTATTTCTTCGCGATCTCGGTGACTTCCTCCATCAGGCCTTCGGCGAGGGTGATGGGTTTCAGGCCCATCGACAGGAAGGTGTCGTTCTCAACGTGCAGATCGTTCTCGTCCGCCTCGTTGCGCGGGTTGGGCAGGTTGGCGACCTCCACCCCGGTCAGATCGGAGATCATCTTGGCCAGTTCGCGGACCCGGTGGGTCTCGGTCATCTGGTTCATGATCCGCACGCGCTCGCCGGTCTGCGGCGGGTTCTCGACCGCCAGCTGGATGCAGCGCGCCGTGTCCTGGATGTGGATGAAGGCGCGGGTCTGACCGCCCGTGCCGTGCACGGTCAGCGGGAAGTCGATCGCGGCCTGCATCAGGAAGCGGTTCAGGACGGTGCCGTAATCCCCGTCATAGTCGAACCGGTTGATCAGGCGCTCGTCCTTCTTGGTCTCTTCGGTCTGGGTGCCCCAGACGATGCCCTGATGAAGGTCGGTGATCTTCACCTTGTCGTTCTTATTGTAGAAGTGGAAGAACAGCTGATCCTGCGTCTTCGTCATGTGGTAGATCGAGCCCGGATTGGCCGGGTAGAGGATTTCCTGATCCTTCAGGCCCTCGCTCGTCTCCACCTTCACCTTCAGATAGCCTTCGGGGATCTTCATCCCCGCCGTGCCGTAGCCGTACACGCCCATCGTGCCCAGGTGGACGAGGTGGATGTCCAGCCCCGTCTCCACGATCGCGGCGAGCACGTCGTTGGTGGCGTTCAGGTTATTGTCGACCGTGTAGCGCTTGTGGCGCGCGGACTTCATCGAATAGGGCGCGGCGCGCTGTTCGGCGAAGTGCACGATGGCGTCGGGCTTCTCGGCGACGATCAGGTCGACCAGCTGCTGGTAGTCCTTGCCGATCGTCATGTCGACGAAGCGGATCTCCTTGCCGGACACCTCTTTCCACACCGCAAGGCGCTCGCCCATCGGACGGATCGGGGTGAGGCTGTCGACCTCGAGCTCGATATCGATCTTGCGGCGGGACAGATTGTCCACGATCACAACGTCATGGCCGCGCGCAGACAGGTGCAGCGCCGACGGCCAGCCGCAAAAACCGTCTCCGCCGAGTACGATCACTTTCATCGGGATAACTCCGGGTGAGGTGCGCCCTTGTGGAAATTCCACGAGGTTCTGGCAGGCCCGGCGCGGCGATGCAAGAGCGGGGGGCCGCTCGGCCGCTGGGATGTGGACGGGGACGGCGCGAGGGTCTAAACCGCGCGCGTCACGCGCCCGCCGGGATTTTCCGCGCCGAGGCCGCCGTCCAACATGTCGTCAGGAGTTCACCATGGCCCTTCGCGTCGCCATCAACGGGTTCGGCCGGATCGGCCGTCTGGCGCTGCGCGCCGTCCTCGAACATGAGCGTACCGGCGAGTTCGAGATCGTCGCCATCAACAATTCCGGCACGCCCGAAGCGATCGCCCACCTGTTCGCCTATGACAGCGTGCACGGCCGCTATCGCGGCGCGCTGACCACCGGCGAGGATTTCATCGATCTGGGCTTCGGCAAGATCGTGAAGGTCAACGAGCGCGATCCGGCGAAGCTGCCCTGGGCCGACATGGGCGTCGATCTGGTGATGGAATGCACCGGCGCGTTCAACGACAAGGCCAAGGCGAGCGCCCATCTCGAGGCGGGCGCAAAACGGGTGCTGTGCTCGGCGCCGGCGAAGAACGCCGACAAGACGATCGTCTACGGGGTCAATCACGACCAGCTGACCGCCGAGGACCTGATCGTCTCCAACGCCAGCTGCACCACGAACGGTCTCGCCCCGGTGGCTAAAGTCCTCAACGACGCGGTCGGCATCGAGCGCGGCCATATGACCACGATCCACTCCTATACCGGCGACCAGCCCACGCTGGACCGGAACCACAAGGACCTGCACCGCGCCCGCGCCGCGGCGCTGTCCATGGTGCCGACCACGACCGGCGCGGCCAAGGCGGTCGGCGAGGTTCTGCCCGAGCTGAAAGGCAGGCTCGACGGCGGCGCGATCCGCGTGCCGACCCCGAACGTCTCGGTCATCGATCTGGTGTTCACGCCGGGCAAGGCGACCAGCGCGGACGAGATCAACGCCGCGATCCGCGCCGCCGCGGACGGGCCGATGGCCGGCGTGCTCGGCTATGACACTGCGCCGCTGGTCAGCGTGGACTACAACCACGACCCGCGCTCCTCGATCGTGGCGCTGGACAAGACCAACGTCATCGACGAGCGGCTGGTCCGCGTGATGACCTGGTACGACAACGAATGGGGCTTCGCCTGCCGCATGCTGGACACGGCCGCCGCGATGGGGCGGTTCATCTAGCGCCGAAGCTCCTTACCCGCTGTGCGGGAGCGGCGGCTGGAAAGCCCCCCACCCTCCCCTTGAGGGGAGGGCTAGGGTGGGGTGGAGATCACAGAGCGCGGCGATCGATCGATTGCGCGCCCCACCCCGGCCCTCCCCCGAGGGGGAGGGAGGGGCGCATCACCGGCGGCGGTTCGACCGGCCGCATCAGACCTAGACGATCTGTGGAGAGCTTCAGCATGATCCGACGCCTTCAAGACGCCGACGTTTCAGGCAAGCGCGTGCTGGTGCGCGTGGACTTCAACGTGCCGATGTCCGGCGGTCAGGTGAGCGACGACACCCGCCTGCGCGCTGCGCTGCCGACGATCGCGCATCTGCGCGAGCACGGCGCGAAGATCGTCCTCGCCGCGCATTTCGACCGCCCCAAGGGCAAGCGCGTGCCGGAGATGAGCCTTGCGCCCGTCGCCGCCCCGCTCGAAGCGCTGATCGGCTCGGACGTGAAATTCGTCTCCGACTGTATCGGGACCGACGCCGAGCAGGCCGCCGCCAGCCTCAAGCCCGGCCAGGTCCTGCTGCTCGAGAACACGCGGTTTCACGCCGGCGAGGAAGCGAACGATCCCGAATTCGCCGACGCCCTCGCGAAACTCGCCGACCTCTACGTCAACGATGCGTTTTCCGCCGCGCACCGGGCGCATGCCTCCACGGTGGGCGTCGCCGAGCGCCTGCCGGCCTATGCCGGGCTGAGCCTTCAGCGCGAGATCGACCATCTCACCGCAGGGCTGGAAAACCCCAACCGGCCGCTTCTGGCGGTGGTGGGCGGGGCGAAGGTCTCCACCAAGATCGATCTTCTGAAGAACCTCGTGACCAAGGTCGACCGGCTGTTCGTGGGCGGGGCGATGGCCAACACCTTCCTGGCTGCGCGCGGCCACGAGATGGGCGCGAGCCTGCTCGAAGCCGATCTTCTGGACACCGCGCGCGAGATCGAGGCGGCCGCCGGCGCGGCGAACTGCCAGATCCTGCTGCCCGTGGACGGGGTGGTGACGACCGAATTCAAGCCGCACGCCGACCGCCGCGTGGCGAGCGTCGAGGATATCGGCGCGAGCGAGATGATGCTCGATGTCGGGCCCGACACCGTCGACCGGCTGGCCGATGCGATCGACACCGCGCGCACCCTGGTCTGGAACGGCCCGCTGGGCGCGTTCGAGACCGAGCCCTTCGACACCGGCACGATGGAAGCGGCGCGCTACGCCGCCCGGCGCTGCCTTGACGCGGGCCTGACCGCCGTGGCCGGCGGCGGGGACACCGTCGCCGCGCTGAACAAGGCGGGGGTGAGCGAAGATTTCACCTTCGTGTCGACCGCCGGGGGCGCGTTCCTGGAATGGCTCGAGGGCAAGACCCTGCCCGGCGTCGCCGCGTTACAGGACTAGCCCGGCTTGACGCGCGCGGCGCGCGCGGCGAGTAAGAGCCGCCCGGGCACGCGGGCGGGCGGAGCGCATCGCACAGGGGACCCTTAGATGAATCTCGACCAGCTCAACGAAATCGCCCTGCGCATGGTCGCGCCGGGCAAGGGCATTCTCGCCGCCGACGAGAGCACGCGCACGATCAAGAAGCGCTTCGACTCCATCGGGCTGAAAAGCACCGAGGACAGCCGCCGCGATTGGCGCGAGATGCTGTTCCGCACCGAGCCGGCGATGAGCGAGCACATCTCCGGGGTCATCCTCTACGACGAGACCATCCGCCAGAAGGCCGCAGACGGCAAGCGCCTGGTCGAGCTGATCGAGAAGTCGGGCTCCATCCCCGGCATCAAGGTCGACGCCGGCGCCAAGGACCTCGCCGGTTCGCCGGGCGAGAAGATCACCGAGGGTCTGGACGGGCTGCGCGAGCGGCTGAAGGAGTATTACGAGCTCGGCGCGCGCTTTGCGAAATGGCGCGCGGTGATCGAGGTCGGCGCCGGGGGCGACGAGTCCATCCCCAGCCAGTACTGCATCAACGCCAACATGCACGCGCTCGGCCGCTACGCCGCGCTGTGCCAGGAAAACGACATCGTCCCGATCGTCGAGCCTGAGGTGATCATGGACGGCGATCACGACATCGAGCGCTGCTTCGAGATCACCGAGTACACCCTGCGCAAGCTTTATGAAGAGCTGTTCGCCCAGGGGGTGGTACTCGAAGGCACGGTCCTCAAGCCCAACATGGTGATCGCGGGCTCGAAATGCGAAGACCAGGCGAGCCGCGAGGAAGTCGCCGAGATGACGGTGCAGTGCCTGATGAACGCGGTCCCCGCCGCCGTGCCCGGCATCGCGTTCCTGTCCGGCGGCCAGTCCGACGAGGACGCCACCGCGCATCTGAACATCATGAACGAGGGCTTCGACCTGCCTTGGCCGCTGACCTTCTCCTACGGCCGCGCGCTTCAGGCCGCGCCGCTGAAGGCCTGGAACGGCAAGGACGTCGAGGCCGGCCAGAAAGCCTTCAACCACCGCGCCCGCATGAACGGCCTCGCCTCGCTGGGCGAGTGGAACGAGAAGCTGGAAAAAGAGGGCTGAGGCGCGCTTTCGCTTTCAGAACCAAGAAACCCCGGCTCGCCGAGCCGGGGTTTCTTGTTTGATTGTTGACTCAATAAAGGGGGCGTGGACCGTTTGGCTTTGATGACTACCTTGCTGGCATCTTTGCTTCAATGGCACGTATTGCGTCGTCGACGGACTGCGCCATGAGAAGCAGAGTCTGAAGCACTGGATCTCCTTCCATGAGCCCGGGTTCGTCGAAATTCACATAAAACGTTGCGCTTCCATAATTTGTGATTGTCATAGGTTCGTCGGTCGCAATAAGCCCCACCGCTCTACCCTGCTCAACTACAGCGGTCATGTTACTAAATGTATTACGACCCCGTTCCGTAAATCCGGATATTCCACTAATTTCTGTAATGCCATATGAAACAATCGGCAATCTGTGTTTGTCGATATTCCAAAGTTTTCCGGTCAGCCACAAATGCCGGTTTCCCGCTTTATAAGGTTTAATTTGGTCGACAATCAATTTCGCGACGTCAGGAAATGCCGCATTGATTGCACTACGCTCAACTTCTCTCTGCAAATTTTTCTCTTCTTCGTGCATTGGGAATTTGCTGCGAGTGCGAGCTTCTTCGTTACCCGCGGCAGCGGCGAATAGATCGCTGGCGACGTGCTCCAACGCGGATCGGACATTATGGATAAAGTCTCCAACTATTAGAGGAATCACGGGGGGGAGGGGTTTCGTCATGGCAACCCGAAGGCCGTAAAGCTGAACGGCTTCGTCGAAATCCGCGGTGATCGAGTAAGGGCGGGTGCGGAAGAACTGGATCGCAGCACCCTCAAGCTGAGCAAGGTGCTGGTAGGCTCGTTCAACTTTCTGTTTTGCGCTTTCAAACACGTTCTCATCTCCTCAGGGCAGGCGCGCACAGCGAACAAGGACGACTATGCCGCATACCCTATTGCCAGCGCGGAGCGCCGAATCGGAACACTTCACGAACATATAGAGACTCGCTCGCGCTTGAGTCGAGTCACAAACGCTTTGCTTATTGTAAAAAGCGCGCTTTCAGGAACGGTCTCGTCGATGCTTCCTCACCGCGCCAGAAACCCGTTCTGCGACAGCTCGGGCGCATAGCGCCTGAGCACGGCCGGGTCTGGCGGGCCGCAGGCGGTGTCGGGGTCGGCTTCTTCGAGCATGTCGGCGATCACGGCGAGGCGGGCGGCGCGCTTGTCGTCGGCGCGCACCACCTTCCAGGGCACCGCGCCGCCGGTCCGGGCCAGCATCGCGTCGCGCGCCCGGGTGTAGTCGTCGAACTTTTCCAGCGCCGCGTCGTCGACCGGCGAGATCTTCCAGTGCTTGAGCGGGTTGATCCGCCGGTCCTCGAGCCGTGCGGCCTGCTCGTCCCGGCTGATGTCGAGATAGTATTTCAGGAGCTTCAGCCCGCCCTCCACGAGCAGCCGCTCGAACGCCTCGACCTGATCCATGAAGGCGGCGTGCTGATCCGGCATGCAATAGCCCATGACCGTCTCGACCCCGGCGCGGTTGTACCAGGAGCGGTTGAACAGGACGATCTCGCCGCCGGCCGGCAGCCAGGGGATCCAGCGCTGGAAGTACCAGCTCTCCCGGTCGCGCTCGGTGGGCACGCCCAGCGCCACGGCGCGGGTCTCGCGCGGGGACTGGTGGGCGGCGATGCGCTTGATCACGCCGTCCTTGCCCGAGGCGTCGCGGCCCTCGAAGATCACCAGAAGCCGCCGCTTCTCCGCGATCAGACGCCGCTGCATCGCCGCGAGCCCGATCTGAAGCCGCCTGAGCTCGGCCTTGTAGCTGTCCTTCTCCATCCCGCCAGCTTGGCGCGCGGCGGGCGGACCGGGCAAGGGCGGTTTTCGCGCCACTCCCCGCGCCGAGGAAACGTCAGAGCGTAAAGCTGAACCGCAACTCCCTCCCCTTGATGGGGAGGGTCCGCCCCAAAGGGCGGGGGTGGGGTGAAGATCGTAGAGCGCTGAGACCTGCAAACCTCGGCGTTCCCCCACCCGGCCCGAGGCTTCGCCTCGGCCCACCCTCCCCGCAGAGGGGGAGGGAATTTCCGACGGCGACGCGCTCACACTTTTCTGAGACCGCCGAACCTCCTTCCCTCCCCTTGATGGGGAGGGTGCCCGCGAAGCGGGCGGGTGGGGGTGAGCGCTGGTGCGCGAAGCGCATCAATCGATCCGGTGGACCGATTGAAGGCGGCGAACGGGCCGGCAGGCCCCGGAAGATCGTAGAGCGCCGAGACCTGCAGACCTCGGCGCTCCCCCCACCCGTCTCGGCGCTGCGCGCCGATCCACCCTCCCCACAGAGGGGGAGGGAGTTAGACGCCGCACCATCAGAGACGTCCGAGCGAAAAGCTCCAACGCAACGCCCTCACCTGAGGAAAGCAGGCCTACTCCGCAGCTTCCACGGCCGGCGCCTCGACCTTGCCCAGGCGCGAGCGGTCGCCGGCGTTTCCGAAGCGGATATGGCCGTCGTCGAGCTTGCCGTAGCGGATGGTGATCATGTCCTTGACGTAGTTCTGATAGGTCCGCCAAGGCGGGACCGCGCCCTGTTTCGGCAGGCCGGGCAATGCGCGCTGGACATAGCCCGAGGAGAAATCGAGCAGCGGCAGGGTTTCAAGATCCGCCGGCGGTTCGGCGACGGCGTAGTCCGCGCCGGTCTTTCTCATATGGTTGAGCATCCGGCAGACCCGCTCGCAGGTCAGGTCGATCTTCAGCGTCCAGCTGGCGTTGGTGTAGCCGAAGGCCAGCGCCATGTTCGGCACGTCCGACAGCATCATGCCGCGATAGGTGACGTGCTCGGGCGGCTCGAAGGACGCGCCGTCCACGTCGATCGCGATCGCGCCGCCCACCTGCATCTCCAGCCCCGTCGCGGGGATGACCAGATCGGCGTCGAGCCGCTCGCCCGATTTCAGCACGATCCCGGTCTCGTCGAAGCGCTCGATATGGTCGGTGTGGATGCTCGCCTTCCCGCTTTTCAGCGCATCGAAGAAATCGCCCTCAGGCGCGAGGCAGAAGCGCTGATCCCACGGGTTATAGGCCGGCGAGAAATGGGTCTCGACGGGGAAGTCCTCGCCCAGAGTCTTGCGGATTTCCTTGAGCACGCCCTTCTTCACGAACCCCGGATAGCGCCGGGCGAGATTGAAGAAGAAGATGGCCAGGCCGATATTCTTGACCCGGGTGAGGAGGTAAGCCGCCTTGCCCGGCAGGACTTTTCTCAGCGCATCGGCGATCGCGTCGCGGCTGGGCCGGGCGGCGATATAGCTGGGTGAGCGCTGCAGCATGGCCACGCTCGCCGCTGCCTCGGCCATGGCCGGCACCAGCGTGATCGCGGTCGCGCCAGAGCCGATGACCACCACGCGCTTTCCGGCGTAGTCGTAGCTCTCGTCCCAGAGCTGGGGGTGGATCACGTCGCCCCTGAAGCTGTCGAGCCCTGGAAAGTCGGGCATGTATCCGCGGTCGTAGCGATAATACCCCGAGCACATCATCACGAAGCGGGCCTTGTAGACCTCGGTCTGCCCGCCGCGCTCGGCGGTGATCGTCCAGCGCGCCTCTTCGGTCGACCAGCTCGCGGTCTTCACCCGCGTGCCGAAGCGGACATGGTCGATGATCCCGCTCTCCTCGGCGGTCTGGCGGACATAATTGCGGATCGAGGGGCCGTCGGCGAAGACCTTGCCGTCCGTCCAGGGCCGGAAGCTGTAGCCGAACGTGTACATGTCGCTGTCGGAGCGGATGCCCGGATAGCGGAACAGGTCCCACGTGCCGCCCAGATCGTCGCGCGCTTCGAGGATCACGAAGCGCTCCTGCGGCGATTTCATCTGCAGATGGCGCGCCGCGCCGATCCCGGAAATCCCGGCCCCGACGATCAGAACGTCGATCTCCACCGGCTCTGCGTCGGGACGGGTCAGGGTCTGCACGGTCATGGGTCGCGCCTCCTCGCCCAATTATGTGAACACCGTTCACTAATCGATGCAAGGGGCGCTCGGTCAGGCCTCGCAGTCGATCAGAGGCGCGGCGAGCGTGCGGACCGTGTCGCGCCAGCTCGTCAGGCGTTCGAGCACGAGGCATTTCTGATCGGCGGTCAGCCGGTCGTCGGCGGCGAGGTCGGCGGCGATCTGCTCGACGGTCTCCACCCCGGTGATCAGCTCCGGCCCGCCGTCTCCGGGGCTGTCGAAGCGCATCAGAACACCGGTCTCCGTCCAGACCGGCCAGTCCGGACCGCCCGCGCCGTTTGGATCGCCGTTGCGCGCGAACTCCGCCCAGTATGCGCCCATGGAATCGGCGAGCGCGGTGCGCCCGTCTTCGTTTCCGCCGTTGAACAGGGCGGGATCGAGCCGGCCGAAGAACTCGAAATGATCGAAGACGAAGGGGATCTCCATGGCGTGCGCCGCGCCCAGAAGCCGGCTCATGTCCATGAACAGCATCGTGCCGCCCTCGTCCCAGTCGAACCGGTAGGCCCAGACCGCCTCATGACCGGCTTCAGTCATCGCCCCGGCGGCCGCATCGACGGCCAGCGCGCGCCACAGCCGGGACTGATATTCGCTCGCCGCCTCAAAGAGCTCGGGATCGGGTGTGCGAATGATCACGCCGAACAGCCGGTTCGTGAGCTCTGGATCGAACACGTTGAAGAGCTTCATCTCGTCCCGGTTCGCGCCCGTGATCACCGGCACGCGGTGGAAGTCGCCCGCCTCGAACGCTGCTTCCAGCCCCGCTTCGGGCAGGGTCACGCCGTCAGCGATGATGCGCGGCAGGCCGCTCATCACGCCGTCGGCGGCGTAGGCGTCGTAGACCGCAGAGAGCGGCGCGGCGCGCAGGGCGGCGGCGTCGGGATCAGCGCCGGCGAAGCGCCGGGCGGCCTCGACCGCGGCGTAGTCCGCGCCCGAGCGCGCCTCGTCCAGCGGCACGCTCTCAAAGCTGCCCGACTGGATGATCGCGCGGTGAAACAGTCCTTCGGCGGGCGGGCTCGCCATCAGGGCGGCGACGTTATGGCCGCCCGCGCTTTCTCCGAAAATGGTCACGCGCTCGGGGTCGCCGCCGAAGGAGGGCGCGTTCTCGCGAACCCATTCAAGCGCTGCGACGAGGTCGAGCAGGGCGAAATTCGCTGCGCCCGTCCGGTTGGGCGCGCTGTCGCCGGCCATGATTTCGGGCGCGTCTTCACTGAGCGCGGGATGGGCGAAAAAGCCCAGCGGGCCCAGCCTGTACTGGACCACCACCACCATCACGTCGCGCTCCTGCGCCAGGCGCGCGGCGTCGTACTGGCTCGCCGAGCCCCAGAGATTGGCGCCGCCATGGACCCAGACCATGACCGGCCGGCCGTAATCAAAAACCCCGTCACCGCCCGCGAGGTCGGAAGCTTCGGGCGCGCTGTCGTCCGGGCCGGCCCCCGAGGGCAGGTAGACGTCGAGATAGAGGCAGTCTTCAGACCCGATCAGCGTGCCGGGCTCCACGCCCGTCGCCTCGGCGTTCAGCGCGTTGGTGATCTGCGGGCAGGGCGAGGCGTGCGTAATGGTCTCGCGGGTCTCCAGCCAGGGCTCGACCGGCTGCGGCGCACGCCAGCGGTTCGGCCCGTGCGGCGGCGCGGCGAAGGGCACGCCCAGCCAGACCTGCGCGCCGGTGTCCGCATCGCGATAGCCGACGATCTCGCCGCCGGTGACCGTCCGCGTCATCGCCGGATCGGCCATGGGCGCGGGGTCTTCAGGCGCGCCGCAGGCGGCGAGCGCGAACAGCGCTGTAGCGAAAAGAACCCGTTTGATCATGACAGCCCCTCCGATCGGTCACGCAAGGACGCTAGCGTGAAGCGAACAACGCGCAAAGGGCGGCGAGGTCAGACCCGGAGCGGTTCGCCGCGCAGGAGGGCGGGCAGATCGCCGGTCTCCCCGCCCGCTGTGCGCATGAAGAAACGCCGCGCGACGGGGATCTGGTCGACGAGCCCCAGACCCAGCCCCCGGCCGAGCCGGATGAGGGCGTGATCGTTGGAAAACAGCGCGTTGAAGACGTCCGTGCCCAGCGACAGCGCGGCGGTGTCGGTCTTGCGCCAGCGCTCATAGGGCTGAAGCGTCGCGCGGGCGCCCAGGTCGAGCCCCGCCCGGCGCGCCTCGACCAGCACTTCAGCCAGCGCCGCCGCGTCGCGAACGCCCAGATTGAAGCCCTGCCCGGCGATGGGATGGATGGCGCGGGCCGCGTCGCCCACCAGCGCCAGCCGGTCTGAGATGAAGGTCTCGGCGACCTTCAGGCCCAGCGGATAGGTCCAGCGCGGACTGTCAGGGCGCACCGCGCCGAGAAAGTCGCCGAACCGGGCCTCCAGCGCTTCCTGAAAGCCGTCCTCGTCCATCGCCTTGAGCGCGTCCGCGGCGGCGGACTTCTCCGTCCAGACAAGGCTCGACCGGTTGCCCGGAAGCGGCAGGATCGCGAACGGGCCGGCCGGCATGAAGTATTCGTAGGCCACGCCCTCGTGCGGCTTTTCGTGGGCGACCGAAAGCACCAGGCCCTTCTGGCCGTATTCGCGCCCGGTGGTGCGGATGCCGGCCTGTTCGCGCAGGCGCGAGAACTTGCCGTCGCAGGCGACGATCAGGCTCGCGGAGATCCGCCGTCCGTCCTCGAGCACCAGGGCGGCCCGGCCCGGCCCGTCTTCGTCCATGCGGTCGATGCGCGCCGGTGCGATCACGTCGAGCCCCGACGCCTCGGCGGCCCTGGCCAGCGCCACGCGGGTCCAGCGGTTCTCCGCCATGAAGCCGAGCGGTTCGCCGTCGGCCTCGGGGCTGATCTCGCGGCGGTCGAAATGAAGCTGATCGCGTCCCGGACCGCCGGGCTTCAGCCCGTCATAGGGCCGGCCGTCGACGACCAGAATGTCCTCGATCCGCTGGGCGTGCTCGTGCAGATGATCGGCCGCGCCGACCGCTTCGAGCATGCGCCAGCTGGTGTAGGCCAGCGCCGACGCCCGCCCGTCGAAGCTCTCTGCGACGCGGGTCTCCAGCGGCAGGGCGTCGACCACGACCGTGTCGAGGCCGGCCTCGTGCAGGGCCAGGGCGAGGGTGAGGCCGGCGAGCCCGCCGCCGGCGATCGCGACGTCGTAGGTGCGTGTCATGGCGGCGATGATAACGCGCGAAAGCCCGAAAGAAAGCGCAGGCGGCTGCGGCGGTTTAGCCGCGCGCCTATCCGCCCAGCGCCCGCTGCACCCAGCCCAGCGGGCCGGTGAAGGCGAGCGGGCCGTCGGTGACCGCCAGGGCGATGCAGACCTCGCCGGGCTCGGCGACGGGCTTGTGCTCGGTGCTGGGATCGGCGGCGCACAGCTCACCGCGGGCGTAGCGGCCGCGGCCGTCATTGAACGCGCCGGTCAGCACCAGCGTGAATTCGCGCCCGTCATGGCCGTGGCGCGGCACGCCGCGGCCCGGCTCCAGCCGGATCAGCTCGGCCTTGGCCGAACCTTCGCGCATCAGCTCCATCGAGCGCACGCCCGGACCGGCGAAGCTCCAGCCGCCGCCCAGGGCGAGATCGCGCACCGGATCGGGCAGGGAGAGGATTTCATCGAGCGCCTGACCGGCGGCGCGCGCGGCCTTGACCGAGGCCGCGTCGGCCTGCGGAGCGCGCCCCGCTTCGCCCAGGCCCGCCTCTTCGGCGTCGATCACGGCGAAGAGCTCCTCGAGCGCGCCGGCGCGCATTTCAGCCGGCGGCATGGTGTCGAGCATCAGCCCGGCGACCGCTTCGGCCTCGTCGCGTTCGCGCGCCACGGCCGGGTCGACCGCGGCCTGCGCCTCGATCAGAAGCCGCATCGGGCCGGACAGCGCGCCGGCCGCATAGGCGGCGAACAGCTCGTCTCCAAGCGGATGATTGGTCATGGCCGTCTTCGTCCCGTCCTCGTCAGCGCGACCTGCGCGCCTCGCCCCGGCGGACGGATATGATCCGAACCGCGCCCGCTTCAACCCCAAGCCCATGTATTCCAGTCATAACCGCCATGATCTTTCGGCGCCCTAAAGACTGTCACGGTCGAGCACCCGCCTGAGCTTGTCGAAAGCGAGCCGCAGGCGCGACTTCACGGTGCCCAGCGGCACGCCCATCCGGTCTGCGATGTCGCGATGCGAAAGCCCGTCGAAAAAGGCCATGCGCAACAGCGCCAGTTGCTCGTCGGGCAGATCGGTGAGCGCCTCGCGCACCCGGCGGTCGCGGCCCTCGGCGTGGGCGCTGTCGTCGGGCGCTGTGATCTCGGGCGGCTGCAGCAGCGGATCCTCGCCGTCGAGATCGGGGCGGGCGGCCCGGCGCGCGGCGTCGATCCGCCGATTGCGGGCGATCCTGAAAATCCAGGTCGAGGCCGAGGCCTGGCTGCGGTCGAACATGTGCGCCTTGCGCCAGACCGTCAGCATCACCTCCTGAGCCAGCTCCTCGGCCAGCGGCTCGGGCGCGTTCAGGCGCAGAAGATAGGCTTTGACCCGCGGCGCATAGAACTCGAACAGGGATGCGAAGGCCGTGCGGTCGCGCGCAGCCGTGGCTTCCACCAGCGCGTCGAGCGCGTCCCGGTCTAGGCCGGGCTGGGTGCCGGATACGGCGTCGGGCACAGGTCACCTTCCGATCGTGAGGGCCATCGTCACAGGTTGAACACGCTCAATCAACCCGCAGCGCCATCAATCCGCCAAACGCGCCTGCTTTAACCGCGCAGACAGGGATGCGCCAGAGACTTGGCGCCGCATCCCGCGACGCCCACCTTGAGCTGAGCCCTTTCGAGCCACGCCCCACGGAGACCCTTCATGCGCAGCCCGCTCGCCGCTCTCGCCGCCCTGGCGGCCCTGACCGCGCCCGCCGCAGCCCAGCAAGGCGCAGAGCCGGTCTTCCAGGGCGCCCACCAGGACTGGCGCGTCTTCACCCGCGGCGAGGGCGACGCCAAGGTCTGCTACGCCCTGTCGCGCCCCACCGAGTCCCTGCCCGCCAGCGTCGATCACGGCGAGGTGTTCTTTCTGGTGTCGAGCTGGGCGAACGGCGCGGCGGACGAACAGCCGAGCTTCCTGGCCGGCTATCCGCTGAGAAACCAGAGCCCGCCGCGCGCCCGGGTCGGATCGGACCGGTTCACCATGTTCGTCAGCGAGCGCGAAGGCTTCCTGGAAGAACCCCGCGACGAAAGCCGGCTGGTGGACGCCATGCGCCGCGGCGCGGTGATGCGGGTGGAGGCGGTGAGCCAGCGCGGCACCGCGACAGCCTACCAGTTCTCGCTGTCAGGCGTCACCGCGGCGCTCGACAAGGTCGAGGATCTTTGCCGCTAGGGCGGGTATTTCGCTTAAACGGTTGAACCGCGGGCCGGTCCCCGTGTTAGCCTTCGTGAGGTTTTGCGAAGGAGCGCCATGTCCGGCCCCGGTCTTTTCGACAAATACGACGCCTCACCGGCATTCTGCGAAGTGTCCGGCCGGGCCGACGACCCGGAAATCCAGCGCCTGTTCTACAAGCGCCTGGGCAAGAAGACCCGCGCCGCCCTGGCGCGCCGGAAGAAGCGCGCCGAGGAGGAGCTGTTCAATCTCGGCATCACCTTCACGGTCTATTTCGGCGAAGACACGGTGGACCGTGTGCTGCCCTTCGACGTCATCCCCCGCCCGATCACGGGATCGGACTGGGACGCGATGGAGGCCGGGGTCAAGCAGCGCATCGCGGCGCTGAACGCCTTCCTGCACGACATCTATCACGATCAGAAGATCCTGAAGGACGGGGTAGTCCCGGCCGATCTCGTCACCGGAAACAAGTATTTCCTCAAGGAGATGGAAGGCCTGGATCTGCCGCACCGCAACTACGTGCATGTGTGCGGCACCGACATGATCCGCGACACCGACGGCTCCTTCCTGGTGCTCGAGGACAATTGCCGCGCGCCTTCAGGCGTCAGCTACGTCATCGAGAACCGCCATCTGATGCAGCGCTCCTTTCCTGATCTGATGGAGAATGCGCGCATCCGCCCGGTGTCCGACTACGGGGTGAAGCTGCGCGAGAAGCTCAGCGATTGCGCGCCCCAGGGCGTGGACGATCCCAAGGTCGTCCTGCTCACGCCGGGCATGTTCAATTCCGCCTATTTCGAGCACGTCTTCCTGGCCCGGGAGATGGGCGTGCCCCTGGTCGAGGGGCGCGACCTCTATGTCGATGAAACCGATCAGGTGTTCATGAAGACCGTGTCCGGGCCCGAGCCGGTGCACGTGATCTACCGGCGGATCGACGACGCGTTCCTGGACCCCGAAGCCTTCCGCAAGGACTCCATGCTGGGCACGCCGGGCCTGATGCGCGCGCTGCGCTCAGGCAAGGTCGCGATCGCCAACGCGCCGGGGACCGGGGTGGCCGACGACAAGGCGGTTTACGCCTACATGCCTGAAATCGTGCGCTATTACCTCGATGAAGAGCCGATCCTCAGAAACGTCGACACCTATGTCTGCCGGCGCGAGGAGGACCGCAAATACGTGCTCGACCATCTCGACGAGCTCGTGGTCAAGCCGGTCGGCGAAAGCGGCGGTTACGGCATCGTGGTAGGGCCCAAATCCACCCGCGCCGAGCGCGAGGAAGTCGGAAAGGCGATCCGCCGCGATCCGTCCAATTACATCGCCCAGCCCATGATCACCCTGTCGGCCTGCCCCACCCTGACCGGCGAGGGCGTCGCGCCGCGCCATGTCGATCTCAGGCCCTTCGCGGTGACCGGCGAGAGCACCTGGGTGCTGCCCGGCGGGCTGACCCGCGTGGCCATGAAGAAGGGCTCCATCATCGTCAATTCAAGCCAAGGCGGAGGGTCGAAGGATACCTGGGTCCTCTCATAGACTGCTCTCGCGCTATGCGGAGCACGCGTTCTGGCTCGGCCGATACGTCGAGCGGGCGGAGAATCTCGTCCGGCTTCTGGCGGTCACCGAAGGCTTCGCGGCCGGCGACGACGACGACGCGGCCTGGCGCGGGGTGCTCGACACCTTCCATGACCGCGACGCCTTCGCCGAAGCGCGTCCGAAGCTGTCGGGCCTGAACGTCGCACGCTGGTATTTCGTCGACCGCAGCAATCCGAACTCGGTGATCAGCGCGCTTCACGCCGCCCGCGAGAACGCGCGCGCGCTGAGGCACATCACCCCGATCGAGGCGTGGAAGCAGATCAACATGCTCTACGGCGCGGTCGACGCGCTGAGCGCGCGGCAGGTGACCCTGCCCAAGCTCAGCCAGCTCTGCGAGACCGTGCGGCTGGGCTGTCTGACCCATCAGGGCATGGTCGACGGCGCCTGGTACCGCGACGAGGCCTGGCTGTTTCACCGGCTCGGCTCCGAGCTCGAACGCGCCGACCAGACCACGCGCCTGCTGGACGTGAAATACTACCAGCTGAAATCCGCCGGCGCGTCCGAAGACGACGGCTTCGCCCCGCCCGACATCGTGTGGTGGAACTCGCTTCTGCGCTCGGCGTCGAGCTATCACGCCTTCCGCCGGCGCCATGCGCTGACGGCGGGCCCCACTGAAGCGGCGAACTTCCTGCTGTTCGACGCCGACTGCCCCCGCTCGGTGAAGCTCTCCGCCCTGGCCGCCGCCGACCGCCTGCGCGAGCTCGAACACGATTACGACGCCGCGCCTGGCGATCCGCTGTCGAAAGCCTGCGAACACCTGCTCGCACTGCTCGAAAAGCCCGGCGGGGTGAAACCCGGCAAGGGGCTTCACGCATTCCTCGACGAGGTGCAGCTGGGCGTCATCGGATTTGCGAGCGCTCTGGCCGGGCGGTATTTCGGTCCCGATTGACTGAACCCTGACGCGCGCGCTTTTGAAGAATCACGCCACAGTCGACCCCGGGTCGGCCGTGAGGGACCGGGCATGGGCGAACAGCCGCAAGTAAAGACCGATCTCTTCCGGGTCCGGCACACCACCCGGTACACCTACGCCCGCCCCGTGCGCTTCGGACGGCACAGGGCGATGTTCCGGCCGGTGGAGACCCCCGAGCTGAGACTGCTCACGATGACTGTGGACACCCGGCCCGAGTCCTCGGTGCGCTGGATCCATGACGTGTTCTCCAACACCGTCACCCTGTTCGATTTCAACGACCCGTCCGACGTTCTGGAGATCGGCTGCACGTTCGACATCGTGCGCACCAGCTTCCGCGATGCGGAGTTTCCGCTCGCCGATCACGCCAAAAGCTTCCCGTTCGAGTACGAAGACCATGAAAAGGTCGATCTCGGACCTCTGAGAAGCCCGCGCCATGATGATCCCGACGGAGCGCTGGCTGCGCTCGCCACCCAGTGCCGCGACGCCTCGGGCGGGGACACCTGGGCGCTGCTGGAAGGGATGAACCGCAAGATCAGGACCGATCTCGGCTATACCCGCCGCGAGGAGCCCGGCGTTCAGAGCCCTGCCTATACCCTGCAGATCGGCGCTGGCTCGTGCCGGGACTACGCCGAACTCATGTGCGAGCTGGTCCGGCGCCTCGGTTTCGCGGCGCGCTTCGTCACAGGCTATCTCTATGATCCGGCGCTTGATTCAGGCGTGGCGGGCGACGCGTCCTCAGTGCAGGGCGCAGGCGCGACCCACGCCTGGGTGCAGGTCTTCCTGCCCGGCGCAGGCTGGATCGATTTCGACCCCACGAACGCCGAGATCGCCTCGGGCAAGCTGATCCAGACCGGGGTCGGCCGGGCGCCTGAACAGGTCGCCCCGCTCAGCGGGTACTACGACGGCCGCCCCGAGGACGCGATCGGCCTCGATGTGAGCGTGGACATCACCTCGCTCGCGCCCAGCGCGGTCTCGTGAGGGACAGGTGAGCGGGGCCGATCTCACAGACGCCGAGGCGCGCGCAGACCGCCCGCGCCTTGTTCTGGTCGCCACGCCGATCGGCGATCCGGGCGACATCTCCGCCCGCGCACTCGACACGCTCAGAGCCGCCGACGCGATCGCCTGCGAGGACACGCGCGTCACGAGGCAGTTGCTCGCCTCGTACGGCATTGAAAACAAACGCCTGATCGCCTGCCACGACCATAACGAGACCGCCAGCGCGGCCGGTCTCGTCAAGCTGATCGAGGAGGGCGCGAAGGTGGCGCTGGTCAGCGATGCAGGCGCGCCTGCGATCTCCGATCCGGGCTACCGGGTGGTGCGCGCCTGCCTGGACGCCGGTCTGGACGTCACCGCCGTGCCCGGCCCGGTCGCGGCGATGGCCGCGCTTCAGATCTCGGGACTTCCCACCGACCGCTTCGCCTTTCTGGGCTTTCCGCCGCGCAAGTCCGGCAAACGCAAGAAGCTCTTCGAGGCCTATGCGGCCCTGCCCGCCACGCTCATCGTCTATGAAAGCCCCCAGCGGCTTTCGGAGACCGTGGAGGACCTGATCGCCGTGCTCGGCGACCGCAACGCGGCGCTCGCCATGGAGCTGACCAAGACCTTCGAGCGCGTCTTCAGAGAGCCGCTTTCGGCCCTTAAGGCCCGCCTCTCCGACCCGCCCCGCGGCGAAGCCGTGCTGCTGATCGAGGGCGCGGAAGAGACCCGCGAGCGGACCAACAAATACGCCGAATTCTCGAGGGCGCCGGCGCGCGATTAGAGCCCGCCGCCCCGCTCCGCTTCCATGCGGGGCGCGCCTTCGTTAGGCTCCGCGGCGTCCTAAAGCCCTCGAGGGGAGCCCCCATGACCTATTCGTTCACGCGCGCTGCGGCCGCTGCGGGCGCTGTGTGCCTGTTCGCCGCGCCGGCGCTGGCCCAGCAGCCGCTGACCATCGACGATCTCTTCCAGATGCAGACGGTGACCTCCGCGTCGATCAGCCCGGACGGCGACTGGATCGCCTATACTGTGCGCGATCCGCGCGACATCACCGAAGGCGAGGAGAACGGCGGGGCGGACAGCCATCTCTGGGTCGTCCCGGCGGACGGCGGAACGGCGCGCCCCTTCATCACCGGAGACGTCTCGGTGTCCTCGGTCGCCTGGCGGCCCGAGGCGGGCACGATCACCTTCCGCGCCCGGCGCGAGGGCGATGAGAACACTGTTCTCTACGAGATCGATCCGGCCGGCGGCGAGGCGCAGCGCCTGTTCGCGCATTCCGAAAGCGTCGGCTCTTATGTCTGGGCGCCGGACGGGGAGACGGTGTTCTTCCTGGGCCGCGAACACGAGCCGGAAGACGACTGGCGCGACAAGGGGTTCACCGCCTACGCCTATGAAGAGGACCTCGACTTCACCCGGCTCTGGCGGGTCGCGCTGCCGAGGGGCGGCGAGGCCGGCGAGGCGGCGATGATCGAGCTCGACGGCGACGCCTCGGCGATCGAGATCAGCGGGGACGGCGCGCGCCTGGCCGTCGCGCTCGCGCCGACGCCGCTGGTGGACGATTTCTACATGAAGCGCCGCTGGAGCGTCATCGACGCGGACACGGGCGCGACGATCTCCACCGTCGAAACCCCCGGCAAAACCGGAGGCGCGGCGTTCAGCCCTGACGGGACGCAGCTCGCCCTGATCGTCGGCGCGGATCAGAACGATCCCACAGCCGGCACGCTGGCGATCGCCGACGCGGCCACCGGAGACTACACGCTGATCGCGCGCGACGCCGAGCAGCATGTCGAGGACGCGGTCTGGCTCGACGGCGACACGGTTCTGGCGCTGGCTGCGGTGTCCACCGAGACCGCGCTCGTCGCCTATCGCACCGATGGGACCGAGGAGCGCCGCCGCACCCAGGACGAGATCGTGCTGCGCGGGCTCGAATACCACCCGCCGAGCCGGCGGCTGGTCGCCGTCGCCGACAGCGCGGATCATCCCCGCGAAGTGTTCTCCGCCAGCCGCTGGACCCGCGCTCTCGATCGGCTGACCGACCACAATCCCTGGCTCGCCGACCGGGCGCTGGGCGAACAGCGCACCTATTCCTTCACCGCCTCAGACGGCGTGCGCGTGGACGGCGTGCTGATCACCCCGCAGGGCGAAGCGCCTGAAGGCGGCTGGCCGCTGATCATGACGGTGCACGGCGGGCCTGAAGCCCATGACGCGGACGGCTGGCTGACCAGCTATTCCGATCCGGGCCATATCGGCGCGGGCGAAGGGTTCGCGGTGTACTACCCGAACTATCGCGGCTCGACCGGGCGCGGCGAGGCCTACGCCAAGCAGCACCAGAACGACTATGCGGGCCGCGAATTCGACGACCTCGTCGACGCGATCGGCGCGCTCAGCGGCGAGGGGATCGTCGACGCCGACAGGGTCGGCATCACCGGCGGCTCCTATGGCGGCTATGCGGCGATGTGGGGCGCGACGGCGCAGTCGGAGTACTTCGCCGCCTCGGTCGCGTTCGTGGGCGTGTCCAACCAGATCTCGAAATTCAACACCACCGACATCCCCAACGAGGCCTATCTGGTGCACTCGCTGAAATGGCCGTGGGAGGACTGGACCGACCTGCTCGAACGCAGCCCGGTCTACTACGCCGGCCAGAGCGAGACCCCGACGCTGATCCTGCACGGCGAGGAGGACACCCGCGTGCACCCCAGCCAGTCGCTCGAGCTTTACCGGTCTTTGAAGCTGCGCTCGGCCGCGCCGGTGCGGCTGATCTATTACCCCGGCGAAGGCCACGGCAACCGCATGGCCGCCGCCCAGTACGACTACGCGCACCGGATGATGCGCTGGTTCGACCAGTACCTGCTCGGCGAGGGCGGAAACCCGCCCCCGGTCGATATCGGCCTCGACGCCCTGATCGGCGGCGACGGCGAAACGGAGGACTAAGCATGACCCTTCACTTCAGATCCGCGGCCGCCCTGGCCGCAGCCACGCTGGTCGCCGGCGCTGCGAGCGCGCAGCAGCCGATGGAGATCGCCGACCTGTTCGAGATCCGCCAGGCGAGCTCCGCGGCGCTGTCTCCGGACGGCCGCCATGTCGCCTATACGGTTTTCGAGCCGCGCAACATCGTCGCCGGCGATGAGGACGGCTCGGGCGATGTCGAGCTTCACGTCGCCTTCGGGCCGAACCAGTCGCGCGCCTTCATCACCGGCGAAGGCCGGGTGGGCGCGGTCGACTGGACCCCGGACGGGCAGGCGCTGACCTTCCTGGCGCGCCGGGACGGCGACAGCGCGACCTCGCTCTACCGCATCGCCTTCGGCGGCGGCGAGGCGGAGAAGGTGCTCAGCCACGACAGCTCGATCCAGTCCTATGTGATCGCGCCGGACGGCGAGACGGTCTATTTCATCGCCCTTCCGAAAGCCGACAGCGCGCGGCAGGCCTTCCGCAATCGCGGCTTCCGCGCGAACGTCTATGAAGAAGGCGGGGTGTTCGCCGAAGTCTGGCGCGCCAGCCTCGACAGCGACGCCGATCCGGTCTCGCTCGGCCTCGAAGGCAACGCGTCGGATCTGGTGCTCAGCGAGGACGGGAGGCGGCTCGCCGTCGCGATCGCGCCGACCACGCTGGTCGACGATTCCCTGATGGAGCGGCGCTGGACCATCGTGGACGCGGCCAGCGGCGAGACGGTTTCGGTCATCGACACCGAAGGCAAGATCGGCCCGGCGGCCTTTTCGCCCGACGGAAGCGAGCTCGCGTTCATCGCCGGCGCGGACCGCGCCGACCCGACCGCCGGCACGCTGCACGTCGCAAACGTCGCCAGCGGAGCCTTCCGCGCCATCGCGCGCGAGGCCGAGCAGCATGTCAGCGATCTGGCCTGGGTCGACCGCAACTCGATCATGGTCCTCGCCGAGACCGGGCTCGACAGCGCGCTCGTCACCTACAACACCAACGGTCGTGAGGAATCGCGCGAGGCGTATGACGGCTTCGTCCTGGGCTCGTTCGACCGGTCGGACAATGGCCGCATCGCGGCGATCGCCGACGCCGCGCGTCATCCGCGTGAGCTTTACGCCGGCCGGTCGCCCTCGCGGCTGGAGCGGTGGACCTCGCTGAACCCGCAGCTCGACCAGATCGCTTTCGGAGACCAGCGCGGCTTCGAGTTCACCGCCCGCGACGGCGAGCGCATCGAGGGCGTGCTCGTCACCCCGCAGGGCGAAGCGCCCGAGGGCGGCTGGCCGCTGATCATGACCGTACACGGCGGCCCTGAAGCGCGCGACGCCAACGGCTGGGTCACCGGGTATTCGCGCCTGGGCCACATCGCGGCGGGCGACGGGATGGCGGTGTTCTACCCGAACTATCGGGGCTCGACCGGGCGCGGCGAACGCTTCGCCAAGCTTGATCATCTCGACGCCCCCGGCGACGAGTTCAACGATCTGGTCGACGCGATCGGCGCGCTTTCCGAAGCGGGGATCGTGAACCCCGACAAGGTCGGGATCACCGGCGGCTCGTACGGCGGTTTCGCCTCGGCCTGGGGCGCGACGGTGGCCAGCGAGCACTTTGTAGCCTCCGCGCCCTTCGTGGCGCTGACCGATCTCATCAGCTTTTACGGCACCACCGAGATCCCGATCGAGATGGTCGACGTGCACTTCATGACCAATCCGTGGGACGACTGGACGATGTATCTGGAGAAGTCCCCGACCTTCAACGCGCCGGGCTCGACCACCCCGACGCTGATCCTGCACGGCGAGGAGGACACCCGCGTCGATCCCAGCCAGTCCTACATCCTCTATCGGATGCTGAAGATGACCAGCGAGGCGCCGGTGCGCCTGGTCACCTATCCCGGCGAAGGGCACGGCAACCGCAATGCGGCCGCCCAGTTCGACTACGCCCACCGGGTGCTGCGCTGGATGACGCACTATCTGCAGGGGCCCGGCGGCGAGCCGCCCGCAGCCGACCTGCCGCTCGAAGACCTGCTCGGCGAGAGCGAGAACTGAAGCGGCCGAGCGGGCCTCAAAAAAACGGCGCGGAGAGCGATCTCCGCGCCGTTTTGCATTCCTGAAGGCGCGCCCCTCAATTGCAGAGGCGGTCCCTGAGCTTTTCAAGAAAGGCGTCGCAGGCGTCCAGCTGTTCGATCGCGACGAATTCATCCGGCTGGTGGGCCTGCTCGATCGAGCCCGGCCCGCAGATCACGGTGGAGAATCCGGCGTCCTGGAACTGCCCGCCCTCGGTGCCGTAGGCCACGACACGGGGAGAATTGTCCCCGGTGAGCTGGCGGGCCAGGCGCTCGGCCTCGCCGTCTTTCTCAGGGCGCAGCGGCGGCACGTCGCTCATCACCGTCACCTCGACCCGGGCGTCGGGCGCGGTGCGGCGCATCTCGGCTTCAAGCGCTTCGGCGGCCGCCTTCAGCTTGGCGCCCAGCCCCGGCCCGTCATCCCAGGGCGCGGGCCGCATCAGCGCCTCGAACCAGGCGTGACGGGCCAGAATGTTCACCGCCGTGCCGCCGCCCATGCGGCCCACGGTCAGCGTGCCGTAAGGCGGGTCGAACGGGCTGTCGGCGGGCGCGGCGGTTTTCAGCGCGTCCGAGGCTTCGACCAGCCGGTGCATCAGGCGCACCGCGGCCGTGGTCGCGCAGGCGCCGTTCTCCACCAGGCTTGAATGGGCTTCCTTGCCCCAGACGTCGACCCGCACCGAGTAGAGCCCCTTATGGCCGGTGACGACCTTCATCATCGTGGGCTCGCCGACAATGACGGCGGAGGGGCGCGGGGTCTTCTCGGCGATCCGCGCGATCATTTTCGGCGCGCCCAGGCAGCCGACCTCCTCGTCATAGGACAGCGCGAAATGGACCGGTCGCTTGAGCGTCGCCTTGGCGAAGCCGGGCGCGGCGGCGAGCGCGCAGGCGATGAAGCCCTTCATGTCGCAAGAGCCGCGGCCGTAAAGCCGGCCGTCGCGCTCTGTGAGGGTGAACGGGTGGGTGGACCAGTCCTGGCCTTCGACCGGCACGACGTCGGTGTGGCCGGACAGCACGACGCCGCCCTCGGCGTCGGGTCCGAGGACGGCGTGAAGATTGGCGCGCGAGTCGTCCTCGCTGACCGTGCGCTCGCAGACCGCGCCCAGCTCTGTCAGGTACGCCTCGACAGCGTCGATCAGAGCCAGGTTCGAGGTCTTCGAGACCGTGGGAATGGCGACCAGCTCTTCAAGCCAGTCGCGGGAGGTTCTAGCCGCCATCAGTCTCCGTATCGCCCTCGCCCTGGCCGGCGTCCGAGCCCGACCCGTCTTCGCTCATGCCGTCCGAGCCGTCCTGGCCTGACATGCCGCTCTGGCCGGCCTGATCGCGGCCCGGCAGGCCCAGAAGCTCGATGCGGAAGATCAGCGCCTGGTTCGGGCCGATCGGGCCGCCCGGCGTACCGCGCTGGCCGTAGCCGAGCTCGGGCGGAATGAACAGGCTCCACTCCTCGCCGACCCGCATCAGCGGCAGCGCCTCGACCCAGCCCGAGATCAGCCGGTCGGACGGGAACACCGCCGGTTCGCCGCGTTCATAGGAGCTGTCGAAGGTCTCCCCGGAGACGAGCTTGCCCTCGTAATTGACGCGCACCAGCTCGCCGGCGTTCGGAGAAAGACCGTCCTCGACGGCGTTTGTGATCGTGAACTGAAGCCCGCTGGGCAGCTCGAACACGCATTCCCGGTCGCGGTTCTGCTGAAGATAGCTGTCGCTGACCTGGGCGTTGTAGCTGGCCTCGTCCTGGCCTTCGCCCTGCTCTTCGGCGGAGAAGTCCATCTCGGACTGCTCGGTCTGGCAGTCCCGCGCCTGGCTGACGATCTGCATGACTTCTTCACTGGGCTCGGCGCCGGCGCGCATCGGCTCGCCGCGGCCCGCCCCGCCCATGTCCTGGGAGGCGGACCGGTCGCGGTTCGCCGTCTCGCCGTCTGCGCCGCCCTGCTCGGCCATGCCGCCGTCCATGGCGGGATCCTCGCCGGCGGCGTCCATCCCCATTTCGGAATCGACCGCGCCGGTCTCCATCTCGTCGTCTGCGTCGTCTCCGCAGGCGGCGAGTCCGAGAGCCAGAACGGCGGCGGAAGCGGTCAGGCGCAAGCGAAACATGGCGGAGTCCTCAAATGAAGCGGGCGCGCCGCTCCGGCGCGCTTGATCTCATGCTAGCAGCGGCGGAGCCCGCGTCGAGGCCCTCGCGCTGTCCCCCCTAACGCAACGCCCCGGCGCGGGGTTGCGCCGGGGCGTGACGTGAAGCGCAGCGGACGGGCGCTGCTAGTCCAGATCGAGCACGTCCTGGAAGAACAGGGTCTCGGCCTGGCGCTGGAAGTCGCGGTTGGACTTCTTCGCAAAGCCATGGCCCTCGTCGAGCGCCAAGAGATACCACGGATCGCCGCCCACCTCGCGGACAGCGGCCAGGATCTGCTCGGCTTCGGAGGCCGGCACGCGCGGATCGTTCGCGCCCTGGATGATGAAGAGCGGCGCGGTGATCTTCTCGGCCTGATTGGCCGGAGAGATGCGCTGCAGGAACGCGTACATCTCCGGATCGCGCTCGTCGCCGTACTCCGCCCGGCGCAGATCGCGGCGATAGCCGTTCGTGTTCTCGAGGAAGGTCACGAAGTTGGAGATGCCCACGATGTTCACCCCGCCCGCGAGCCGGTCGGAGTAGTGGGTGAGGCTGGCGAGCACCATGTAGCCGCCGTACGAGCCGCCATAGACGGCCACGCGGTCTGAATCGAGCTCGGGCTGATCGGCGATCCAGTCCAGAAGCGCGCCGATATCCCTGACGCTGTCCTCGCGGTTGAAGCCGTTATCGAGCGCCACGTACTCCTTGCCGTAGCCCGACGAGCCGCGCACGTTCGGCGTGATCACCGACACGCCCAGCTCGTTCACCCAGTACTGGATCGAGGTGTTGAAGCCGGGGCGCTCCTGGCTCTCCGGCCCGCCGTGAATGTCCACGATGACCGGGCGCGGGCCCTCGCCTGCGGCGCGGTAGTAGAAGGCCGGGATCTCCAGCCCGTCGAAGCTCTCATAGGTGATCAGCTCGGGCTCGACGAAGCTTTCGGTGTCCAGACCGCCCACTTCGCTCATCGTCCAGCGGGTGAGATCGCCGCTGGCGAGGTCGTAGGTCCAGGCGTCGCCCGGCGATTTCGCCGAAACATGGGTGAAGCCCAGCCGCTCGCCGTCGCGGTCGAACTGCAGCGATCCGATCAGGCCCAGCGGCAGATCGGGGACCGGCAGGGATGCGCCGGTCTGAGGGTCGATCATATGCAGCTCGGAATTGCCGCCGTTATTGATCGTGTAGACGAGCTTCGAGCCGTCCGGGGCGAGGTCCGCGCCCTCGACGTCCCAGCCGTGTTCAGGCGTGACGGCGCGGCTGTCCCCGGTGTCGAGATCGATTTCGATCACGCGCCGGAACTCGCTCTCCCAGTCGGTGACGAGGTAGACGCTCTCGCCGTCGGGCGCGAACTCCGCCCCGCCGATCGCGATCTCGAGGCCGGGCAGGATTTCGGTGGTATCGCCGGTTTCGGTGTTCAGAACGAACAGATCGGCGTTGGTGATCGAGTAGTAGCGCACGAAGAGAAGATCGCGGCCGTTCGGCGACCAATCGCCGGGGAAGATCGCGCCCTCGCCTTCCAGCGCCACGCGGACGCTGGACGGATCGGACGGGTCGGCGACGAGGATGTCGGCGTTCGGATCGCCGTCGGTCTGACGGTACCAGGCGAGCATCGCGCCGTCGTCGGTCCAGCCGAAGCTTCCGTTGCGGGTGCCCGCTTCGGTGAAGCGCACGGCCGTGGCGGTTTCGGGATCGTAGAGATAGCCCTGATAGAACTCGTCCCCGCCGATATCCTTGGAGAACACGAACTGCGCCGCGCCGGGGCGCACGTTCGCGCCCCCGGTGCGCTCGTCATAGAAGGTCACCTGCCGGCGCATGCCCATGGGCTCGGCGACATGGTGGATCTGGGTGGTCTCACCGAAGCGGGTGGTGATGTAGATCCCGCCGTCCGGCGCGAAGTCTGAAAACCCGGCCGAGCGGATGTTGGAGTACTGCTGCAGCCGGTCACGGACTGCGGCTGGGATCTCGGGGATGTTCTCCATCACCAGATTGCCCTCGGTGACGCGTTCGGGCGCGTCCTGGGCGAGGCCCGGACTGGCGAACAGGGCGGCGGAAGCGGCGGCGAGACACAGGCTGCGCATGAAAACTCCCCTTGGTCATGTGAGCGGGGCCCCGCAGATGCGCGGGGCCCCGGACTTCCAGTTTTAGTCTCCAGCGGCCCCGGCGGGCAGGATCGAGACCCGATAGGCCTGTTCGGGCCTGAGCACCTCGCCGGCCAGGGCGACCAGCTCCTCTACGGTCACCGCACGATAGTCGTCCTCGACGGTGCGGATCTCCTCGAGCTTTTCAGGTTCGAGCTGGGAGCCCGACAGGGCGTTCAGCCAGTAGGCGTTGCGCTCGCGCTGCTCTTCGAGCTGTTCGAGCAGCGGGCGGCGCGCCCGTTCAAGCTCGTCCTCGGTGATGTCGCCGCCAGCCATGGCCGCCGCGATCTCGTCGGCCACGTCGTACATGCGCGGCACGTCGTTCACGTCGACGTCGAGACCGACCCAGAGAAAGCCGTAATCCTCGAACGTCTGGGAGAACTGCCCCGAGACGATCGCAGAATACGTCGCGCCTTCCTGTTCGCGGAACCGGTCGGTGGCCTTGAGGTCGTAGACCCGGGTCAGAAGGTTCAGCGCGCGGCGGCGGCGCGGCTCCACGCCGTCGCCGGCGGGGTAGTACACGTTCGCCATGCCCTGGTTGGGCTGACCGTTGAAGCGCACCACGACCGGCTCTTCGGCCGGCGCGGGGAAGTCGGCCCGGGCGTTCGCCGAATAGTCCGGCCAGTCCTCGTCCCGTTCAGGCAGGGCCGCGAAGGTGTTCGCCGCGACCTCGATCGCGGTCTCCGGCGTCACGTCGCCCACGATCGTGATCTCGACCGGCGCGCTTTCCAGCGCCGGTTCGAGCAGGGCGCGGGCGTCTTCCATGGTGAAGGCTTCGATCTCCTCCTGGGTCGGGAAGCCCCAGCGCGGATCGCCCGAGCGCAGCATGCGGGAGACGCGGTTCACCGCCACCTGCACGGCCTGCGCGTTCTGGCCGCGGCGGACTTCCTCGGCGATGGCGCGGAAGCGATTCAGCCCGTCCTCACGCCAGCCCGGCGCGGTCATGAACGCGGCGAGCACCTGCATCTGCAGCTCGAAATCGGTCGGGGTGGTGGCGTTGGCGAAATAGAACACGTCGTCGGCCACGCCCACACCGTAACCCACCGAGCGGCCGGCGAGCAGGCGCTGCAGCTCGTCGCTGTCATGGGCCTCCAGACCGCCGCCGCCGAAGGCCGCGCCCAGGATCGAGCCGGCGGCCGAGACCGGCTGCGGAGTGAGATTGCCCGCGCCGAAATCGACGCGCACGCGGATCACGTTGTCCTCGAAATCGGTGGGTTTGACGTTCAGGCGCACGCCGTTGTCGAAGACCACGCGGGTCAGGCCGAACTCCTCGAGCGTGTCCTGGCTGACGACTTCGCCGGGCTCGCCGAACTCGGTGTAGGCGAACTCGGCCGCGCCGGAGTCTTCGGGGGCCTCGACAGGCTCGGCGCTGGCTGCACGCCAGGCCTCGCGGACAGCGGCAGGCCCGTCTTCAAGCTCCTGATTGAGCGCGACGAACACCTGGGGCGGAGCGGCCGACCAGATCTCGTCGAACGCCGCCTCGACGGCCTCGACGGTGATCTTGTCCGAAACCTCTTCGAACCAGCTCAGCGCGTAGTCGGGATGGGCGAAGACGTCGCCGTTTATCCACGCCTGCCAGACCGCGTCGGCGAGGCTGTCGGACTGGCGGGTGTCGGCCTGGTCGGCGGCGTTGCGAAGCGCGGTGCGAGTGTTGGCGAGCTGCTCGTCGAGCTCGGCCTGGGTGAAGCCGAAATCGATGGCCCGGCGCAGCTCGTTCTCAAGCACGGCCACTCCGTCGCGCCAGCGCTCGGGCGAAGACACGGCGAACATGCCGGCCCGGTTCGCAAGGTCGAAATCGTTCGTATAGGTGAGATTGGCCTGCACCAGCGGGGAAGCGCCCCGGTTGATCTCGCTCTGGATGCGCCGCTGCACGATGGCGTTGGCGAGCCGTCGCTTCAGGCTTTCGAGCCGGGTGGCGCGCGTGTCGACCGCTTCGCGGCCGGGCTCGACCACGTCCACGGTGATCAAAGTGAAGACGTCCGGATCGTAATGAAAACCGAAGCCGGGCTCGTCGAAGGCCGAAACCGAGCCGATATCGGGATCGGGCGCGGCCGGGTCGGGCTGGGCCCAGGTTGAGAAGCCTTCCACCTCGCTCACCGGCAGGCCCGGCGCGTCGGTGGTGTACCCGTCGCGGATGCGCGCTTCGATCTCGTCGGCGTCGATATCGCCGGCGACGACCAGCAGCGTGCGCTCGGGCGTGTAGAACTTCTCGTAATACGCGGTGAAGGCTTCGCGCGGCGCGTTGGCGATCACCTCGCTGGTCCCGATCGGGTTGCGCTCGGTGATCATTGTGTCGGGGTACAGGAAGTCGTAATACGCGTCGAAGAACCGGCTGATCGGGGTGTTGCGGAAGCGCTCCTCGCCGGCGATCACGCCGCGCTCGCGGTCGATCGCCTCGGTCTCGAACAGCATCTCCGACACGGTCTCGCGTAGCAGGAACAAGCCGACATCGACGGTGTCTTCCTCGGCGGAGGGCAGGTCGAGCGTGTAGCCGACCACTTCGCGGCCGGTGAAAGCGTTGGAATCCGCGCCGAACGCCAGCCCGTAGCGCTCCAGCAGCGGGACCATTTCGCCTTCGGGCACATTCGTGGTGCCGTTGAACGCCATGTGCTCGATGAAGTGCGCGAGGCCGCGCTGGTCGTCTTCCTCGGCGAGCGAGCCGACATTGAGCACCAGGCGCAGCGCCACCGTGCCGGTCGGTGTGTCGTTCTCCACGATGGCGTAGCGGAAGCCGTTTTCCAGAACGCCGTAGCGCACCGACTCGTCAGCCGGGATGTCGCTGGCCTCCTGCGGAAAGTCGGCGGCTTCGAACGCGGCGCGCTCGGCGTCCGCGCCGGCCTCGCCCGTCGCGTCCTCGCGCGGCCCGCAGGCGGCGAGCGCGAGCGATCCGGCGGCGGCGAGCAGGAGCAGGCGGTTCAGTGTCGGCGTCATCGCGGTCCCTGACGTTTGCCGTGGCGGTTCACGCCACAATTTCGCCAGGAAAGATAACGGCCTCGCTGAACGGTTCAAATGAAAGAACGGTCACGCCCGGACCATCAGGCCGGTTCGGGCGCATCCTGTTCGAGCACGGTCTCGACCGGATCGTGTTCGGCGACCCAGTGGCCGGGCGCGACCTCGATCAGTTTCGGCCGGTACTGCTCGGCTTCGGGATCGTCGATCAGCTTGGACTTCATGAACCGTAGCTGCGCCCGGCTGTCGAGCGGGCTGGGAAGATCGCCGGCGAGCTTGAGACGCTCGCGGGTCTTCTCGATCTTCGGATCGGGGATCGGCACCGCGCTGATCAGCGCCTTGGTGTAGGGGTGGCGCGCATCCTCGTAGATGGCGTCGCGATCGGCGAGTTCGACCACCCGGCCGAGATACAGCACCATCACGCGGTGGCTGATCTCCCGGACGACCGAAAGGTCGTGGGAGATGAACAGCATGGACAGGCCGAAATCCTTCTGCAGGCCGATCAGCAGGTCGATGATCTGGGCCTGGATCGACACGTCCAGCGCGCTCACCGCCTCGTCGCAGATGACGAGCTTGGGCTTGAGGATCATCGCTCTGGCGATGCCCACGCGCTGGTTCTGCCCGCCCGAGAGCTCGTGCGGGTAGCGGTTGATCATGTTCGGGTCGAGGCCGACCCGTTCCATCATCGCCTTCACCTCCGCCTCGCGCTCTTTCGAGCTCATCTGCTTGCGGTAGGTGAGCATCGGCTCGGAGATCGACGCGCCGATCGTCATGCGCGGATTGAGCGAGGCGAGCGGGTCCTGGAAGACGATCTGCAGGTCCTCGCGCTCGCGCCGCATCTGGCGCGAGCCCAGCGACAGAAGGTCCTTGCCGATCCAGCTGACCGCGCCGCCGGTGGAGGGCACCAGGCGCAGGACGGCGCGGGCCAGCGTGGACTTGCCGCAGCCCGATTCACCCACGATCCCGAAGGTTTCGCCGCGCTTGAGGTCGAAGCTCACCCCGTCGACGGCCTTCAGCGGCTTGGTCTTGGGAAACAGCCCGCCGCTGACCTTCACCGGGAAATGAACCTTCACGTCGTCGGCGACCAGCAGCGGCTCGTCCGCACCGTCCACCTCGCGCGGCGCGACGCCGGCGAGCTTGTCGGGCTGGTCGATCCGCGGCATCGCGTCGAGCAGCATGCGGGTGTATTCGTGCTTGGGATTGTCGAATATCTCGTAGACGTCGCCGGTCTCGACATACTCGCCGTAGCGCATCACCTGCACCCGGTCGGCCATGCGCGCGACCACGCCCATGTCGTGCGTGATCAGGGCGATCGCCGCCCCGGTCTCGGCCTTGAGCTCGTCCATGATGTCGAGCACCTGGGCCTGCACCGTCACGTCCAGCGCCGTGGTCGGCTCGTCCGCGATCAGCAGGTCGGGCTCGCACAGCATGCTCATCGCGATCATCACGCGCTGACGCATGCCGCCGGAAAGCTCGTGCGGAAACTGATCCAGACGGCGCTTGGCTTCGGGGATGCGCACGCGTTCCAGCCAGTCTACGCAGCGCTTCTCGGCCGCTTCGCCGCGAAGCTTGAGGTGGACGTCGAGCACTTCCTTGAGCTGGTCGCCGACCTTCATGTGCGGGGTGAGCGAGGTCAGCGGATCCTGGAAGATCATCGTCATCGACTTGCCGCGCACCTTGTTCAGCTTGCGCGGCGGCAGCCCGAGGATTTCCTTGCCGGCGTACTTGATCGAGCCGGTCGCCTTGCCGTTGGAGGCCAGAAGCCCCATCGCGGCGAGAAAGGTCTGGCTTTTGCCCGAGCCGGACTCGCCCACCACGGCGAGGCATTCGCCCGGCCGGATATGCAGGTCGATGCCGCGCACGGCGTGGACCTCGCCGTCGGGCGTGTCGAAACGGACGTCGAGATTTTCGACTTCGAAGATCGGCTGTGCAGACTGCGTCAAGAAGCGCCCCTCGCGTTTCCATCAGGCCGGGCGCGGGGCGACCGGCCCGGATCGGTCGCGCAGCATAGCTCGCTCGGCGGACTTGACCAGAGCGCAGGGCGCCCTGAGCGGCTATCCTGCGGCCATGAGTGCTGATTCGCCCCCCGACCACCGTCGCACGTCTGCGCGCTTCCGGTGACCCGCACCGCGCGCGCCTCCGCCACGGCGGCCCTGTTCGAAGCCGTTTTCGACGGTCTCGAGGACGCCGCCGCGGTGCTTGACGCCGAGCACCGGCTGGTGGCGGCGAACGCGCGCTTTCGCGACCTTCTCGGCGACGAGCCGGCGACAGGGCGGGCGATCGAGGCGGTGCTGAGCGAACCCGCAGAAGCCGCAGAACCGCCCTGGCGGCGCGACCGGGCGCCCGGTCCGGCCTGGCCGGTCGGCCTCAAGCTCGCAGACGGCGGCCGGGCCGGCGCAGAATGCCGGGTGCGCGCGCTGCCGGGCGGCGCGCGACTGGTGACCTTCAGGCTGATCGCGGAAATCCCGCGTCGCCGCGCGGAAGCCGAACGCCGCCTCGCCGACGCGTTCGCCGAACCGCGCGACGGCGCGTTCAGCTTCGATCTCGAAACAGGGCGGGGCCGCGTCTCGGGCCTGCTCGCGCGGCTTCTAGGGCTGGAAGATGGCGAAAGCGCTGTCGAGATCGCGGCCCTGCGAGAGGCGGTGCATTCCGACGACCGCGCAGGGCTGGACGGCTGGCTGAAACGGCCCGCTGACGCGCCAGACCTGCGGCTCCGGCTGAAAGCGTCGGGGACGGGCGAATTCCGGTACGTGCGTTTCGAAGGCCGTCCGTCCGCTTTCGACGCGGAGGGCGGAGCGATAAGGCTCGCCGGCACGGCGTCCGACGTGAGCGATCTAGCAGCCGCCGAGGCCGCGCTGGCCGTCTCCGAGGCGCGCCTCGACCACGCCGCAGCGCTCGGCGGCCTCAGCCCGTGGATGCATGATTTCGACAGCGGGGAGAGCTGGGTCGAGGGGCAAGCGGCGGACCGGTTCCCGCCCGGAGCCGGCTTTTCACCCGCAGCCTTCCGTCGTGTGGTGCATCCCGACGATCTTCAGGGCCTGACCGCCGCCTTCCTCTCCATGGCGTTCGGCGCGGCGCTCGATCGAAGCTTTCGGGTCCGGCGCGGCGACGGGGACTGGGAGACGCTGCGCGTGGTGGGATCGGCCGAGCCGGGCGCACCGGCGCGCGCATCGGGCTTCGTGCGCGTCGAGGACGATCTGGCCGGCCAGGCGGTGCGTTCGGCGGGCGTCAGCGCCTGGATCTACGACGTGCAGACCCGCACGGTCCGGCTCGAAGGCGAGGTACTGAACACGCTCGGGCTGCCCGGCCCGGTCTGGAAGACGCCGGTCGAGGCCTGGCGCGCGCGGGTGCCCAATGAAGACCTCGCCAGCATGGACCGCGCGACGCGCGATCTCGTCGAGACCGGGCTGACGGAGACAGAGTACCGGGTCAGGACCGAGGGCGGCCAGCATGTCTGGCTGGCCCTGCGCGGCGGGGTGAGCGAACAGGACGCTTCCGGCGCGCCGCTGCGCTATTCGGGATTTATCACCGAGATCGGCCCCAATCGCATGCTCGAACGCCAGGTCGCGGCGCGCGAAAGCCAGCTCAGGGACGCGGTCTCGGCGGGACTGATCGGCGCCTGGAGTATCGATCTCGTCACCAACCGGCAGGCGGTGTTCGGCGAGATCGCCGGCTGGATGGGCCTCGCCGAAGGCGAGACCGCGGCCGGCCCCGAACACTGGCGGGCCGTGATCCATCCCGACGATCTGCCCAAGGCGCTGGCCGCGTTCAGGGACTTTCAGGAGGGGCGTGATTTCGATCGCTTCGACTACCGGCTCAAGTCGCCCGACGGCTGGCGATGGGCGCGCACGACCGGCCGGATCGTCGACCGGACGTCCAGCGGGCGGCCCCTGCGCGCCGCCGGCATCATCCTGGATACCGAGTCCGAGTACGCCTTCGCCGAGGCGCTGGATGAAGAGCGCGAGCGCTATGAGACGTTCTACAAGAACACGCCGGCGCTGCTCTGCTCGATCAATGAGGCCGGCCAGATCGTCATGGTCAGCGATCACTGGATCGAACGCATGGGATTTGCGCGAGCCGAGCTGATAGGCCAGCCCGCCAGCATCTTCATCGCGCCGGAAGAGCGCGCGCGCGCAGAAGGCGAAATCATGCGCAGGTCCTGGCGCGAAGGCTCGATCACCAACGAGCCGGTCGTGCTCGTCGACAAGTCCGGCGCGCGTGTCGAGGCGCGCCTGAGCGCGTTCTGGGAGACCGACGCGGAAGGCCGGAAGATCCGCGCCCACGGGGTTTTCTCCGAAGTGGGCGATCTGAACGCCGCACGGCGCGAGCTCGAGGACCGGGCGACCGCGCTCGAACGCGCCAACCGCGAACTCGACCGCTTCGCCACCGTCGCCTCGCACGATCTGCAGGAGCCGCTACGCAAGATCTCCGCTTTCGCCAGCCTGTTGCGGCGGCGCTATGAAGGCCGGCTGGACGCGGACGCCGACCGGTTCCTCGATTACCTCGTCGACGCGGCGGGCCGCATGCGCCGCCTCATCGACGACCTTCTGGCCTATTCACGGGCCTCGAGCCGGCCTCTGGCGCCTGAACCGGTCGATCTTCAGGCGGTCTGGGACGAGGTGGCGGCGGGACAGGCCGCGGTGATCGAGGAGGCGCGCGCGGCGCTCGATGTCGCGCCTCTGCCGCCGGTGAAGGGCGACCGTGTCCTGTTGCAGCTGCTCATCTCGAACCTTCTCAGCAACGCGTTGAAATACCGAAAGTCGGACGGGGTGAAGGTTTCCGTCACCTGCGACGTCGCCGACGGCCGCGTGCGCCTGGTGTTCGAGGACGACGGCATCGGCTTCGATCCCCGCTTCTCCCAGAAGGTGTTCGAGCCGTTCGCCCGCCTGCATCCGCGCGACGAATACGAAGGCACGGGCATCGGCCTTGCGATCTGTCAGCAGGCCGCAGAGCGCATGGGCGGGACCATCTCGGTGGACAGCGCACCGGGCCGCGGCGCGCGCTTCATCGTCGACCTGCCTGCAGCCGAGCCCGTCCCGGCCGCCGCTAGCGGTCCCTGATCTGCGGACGGACCCGGGCGAGCGCGTTACGCCGTCTGCGGCGCGCCGCCAGCTCGGCGCGGACCAGGCGCTGCATGCGCTGGATCAGAAGGCCCAGCCCCGCCAGAACGGTGATCAGCGCCACGCCGGCGAAGACCTGAAGCAGCGGATTGTTAATGTTCGACCGCTCACCATAATCCATGATGTGCAGCGTCCAGAAGACGTCGAACACGCGCCACAGATCGTTGCGGCGCGCCGTGATCGCCCCGCTGGCGGCGTCGACATAGATCCGGGTGCCTTCGCCGTCGTCGAAGCCGACGCGCCATGCCGCGCCCTCACGGCGATATTCGACCGTCGGTTCGGCGAAGTATTCGACCGCGGTGACCGGCGCCTGCCCGGCGTAACCGGCCCGCGCGATCTCGGCGGCGCGGGCTGCGTCGATCGGGGTCAGGCGCAAGCCCGACATCGCGTCGACGACGACCACGCCCTCTTCGCCCTGAAACCGCCAGACCGGACCGTCCGCCCAGCGCACCAGCGCGGCTTCGTCGATCCGGGCGAGCCCGGCCACCGCCGCAGCGCGCTCAGGCGTCAGAACGTCCGAGAGCGGCAGGGCGTAGGAGGGCGCAGGCGCGATCGTGTGCTCGGCGCGCACGCGCTCGAGATCCATCAGGCTCATCGCCAGCCCGCCGAGCACCCACAAAAAGATCTGGATCCCGACGATCAGGGCCAGCCATTTGTGGACGCGGACGAACCAGCGGGTCACCGGTGTGCTAGCCCTCGGCCGGAGCGAGCGTGAGCGCCACCGTGAAGCGTTCGTCAGGGCTCTGCGCGGACCGCGCGCCGTCGGGCGCGTCGCCGGCCTGGGCCGCTTCGGCGTTCGTGACGGCGAGCAGATCGGTCACGGTTTCCCCGATCAGCGCGTCCAGCGAAGCTTCGCCGACGACGGTAAGCATGGAGGCGGGGACCTTCATGGAGACCTGGGCTTCGGACTTCACCTTGCGGGCCGCGGCCAGGATCTGGACGAAGGTTTCGCCGAGCTCGCGATCGAGCCCCGGCTCGGCCTGATCAGACGCCTTGGGCCATTGCCCGCGCGCATGCACGGTCGCCGGGCTGCCGGCGCGGTCGCCGTGCAGCACGTCGTAGAGCGCGTCGGTCACGTAAGGACAGAAGGGCGCGTAAAGCCGGATGATCGTGTCGGTCGCGTGCCACAGGGTCAGGACGGCGGACTTCTCCTCCGCCGTGGGTGCGCGCTCGAAGCGCGTGCGGCGCTTCACGATCTCAAGATAGTTGTCGCAATAGGTGCGCCAGAAGAAGTCCTCGATCGCCCTCTGAGCGGCCGCGTACTCGTAGTTTTCAAAGCTCTCGGTGGCGGTCTTCACCGCCTCGGCGAGACGGCCGAGCAGCCACTTGTCGAGCGGATGGGAGATCGCGCCGCGCTTGATGTCTCCGGCGGGCGTCGTGGGGTCGAGCGCGCCATGATCCTCGGCCGCCTTCAGCGCCATATGGGCGAGTTTCGAGGCGTTCCAGAGCTTGTTGACGACCCGCTTGCCCTGTTTGAGCGTGTTCTCGCTGAGCGCGGTGTCCTGACCCAGGCGCGAAGTGCCGGTCCAGAAGCGCACCGCGTCCACGCCGTACTGGTCCAGCAGCTTGATCGGGTCGACCACGTTGCCCTTGGACTTGCTCATCTTCGAGCCGTCCCCGGCCAGGCACCAGCCCGAGATGGCGATGTTCGTCCACGGGACTTTGTTCTCGTGGTGCAGCGCCTTGACGATCGTATAGAAGGCCCAGGTCCGGATGATCTCGTGCGCCTGCGGGCGCAGCGCCATCGGGAATTGCCGCCGATGCGCCTCGATATCGAGCGCATAGTCCTCGTTGATCGAGCGGGTATTGAGCTGCGGGCTGACCGAGCTGGTCGCCCAGGTGTCCATCACGTCGCGCTCGCCCTCCACCTCATGGGCCTCGTAGCCCTTCGGCAGATCGGTGGTGGGATCGACGGGCAGCTCGTCCTTGCCCGGTACGATGAGCTTGCCTTCCTCGCCGGGGCGTTTGGAGTACCAGACCGGGATCGGCACGCCGAAATGGCGCTGGCGGGAGATCAGCCAGTCCCATTTCAGACCGTCCACCCAGCTTTCCAGCCGCTGTTTCATATAGGCCGGCCGCCAGGTGATCTCGTTCGCCTTTTCAAGGATCTGCGCCTTGAATTCCAGCGTGCGGATGAACCATTGCGGGGTGACGATGATCTCCAGCGGCGCGCCGGAGCGTTCGGCCACCGGCACCACCTGATGGGTGGTCTGCTGACCGAGCAGCAGACCCTTTTCGTCGAGAATCTCAAGGATTCGCGCCTTGGCCTTCTCCGCCTTCAGGCCCGCCAGCTCGGCGATGATCGCGCGCGCCCCGTCGAGGTCGAGGCTCGGCCAGTCCTCAGACCCGATCCCCAGCTCGGGCTCCATCTTGCCGGCGCGGTCGATGACCACGCGCAGCGGCAGCTTGTGCGCGCGCCACCAGTTGATGTCCTGGATGTCGCCGAAGGTGCAGCACATCACGATCCCGGTGCCCTTTTCGGGGTCCACCGCATCGTCGGCGATGATCGGGACCGGCACGCGGTAAAGCGGGCTGATCGCACGCTTGCCCACGAGCTCCTTCGCCCGGGGATGGTCGGGATGGATCATCAGCGCGCCGCAGCCGCCGATCAGCTCGGGGCGGGTGGTCGCGATCACGGCCGCCTCGCCGCCGCCCTCGATCTCGAACGGGATCTGGTTGAGCTTGCCTTCGCGCTCGATCTCCTCGACCTCGGCCTGGGCCAGAGCGGTCCGGTCGGCGGGGTCCCAGAGGGAGGGTTCGAGCCGGCGCTCGAGAAGGCCCTTGTGGTAGAGATCCAGAAAGCTCATCTGGCTGACCGCCTGGCTCTCGTCGGAGATCGTCTGGTACTGGCGCGACCAGTCCACGCTGAGCGCGAGCCGCGAGAACAGATCGCGGAACTGCTGCTCGTACTCGGGGATGACCTCCTTGCAGAGGGCGACGAACTCCTCGCGCGCCATCGTCCCGCCGCGCACTTTCTTCACTTTCTCCACCAGGCGCTCGGTCGGCAGGCCGTTGTCGTCCCAGCCGATCGGGTAGAGCACGTTGCGCCCGCTCATCCGCATGTAGCGGGCGGTGATGTCGGCCTGGGTGTAGGAATACACGTGCCCGATATGCAGCGCGCCCGAGACGGTCGGCGGCGGGGTGTCGATGACGTAGTCGGTGTCCGCCGGCGCTTCGGGGTCCCACTGGAACGCCTTTTCGTCCGCCCAGCGGGCCTTGAGCGCCTCCTCGGAGGCTTTCACGTCGTAGCTGTCGGGAAAGGCTTTCATCGCGCGCGTCTTCCGGTGTCATGCGGGGAGGAGCGGGCGGTGTAGACGATTTTCCCCAAGGGTGGAAGGCGGGCCCGGCGCGGGCTCAGAGCTTGCGCGTCTCCCGCCGCGTCATCCAGCGCAGAAGCGGCGCCGGGGAGAGCTTCATCGCAAGCATGGCCCGGCGCATCGCCGCGCCGGTGAGCACCGATCGCGCCCCGACGTCGAGGCCCTTGAGGATGTCGCGCGCCACTTCATCAGCGGTGGTCGCGGTGAAGCTTTCAAAGGTCCGCACTCCGTCCATCGAGGCGCGGCTCTTGAACGGCGTGTCCGACACCGCCGAGGGGCAGACCGTCATGACGCGGACGGCGCTTTTCGCTTCGGCCAGCTCTTCGTGCAGCGCTTCGGAATAATGCCGGACGAAGGCCTTGGTGGCGGCGTAAACCGCAAGATCGGGCGCAGGCGTGAAGGCGGAGTTCGAGGCGATGTTGACGATGGTCCCGCCGCCTGCAGCCTCCATCGCCGGGATGAAGGCGCGCGCGAGCGCGTGCAGCGCGCCGATATTGACCGCGATCATGCACTGCTCGGCCTCGACCGGCAGGCTGGCGCTGGGCCCGTAGACGCCGATCCCGGCATTGTTGACCAGAAGCTCGAGGCGTGGCCCCTGGCCCTGCGCCCACTGGAAGACCCGGTCCGCCGCGCCGGGCTCTGACAGATCAAGCGCGAGCGCCTCGATCTCGGCATTGGGCTGGTCGGCGCGGATAGAGGCGGCGGCCCCGGCCTGCTCGGCTTCGGCCAGAGAGACCCACAAAAGCCGCCAGCCGCGCTGGGCCAGACGGCGCGACAGGGCGAGCCCGATCCCGCTCGACCCGCCAGTGATGAGCGCGGTGCGGCTCACGGGTTCGGCTCGGCGGCGGGTTCGGGCGCGTCGTCGACGCCGGCGCTCTCCGTAAAAGGCGGGACGATGTCGGCCGGCGCGTCATAGGCGTCGATCGCCGGGCGTTCGAGCCCGGCGGTCCAGACCTGTCCGCGCCAGGGCGTCGCGGTGGTGATCCCGAAGCTCGTATCGTCCGGGCCGTACAGCGCATAAGCCGGCTCGCCGCCTGTGGTGACGGCCAACGCCATGGCCGGGCGCGGCGGCAAAGGCGGCAGGCCGGCGATCTGGATCCAGCGCCACATCAGGCGCTTCACGAACGGCCGCGGATGCAGCGCGTCGAGATCGGCGGAGCGTTTCGACGGCATGGCGATCCACAGAAGACCCGTGTCCGCATCGAATTCGAGATTGTCCGGATAGCCCGGCAGGCCCTCGATCAGGACTTCTGTCTCTCCGGTCTCAGGGTCCAGCGTCCAGACCCGGCCGGCATAGGTCTCGTTGAGATAGACCAGGCCTGTCTCCGGATCGTGGTCGACCCCGTTGATGAAAGCGAAGCCCTCGGCCAGCGCGTCGTATTCGCCCGGCGCGGTGATCCGGTAGACGATCCCGGTCTGCTCGCCTTCGAGAAACGAGGTCATGTACTCGCCATAGCCCCAGCGCCGCGAGGCGTCGGTGAGGATGACCGATCCGTCAGCGAGCACGGTGAGATCGTCGGTGAAGACCAGCGGCCCACCCTCGCTTTCATCGGCCATCCAGGTCTCGAACGTCCCGTCCGCGCCGAGGCGCAGCAGCCCTTTCTTCGCATCGGCGACGAACAGCGCGCCGTCGGGAACGAAAGCCAGGCCCAGCGGACGCCCACCCGTGTTCGCGATCTCGGCCCAGCCGCCGTCGGGCCCGCGCGCCATGATCCGGCCGTCGGCGAGCCCGGTGTAGAGCCGGCCGTCCGGCCCCGGTTCGAGGTCCTCCGCGCCGTAAAGATCGGCCGCCTCGCGCACCGCCGGCTCGGCCGGGTCCGCGAACAGCGCTTCAAGCGCGGGATCGGGCGCAGGCGGATCGAACTTCACCGCATTGAGCGCGCCCGGCCCGTACGCGGCGAGCAGAACGGCCGCGCCCAGCACCGCGATAATCCCGACAATCCAGCGCATTGCGCCCCTCCCCTTGTGTTTTGAGGAGCTTGGGCGAAGGCGCGGCGAAGGGCAAGCGGCGGGGCGGGGCCCTAAGTCACCGCCTTCTTCGCCAGAAACTCCGGCCGGTCCCAGGCGCGGGTCTCGATCACCTCGGCGAGGGCGGCGCCGGCGTCGAAGACTTCCGTGTACGTATTGTAGAGCGGGTTGAAGCCGAAGCGCATCAGGTTCGGGGCGCGGAAATCTCCCACGATCCCGCGCGCGATCAGCGCCTGGACGATCGCGTAGCCGTTCTCATGTTCGAGCACGACATGGCCGCCCCGCCGCGCGCCGATCCCCGGACAGGCGTGGGTCAGGCCGACGCTTTGCGCGCGCTGCAGCAGCACGTCGCCGAGCTTTCCGGCCTTCTTCTCCACCTCGGCCATGTCCACGCCGTCATAGGCGCTGACCGCGCCGTCGAGCGCGGAGAGGGCGAGGATCGAAGGCGAACTCGTCCGCCAGCGGACGATGCCGTCAGCGGGCTCGTAGGCGTCCTCGAAACCGAAGGGCCGGGCATGGCCGAGCCAGCCCGAGATCGGATGTTCGAGCTGCGCGGTCTCTTCGGCGGCGCAGTAGAGAAACGCCGGCGCGCCGGGCCCGCCGGAGAGGAACTTGTACCCGCAGCCGACCGCGTATTTCGCGCCCCAGGCTTCGAGCTTGAGATCGACCAGCCCGGTGGCGTGGCTGAGATCCCAGACGATGGCGAGATCGCGCGCCTTCGCTTCGCGCTCATAGCCTTCGAAATCGGCGATCTCGGCGCTCTTGTAGTGCACGCCGGACTTGATGAAGACGGTGACGTCTTCAGGCAGATCGGCCGGCCTCGTGTTCGCCGGGACCCGGTGCATCTGCGCGCCCGTGATCTGCGCGAGGCCCTCCATGACGTGATTGTCGGTGGGAAACTCGCCGGCCTCGGCGGCGATGGCGCCGCCGGTCCGGGCGATCAGCGCCGCGCACAGCTTGAAGAGGTTGATCGTGACCGTGTCGATCGCGATCACCTCGTCCTGCGGAACCCCGATCAGCCGGGCGAGCTTGCCGCCCAGGGTCAGCGGCAGATCCATCCAGCCCGCGTCGTTCCAGGACGCGATGAGCCCGTTCGCCCATTCGGTCTCGGCGGCCTCCCGCAGCCGGGCGAGCGCCGCCTTCGGCGGCACGCCGAGCGAATTGCCGTCGAGATAGATCAGCCCGTCCTTGAGCGCGAAGAGCGCGCGCCGATCCTTCAGCGGATCGGCCGCGTCCAGCGCGAGGCAATCGTCCCGGCTCAGCATCGGCTCAGAGCGGGCCGCGCGCGGTGATGCCGCCGTCCACGGTCAGGCACTGGCCGGTCATGTAGCTCGACGCCTCGCTGGCGAGGAAATGGATCGCGGCGGCCATGTCCTCGGGCTGGCCGACGCGCTGCAGCGAGAAGTTCCGCTGCATCATGTCCTTCAGCTCGGGGTTCGAGGTGAGGGCGCTCGCGAGCTTGGTCTCGGTCAGGCCCGGGCAGAGCGCGTTCACACGCACGCCGAACCCGCCGCATTCCTGGGCGAGCACCTGGGTCATCGAGATCACCGCGGCCTTGGAGATCGAATACGCGCCCTGGAAGAAGCCCGGACGCATGCCGTTGATCGAGGCGACGTTGACGATCGAACCCGACATCTGGGTCTGCATGAAGGCGTTGATCGCCAGCGAGCTCAGGAAGAACGGGCCCTTCACATTGACGTCGAAGGTCTTGTCCCAGGCGCTGTCGGGCGTGTCTTTCGCTTCGCCGAAATAGGGGCTGGTCGCGCCGTTGTTCACGAGCACGTCGAGCCGGCCTTCCTCGGCCTTGATGTTCTCGATCGCCTTCTCGCGGTCCTCGGCTTCGCCCAGGTGCAGCACGAAGGCGCGAGCCTTGCCGCCCTCGGCCCGGATCTCTTCAGCCACGCGTTCGCAATCGCCGATCTTCCGGCTCGAACAGATGACGGTGGCCCCGGCGCGCGCCAGCCGCTTGGCCGCAGCCTCGCCGATGCCGCGGCTCGCGCCGGCGACCAGCGCGACCTTGCCTTCCAGCGACAGATCCTTCTCGGACATGAAACTCTCCTCCCCTTGAACGGTGTTTGCGCGCGAACCTAGCGGGCCGGACGCGGCAAGGCGAGAGGCGGGATGCGCTCGCGCGCCGCTTCACCGGGCGTTCAGCTTCGCTTCGCCAGGCTCGACCCCATGATCGAGCTCTTCGCCGCCCTCGCCGTCGACACGATCGCCGACGATTGCACCCTTGACGGCATACCGCTGCACGGCCGGGTGCAGATCGTCGAGCACTTCGCCGATTTCGACGTCCAGGTCGTCGAGCACTTCCCCGATCTGAAGGTGGAACGCGTGTCCCATTTCCCTGACGCGTGCGGCGAGTGGACGTTCGTCGAGCAATTTCCCGATTTCACCATCCGCCTCGTCGATCACTTCCCCGACTTCACCATCGCGTACGTCGAGCACTTCCCCGGGCTTCCCTGAGGCGCTAGCCGCGCACGACCATCCAGCCGCCGGCGATCAGCAGGACGACCCCGCCGATCCGCACGAGATTGGCCGGTCTGGCGTCGAGCCCGATCAGGCCGAAATGGTCGATGACCAGCGAAACGATGAGCTGCGCGGCGATCAGCGTTGCGAAGAACGCCCCTGCGCCGATCTTCGGCGTCGCCCAGGCTGCGGTGGAGACGAACAGCGCGCCCAGCATCCCGCCGACGATGAACAAATGGATCGGCGTGTTCGCGACGCGCTCGGTGCTTGGAAGGCCGGTGCGGAAGGCCAGGGCGGACACCACGACCAGCAGCGTCAGCGCGCCGGCGGTGAAGCTCACCAGCGCCGCGCGGAAGGGCGAGCCGAGATGGGCGGCGAGCTGGCCGTTGAACGCCGGCTGCAGCGACACCGCCGCTCCGGCGACGATCGTGCCCAGAAGCGGCAGGGCGTAGGAGAGGTTCATGACGCGGCTCCGTTCGGCTCGGCGTGTCAGCTAGGGCGCGACACTCCAAACGCAAACGGGCGGCCCGACGGGCCGCCCGCTGCGTTCGGTAAGGCGGGGCGGATCAGAGCTTGCGCTCGATCTCCTCGACCTGGAAGCACTCGATCTGGTCGCCGACCTGAAGATCGTGATAGCCCACGAAGCCCATGCCGCACTCGGTGCCGGCGCGCACTTCGCTTACTTCGTCCTTGAAGCGCTTGAGCGTGGAGAGCTCGCCTTCGTGGATGACCGTGTCGTCGCGCAGCAGGCGCACGCCGCAGCCGCGCTTGACCACGCCGTCGGTGACGCGGCAACCGGCGACCTTGCCGACCTTGGTGATGTTGAACACCTCCAGGATCTCCGCGTAACCGATGAAGGTCTCGCGTTTCTCCGGCGCCAGCATGCCTTCCAGCGTCGCTTTGACGTCGTCGATCAGGTCGTAGATCACCGAATAGTAACGGATCTCGACGCCTTCGCGCTCGGCCAGCTCGCGGGCCTGCTTGTTGGCGCGGACGTTGAACGCGAAGATCGGCGCGTTCGAGGCCTGGGCCAGAAGCACGTCGCTTTCCGAAACCCCGCCCGGCGCCGAATGCACCACGCGTGCGGCGACTTCCTCGTTGCCGACCTTCTCCAGCGCGCCGACGATGGCTTCCGCCGAACCCTGCACGTCGGATTTGACGAGGATCGGCATCTCCTTGAGCTGATTGGTCTTCAGCTTGGCCATCATCTGCTCGAGCGAGGCGCCGCCGCCGGTGCGGGCGGCCGCCGCCTTGTCGCGCAGCATGCGCTGGCGATAGTCCACAAGCTCGCGGGCGCGCGCTTCGGTCTCGACCACGGCGAAGACCTCGCCGGGTTCAGGCGCGCCGTCCAGGCCCAGGATCTCGGCGGGTTCGGACGGGCCGGCTTCCTTGAGCTGCTGGCCGCGTTCGTTGACCAGCGCGCGGACCTTGCCCCACTGGGCGCCGGCCACGACGATATCGCCGCGCTTGAGCGTGCCGCGCTTGACCAGCGCGGTGGCCACCGGGCCGCGGCCCTTGTCGATCTGGCTTTCGATCACCACGCCCTCGGCGGAGCGGTCGGGATTGGCTTTCAGCTCGAGCAGCTCGGCCTGAAGCGTGATCGCGTCGGTCAGCTCGTCCAGGCCCTGCTTTTTCAGCGCCGAGACCGCCACCGACTGCACGTCGCCGCCCATGTCCTCGACGAAGACTTCGTGCTGGAGCAGCTCCTGCAGGACCTTGTTGGGGTCCGAGCCCGGCTTGTCGATCTTGTTGACCGCCACGATCATCGGGACCTTGGCCGCCTTGGCGTGGCTGATCGCCTCGATCGTCTGGGGCATCACGCCGTCGTCGGCGGCCACCACCAGGATGACGATGTCGGTCGCCTGGGCGCCGCGCGAGCGCATGGCGGAGAAGGCCGCGTGACCGGGCGTGTCCAGGAAGGTGATCTTCTCACCCGATTTCAGCTGCACCTGATAGGCGCCGATATGCTGGGTGATGCCCCCGGCCTCGCCGGCGGCCACGTCGGTGGCGCGCAGCGCGTCCAGAAGCGAGGTCTTGCCGTGGTCGACATGGCCCATGACCGTGACGACCGGCGAGCGCGGCTTCTTGCTCTCGTCCGGATCGTCGCGGGAGATGAAGCCTTCCTCGACGTCGGATTCCGACACGCGCTTCACGGTGTGGCCGAACTCCTCGACGATCAGCTCGGCGGTGTCGGCGTCCAGCGCGTCGTTGGCGCGGACCATCTGGCCCTGCGTCATCAGGAATTTCACCACGTCCGCAGCGCGCTCGGCCATACGCTGGGCGAGATCCTGGACGGTGATGACTTCGGGGACGATCACCTCGCGGGCGACCTTTTCGCGGCCCTTGCCCTGCTGGATGCGGCGCTGCTTTTCGCGTTCGCGGGCGCGGCGCATCGAGGCGAGCGAGCGCTGCCGGTCCTCGTCGTCCTCGACGAGGTTCTGGATCGTCAGCTTGCCCTGGCGGCGCTTGGGTTCTTTCGTCCGCGCGGCCTTGTCGCCGACAGGCGGGGTCTTCTTCGATTTGACCCGGCCGCCCATCTCCTCGAGCAGGTTGCGCGGCTCGTCGTCGTCCTTGTCGCGCGACTTGTCGGCCTTGCGGCTGGCCGGCTTGACCGGCTCCTCAGGCAGAGCGGGCGCTTCGGCCTCGGCGTTGCGCTTGGGCTTGGCCTTGGCCGCTTTGGGTTCGGCCTCGGCGCGGCGGGCGGCCTCGGCCTCCTCGGCGGCGCGGCGATCGGCCTCCTCGCGGGCGCGGCGCTCTTCTTCCTCGCGCTTGCGCTGATCCTCGAGCGCCTTCAGCTCTTCCTGCTGGCGGCGTTTGCGGTCCTCTTCCTCGGCGCGCTTTTTCTGCTCGCGCGCTTCGGATTCGGCCTTGGCGCGCTGGATCGCGGCCTGCCGGCGCAGCAGCTCCTCCTCGGACAGGCCGAGCTGCTTGGCCTTGGCGGCCAGAGCGGCGCGGGCGCGATCCTTGTCGGAAACCGGACCCTTGGAGGCGGCCTGCGGCTTTTCCGCCGCGCCGCCGCCCGTGCCGGGTCCGCGCTTGCGCTTTTTCTCCACGACGACGGACTTCTGCCGTCCGCGCGCGAAGCTCTGCTGCACGGTCCCGGAGGATCGTCCGCCGAGGGAGAGGGGCTTGCGGCCCGAGGTGTTGCGTTCGTCAGCGTCGCTCATGAGCGTCCTTCGCGGCTTTCGAATGAGACCGGACCCCCGCCGCCGCGTGCGGAGAACCGTCATGTTTCAGGGCCTTTTCGCCGCCGGCGCGCCGCGTATCGTCGCGCCCGGCCCCGAAGGCCCGCTAACCTAGCCGCCAAACGCGGCGGATCAACCGTTCTGTGCGCCCGCCGGGTCTATGGCGCGAAAACCGGCGAGCTTGCCGATCGCCGCGCCGAACCCGGCTGCTTCAGGCCCCTGCGCCAGGACCGCATGCACGATCCCGCCGCGTCCAAGCGCCGCGCCCAGCGCCTCGGCGCTGAAGCAGGCGGCGACCGGAAGGCCGGGCCGGGCGGCCTCGGCGAGCCGGTCGAGCTTGCCGCGCCCGTCGGCGCTCGCGTCGCTCGCCTCGATCCGCCAGGCCGGCTCGGCCCCCTTCGACAGGGCGAGCCTCGCCCCATCATACCCTATCGCGAGCCGTCCCGCGCGCCTTGAAAGGCCCAGCAGCGACAACGCACGAGCTTCGAGAAGGGCCTCGAAGCGGTCCGCGAGGTCGGCGGGCGCTTCGACCGGGCGCTCGAAAGCGCGGTTGAAGGCCCGCTTTTTCACCGCCAGATCGACCGAGGCGCGGTCCGCGCTCACCCAGCCGCCCCGGCCGGGCAGCCTGGCGGCGAGGTCGGGGACCAGAACACCGTCCGGCCCCAGCGCCACCCTGAGCAGCTCGGCTTCGGGCTTCACCTCGCCTGTCGCCACGCACCTGCGCTCGCGCGGCTCCTTCACCCGGCTGGTTCTGGCGCCCCGGCTCACCGTTCGTCCTTTCAGCGCTCCTCGTCGTCTTCGCGATCGGGATCAGCGTCCTCGGCGGGCGCGTCGCCCGTGTCCTCGACGGCGAGACCGGGATCTTCGCCGAGCAGTTCGGAGAGATCGACGCCCAGGCGCTCGGCTTCGGCTTCGAGATCGGCGAGGTCGATATCGTCGAGATCGACATCGCCGGCCTCGTCTTCAACCCCGTCCTCTGTTTCTTCAGGCTCGGGCGTGAGCGCGTCGGCCTCGATCCAGCCTGCCTCGACCCGGGCGCGCATGATCAGCTGCTCGGCGTCTTCGGCGGAGATGTCGAACCCGTCCAGAATGCCCGGCTCGCGCACGCGCTCGCCGTCGCGGGTCTCGTACCAGCCGCGCAGATCGTCCGGGGTCAGGCCGGCCACGTCCTCGACGGTCAGGACCTCGTTCTCGCCGAAGCGCACCGCCATCGGCAGGTCCACGCCCTCGATCTCGAGCACCGCGTCCTCGACACCCAGCTCCTTGCGCTTGGCGTCCTGCTCGGCGGCGACCTTTTCGAGGTATTCGCGCGCGCGGGTCTGGATTTCAGACGCCGTGTCGTCGTCGAAGCCCTCGATGACCGCGATCTCGTCGAGCTCGACGAAGGCGAGGTCTTCCATGTCCGCGAAGCCTTCGGTGGCCAGCAGCTGGGCGATGACCTCGTCGACGTCCAGCGCCTCCATGAACAGCGCGGTGCGCTCGGAGAATTCTTTCTGACGGCGCTCGGACTCTTCTTCCTCGGTGAGGATGTCGATGGCCCAGCCGGTCAGCTGGCTGGCCAGGCGCACGTTCTGGCCGCGCCGGCCGATGGCCAGCGACAGCTGCTCGTCAGGCACCACGACCTCGATGCGCTGATCGTCCTCGTCGAGCACGACCTTGGCCACTTCGGCGGGCTGCAGGGCGTTGACGATGAAGGTCGCCGGATCGGGATTCCATGGAATGATGTCGATCTTCTCGCCGGCGAGTTCGTTGACGACGGCCTGAACCCGGCTGCCGCGCATGCCCACGCAGGCGCCGACCGGATCGATTGAGCTGTCGTTGGAGATCACGGCGATCTTCGCGCGGCTGCCCGGATCGCGCGCCACGCGCGGGATCTCGATGACGCCTTCGTAGACTTCGGGCACTTCCTGGGCGAACAGGGCCGCCATGAAGTCCGGATGCGCGCGGCTGAGGAAGATCTGCGGGCCGCGGACCTCCTCGCGCACATCGTAGATATAGGCGCGGACGCGGTCGTTGACCTGAAGGCTTTCGCGCGGAATGCCGTCGGAGCGCCGGATGATGCCTTCGGCCTTGCCCAGATCGACGATGACGTTGCCGTACTCGACACGCTTGACGATGCCGTTGACGATCTCGCCCACGCGGTCCTTGTACTCTTCGTACTGGCGGCGGCGCTCGGCCTCGCGGACCTTCTGGGTGATGACCTGTTTGGCGGTCTGGCTGGCGACCCGGCCGAACTCGATCGGCGGCAGCTCTTCTTCATAGACCTTGCCGACGAAGGCTTCGGGATCGCGGCGCTTGGCCTGTTCCAGCGTCAGCTCGTGAGTGTCGTTCTCGACCTCCTCGACCACGGTGGTGCGGCTGGTCAGCCGCATCTCGCCGGTCTTGGGATCGATGTCGCAATGAATGTCCAGCTCGGCGCCGTAGCGCGAGCGCGCGGCCTTCTGGATCGCTTCCTCGATCGCCTCGAGGACAATGGATTCGTCGATCATCTTCTCGGCGGCGACCGCACGCGCGATCTGCAGGATTTCCAGCTTGTTGGCGCTGACCCCGATGGCCATGACTATGCGTCCTTCTTGTCGTTGGAAGTCTGGTCCGGCGCGGCCGGGCGGCCCTTCAGGCTCGCCGCGATCAGCGCGTCGGTGAGTATGAGTTTGGCGTCCGCGATCCAGTCGAACGGGATGAGCGCGGTGTCTTCTTCGCCCTTGAGGTCGATCATGACGTTACCGTCCTCGACCCCGGCGAGCACGCCGCGGAAGCGCTTGCGGTTCTCCACCAGCCGGTCGAGTTCGAGCTTGGCTTCGAATCCTTCCCAGCGCGCGAAGTGATCGAGCGCGGTGAGCGGCCGGTCGATGCCCGGCGAGCTGACCTCGAGATCGTATTCGCCGCTGATCGGATCGGCTTCCTCGAAGATGTCCGACAGGGCGCGCGACAGCTTCGCGCAGTCCTCGACGTTCATCGTTCCGTCGCTGCGCTCGGCCATGATCTGCACGGTGGTCTTCTTGCCGCCCATCACGCGCACGCGCACGATCTCCATGCCGAGGGTCTCGGCGACCGGCTCGGCGAGATCGAGCACCCGCTCGTCTTGGGGCGTACGCGCCTTCATGGGCTCTCCGTGCGGCCCGGATCAGGAAACGAAAAGGGCGGCCCGGTGCTCCGAGCCGCCCGATCGCGCCGTCCGGCGTATCGAACTTGTTGAGGCGCTGTATACGCCTCTCAGGGCGAGCGCGCAACGGGGGCGCGCTTCAGCCCTTCACGAAGTCGAAGAAGACCGGATCGATATCGCCCAGATGCTTGGACTGATAGCGCGTCACCACGTGATCTGACGGATTCTCGCGCCAGTCGTCAGGGTGCGCGCCGGTCCAGTTCAGTCCCGGCGTCTGAAGCAGGATCGGAAACGCCCAGTCGGCGTAGGCGCGTACGTCGGTCGCCACGCGCAGCCGACCGCCAGGCTTGAGAATCCGGGCGAGCTGACGCGCGGTGTCGTCCTGCACGAAGCGGCGCTTGGCGTGGCGTTTCTTCGGCCAGGGATCGGGGAAGAGCAGATAGATCTGATCGAACGCGGCCTCAGGCGCAGCCTCGATCTCGTCACGCGCGTCGGCGCGCTTGACGCGCACATTTCCAAGGCCCCGATCCTCGATCCCGGTCAGCGCCTTGGCGACGCCGTTCAGGAAGGGCTCGATCCCGATGAAGCCGGTCTGCGGCGCACGGGCAGCCTGTTCGATCAGGTGCTCCGCCGCGCCGAAGCCGATCTCCAGCACGTGTCGATCGAAATCGGGCAGCAGCGCGGACGGGTCCAGCCCACCGTCCGGCCAGGCCAGCGCCTCGCCGAGCGTGTCGACGAGGGTCTGCTGGCGCGCGGTGAGCTTGTGGCCCTGTGCGCGGCCATAAAGGCGTCGGTTCTGCGGTGTCTCGGTCATGGCGCGGGGTATACGCGCGATCGGCTGCGGGTAAAGCGCCGCGCATGAAAAAGCCCCGGCGCGCCGGGCGCCGGGGCTTCTCGTTCAGGCCTGCGAGGCGCCTAGAAGCGGCTCTTCAGCGCGTCGGCCAGATCGGTCTTCTCCCAGGAGAAGCCGCCGTCATTGTCCGGCGTGCGGCCGAAATGGCCGTAGGCGGCCGAGCGCTCGTAGATCGGGCGGTTGAGCTGGAGATGGGTGCGGATGCCCTTGGGACGCAGGTCCACCAGCTCGCGCAGCGTGTTCTCCAGCTTCGCCTCGTCGACGTTTCCGGTGCCGTGCGTGTCGACATAGACCGACAGCGGCTTGGCCACCCCGATCGCGTAGCTGAGCTGGATGGTGCACTTCTTCGCCAGGCCCGCCGCGACGACGTTCTTGGCGAGATAGCGCGCGACATAGGCCGCCGAGCGGTCCACCTTGGTGGGATCCTTGCCGGAGAACGCGCCGCCGCCATGGGGCGCCGCGCCGCCATAGGTGTCCACGATGATCTTGCGCCCGGTCAGGCCGGCGTCGCCGTCGGGTCCGCCGATGACGAACTTGCCGGTCGGGTTGACGTAGAACTCGTCCTCGGGCGGGAACCAGCCTTCGGGCAGGACCTTCTGAACCACCGGACGGACCAGCTCGCGCACGTCGCCGAGGCTCACCCCGTCCTTGTGCTGGGTGGAGACCACGACCGAGGTGACAGCGACCGGCTTGCCGTTCTCGTAGCGCAGCGTGACCTGGGACTTGGCGTCGGGTTCGAATTCGGGCCGCTCGCCGGTTTTCCTCAGCCGCGCCATCTCCTTGAGGATCTGGTGGGAGTAGGTGATCGGCGCGGGCATCAGCTCGGGCGTCTCGTCGGTCGCGAAACCGAACATGATGCCCTGGTCGCCGGCGCCTTCCTCTTCGTACGAGCCGGTGCCTTCGTCCACGCCCTGGGCGATGTCGGCGGACTGCTCGTGCAGATAGTTCTGGAACGCGGCCGTCTCCCAGTGGAAGCCGTCCTGCTCGTAGCCGATATCCTTCACCGCGCGGCGTGCGGCCTGCTCGATCTCGGCCTCGTCTATATCGCCTGCGCAGCGCACCTCGCCGGCCAGCACGATCCGGTTGGTCGTGGTCAGGGTCTCGCAGGCCACGCGCGCCACCGGGTCCTTGGACAGGAACAGGTCCACGATCGCATCGGAGATGCGGTCGCACACCTTGTCCGGATGGCCTTCGGATACGCTTTCGCTGGTGAACAGATAGGACGATCGAGCCACGGACAGGGCCTCCATATAAAGCTTGCTTTATATGGAGCGCATAAACCCGATCCGGCCCCGCAAGGCAAGGCCCGGCTTCCGATTATTCCCCGAGGACGCGCCTATTTCGACGGCGCAGCCGCTTCGGCCTCTTCCGCGGCGAGGGTGCGGACAAGTTCAAGGATGCGGCGGCGGACCTTGGAGTCCTTGATGCGCGCGAAGGCCTGGGCGAGCTGGACGCCGTCTGCGGACTGGATGAAATCGTCCACGATCGGGGTCTGATCGCCTTCGGAGAAGCCCGGCTGACGCGCGTTTTCAGAGACGCCTTCGTAGAAAAACGACACCGGCACGTCGAGCACGCGGGCGAGATGCCAGAGCCGCCCCGCGCCGACCCGGTTGGTGCCGCGCTCGTATTTCTGGACTTGCTGGAACGTCACCCCGAGTTCTTCACCGAGCTTTTCCTGGCTCATGTTCAGAAGCTGCCGGCGCAGGCGGACGCGCGAGCCGACATGGCGGTCGACGGCGTTCGGACCGCGGGGATTGGGTGTGTTGCTCATTGCAGGCTGTTCCCTATCGACAAACTGGCCGCACCATACACGGGTTCGGCCCATAAACAGTTACACACGGCGCCGTACGCCATCGGCGGGATCCGCCGCCCCTGACCGGCGCAGAAGCAAGCCGAGCCCCAGAAGTAGCAAGCTGAACACGCTCAACCAGGGCCAGTCTCCATGCCGGGCGTAAATAGTTTCCCCGCGCGGCTCAAGCAATCGAAAGTCCAATGCCGCGTTCGCGTCGAGCCCGAGGACCTGTACAGGGCGTCCATACGGATCGATCTGTCCTGAAACGCCTTTCGACGCCGCCCGCACCATCGGAAGGCCCTCCTCGATCGCGCGATATCGCGCCTGGTTGAAGTGCTGTCGCGGTCCGGTGGTGTTTCCGTACCAGGAATCGTTGGACACGTTGACGAGCCAGTTCGCCCGATCCACGCCGCGCGGCGCGAAGCGGGCATACACCACTTCATAGCATATCAGCGGAGAAAACGGTGGCAGCCCGGTATCTGACAGGGTCCGCGCGCCGGGCCCCGGTGTGTAGGCCGCGCCCCACTGGCTGAGCGTGTCCAGCCCCAGCGGACGGGTCAGCGCATGAACCGGATTGCTCTCGCCGAAGGGGACGAGTTTCACCTTGTCGTAGACCGCTCTAAGGGTCACAGCTTCGTCTATCTGGAGAACTGCGAGCGCGTTGAAGTAGGCGTCCGGCGCGCCGCCTTCGCCCGCCTCGGCCCGGGTCGTACCGGTTACGAGAATGAGATTATGCGACAATCTGTCGCGAATGCGTTCGAGCAGGGCGCGATCGCGCAGGAGCAGAGCGGGAATCGCTCCCTCAGGCCAGACCAGCACGTCCACCGCCTCGAGACCCGGCTGCGCGGAAAGGTCGAGATAGTCTTCCAGGATCGCCTCGCGGCGCTCGAACCGCTTGTCGGCCTGCTCGATGGCGAGCTGGACGACCCGGACGGTCAGGCCGGTTTCCCGCACGTCCGCGTCCGCAAGCCTGATCGCACCGAAGCTCCACGCCCCGATGAGCAAAGCGAGCCCCGTCAGCGCAGGCGCGGCGCGCCGCCAGGCGGCGCCCGGTCCGGCGAGCGCTGCGGGCGCGGCGAAAGCGAAAAGCACGAGCGCGCTCAGCCCGAACGCGCCCGCCAGCGCTGCGGCCTGGCTCACCGCGCCGCCTGCGGCGAAGACATGGCCCGGCAGGTTCCAGGGAAAGCCTGAAAGGATCGTGGCGCGCAGAAGCTCGGCGATCAGGAACAGCGCGGCGAACACGCAGACGCGCTCGGGGCCGGAGGGCGCGAAACGGGCGTAGAGCGCGCCGGCCGCGCCCCAGAACAGCGCCAGCCCGCCCGGCAGGAGAATGAGCGGCGCCCAGATCAGCCAGGCGTGATCGCCCGCGCTTACGAGGAAGGCGTTCGCAACCCAGAACGTGCCGGCCAGGAACTGGCCCGCGCCGAACCACCAGGCGCGGGCGAAACCCGCGCGCCATGGCCGAGCGGTGCGCCGAGACGCGTCCAGGCTCCAGACCAGCGCGACATAGCCGGCGATCAGGACGGGCTGGGAGTGGTAGGGCGCATGCGCGAACACGCCGAGAGCGCCCAGCGCGAACAGCGCCGCGTAGAGCGGCCAGCCCTTCAGCGCGCGCCAGCGGGCGAGCGCCCTGCGGCCCGCAGAGGCCGGCCCGGCCGCGCTCACGCCGCGCCGTTCGCCGAAGCGGCTTTCGCCGGCTCTTCAGGCGCGGGCGCGGCGGGACGCACGCGCACGCGCTTGATCCGGCGCGGATCTGAATCGAGCACCTCGAATTCAAAGCCCGACGGGTGGGCCAGCACTTCGCCGCGCTCGGGCACGCGTCCGGCGAGGCGGAAGACCAGACCGCCGAGCGTGTCGACGTCGGCTTCTTCCTCGTCGGTGGCGATGTCCTGGCCGATCACCGCTTCAAGCTCGGTGATCTCCGCGCGCGCATCGGCTTCCCAGCAGGCTGCGCCCTTGGACTTGACGCTGGCCGGCTCGGTTTCGTCGTGCTCGTCCTCGATGTCGCCGACGATCGGTTCGAGCAGGTCTTCCAGCGTCACAAGGCCGTCCGTGCCGCCGAACTCGTCGACGACCAGCGCCATGTGCTGGCGGCGCGACTGCATCTTCAGAAGTAGGTCGAGCGCGCGCATGGACGGCGGCACGTACAGAAGCGGCCGGCGGATGGCGGGCAGGATCTTCGCCTCGCCCCAGTCCTCGCCGCCTGCGCCGCCCTGCTCGGCGTAACGCGACAGATAGCCGACCACGTCCTTGATGTGCGCCACGCCGACCGGATCGTCGAGGGTCTCGCGGAACACCGGCAGGCGCGAATGGGCGGCCTCGCCGAAAATCTTGGCGAGTTCTTTCAGCGGGGTGTCGATGTCGACCGCAGTGACGTCGGCGCGCGGGACCATGACGTCCTGCACCCGCTTTTCATGGAAATTCTGCACGTTCAGCAGAAGATCGCCGCCCGCCGCGCCTTCGACGCTTACGCCGTTCTCGACAGGGGCGGGCTCGGCCTGACTGGCCGGGCGGTTGAAGGCGCGCGTCAGGCGCGCCAGAAGACTTCGAGACGCAGGGTCTGTCATGACTCCGTTTCCACGAGATAGGGATCTTTGATCCCCAGGCCGGTCAGGACCGCGCTTTCCAGCGCCTCCAACTCGGCCGCCTCGTCTTCCTCCTGATGATCCAGTCCATTGAGATGCAGAACGCCGTGCAGGACAAGATGCACGGCGTGCTCGACGACCGATTTTCCGGCCGCCTCGGCCTCGCGCGCACAGGTTTCCCAGGCCAGCGCGAGATCGCCGGGATAGCCTTCGCTCTCCGGCGCGGGAAAGGACAAGACGTTCGTGGGCATGTCCTTGCCCCGGAAACGATGATTGAGATCGCGCAGCACCGCGTCGCCCGACAACAGCACCACGGCCGTGCCCGGCCTTGCCGCGTCGAGCCGGGCGAGCCCGGCCTCGACGGCTTTCTCAGCCAGAGCCTCGAAGCCCGCCGCGCCTTCCCAGCGCGCGTCGTCGATCATGAATTCGAGCCGCGGCGTGCTCATTTGCGTGTCTCCCGCCGCTCGTCGTCGCGCTCATAGGCGTCGACGATCCGGGCGACCAGGCCGTGTCGGACCACGTCCTGCCGGCCGAACCGGCGCACCGCGATGCGCTCGACATCGCCGAGGATCGACAAGGCGTGCGGCAGGCCCGAAGGCTCGCCGGGCCGAAGATCGGTCTGGGTCGGATCGCCGGTCACCGCCATGCGCGAGCCTTCGCCCAGGCGGGTCAGCACCATGCGCATTTGCGGCACGGTGGCGTTCTGCGCCTCGTCGACGACGACGAAGGCGCGCGACAGGGTGCGGCCGCGCATGAAGGCGAGCGGGGCGACTTCAATCCGGCCCTCGTCGCGCATCTTCTCGTACACGCGCTGGCCCAGCGCGTCGCGCAGGGCGTCCCAGATCGGCAGCAGGTAAGGGTCGATCTTCTCGGTCAGATCGCCGGGCAGAAAGCCCAGACGCTCGCCGGCCTCCACCGCGGGGCGGGTGATCACCAGCCGCTCGACATTGCCCAGCGCCAGCTGGGAGGCGCCGTAGGCGACTGCAAGCAGGGTCTTGCCGGTGCCCGCCGGGCCGACGCCGAAGACCATGTCGTGGGCCTTCTCGTTTTTCAGCGCGCGGACATAGGCTTTCTGGCCGTCGGTGCGGGCGGCGAAATGCTCGCCGCGCGGCACCCGGATGACCGCGTCGATCTCCTCGCCCGGCTCGTCGTCGGCCATCAGGCAGGCGGCCTTCACAGCCGGCGGATCGATCTGCACTCCGCTTTCCAGCCCGCCATAGAGCGCGCTCAGCACCCGGCGCGCCTCGGTGCGCGCGCGGCCGTCGCCGGAGACGATCATGACCTGACCGCCGCCGGGCGCCTCGAGGCGCACGCCGAGCTCGGCTTCGACCACGGCGAAATTCTCGTGGCTCGGCCCGGCGAGCAGGCGCACCCGCTCGGCGTCGTCGAAATAGAGGGTTTCGGCCGGTTCCCGCCTGGGGCGGCGCGATTTCGGCGAGCGGCTCACGCGGCGCGGGTCTCCTCGGGGACGAGACGTGCGGCGAGCGCGTTCTTCGAGGCGCCGGTGACCTCCACCTCGGCGATCTCGCCGATCAGGGAGGCCGGGCCGTCGCAATGGACCGCCTGCAGATAGGGGCTGCGGCCCGAGAGCTGGCCGTCATGCCGGCCCTCGCGCTCGAACAGCACCGGCAGCCTGCGGCCGATCATCGAACGGTTGAAGGCGAGCTGCTGTTCCGCCAGCAGCGCCTGAAGCCGGGCGAGGCGCTCGGTCTTCACCGCCTCGTCAACCTGGCCGAACATGGCCGCGCCCGGCGTGCCGGGACGGCGGGAGTATTTGAACGAGAAGCAGCTGGCGTAGTTCACCTGCCGCACAAGCTCCATCGTGGCCTCGAAATCGGCCTCGGTCTCGCCGGGAAAGCCCACGATCATGTCGCCCGAGATCGCGATATCGGGACGCGCGGCGCGCAGCCGGGCGATGATGTCGAGATACTCCGCCGCGGTGTGCTTGCGGTTCATCGATTTCAGGATCTTGTCCGAGCCCGACTGAACCGGCAGGTGGAAGTACGGCATCAGCTTGGGCGTATCGGCGAAGGCCGAGATCAGATCCTCGTCCATGTCGCGCGGATGGCTGGTGGTGAAGCGGATGCGCTCGATCCCGCCGATCAGCGCGAGATGACGCACCAGACGACCCAGACCCCAGCTTCCGCCCGCCTCGTCGCCCGCCGGCGCTTCGCCGTGATAGGCGTTGACGTTCTGGCCCAGAAGCGTGACCTCGCGGACGCCCTTGGCGGCGAGCTGGCGCACCTCGGCCACCACCTGATCCGCCGGCCGCGACCACTCCGCGCCACGCGTATAGGGCACCACACAGAAGGTGCAGAACTTGTCGCAGCCTTCCTGAACAGTGACGAAAGCCGTGTAGCCGTCGACCTGGCGCTCGGGCGCGGCGAGCGTGTCGAACTTCTCCTCGACCTCGAATTCGGTGTCGAGGCCTTCGCCTCGGCCGCGATGGACGTTGGCGATCAGCTCGGGAAGCTTGTGATAGGTCTGCGGGCCGACCACCAGATCGACGACAGGCGCGCGGCGCTGGATCTCCGCGCCTTCGGCCTGGGCCACACAGCCCGCCACCGTCACGGTCATCGACGAGCCTTCGGCGGCCTTGGCCTCCTTCAGGGGCTTCAGCCGGCCCAGCTCGGAATAGACCTTCTCGGCGGCCTTTTCGCGGATATGGCAGGTGTTCAGAATGACGAGATCCGCCCCCTCGGGCGTCTCGCTCGGCTCATAGCCCAGCGGGCTCAGAACATCGCGCATACGATCTGAATCGTACACGTTCATCTGGCAGCCATAGGTCTTGATGAACAGGCGCTTTTTGGCCTTGTCGCCGGAAGGCGCCGGGGCGGGCGTCGTGTCGCTCATGACCGAAGCCGGCCTCCTCGCCGGCGTGACTTCAGCTGCTCAGGGCGCGAGCGGAAACCCCTCGCGCGCGCGAACGAGGGGTTATGGGGATGAAACGCCTGTCTGGCAAGGGGAGGAGGGAGTTACCGCTCCCTACTCGCCGTCCTTCAGCTTCACGCCGTAAAGCTCCAGCCGGTGATCGACGAGCTTGTAGCCGAGCTTGCGGGCGATGGCTTCTTGCAGGCGCTCGATCTCTTCGTCGAAAAATTCGATCACCTCGCCGGAATTCATATCGATGAGATGGTCGTGATGGTCGTCGGCGGCTTCTTCATAGCGCGAGCGGCCGTCGCGGAAGTCGTGGCGCTCGATGATGCCGGCTTCTTCGAACAGGCGCACCGTGCGGTAGACGGTGGCGAGCGAAATCCGGCTGTCCTCGGCGCTGGCGCGGCGGTGCAGCTCCTCGGCGTCGGGATGGTCGTCGGCCTCGCTGAGCACGCGCGCAATGGTGCGCCGCTGCTCGGTCATGCGCAGACCCTTGTCGATGCAGAGCTTTTCGATCCGGTCCGGCATCGCCGCGCCTCCCTGACTCACCTTCACGTCCCTAGATACGCCCCGCCGCCGAGCCCTGTCCATACAAAGCCCGCCTAGAGCGCCAGCCGCATCAGCGCCGCGTCCGAGCCGTCGCGGTAATAGCGCGGCCTGCGGCCGACCTCGATAAAGCCCGCCCGAAGGTAGAGCGCGCGCGCGGGCGCGTTCGCTTCCGACACTTCGAGGAACATCGCCTCGGCGCCGCGCGCCCGCGCCTGATCAAGGCATGCGGCGAGCAGGCGTGCGCCGAGCCCCTCGCCGCGGCGCGCCTCAGGTACGGCGATCGTCAGAAGCTCGCTTTCGCCTGCGATGGTGCGGATCAGCGCCACGGCGAGCGGCGTTTCCACTTCGCTGAGGATCAGCGCCTCCACCCCGGTCGAGCCCAAAAGGCCCGCCATCTCGGCTTCGCTCCAGCCAGGGTCGAACCCGCCCGCATGCAGCTGCGCGCACAGGCCGGCCGCTTCGGCGCCGAAGCTTCGCACTGAGACTTTTTGCGGTTTCACGGGTTCCCCACCAATCGCAGTTTCCGGAGCCGGCGCATGCATAGCGTGATTTTCGATTGTGACGGGGTTCTCGTGAACACCGAGGCGATCGTGGTGGACATCGAGATCGCCGCCATGGCCGAGCTAGGCGTGACCTATGACCGCGACGCTTACATCGCGCGCTATGTCGGCTGCAGCGAGGAGGATTTCGAGGCCGGTCTCGACGCCGACCATCGTGCGGTTCACGGCGGCGGCCTGCCGGCAGGCTTCATGGACGCGCTCGAAGCCCGGCGGGTCCGGGCACTGGAACGCGAAGTCGCCGCCATCGACGGCGTGCGCGAGTTCGCCGCCTCGCTGGATTGCCCGCGCGCGGTCGCCTCGTCCTCGCGCACGCCGGTTCTGAAAATGAAGCTCAGAAAGACCGGGCTCGCGCCGTTGTTCGGCGCGCATGTCCATGGCGGGTCGGACGTGGCGCACGCCAAGCCCGCGCCGGACCTGTTCCTGCGCGCCGCGGACGGGCTGTGCGCCGATCCGGCCGACTGCCTGGTGGTTGAGGACAGCGTCTACGGGGTCACCGCCGCGCGCCGGGCCGGGATGACCGCCTGGGGCTTCATCGGCGGCGGGCACTGCCCGGACGGTCACGGGCGAGGCCTGGCCGCAGCCGGGGCCGAGCGCGTGTTCGGCAGCTACGCCGCGCTTTCAGCCGCCTATCACGAGCGCGCCTTCGCCTAGGCCGGCTCGGCGCCGCCGGGCAGCTTCGCGTCGGGCGGCCTGGCGTAAACCGGCGCGGGCCGGGGCGCGTCGGGGGCGGCCTCGCGTGTCAGGGCGATCAGCGCGTCCAGCGGCGGGGCGGGATCGAAATGGGCCGGATCGGCCCCCAGAAGCGACGCGCCCGATCCGGTCAGATGAATGTCGCCGTAGGCTTCAAGCTCTTCGATCGCGTCTTCGGCGCGGCCGCGTTCGAGCCCCGTCACCGCGGCGCCATGGGCGAAGATCGTCCACAGAAGCTCGCCGCGCCTTGCGTCATGCACGGCCATGACCGTGCGTTCGGCTTTCGGGTCGGCGCGGCGGGCGAGGGCGGGCAGGAGCCCGATCCCGATCGCCTGCGCGCCGGTGCTCAGCGCCAGACCGCGCGCGAACGACACGCCCACCCGCGCGCCGGCGAAGCTGCCCGGCCCGGTGTTCACCCCGATGCGCGACAGCGCGCCGGCGGGCAGGCCGGCCTCGGCCAGCAGCGCCTCGACCATCGGGGCCAGGCGCTCGGCGTGGCCTCGGCCGATCTCCTCGACGCGCACGAAGCGCCCATTGGCGGTGTCCAGCGCCGCCGCGCACCAGGGTCCGATCGTGTCGAGTACGAGAACAGGGGTCATGACATGAAGATAATACGGCTCCCGCTAACGCACCATGAAGCGCAGCGGTTCCGGTCTTCACTCCGATCCCGCCTCTATTTCAGGATCTTGGCGCCGGCCTCGAAGCTCAGCTTGGGCAGGCGGGGGAACAGCTTGTCGGTGGTGCCGTAGCCGATATTGCACAGGAAGTTCGACCGCCAGGCGCCCATTTCGGGATCGTTCTTGAAGAAGGTCTCGTCCACGCCTTCCTTGTCGAACCCGCTCATCGGCCCGCAATCGAGCCCCAGCGCACGGGCGGCCATGATCAGATAGGCGCCCTGGAGCGAGGAGTTCCTGAACCCGTTCTCGAACCGCGCCTCGTCAGAGGCGAACCACTCTTTCGCTTCGGGATTGTGCGGGAACAGGTCGGGGATCTTGTCGTGGAAATTCCAGTCCCAGGCGACCACCACGGTCACCGGGGCGGTCAGCGTCTTTTCGATATTGGGTTCGATCAGATGCGGGCGCAGCTTTTCCTGGCTCTCGCCCTTCAGGAACAGGAAGCGCGCCGGGGACTGGTTCGCGCTGGTCGGTCCGAACTGAAGAAGCTCGTAGAGCGCTCGCAGCGTCGTGTCGGAGACGTCGCGCTCCTCCCAGGAATAGAAGGTGCGCGCACCGCGGAACAGCTGTTCGAGGCTGTGATCGGGCAGGATCGCGTGCCGGTCGGGCTTGGCCAGCGGCTGACCTTCGTTCGGCTCGGCGTTCTGGGTCTCGGCGGACATGATCGCTCCGGTTCGGTTCGTGATCGACGCCGGAACGATAGGGCGGGCGAACGCAGGATCAAACCGCGCGGGCTGAAAAAGCCTTTTTCCTAAACCACCGCCTCGACGCCCTTCACCTCGGGCACGTAGTGCTTGAGGAGGTTCTCGATGCCCATTTTCAGGGTCATCGTCGAGGACGGGCAGCCTGCGCAGGCACCGCGCATGTGCAGCATCACGATCCCGCTGGCTTCGTCGTAGGAGTGGAACACAATGTCCCCGCCGTCGCGCGCCACGGCCGGGCGCACGCGGGTGTCCAGCACTTCGACGATTTCCCGGATTATGGGATCGTCGGACTGCGCCGCCCCGCCCTCGCCGGCTGCGCCGTCGAACAGGTCCTGCCCGCTTTCCAGCGCGTCCATGATCGCGCCCAGAACGGCGGGGCGGATATGGGCCCATTCAACGCCCTCGGCCTTGGTCACCGAGACGAAATCGGCGCCGGCGAAGACCCGCACCACGCCTTCGACAGCGAAGAGCTCGCGGGCCAAGCGCGAGGCTTGCGCCTCTTCAGGGGTGGCGAATTCGCGCGGCGCCTCGGGGCTGATCTCCCGGCCGGGCAGGAATTTCAGCGTCTCGGGGTTCGGCGTGATTTCGGTCTGGATGAACATCAGAAGCTCCAGCGGCGGTCTTGCGCCTACAGGTGACGCCGGGCGCGGCTGCGCGCAACCCTTCGAGGAGTAGGGAAAAGCCTCAGCTCAGCGCCTTCACGTCCTCGCGCGACAGCCCGCCGGGCACCACGGTGACGGGGATCTGCCGGTCCTCGAACAGGCCCCTGGGCCGCGACAGCGCGCCCACGAGGGGGCCGGGCCCGCCGCCGTCGGTGGCCGCGCCGAGCACGAGGATGGCGATCGAGGGATCGTCGGCGACCAGCGTTCTGAGGCAGGCGAGCAGATCGCCTTCCTTCAGGATCAGCTCAGGCCGGGTTTCGGTGACGCCTTCGACGTCCTCGGCCAGGCTTTCGAGCGCGGTCTCGGCCGCCTCCATGGCTTCGGCGCGCATGGTTTCGCCCACGCCCAGCCAGTGCTCGAAGCCCTGCTCGGTCTGGGCCACGGCGAGGATCGTCACCGACCCGCCGGTGTTGCGCGCCCGGCGTGCGGCGAAGTATGCCGCTGTGCGGCTCTCGTCGGAGCCGTCTGCAATGACGAGGAATTTGCGCACGGTCATACGCTGACCGTGCCGCGATCTGGCGAAGGCGGCAAGCGTCCATGACCGAACCGGGAAAGCTTCAGGCCGAACTGACCGACCGCCGCAATCCGCTGGAGCCCGAGCGGACGGTGTCGGTCTACGCCGACCGGATCGAGCTGTCCGAGGCCGGCCGGCTGGTCAAACGCATCCCCGTCGAGGCGGCGCAGAGCGTGCGCCTGACCGTAGAGCCAGCCGGAAGCGAGACACAGGTCGTCTGCCGTGTACGCGCGGCGTCAGGAGAGATCGCCTTCGGCAGCCGCAGCGCGAAGGGCGCAGGATGGACCGACAACGCGCTCGCGTTTCAGGCTGCGCTGGTCGCGGTTCACAGGGTGCTCGAGCCGCGCTGGGGCGAGGTCGCCTTCCTGGAAGGCCAGACGCTCGGCTTCCGGCTGGCCATGACCGCCGCCGGGATCACGGTCGCCAGCGGCGCGGCGGCGTTCTCGGGGTACATGCTCGTGGTCCGCGAAAGCGCGCTTCTGGGCCTGATCGGCCTGCCGTTCGCCGTGGCGGGCGGCTATCTCGCCTGGCTGTTCAGACCGGGCCGGCCCGCCCCCTACGATCCGGCGGCGCTGGTCAAGCGCTTCGGGGGGTGAGGGCTAGAGCTTGGACTTGAGCGCCCTCACGAACGCCCGGCCCATGGCCGGGCCCTGTTCGGGGTAAAGATAGGGCTCGATGATTTCGAGCTCCATCACGGCCAGATGACCGTCCAGCCCGCGCACCATGTCCACCCGGGCGTAGAGCAGATCGGCTTCGCCGGTGATCTCCGCGGCCGCGTCGAGCACCTGACGGCAAAGATCGAGCTCGCCGGGTCGGGGGATATGCGCGACTTCACGCGCGCCGAAGATCGACTGGACGCGGTAATCGCCTGCTTTGGGCAATTTCTGAAGCGCGTGGGAGAACGCGCCGCTGAAGAAGACGAAGCTGTACTCGCCTTCTTCCGGCACGGCCGGCAGGAAGGGCTGAATGAGACACGCCGCAGGCGGCAGATCCTCGGCGGCCGGGACGGGCTCGCCCTTCGTGACCAGCGCCTGTCGCCAGGCGCCGCCGCCCACCAGCGGTTTGACGACGATCCGGCCGGTGTCCAGCGCGTCGAAGGCTTCTGTGATCGTGGCGGCATCGGCCCGGTCCGCCCAGATCGTCGGGATGGAGGGCGCGCCCGCTGCAGCGAGCTCGCGCAGATAGGTCTTCTCGATGTTCCAGCGCACGACATGAGGCGGGTTATGGACCGGCGCGGTCTCGTTCAGCCGGTCGATCGCTGCGAGAAAGCCCGGCAGCTTCGGCGGGTAATCCCAGACCGTGCCGATCATGAAGCCGGCATAGCCTTCGGGATCGAAGCCGGAATCCCATATCCGGCTCTCCAGCGTGATCCCTTCGGCCGCACAGGCGCGGGACAGCGCGCCGAATTCGAGCTCGTACTCGATCCAGTCCTCCCGGGCGCCGGGCCGGTCCTTCATCATGTTCGCCGAAGTGAGAAAGCAGAAACGGGTCACGGCCGGGCTCCAGAAGCGTTCGCGCGGACTTAGCCGCTCCGAGCGGCTTTGCCCAGACCGGGGCGCGCTTGTAAGCGCCGCTGAGCCGGGCTAAGCCCGGCGCGACCCGTCCATCACAGCAGACCCTTGCGAGATCCATGACCGAACTCCGCTACGACGTCCTGGGCGTCGGCAACGCCATCGTCGACGTGCTCGCCTCCGTCCCCGACGCCTTCATCGACAAGCACGGCCTGGCCAAGGACGCCATGCTGCTGATCGACGAGGACCGGGCGAAGGCGCTCTACGAGGCGTTCCCTCCCGGCCAGGAGATTTCCGGCGGATCGGCGGCGAACACGCTTGCCGGGATCGCGAGCCTGGGGGGGCGCGGCGCCTATATCGGCAAGGTCGCCGACGATCAGCTGGGCGAGGTCTTCGCCCATGATCTGCGCGCTGCGGGCGTTCACTACGACACCGCACCGCTGAAAGACGGCCCGGCCACGGCGCGCTGCCTGATCGCGGTGCCGCCCGACGCGCGCCGGGCGATGAACACCTTCCTGGGCGCCTCCACCATGATGAGCGAGACCGATATCGACGAGTCCCTCATCAAGGACGCGGGGATCGTGTTTCTCGAGGGCTATCTGTTCGACCGCCCCGAAGCCAAGGCGGCCTTCGTCAAGGCCTCCGAGTTTGCGAAGAAGCACGGCCGGCGCGTCGCGCTGACCCTGTCGGACGTGTTTTGCGTGGAGCGTCATCGCGACAGCTTCCGCGACCTTGTGAAGAACCATATCGACATCCTGCTCGCCAACGAGGCCGAGCTGAAATCGCTCTATGAGACCGAGGATTTCGACAGCGCGCTGACCCAGGTGCGCAGCGAGGTCGAGATCGCCGCGGTGACGCGCTCGGAAAAGGGCGCGGTGATCGTCTCCGGCCAGGAAACCGCCGAGGTTCCCGCCGAGCCCGTCGAGAAAGTCGTCGACACCACCGGCGCGGGCGACCTGTTCGCCGCAGGTCTTCTGATCGGTCTGGCCCGCGGGACGAGCCTTGCGGTGGCGGGCCGTCTCGGCGTGATCGCGGCGGGCGAGATCATCTCCCACATGGGCGCGCGTCCGAACGTGCGGCTTCACGAGCTCGTGAACCGTGCGGGCCTCGAGCTGCCCCCCGCCAGCTGATTTTCGAACGATCCACAGCCTGGTCCGCCGCGGCCCCGCCCTGGGGAAAACTCCGGCGGCGGACCGGAATTCAAGCGTTTCGCTTCGCCGTTGTGTCACATTAACGGCTTTTTCAGCCTGTTTGCGCCAAGCTTCCGGTCTGACCTTGCGCGACTTCCCGCGCGACGCCGACAGCCGGGGGCCTGATGGCGCCGATCCGACACGCTTTCGCCAGAGTGATGCGCTCGCTCGTGATGAAGTTCACCTTGCTGTGCGGGGTGCTTCTGGTCCTCGCGACAGCCATGCTCATGGTGATCGAGTTCCAGCTCAAGCGGGCGGAGAACACCGAGGCGGGCCTCACCCACGCCGAGCTGATCACCGAGCTGTTCGCGGCGAACTCCGCGCCGCTTTTTGCGACTGGCGACACGCGGATGCTCGACCGGCGAATCGTCGACTTCGTCGGCCGCGACGACGTGGCTTCTGTCTACGCTGCAGACGTCAATCGCCGCGTCCTCGCCGCTTCGGGCGAGACCGCGCACCATCCCGGAGAGCGCGCCGCAGACCATCTGATCCAGTCCGCCATCGGTGCGGTGGATACGCGCATCGAAACGATCGGAACAATGATCCGCGTCGCCGAACCCGCCTTCCATGAAGGCCGGCTGGTGGGCGCGGTCGTGGTCACCGTGCCGATCTCTGCGGTCGCCCGGCCGGCCGGAGAAATCCTGCGCCGCCAGATCCTGATCGCGCTCGCCGCGCTGGTGATCTTCCTGCCGCTCGTCGCCTTTTCGGTGGGCAAGGCTCTGGGGCCGATCCGCAAGCTGACCGAGGCGGCGCGCCTGGCCAGCTCGCGCAAGCTCGACCTCAGGATCGAGGTGAACACCGGCGACGAGCTGGAAATGCTCGCCAACGCCTTCAACCGCATGTTCGCCCGGCTCGACGCCAGCATGAAGCGCGTTCACCGGCTGGCCTATGTGGACATGATCACCGAGCTGCCCAATCGCGAGCGATTCCGCAAGGAAGTCGAGCGCGTGGCGCGCGAAGCCGCCGACTCCGGCCATGAAGGCGCGATCCTGTTTCTCGATCTGGACCGGTTCAAGCGGGTCAACGACTCGCTCGGCATCGGCGAGGGCGACCGTCTGCTCGAAGCCGTCGGACGCCGCCTGCGCGAAGCGGCGCGCGGCTGGGATCTCGCCAACGGCGATCTGGGCGCCGGCCCGTCCATGGTCGCCCGCCTGGGCGGGGACGAATTCACGCTTCTGATGCCGCGCCTGCGCGATCCCGCCGACGCCGCGCGCCTGGCCCGCCGGATCATCGACGCCGTGCGCCGGCCGTTCGAGGTCAGCGGGCACCAGGTGTTCCTGGGCGTGTCCACCGGCGTCGCGGTGTTCCCGCGCGACGGCTCGGACCCCGAAACGCTGCTGCGCCATGCCGACCTCGCCATGGCCGCGGCCAAGCGCTCGGGCGGCAATGCCGTGGAGTTCTTTGAATCCTCGATGAACCAGAGCGCGTTCGAGCGTCTGGTGCTGGAAAACGAGCTGCGCGAGGCGGTGCGCGACGATCAGCTGGTGGTGTTCTATCAGCCCAAGGTCCGCATGACCGACGGCGGGCTGGCCGGCGCCGAGGCGCTGGTGCGCTGGCGCCATCCCACCGCGGGCCTTCTGTCTCCGGGCGCCTTCATCCAGGCGGCCGAGGAATGCGGCCTGATCGGTGAGATCGGCGACTGGGTGCTGCGCCGCGCCTGCCGCGAGATCAAGGCCCTGGCCGATCGCGGCCACGCAACGCCTGTGGCGGTCAACGTCTCCGCCATGCAGTTTGAATCCGAGGATTTCGCCCAGACCGTGCTCGACGCCCTGCACGAATCCGGCCTGCCGCCTGAGATGCTGGAGCTCGAACTCACCGAGTCCACCGCCATGCGCGATCCCGAGCGCGTGATCCAGCAGATCGATCCGCTGCGGAAGATCGGCGTGACCTTCGCCATCGACGATTTCGGCACGGGGCATTCCTCGCTGAGCTATCTCACGCGGATGCCGTTCGACGTGTTCAAGATCGACCAGAGCTTCGTGCGCGACATGAGCAAGGACGAGCACGCCCGCATCGTGGTCGAGACGATCCTGGCCATGGCCCGCTCGCTGAAACTCAAGACAGTGGCCGAGGGTGTAGAGACCACCGAGCAGTACAAGGCGCTGCGCGATCTCGGCGCGACGCTGGCCCAGGGCTATCTGTTCGGCCGGCCCATGCCGATGGACGAGCTCGAGCGCTTCGCCGAACCCGGCGCGGCGGCCGTCGCCGGCTAGCGGAGGGCCGGGCGCGCGGGTCACAACCCTGTGACCTTTGCGCCACGTGCAATATCTTTCTCGAATTTAATTGAACAACCCCGCCCTCTTGTGGCACAAATACACCTGCAGCAAACGCTGCTCCTGGCGCCGTCCCCCCGCGGCCTTGCCAGGGTGTCGCGCCGGTTTCCCCCCAGACCCGGCGCGCCCGGACCCGCTCTCACCCCGGAGCGATAAGGGCCTCGACGCGCCCGGCGGTCCCCTCACCGCCGGGCGCTTTTCGCTTCCGGCGTGCAGATCATGGCGTGCGAAGCGCCGCTGAGCGCGCTAGACACGTGGCCATGACCGACTTTTCAGATGACGACGGGCCCGGCGGCGCCGAAGACGAGATCGCCCGCCTGCTCGACGAGATACCGCTCCTGTACAAGGCGCGCGCCTTCGCCGAATCGGTCACCGATCCGGCCTTCTTCTCACGGCTCGGCGAAACGCTCGATACGCGCGAGACCAAGCTCGCCCGCGCCTATCTCGACGGGCTGGGCTTTCCCGACGCCGATCCTGCGCCGCTGGGCGACTGGGCGGACGCGGTCGCCGCCGCAGAAGCGCTCGATCGCGATCCCCTGGCCTGGGAGGCTGAGGAGATGCTGCGCACGAGCCTGGTCGATCAGGTGCTGCAGAGGCTGGACGAGCGGGCGCTGGAAGCTGCGCTGACGCTGGTCGCCGCCAAGATCGGCGAGATCGCGCGCCAGGCCGCCGAGGCCAGCGCCGCGCTCGACGACGTCTATGACGAGGCGGTGGTCAACGCCGCGGCCGGCGGGCTGGTGCAGGCCGCTCACGGGGCGGTTCTGGTGCTTCTGGCCGAAGCCGAGGACGAGGACCCGCCCCATCCCTTCCTGGCGCGCTGGCGGCTTTATGTCCGCGGCCGCTGGCCCGTCGGCGTCGCCGGCGCCACCTACAACATCCTCTGAGCCTTCAGGAGCCGCCGATGAGCGCGCTGACCGTCGCCACCTGGAACATCAACTCCGTCCGCCTGCGCCATCCGCTGATCGCGCGCTGGGCCGGGGATGCGGACCCCGACGTGATCTGCCTTCAGGAGATCAAGTGCCAGCCCGACCAGTTCCCGCGCAAAGCCTTCGAACAGATGGGCTATCCCCACCAGCACGTGGTCGGTCAGAAGGGTCTGCACGGCGTCGCGATCGTCTCCAGACGCCCGCTCACGCCGCTCGACCAGCACAGGATCTGCCCCAAGCACGAAGCCCGCTTCCAGCGGGTGGAGATCGACGGGGTGGAGATCCAGAATTTCTACATCCCCGCCGGCGGCGACGAGCCCGATCCCGACATCAATCCGCGCTTCGCTCACAAGCTCGCCTTCCTCGAGGCGCTCGAAAACTATGCGAAAGAGCGGGCGGCGGAGAACGCGCCGATCGTGCTGGTCGGCGATCTCAACATCGCCCCGCGCGAGCACGACGTCTGGAGCCATAAACAGCTCCTGAAAGTCGTCAGCCACACCCCGCCGGAGACCGAAGGCCTCGAACGGATCCGCGATGCCGGCGGCTTTCTGGACGTCGCCCGCGAACTGATCCCGGAGCCTGAAAAGGTCTACACCTGGTGGAGCTACCGGAACCGGGACTGGCGCAAGTCAAACCGCGGCCGCCGCCTCGACCATGTCTGGGTGACCGAGGCGCTGAAAGAGCGCGCGTTGTCGGCCGGACGCGACGCCTTCCGGATCTGGGAGGACACGAGGGACTGGGACAAGCCCTCCGACCATGCCCCGGTGACGCTGAGGCTGGGTTAGGCGGGCTCTAAACCTGCAACCTGTACCCGCCGCTTTCGGTGACGATCAGCCGGCCCTTGCCGTCGGGCTCGATTTTCTGGCGCAGCCGGTAGACATGGGTTTCCAGCGTGTGGGTGTTGGCTTCGCGGTGATAGCCCCAGACCTGGTCGAGCAGCTCCTCGCGCGGCACGGGCTTGCCGCCCGCGCGGTAAAGATATCTGAGAATGTTAGTCTCTTTCTCGGTGAGCCGGATCTTCTTCTCGGCCTCGTCGAGCAGGAGCTTCATCGAGGGCTTGAACCGGTAGGGCCCGATCTGCAGCACCGCGTCCTCGCTCTGCTGGTGGCGGCGCAGATGCGTGTTCACGTGCTCGAGCAGGACCATGAAGCTGATCGGCTTGGCGAGAAAATCGTCCGCGCCCGACCTCAGGCCCAGCACGTGATCGGCGTCGCCGGACTGGGCGGTCAGAAGGATGATCGGCGTCTTCACGCCCTCCTCGCGCAGCCGGCGGCAGGCTTCGCGCCCGTCCATGTCGGGAAGGCCGACGTCGAAGATGATGAGATCGACGCCCTCCTCCTTCGCCATCGCCATGCCCGGCCGAGCGGCGTCGGCCGTGATCACGTCGAACTGCTCGTCATAGGTGAACTGTTCGGCGAGCGCGTCGCGCAGGAGCGGGTCGTCGTCGACGATGAGCAGGGTCTTGCGGGCCATTGTGTTCGCGCCTTCTTCACCGGTTCGCGCCGGGCGGGAAAGAACCGCCCGGCAAGCCTTGCCCGATCCGGGCCCGCGCGCAAGCGCGAGCGGCCAGATCGCAAGGCCGGGCTTATAGACCGGCGCTGGCCCGGGGCTTGCTCACCCTTGCGTGAGCCTCGCGCACCCTTGCGTGAGGCCGCCCGCCGTGGTGGGGGAGGCGACCGGACGATTTCCGGGGCTGGTGACGGCCCCGCACGATCTGTCCGGCGCCGACCCCGCCACGGTGCGAATCCCGCTAGCCTCGCCGCATGACCGTCTACACCGCCTCATTCTCGACCCGCCGGCTGACCGGCCCCGGCTTCGACGCGCCCTGCGCGTTCGGAAAGGCGGGCGTGATCGCCGCATCCGATAAGCGGGAAGGCGACAAAATGAGCCCGCTTGGCCGCTGGAAGCTCCGGAAGGGCTGGTACAGGCCCGACCGCATCGACAGGCCCCAAAGCGCGCTGATCCTCGATCCGCTCACCGAAGCGGACGGCTGGTGCGACGATCCTGGCGACCCTGCCTATAACCGGCCCGTGCTGCGCCCCTATGCGGCGTCCCATGAGGCGATGTGGCGCGAGGACGGGCTTTACGACCTCGTCGTCGCGCTCGGCCATAACGACGACCCGCCTGTGCCGGGCCTGGGCTCTGCGATCTTCCTGCACTGCGCCCTGCCCTCCGAGGAGGGCGGCCTGAAACCCACGCTCGGCTGCGTGGCGATCCCGCGTGCGGAACTGGTGACGCTGCTGGCCCGCCTCACGCCTGCCGACGCAATCGAAATCGCGCCCTGAGCCGAGCTCATACGGCCTCAAGGCACGCGGTTAAGCCTGCGGCGCGGGCCGTTCGCCGAACAGCGCCGAGCCCACCCTGACCGAGGTCGCGCCCAGCCGCGCGGCGAGCTCGAAATCCGCGCTCATCCCCATGGACCGCTTTTCGACCCCGCACGCCGCGGCGAGCTTGTTCAGCAGCGCGAAATGGAGGCTGGCCGGTTCGTCGAGCGGCGGGATGCACATCAGCCCTTCGATCATAAGCCCGTGCCCGTCACGGCAACGGGCGACGAACTCGGCCGCCTCGGCGGGAGAAACGCCGGCCTTCTGATCTTCCTCGCCGGTATTGACCTGCACGTAGAGCCGGGGCGTACGGCCGGTCCTGTCCATCGCCTTGCGGATCGCGCCGGCGAGCTTGTCGCGGTCGAGCGTCTCGATGACGTCGAACAGCGCGACCGCATCTTCGGCCTTGTTGGTCTGAAGCGGGCCGACCAGGCGCAGCTCGAGATCGGGAAGCGCGGCGCGGCGCTCGGTCCAGCGCGCCTGCGCCTCCTGCACCCGGTTTTCGCCGAACACGCGCTGACCGGCGGCGAGCATCGCCTCGATGCGGTCCTCGGGCTGCTTTTTGGAGATCGCGACCAGCGTGACGGCGCCCGGATCGCGTCCGCCCGCCTTGGCGGCGGCGGCGAGGCGCTCCAGTATCTCGGCGCGGGCGGCGGGAATGTCGGAAGAGGTTTCAGGGGTCATGACGGCACGGTCCTATGACGGCGCCGCAGCGCTGGCAAGCTTGGCCGGCCGGCTGGGCGGGCCGAGACCTCGGGGCCTTCCCGCGCTCTTCGCCTTGACTGATCCGGCCCGCACGCCGGACCCGGTGCGCCTGGCCCGGGCGCTGCCTGCTGGGGCGGGCCTGATCCTGCGCACCTTCGGCGAGGCTGACATCGAGGCGAAGGCCTTCGAACTCGCCGAAACGTGCCGTGACCGGGGCGTCGCCTTGCTGATCGCGGCGGACCCGGCGCTTGCGCGCGCCTGCGGCGCGGACGGCGTGCACTGGCCCGAGCGGGATCTGCGCCGCGCATTTCGGCCGTGGCCGGGCGCGATCGTCACGGCGAGCGCGCACGGGCCGTCGGCGATCCGCCGTGCAGGCCGGATAGCCGACGCGGTCTTCGTCTCCGCCGTCTTCGCGTCGAACAGTCCCAGCGCCGGCCGACCGATCGGGCCGTTCCGGCTCGCCGCCTACGCAACGCGCAGCAGCGCGCCGGTCTACGCGCTCGGCGGGGTGAACACGCGCACGGTCAGGCGGCTTGAAAGGCTCGGAATTTCAGGGGTGGGCGCGATCGCCGCAATCAGGGGCACGCGAGAGGACGCGGACGCCTAGAATTTGAACGCGGATTCGAAGCGCACTTCCGGGGTCTTGTCTTCGGTCTCCGAGCCGAACACCTCTTCCTCGGGCGAGGTGAAGCGCAGCTGGCCGCCAAGGCGGAGCCGCTCGGTCAGCTCGAAGAAGGCGCCGGCGCTGAAGTCTTCGAGATCGAAGGTCTGCGGGCTGTGCTCGACTTCGGAATAGCCCAGCGTCACGCCCCAGCGCTCGCCGGCCTGCATCTCGAACGCCTCGCCTTCGCCCCAGAGGATCTGCGGCTCGCTTGGCGCGAGCGTGAAGCGTTCGTACCATTGCATGGCGCTGGCCGAGCCTTCGTTGTCGCCCAGACGCAGAGCGGCGTCGAGATCGGCCCGTTCGGTCCGCGACGCCGGCGCAGCGATCGTCGCGGGCACGCTGAACTCGATCGGATCGTAGGCAGCAGGCAGGCGCACATCGCCACGCAGCGTAATTTCCGGCTGGGATTCAGAGGCTTGCGCGAAGGCGAGCGACGGCGCAGCCAGCGCGGCGAAGCCGGCGGCGGCGGTCGTCAGAACCATGTTCCTCATCGTGGCGCGCATGTTCGTCCCCAGTCGATCCTGCCTTTATACCGGCTCATGGCGGCTCAGGTAAGCCGGTTATGAAGCGCTTTGACGCGACAGGTCCGAAACCGTGTCAAAAACGCCACCCCAGCTCGGCGAGCAGCGCGGCGTCCTCGTCGCGTCCCGGCGCGCCTGGCCGGGTTTCGCTGCTGATCTGAACGCCGGCCCCGGCAAGCCCGTTCCGCCCGATGAGGCGAGACGCGCCGAAAAGAATCGAAGTCTCTGAAACATCGAAGGCGTCGGACCGGGCGTTCGCCGCCGATACGCCGTAAAGCCAGTCGCCCCGCTCATAGGTCGCCGCCAGCGACGCGGCCTCGTACCGGCCCGAAGAGAGCCCGTCGTTCGACGCGAGCCAGCGCGCCGAGACGGTGACGCCGCCTTCTTCGCGCGAGACGCCCGCCGAAACGAGCCACGGATCGGCGTAAAGCGGCGAGGATGCGCTCGCATCGGCCCGTTCGACCCCGGCCGAGGCCGACCATCTGACGCCGGAGCTTCTGAACTGATGATCGAAATCGACCCCGGCCGACCACAGACCATCGAGCGACGGCCGCCCGAACAGGGGCGCGGCGGGCCGGCACTGATCGAGGCCGCACGGGTCGGCCTCGGGCGCCCAGGACACGCTCGCCCGAAACCCGGCCAGGCGGCGGCTGCGCGCCATCACGCGCACGGTCGGCGCGCTGAGCGACAGCGCCGTATCGGGATGGCCCGAACCGGCCGGAGACACCAACGCAGCGTCCGCGCCGGCGAGCCGGAACACGCCGGACGGCGCGATGCGGCCAGCCTGCGCCGCCGTCTCGCCCAACCCGCCGATGATCTCGAAATAGCCGGACTTTACATACGCTTCTGCGCGCGTGAGCCCGGCGCGCGCTTCGTCAGGACCGAGCGCCGCGGCGGTATGCAGGCCGGTTGCGAGCCCGACCGCGTCCGGGCATCCAGGCCCGCACTCGACATAGCCGCCCGGACCGCGCCCGCCGTCATGACGGACCGCGCCTCCGGCGAGCCGGACGCCGTATCTGAGGGTCGCGTCCGCGACCTTCTCCGCTTCGAAGCGTGCGCGCAGATCCGCATACGGACCGTCATGCGGCGCATCGCCTTCGCCGAGCGCGAAGAGAATGTCGAGATCGATTTCAGTGCTGGTTTCAACGCCGGACAGCCATCCGGACGTCGCCGGATCGTCAGGCTGCGCGGAGATCGCCGGCGCGGCCGCGATCCAGGAAGCGGTCAGTCCCGCAAGCGCGGTCAGTCGCTTCATGTCTCGCGGCCTCGCCGACTGGCCCCGTCCCCCCGGACGCGCGCCATAGTCATCGCCGGATGCGGGCGGGCTTGCAAGCGGGGCGGAGGGCTGCGCGCCGCGCTCTTTCGAACATCGTGTCATTAATATCACTTCCGCGGCTCCGGCGGGCTGCGCCCGGGGACTCTGGCCACCGGCGCTGCACATGGTATAGAGGCGACGAGCGGGTGCGCCGCAACCATGATTCATTTTCCGTCTGCAGGAGTCGCCGTCCATGCTGCTTCGTCCCTCCCGTCTCGTTCTTCTCGCCGCCGCCGCGGCCATGCTCGCCGGCTGCGCGTCTCGCGACTCGGGCGAAAGCGACGGCGGCTTGCTCAGCGGTCTTCTGAACCGCGGCGGCTCGAACCAGGTCTCCGACCAGCCCGAAGCGGGCATCGGCGTTAACAGCTATCTCTGGCGCGCGAGCCTGGACGTGCTGTCCTTCATGCCGCTCGACGAGGTCGACCCGTTCGGCGGCGTGATCATCACCGACTGGTACGCCAATCCCGAGCTGCCGAGCGAGCGCTTCAAGGCGACGGTCTACATCCTCGACACCCGCCTGCGCGCGGACGCGCTGTCGGTGCAGCTGTTCAAGCAGCAACGCGGCGAGGACGGCGGCTGGGTCGACGCCTCTGTGGACCCGGCGACCCGGATCCAGGTGGAGAACGCCATCCTCACCCGCGCCCGTCAGATCCGCATCTCCCAGATCGAGGAATAACGCCTGAAGGAGGCGGAGCCATGATCACTCGACGGGGCTTCGCGCTCGCTTTCACCGCCGCCGGCGCGCTCAGCGCGTCCGGTTGCGGCTTCCGTCCGCTCTATGGCGGGCCGGGCTTCGCCGCGCTCGCTGGACTGGATGTCGAGACCGGCCAGGGCCGGTTCGACTATCTGCTGGCCGACGCGGTGCGCGATTTTGCGGGCCCCGGCCGGCAGAGCCGCACCCTGATCATCGAAACCGATCTGCAGGAGCAGCCGCGCGGCCTGTCTCCGACCGGTGAAGCGACCCGCATCGTGCTGCGCGCGGTGTCGCGCTGGACGCTGCAGGGCGGCGCGGAGACCGGGCTCACCGGCACGACCGCGACCAGCCTGGGCTTCGACACGCCGCGCGATCCCTTCGCCGTCATCGCGGCGCGAAGCGCTGCAGAAGAGCGGCTTGCGGCGCTGCAGGCCGAACAGGTGCTTCAGGACGTCGCCACCAAGCTGCGCGGCGTCGCCACTGCGGAATGAAGGTCAAGGCGCGCGAGGCCGACCGGGCCGTCGAGAAGCCGGACGGGCGGTACCGCATCTTCCTGATTTACGGGCCTGATTCAGGCCTCGTTCGCGAGCGCGCCGGCAAGCTGTGCAAAGCCCTCGTCCCCGACCCCGACGACCCGTTCGCCGTCACCCGGCTGTCTGACGAGGACATCAAGGCCGATCCCGCCGCGCTCGCCGACGCGCTGTCCGCCCTGTCGCTGACCGGCGCCGACCGGCTCGTCCGTGTACGGATTTCCGGCGACATGGCCGCGCTCGCCCAGATACTGGGCGAGATCGAGTCCGGCGCTCAGCCGCTCGAAGCCGCGCTCGTGATCGAGGCGGGCGACCTCAAGAAAGCCTCGAAGCTGCGCAAAGCGGCCGAGGACGGCGCGGCCAGCCTCGCCATCCCCTGCTACGCCGACGAGGCGCGCGATCTCCTCGCGCTCGCCGAAGATCAGCTCGCCGCAGAAGGCATCACCCTCGCCCCGGACGCCCGCGCCATGCTGGCGCCGTTCCTGGAGGGCGATCGGGCGCTCGCCCGCGGAGAGATCGACAAGCTGATCCTCTACAAAGGCCTGAAGTCACAGCGCGACGGCGCGCCCGCCGTGGTCGAACGCGCGGACGTCGCGGCGATCTCGGCCGCCGGAGCCGACGCCGTGCTCGACCAGGTGCTCGAACCGGCGCTCGGCGGCGATCCCGCCCGCGCCGACAGCGCCTATCGCCGCGCGCTCGGGTCAGGCACGAGCCCCGTCGCGGTTCTACGGGCGCTGCAGCGGCGGATCGATCAGTTCGACGCCTTCCACGCCGCGGGCGGGGACGCGGGCGCCCTCGCCCGGTCCGGCGCCCCGCGCTTCGGTCCGCCCGCGGAAGCCTTCAAGCGCGGCGCGCGCGCCTTCTCCGGCCGGCGGCTCGATCAGGCGCGGAAGCTCGCCTTCGAGGCCGAGCGCGCGGTGAAGCGCTCCGGAGCGCCCGCCGAAGCGATCGTCGGCGAGCTTTTGCTGCGACTGGCGCGCGCCGCCTCGCCAAGGCGCTGAGCGCGCCTTCCTACTGGTTTGTTTTATATATGCGTTTCGTCGCAATGCGCGTCAGAGCGCGCAAAATTCAATCGATCGCGCTACGCCCCGTTTCACCGCACGCCAGACGCTCGCGCTGAGGCTTAATAGGCGCCCGACTGCGTCTCCTGGGTGAGTCGGCGGCAGATCTCGTCGAGCTGCTCGAGCGTGGCGAACTTCACTGTCAGCGCCCCTCGCTCGCCCTTCGCATCGATCTCCACCTCCAGGCCGAGCCGGGCGCTGAGGTCGGCTTCGAGCGCGCGCGTGTCGGCGTCCTTGGCCGAGGGCGGCGTCGACCCGCCCTTGCGCTCGGACCGGCCGAGCGTTTCGCGGGCCAGCTTTTCCGCGGCCCGGACCGAAAGCCCCTCGGCGACGACCTTGTCGGCGAGCGCGGCGGGATCGGGCGCGGTCGCGATGGCCCGCGCATGGCCGGCGCTGATCTCGCCGGCGGCGAGGCGGTCGAGCACGGGGGCGGGCAGGCTCAGAAGCCGCAGCATGTTCGCGACATGGGCGCGGGATTTACCCACCGCGCGGGCGACGTCTTCCTGGGTATGACCGAAGCTGTCGACGAGCTGTTTGAGCGCGCGCGCTTCATCCACCGGATTAAGATCGGAACGCTGAACGTTCTCGACGATGGCGATTTCCAGCGTCTCGCGGTCGGTCAGCTCACGCACCACGCAGGGCGCTTCATGAAGCCGGGCGGCCTGGGCGGCGCGCCAGCGGCGCTCGCCGGCGACGATCTGGTAGCGCTCGGCAGGACCGGGCAGCGGCCGGACGAGCAGGGGCTGGAGCACGCCCTTGTCGGCGACGCTCTCGGCGAGCTCGGCGAGCTTTTCTTCGTCGAACACCTTCCGGGGCTGATCGGGGTTGGGCTCGATCAGCTCGACGGGGATCATGCGAACGCCGGCGCCGCGGACAGGTCCTGTATCCTGGGCCTCGCCGCGCACCGCTTCAGCCGCTTCGCCTTCGCCCAGAAGGGCGCTCAGACCCCGGCCGAGACCGCGATTGCGGGGCTTGTCGTCTGAGCCGCTCACGCCGGCACCACGGCTTTCGCGCCGCGCTCCTGCCGGACGACCTCCTTGGCGAGACCGATATAGGCCTGCGCGCCGGCGCAATGCATGTCGTAGAGCAAGACCGGCTTGCCGAAGCTCGGCGCCTCGGACACCCGGACGTTTCGCGGTATGACCGTGTCATACACCTTGTCGCCGAAATGCTCGCGCACATCGGCGGCGACCTGGGCGCTGAGATTGTTGCGCTTGTCGAACATGGTCAGCACAACGCCCTGAATAACAAGGTTTTTATTGAGATTCCCTCGAACCAGCTCGATGGTGCGCATGAGCTGGGTCAGGCCTTCCAGCGCGAAGAACTCGCACTGCAGCGGCACCATCACCGAGTCCGCGGCCGTCATCGCGTTCACGGTCAGAAGATTGAGCGAGGGCGGACAGTCGATCAGCACGTAATCGCAGCTCTGCCCCTTCGCGGCGAGCGCGCGGCGGAAGCGATCGACGGCGTGGCGAAGCCGGTAGGAGCGGCGCGGCGCGCTGGACAGCTCGAGCTCCGCGCCGGACAGATCCACGTCCGAGGGGATGATCGACAGGCCCGGCACGGCGGTGTCGATCAGCGCCTCTTCCATCGGCCGCTCGGAGACCAGCACGTCATAGCTCGTCGCCTTGCGCTCGGCCCGACCCACGCCGAGACCCGTCGAGGCGTTGCCCTGCGGGTCGAGATCGAGCACCACCACGCGCTGGCCGATGGCGGCCAGGGCGGTGGCGAGATTGATGGCGGTGGTCGTCTTGCCGACGCCGCCCTTCTGGTTCGCGATGGCGATCACCTTGGGCGGGGCGGAGCGATGGTCATCGGACACGGGACAGACCCTCGATTTTGAGAATGGCGGCCTCCGGCGACGTTCGGCTCGGTATGACCTCGACCTCGAAGGTCCAGCTTTTGCGGGCCCGGGTCAATTCCTCATGATAGCGCGCGCCCTTCGGCAGCAGAGCCAGCGCGCCGTTTTCCACATATGGCGCGACATAGCCCAGAAGCTTGTCGAGCGGAGCCATGGCGCGCGCGGTCACGACATCGGCTTCAGGAACAGGATCGAGCGATTCCGCCCGCACCGCCAGAGCGCGGGCCGGCGCGCCGGTCGCCCCGATCACCCGGCTGAGGAAGGCCGCCTTCTTGCCCACCGAATCCACCAGAGTCACATGGCCGCCTGTGACCGAACGGTCCATCAGCCCGAAGGCGATCGCGAGCCCTGGAAAGCCGGCGCCGGCGCCGAGATCGACCCAGCGGGGCGCGTCTGGTGCGAGCTCGAACACCTGCCAGCTGTCCAGCGCATGCCGCGCCCAGAAATCGGCGACGGTCGAGCGGCCCACGAGATTGGTGTGCGCGTTCGTCTCTTCGAGCAGGTCGCGCCAAGTCTGGAAACGGTCCAGTGTTTCACGTGAAACACCGGCGTCCCGCGCAAACGCGTCAGCTCCGTAATCGCCCGCGCTCACGCCGACTTCCGCTCGCGCTCGATCCGCTTTAGGCGCGCGAGTACGGCGGTCAGCGCCCCTGGCGTGACGCCTTCAATCCGCGCGGCCTGGCCGAGGGTGGCGGGCTGGACGCGCTGAAGCTTTTCGCGCACCTCGTTGGAGAGACCGCCGACAGCCGCATAATCGAAGCCGGCTGGAATGCGCACGCCCTCGTCCTTCCGGAACGCGGTGATGGCCGCTTCCTGGCGGTCGAGATAGCCGTGATACACCGCGTCGATCTCGATCTGGTCGGCGACGTCTGCGGGGAAGGCCGCGAGCTGCGGCCAGATCGCCGTCACGGCAGACCAGCCGATATCGGGATAGCCCATCAGCTCGATCACCGAACGGCGCTTGCCGTCCTGATTGACCTTCAGCCCGTGCGCCCGCGCCTCGTTCGGCGTCAGCGACAGCTCGCGAACGGCCTGGCGCGCATCCGCGAGCGCAGCGGACTTGGCGCGCCAGCGTGTTTCACGTGAAACACTCACCGCGCCCAGCGCGATCGCGCGCTCGGTCAGGCGCTGGTCTGCATTGTCCGCGCGAAGCGTCAGCCGGTATTCGGCGCGCGAGGTGAACATGCGGTACGGTTCGGTGACGCCGCGCGTGATCAGGTCGTCGATCAGGACGCCGATATAGGCTTCGGACCGGTCGAGCACGAAGGGCGCGGATCCGGAGACGGCCAGCGCCGCGTTGAACCCGGCCATCAGGCCCTGAGCCGCGGCTTCTTCATAGCCGGTGGTGCCGTTGATCTGTCCCGCCAGATAAAGGCGCGGCAGGGCGCGCACTTCCAGCGTGGCGCTGAGCTCGCGCGGATCGACATAATCGTACTCGATCGCATAGCCGTACCGGCGCACCTTCGCCCGCTCCAGCCCGGGAATGGTCTTCAGGAACGCGTCCTGAACTTCGGCCGGAAGCGAGGTGGAAATGCCGTTGGGATAGACCGTGTCGTCGTCCAGGCCTTCGGGTTCGAGGAAGACCTGATGGCTCGTGCGATCCTCGAAGCGGACCACCTTGTCCTCGATGGAGGGGCAGTAGCGCGGCCCGCGCCCCGCGATCTTCCCGCCATAAACCGCCGAGCGCGCGAGATTGTCGGCGATGATCTGATGGGTCGCTTCAGTCGTGCGCGTGATCCCGCAGCTGATCTGCGGCACGTCGATCCTGTCGTTCAGGAACGAGAACGGCACGGGCTGGTCGTCTGCCGCCTGCATCTCAAGGCTCGCCCAGTCGATGGTCGAGCCGTCGAGGCGCGCCGGCGTACCGGTCTTGAGCCGGCCCATGGAAAGGCCGAGCCCGTAGAGCCGGTCGGACAGGCCGATCGCCGGCTGCTCGCCGTGCCGGCCCGCCGGTATGCGCTCTTCGCCGCGATGGATGACGCCCTTGAGAAAGGTCCCTGTCGTCAGCACCACGGCGCCGCACCGCCAGACCCGACCCTCGCCGTCGATCACACCGGCGCAGGCGCCGTCTTCGACGAGCAGATCTTCTGCCGCCGCTTCGGCGACGTCGAGATTGGCGTGCTCTGCGATCGCCGCCTGCATCGCTTCGCGATAGAGCTTGCGGTCCGATTGAGTCCGCGGGCCGCGCACCGCCGGGCCCTTGGAGCGGTTGAGCAAGCGAAACTGGATGCCGGACGCGTCGGCGATCCGGCCCATCAGCCCGTCCAGCGCGTCGACCTCGCGCACAAGATGGCCCTTGCCCAGCCCGCCGATCGCGGGATTGCAGCTCATCTCGCCGATGGTCGCGACCTTGTGCGTCATCAGAAGCGTACGCGCGCCCAGGCGCGCCGCTGCGCTCGCGGCCTCGCAGCCGGCGTGTCCGCCGCCGATGACGATGACGTCCCAGGCCTGGGCGCCGGGCTGTTTCAGGGTCTCGATCATGGGTGTTCCGCGACGCGCCGGCGCATCCCGCGCCGGACCGACTTCATCGCCGCCTAGATAATGGAGCCGTGTGGCGGAGTCGAGGCGCCCGGCTATTTGCCGATACAGAACTGGCTGAAGACCCGGTCGAGCACGTCCTCGACATCGATCCGGCCCGTCAGGCTTTCGAGCGCCCGGACCGCGATCTGCACCTCGGCGGCCGCAAGCTCGGGCGCGTCGGCCAATCGGCGCCGCGCCGCGGCGATCGCATCGGCGGCCACGCTCACGGCGCGGCGATGCCGGGCGCGGGACAGGGCCGGCGCGTCACGGCGCGAGAGCCGCTCCGCGACGGTCTCGGAAAGCCAGGCTTCGAGCCCATCCACGCCCTCTCCGGTCTCGGCCGACACCAGAAAGGCCCGAACGCCCTCCGGCGCGCCTTGGTCTTCAGGGCGCACGAGGTCGGTCTTGTTCAAGATAAGCGCGTCGCCGGGCCTAAGCCGCTCGGCGACGGCGTGAGATGTTTCACGTGAAACATCGACCACGCCGAGCCGGAGATCGGCGTCTTCAGCGCGCGCCAGCGCCCGGCGCACACCCTCGGCTTCGATCCGGTCGGCGGCCTCCCTGAGCCCGGCCGTATCGGCGAGGATCACCGGAAAGCCGCCCAGCACGAGCCGCACCTCGACCACGTCGCGCGTCGTGCCCGGAAGGTCGGTCACGATCGCCGCCTCCCGCCGGGCGAGCCGGTTCAGAAGCGAGGACTTTCCGGCATTCGGCGCGCCGATAAGGGCGACCGCGAAGCCGTCCCGGACCCGCTCGCCTCGCCGATCATCGTCGAGATGGGCCGCGAGGCTTTCCGCGAGCGACGCCAGCGGCGCCCCGGCGGTTGCCGACAAATAGTCGGGCACGTCGTCTTCGTCGGGAAAGTCGATCTCGCCCTCGAGCGCCGCCAGCACGGAGACCAGTTCCTCGCGCCAGTCCTCGTAGAGCGTGCGCAGCGTCCCCGTCATCTGGGCGAGCGCCTGTTCGCGCTGGCCTTCGGTTTCTGCGTCGATGAGGTCGGCGAGCCCTTCGGCCTCGGTCAGATCCATCTTGCCGTGCTCGAAGGCGCGGCGCGTGAACTCGCCGGCTTCGGCCGGGCGCAGACCCGCGCTTACCAGCGCGTCGGCCATCGCGGAGACGACCGCCGGCCCGCCATGGATGTGAAATTCCGCGCAATCCTCGCCGGTGAAGCTCGCAGGCGCGGGAAACCAGAGCGCCAGACCCTGGTCGATCACGGCTCCGGCCGCCGTTCTGAACCGCCGCAACGCGGCCAGGCGCGGCGCGGGGCGCGGCAAGCCGGCGAGCCCGTCCAGCGCCGCCCCGGCACCGGGCCCGGAGACGCGGATCACCGCCACGCCGGCCCGGCCCGGCGCGCTCGCCAGCGCGAAGATCGTGTCGGTCATGATCGGCTCAGCGGTCCTTCGAGCCGGATCCGGCCCCGGGCGCCTGGGTCATGAGACCCATGAACTGCTTTTGCCATTCCCCGCCGAAGCTCATCCAGGAGCGCATCAGCGCCTCGGGCTCCATCGCGTCCATGTTGGCGCTCAGCCGCTTGCCCATCTCCTCGACGAGCTGATCGTTCAGCGGCGCGACGTCGGGCAGGCCCAGAAAGCTGCGGGCCTCCTCCGGCGTACATTCGATATTGATGTTGACCTTCATCGCAGCCTCGCCTTCCTTGGGCTCCCCGCACGCAGGCGGTGTCTCGCGCCACACCATAGGCGCGCCCGCCCGCTTGAAAAAGCCACCCCGTCCCGCGAGGAGGAGCGTCATGTCCGGCAAGGAAATCACCATCACAGGCCCTGACGGCGCGTTCATGGCCTATGAGAACGGCGAAGGCCCGGCCCTGATCGTGATCCAGGAGATTTTCGGCGTGAACGCGGTCATGCGCGAGCTGGTCGACGATTTCGCCGACCAGGGCTTTCGCGCCATCTGCCCGGACCTGTTCTGGCGCATCGAGCCGGGCGTGAACATCACCGACCAGACCCAGGAAGAATGGGATAAGGCGTTTGATCTATTCGGGAAATTCGATCCCGATCTGGGCGTGAATGACATCGCCGCCACGCTCGATTACGGCCGCCGGGTCGGCAACGGCAAGGCCGGGGCCGTCGGCTACTGCCTGGGCGGGCTTCTGGCTTACCTCACCGCCTGCCGCACCGATGCTGACGCCTCGGTCGGCTATTACGGTGTAAACATTCAGGAAAAGCTGGATGAAGCGAAAAACATCTCCGGCCCGCTGATGCTGCATGTCGCCGGAAAGGACGAGTTCGTGCCCAAAGAGGCGCAGGACAAGATCATCGACGGGCTGACCGATCATCCGAAGGTCACGATTCACCGCTATGCGGAGCGCGACCATGCGTTCGCGCGCCGCGGCGGCGCCCATTTCCACGCCGAGGACGCCGATCTCGCCAACACGCGCACGCGCGCCTTCCTGCAAGAGCATCTGAAATAGCCATGATCCGGACCGCCCTCGCCCTCTCCGCCTCGCTCGCCGTCCTCGCCGCCTGCGACACCGCGCCTGCGCCCTCGGCGCCGGACGCGAGCATGCCGGCGAGCACGGACGCCTGGTTCGCCGGCGTCGATCTTTCCGCCTATCTCGACTGCGCCCGCGAGCAGGGAGTCACCTTGCTTCAGGCGCATCGGGCCGGAGACCGGGCGGGCGCTGCAGAAAACTCGCTCGCCGCGATCGAGGCGAGCCTGGCTGACGGCGCGGTGTTTCTGGAGATCGACGTCGCCCGCACCGCAGATGGCGTTCTGGTCCTCATGCACGACGACACGATCGACCGGACGACCACGGGAACCGGCGAGATCGAGGAAATCACGTATGCGGAGCTTCTGCAGTTCGAGCTCGTCGATCTGAACGGGGCGCCCACCGGCGAACGGGTCCCGACGCTGGCGGAAACCCTCGCCTTCCTCGACGGGCGCGGTGTGGCGCAGATCGACCTGAAAGACATCGGCTTTGACGCGGTCGCCGCGACCCTCACAGAAGCGGGCGCCGCCGACCGCGCTGTGGTGATCACCTATTCGTCCGAAGACGCGATCGCGTTTGATCGCTACGACACCGGCGCGATGATCTCGGCCGGGATGCGCAGCGTCGACGATCTCGACGCCCTGCTCGCGGCCGGCGTCGAGGCCGAGCTGCTCACCGCCTGGCTGGGCCTGGGCACGGGAAATCCCGAGCTCGACGCCGCCCTCGCCGCACGCGGGATCGAAACGAGCTACGGCGATTTCCGCGCCGAGCGTCAGGGCGAAGCCGATTACAGGCTGATGGCAGAAAATGGTGCTGAAGTGATCAGCGTCGACGACGTGCCCGCCGCAAGCGCCGCGCTCGACGCTGCGGCGACGGCCCGATCCGTGCTCGAAGCCTGCCCGGCGGCGCGGGGCTAGCTGCGGATCATCACGTAGAACGCGCCCGCGCCGCCGTGGCGGCGGTGGGCTTCGGCGTAGCCTGAGGCGACTTCGGCGAAGTCGGGCTCGGTCATCCATTTGGCGAAGCTGCGCCGGATGACGCCGGGCAGAGGCGGCGCGTCGGAATCCCAGGGCTCGAACTTGCGCCGGTCCAGCGCCCGGGCGCCGGCGCCCTTGCCGGTGATGACCAGCACCCGCCTCAGCCCGTTCGCACGCGCGCGGTGCAGAAAGGCGAGCAGGTCCCGGCGGGCGCGCGCGCCGGTCAGGCCGTGAAGATCGATCCGCGCTTCGATCTCGATGCGGCCGCGGCGCAGCTTCCTGTCATGCGACTGATCGGCGGGCGCGCGCACCGGCTCGGGATCGCGCCGGGCTGCGCCGGCCTTGAGAGGCCCAGGCGCCGGTACGGGCCGGGCGGCAGGGTCGGTCTTCGGCGGCGCGGGATCGTCCAGCGCCCTGAGCCGGTTCGGATCGAGCGGGGTCACGCCGCGGGCGATCTTGCGCCAGAGCGCGCGCTCCTCCGCCGACAGGGCGCGCGAGGGCGGCCGGCGGCTCATGCGGACGCTCCAGAGAGGGAGAGTGAACCGCCCATGGCGGCCTCAGCGCGCCGCGCGGTGCGCCAGCTCGGTCGGCAGAAGCAGGGTCCACTGCGCGCTCGGGTCGTTCTGCCGGCCGGCCCGGTCGCCCGCCTCGGGGCCCCAGCCGAAGAACAGATCGCCGCGCGCAGGGCCGGTGATGGCGCCGCCGGCGTCCTGGGTGACGACGAGGCCCTTCCACGACGGCGCGCCGTCGATCGCGGCTTCCAGCCAGACCGGCACGCCCCAGGCGTGATGGGCCGGATCGACCGCGAGCGACGCCATCGGGGTGAGTGGCGCGCCCTGCGATCCGATCGGGCCCTCGCCAGGGTCGATGTCGGTGTCGAGCGAGAAGAAGACATAGCGCGGGTTCTCGTCGAAAAGGGGCCGCCAGGCCAGAGGCCCGCGCGCCCTCAGCCAGGCCTGGATGTCCTGCTTGGAGGCGTCGTGCGGGCTCAGCTCGCCGCGATCGATGAGGATCCGGCCGATCGAGACATAGGGCTGGCCGTTATGGGCGGCGAACCGGGCGCGCGCCTGCCCGCCGTCCTCGAAGATCAGCCGGCCCGAGCCCTGGATCTGCAGGAAGAACACGTCGATTGGCCGGCCCCAGGCCAGAGGCACGCCGAGATTTTCGCGTTCGATCTCCGCCCGGGTCAGATAGGGGCGGAACTGCTGATCCTCGGCGCGGCCGACGATGCGCTCGCCCTCGAGCCCCGCGATGAACTGCCCCAGATCGCCGGTCAGAAGATCGCCCGGCCGGGCCCGGATCGCCATGGAGAACTCGGCGTCAGGCCGCGAGCGCACCTCGACGTAAGGCTCGTAATACCCGGTCAGCCGCCCGGTTTCAGCCAGTCTCACGGGTGCGAAATTGCGTTCGAAGAAGGCGCGGGCCTGTTCGGCGGTCGGCGCGCCGGCGTTGATCATCGCCGCCTGAAGGCAGGCGCCGCGCCAGTCGCCGGCCGTTCCCGCATAGGGCGCGCGCGGGTTCATCGGTTCGTGATCGGGCAGGGCCTCGATCCGCGCGCAGCTTTCGGAAAAAGCGGCGAGCGCAGGACGGGGATCGGCGGCGCGCCAGCCTGCGACCTCGCTGAAGGACAGGGGCGCGGCGCGGCGCGGAAGCACCGGCTCTGGCGCACGGGGCGTTTCGATGCGCGGCTCTGCGGCCGGCCGGGACGGCGGCGGAGCGGCGGGAGGCGGCGCGTCAGGCCCGCCCGCGCAAGCGGCGAGCAGCAGCGCGAGAAGGGCGGCGAGGCTAGGCCGGCTTGACCCCGGCGAGCTTCCAGTTGGGGTCTTCGGAAGAGACGTCACGCTCGAAGCTCCAGATCTCGTCGACGGTCCTGAGCGTGTTCAGGTCGCCCTGCACCGCCCGGCCCTCGGGATCACGCACTTCGCTGGCGAGCTCCGCGCTGAAGGCCACCCGCACCCTGGCCCGGTTATCGTTAAGAGAAGCTTCAACGATCTCGGCCCGCTTGATGCGCTCGACCTCGGTGACCATGGTCTGGCCCGCCGCTTCGCGCTCGGAGATCGTCTGATCGTAGGCGCCCATGACGCGCTCGCTCAGAAGCCGGCGCAGCGCGTCCCGATCGCCTTTGGCGTAGGCGGTGACGATCATCTCATAGGCAGCCCTGGCGCCTTTGACGAAGGTGTCGGGATCGAAATTGCGATCCGCGCGCGCGATCTGCCCCAGCCCTTCGCCGGCCGGGCCGGCATAGCTCGGCGCGGGGGCGGGCTCGGCGACCGGCGCAGCGACAGGGCCGGCCGGCGCATTGGCCGCGGCGCGCTCGCGCTGTTCGCGCATGTGATCTTCATGGGTGCGGCCGGTCGGCTTGCCCAGCGCCATGTAGAGCCTGACCGCGAGAAACACGGCGAGACCGGAAAAGAAGAGGATCTGCAGAATATCCATGGCGTCGGCGCGTCCTGACTGGCGTCGGCGGTTTTCGAACCTCTGATATAGGCGCTGACGTCCGCCCCGTCACCCGCCCTGCGCTTGCCGGGCGGGCGGGGAAGTGCTACGCGCGCCCCTCGTAAAACGAGCCCGGCCGCCGCTTTTCCAGCGCGGCCTATCGCGCCACGCGTTCAGCCGAGAGACTTGAAAACCATGACCGACGCGCCCGTTCCGCCGCAGGGCGGCGAACAGCCCCAGATGCCGTCCATCCGCGTGATGGGCCAGTATGTGAAGGATCTGTCCTTCGAAAACCCGAACGCGCCGGAGTCCCTGCGCGGCGGCGGCCAGCCGGCGATCGATCTCAGCGTCGACGTGCGCGCGCGCAGCCTGGGCGAGGACACCTACGAGGTCGAGCTGCTGATGGCGGCCAAGGCGAGCCGTGAAGACAAGCCGGTCTTCATCGCAGAGCTGACCTATGGCGGTCTGTTCCAGATCCAGAACGTCGATGATCGCGCCCGTGAAGCGTTCCTGCTGATCGAATGCCCGCGGATCATCTTCCCGTTCGCCCGCCGGATCCTGGCGGATGCGACGCGGGACGGGGGCTTCCCGCCCTTGATGCTCGAACCGGTTGATTTTGCTGCGCTTTATCGCCAGCAGCTGGCGCGCCAGCAGGCCGCGAGCGAGGGCGGTCAGCCTGCGGGCAACGCCTAAGCGCTTATTTTGCGGCGGGTTTCAGAAGGCCCGCGGTTTCCCAGACCGGGTCGCTCATTTCGCCGATGAAGGCGGCGTGGGCGGCCCGTTCCTTTTCGGTCACCCGCTCGGCGAGCGGGGACGGGCGCGGCTTTCTCGGGGGATAGACCACGGTCTGCCTCGAACCGGGCTGGGCGATGAAGCCGAAGCGCTGCTCGCGGCCGCCATTGAGCTCGAGATAGACTTCGGCCAGCAGATAGGCGTCGATCAGCGCGCCGTGCTTGGTCCGGCTTTCCAGCGAAATATCAAAGCGCTTGCAGAGCGCGTCGAGGCTGGCCGGCGCGCCGGGGAATTTCTTGCGCGCCATCGCCGCAGTGTCGATGAAGCGGCTCTCGGCGATGACCGGGCGGCCGCAGCGTTCGAGCTCCATATTGATGAAGCCCATGTCGAACCCGGCGTTATGAGCGACCAGATCGGCTTCGCCCACGAACTCCAGGAAGCGATCGGCGATCTCGGCGAATTTGGGCTCGTCCTTGAGCATCTCCCAGGTGTGCCCGGTCACCTCGGTGACTTCGGCGGGGATGTCGCGCTCGGGATTGACGAGGATCCTCAACTCCTTGCCGGTCGGGATGAAATCGATCACCTCGACGCAGCCGATCTCGGTCACCCGGTCCCCGCCGCGAGCCTCGAAGCCGGTGGTCTCGGTGTCGAAGATGATCTTGCGTCCGCTCATCACCGGGCGTCCTTCAGCGCTGTGAGCACGGCCCGGACCTGAGCGCGGGCGTCTTCGATCCCGCCATCGGTCGTGATCACGAAATCGGCGCGCGCGCGCTTTTCCGAATCGGGCGTCTGGCGGGCCAGTATGGCGGCGAGCTTGTCTTCGCTCATCCCCGGCCGCTGCAGGACGCGGGCCTTTTGCACAGCTTCGTCAGCGCTGACCACGACGACCGCGTCCACCGCGTCCGCCTGACCGGTCTCGAACAGCAAGGGCACGTCGAGGATCACGATCTCCACGCCGGCTTTTTCAGCCTCGGCGAAAAAGGCCTTCCGCGCCTGACCGACCAGCGGATGGACGACCGCTTCAAGGCGCTGAAACCCCGACGGATCGGCCTGAAGCGCCGCGCTGAGCTTCGCGCGGTCCACGCCGTCAGGCCCGGTGCAGCCGGGGAAGATCGCCTCTATCGGCGCTAGTGCGGCCCCGCCCGGCCCGTAGAGCTCGGCCACCGCGGCGTCGGCGTCGAACACGGCCGCGCCTTCCTCGGCGAAGAGCTGCGCCGTGGTCGACTTGCCCATGCCGATCGAGCCTGTGAGCCCCACCACGATCATGAGCGCGCCTCAAGCCGGGCTTCGAGCAGCGCCCTGACCCGGCCGGTCCCGGGCGGCCTTACGCCGAAGAACGCCTCGAAGGAGGGAACCGCCTGGCCGATCAGCATGGTGAGGCCGTCCGCGGTCCTGAGCCCTGCGCGGCGGGCGCTCGCAAGCAGCGGGGTTTCAAGCGGGGCGTAGACCATGTCGAAGACCAGAGCCTCCGGCGCACAGGGGGACAGATCCGGGGACAGATCGGGCTGCCCGGCCATGCCCAGCGTCGTCGCATTGATCACCAGACCTGCGCCTTCCATCATGGAGGACCCGGCCTTCATCATCACGCGCGCATCGAGACCGAATTCAGCGGCCAGAGCCTGGGCCTTGTCGACGGTCCGGTTCACGATCCGCACCTCGCGGGACTGACGCGAGAGGTGATACAGCGCCGCCCGCGCCGCCCCGCCCGCGCCGACCACGACCGCCGGCCCGCCCGGGTCTTCGGCCAGGGCCGCTTCTATCCCGGCGATGTCTGTGTTGTCCGCCCTGATCCGCCCGCCGGTTTCGAAGGTCAGCAGATTCGCCGCGCCCACGGCGCGCGCCGCGTCGGTCACTTCGTCGGCGAGGCTGAGCGCGGCGATCTTGTGAGGCACGGTGACGTTCAGCCCCGCCATGCCGATTTCCGCGGCGAGCCTGACAGTGTCGGCGAAACGTTCGGGCGGGATTTCCAGAACGCCGTACCGGCCCTCGATCCCGGCGTCTTCCAGCCAGGCGGTCATCATGGCCGGGCTCAGCGAATGGGCGGCCGGCCAGCCTGCGACCGCGGCGAATGTTGGTCTGCCGGTCACGCGGCGAGCGCCCCCTGGCGGCGCAGCTCGGCGAGCGTGGGCAGCAGATCGAGGCCCAGCACGGCGAAGAAGCTGCCCTCCACACGCTCGAAAAGCTGCACCCCGAGCCCCTCGAAGGCGTACGCGCCCACGCCCTTTGTGAGGATATCGCCCGCCACGTTCATGTAGCGGTCCAGAAACGCGGGCGAGATCTCCCGCATCACCATCTTGCAGGCCGAGGGATGCCGCCAGACGATCTCGCCGTCGCGCGCAAAGGCGATCCCGCCCTTCAGCCAGTGGGTTTTTCCGCTGAGCATGTCCAGACGGCTGCGTGCCTCGGCGGCGTCCTTCGCCTTGTCGTAGGCCCGGCCGTCGAATTCGAGCACCTGATCAGCGCCGATCACCAGGCCCGAGCGCCGGCGGGAGACCGCCAGGGCCTTTTCCTCGGCCAGATGCATAGCGAGCTCGCCTGGCGCGCCGCCGAACTGCGCCTTGACCGCGTCCTCGTCGACGTCTGCGGGATCGACCTCGAACGGCACGCCGGCGTTTTCAAGCAAGGCGCGGCGCGAGGCCGAGCCCGAGGCCAGAACGATCGTATCGGTCACGCCTGCCCCCTGTGTTCGTTGAGCAGATTGATCACCTTCGCCGCGGTTTCCTCGATCGAGCGGCGGGTCACGTCGATGGTCGGCCAGCCCTGCCGACCGAACAGCCGCTTGGCATAGACGATCTCCTCGCGCACCCGGTCCTCCTCCACGTAATCGGTCGTCCGGTCCTCGTTGAGATTGAGAAGCCGGTTTCTGCGGATCTGCACGATACGCTCGGGCGTCGCGGTCAGCCCGACGATCAGCGGCTTTTTCAGCTTGAAGATCTCTTCAGGCAAAGGCGCGCCGGGCACGATCGGAATGTTCGCGGTGCGGATACCGCGATGGCCGAGATAGACGCTGGTCGGGGTTTTCGAGGTGCGCGAAATCCCCAGAAGGATCACGTCGGCGCTGGCGTAGTCGTCCCCGGCCCCGTCGTCATGGGCCATGGAATAGTTCATCGCCTCGATGCGCCGATAGTAATCGGCGTCCAGAACCCGCTGGGCGCCCGCCTTGCCGCGCATGGACGCGCCCAGATAGGCGCTCAGCGTGGCCTGGATCGGGTCGAGCACGGCGATGGCGGGCATGTTCAGCCTGGCGCAGCAATCCTCGAGCTGGCGGCGCAGGTCGGAATTGACCAGCGTGTACATCACGATGCCCGGATAGGCCTCGATATGGGCGAGCGCGCGTTCGAGCTGGCGCGGCGAGCGGACAAGCGCGAACAGATGCTCGATCGGCGCCACGTTCTCGAACTGGGCGACCGAGGCGTGCATGACCTCCATCAGCGTTTCGCCGGTGGAGTCCGAGATCATGTGCACGTGGAAATGAACCGCGGCCTGGGGCGTGTCGTCTGCCATGAAAGCGTCCTGAGATTCGTCCGCCCCAACCTGTGCACAAACCGGCTGTTTGTCCACGGCCCGGCCCGCAGCCGGGGATATCTCGGGCGATGCCGCGAACGGCGCCCGGACGGCGCCCGGTCCTCCCCCGACCGGCCCGATCGGCCTTGTGAAAAATCCAGCCTGTGAACGGTGCGAGGACGGCCCGGCGCCTTTCCCGGCGTTTTCCACGGCGCGCCCGGCGCCCGCCCGCCCCGTTAAGACATGCTTAATCATGGTTACCGGCGGGTTAACGATGCGGATTTCGACAGCCTCCCGGATCAGGCGGAAAACCGGTTTTCACAGGGTGTGGGAATCCGGCGCCGGTGTGGATCGGCCAGGTTTTCCACGCTGCCCGGCCCCCTTCTTCCTCCTTCTCTTTTCCTTTCAGAGAAAAGAAAGGTAAGAGGCGAGGGGTCTGGCGGGGATGATCGTGCTTCGCCGGGCGGCCGTAAGATCGAAAGGCGAGGCGGGCATGCGTTCAGACAGACCCTTTTTGAGAGCCCTGGCGGGCGAGACCGTCTCCCCGCCCCCGATCTGGCTGATGCGCCAGGCGGGCCGGTACCTGCCCGAATATCGCGAGGTTCGCGCCCAGCAGCCCGACTTCATCGCGTTCTGCCTCAATCCCAAAGCGGCCGCCGAAGTCACCCTGCAGCCGATCCGGCGCTACGGGTTCGACGCCTCGATCGTGTTCGCCGACATTCTGCTTATCCCCTACGGCCTCGGTCAGAAGGTGTGGTTTGAAAAGGGCGAAGGGCCCAAGCTCGAACCGCTCACCAAGGAGATCCAGGACCGGCTGGACACCGACCGGGCCCGGAACGTCCTCGCGCCGGTCAGCGAAACCATCGCGAAGGTCCGCGCCGGCATTCCCGACACCTGCTCGCTGATCGGGTTTGCGGGATCGCCCTGGACGGTCGCGACCTACATGATCGAGGGCGGCGGCTCGAAAGACCGGCTGGGCCCGCGCGCCTTCGCCTGGTCCGAGCCCGAGCGCTTCGACGCGCTTCTGGACGTGATCGCGGACGCGAGCGCGGTCTATCTCGCCGATCAGGTCCGCGCGGGTGCGGACGCGCTGAAGCTGTTCGATTCCTGGGCGGACGGGCTTCCCGACCCGCTGTTCGACCGGGTGGTGATCCGGCCGACCCGGCGCATCGTCGAGCGGCTGCGCGCTGACGGCATCGAGGTTCCCGTCATCGGTTTTCCCAAGGGCGCAGGCCCGCAGGCCGTCCGCTACGCCCGCGAGGCCGGGGTGGACGCGATCGCGATCGATCACGGCATGGACAGCGAATGGGCGGCGGCGAACCTGCCTGCCGGCATGCCGGTTCAGGGCCAGCTCGATCCCGCCCTGCTGCTCGCGGGCGGCGCCGCGCTGGACAATGAAATCGACCGCCTGCTTTCCGTCTGGAGCGGGCGGCCCTATGTCTTCAACCTCGGACACGGAATCCATCTTTCCACGCCGCCGGAAAACGTCGCGCAACTGATCGCGCGCGTGCGGTCGGGTTCGAGCTAGGAGCAGGGTATGGGACGGCGTGTCGCGGTCGTATTGTTCAATCTGGGCGGTCCCGACCGGCCCGAGAGCGTGCGTCCCTTCCTCAGGAATCTCTTCCGCGATCCCGCCATCATCGCCGCGCCCGGCCCGGTGCGCGAATTTCTCGCCTGGCTGATTTCGACCACGCGCACCAAGGAAGCCACGGCGAATTACGAGAAGATGGGCGGCGGCTCGCCTCTGGTTCCCGAAACGGAAAAACAGGCCGCTGCGCTGACCGAGGCGCTCGATGCGGCGAGCCCGGACGACGAGCATCGCTGCTTTCTCGCCATGCGTTACTGGCATCCTTTCGTCTCCGAGGCGGTCAGGGAGGTGAAAGCCTGGAAGCCTGACGAGATCGTCCTGCTGCCGCTCTACCCGCAGTTTTCCACCACGACCACGGCGAGCTCTCTGAAAGCCTGGCGCGACGCGGGCGGGCCTGAGGCGCGCACGGTGTGCTGCTATCCCACCGAGCCCGATTTCATCCGCGCCCACGCCGAGCTGATCGAGGAGACCTGGGAAGAGGCCGGCCGGCCCGATAACGCCCGGGTGCTGTTCTCCGCTCACGGCCTGCCCGAGATCACGGTCAAGCGCGGCGACAGCTATCAATGGCAGGTCGAGCGCACGGTCGAGGCGGTGGTCGCCCGCCTGCCCGAGCACCTGAAAAACCACGAGGTCTGCTACCAGTCCCGCGTCGGTCCGCTGAAATGGATCGGCCCGTCCACCGAAGAGGCGATCGAGCGGGCGTGCGAGGACGGCAAGGCGATCGTGCTCTCGCCTATCGCCTTCGTCTCGGAACATATCGAAACCCTGGTCGAGCTCGACGAGGAGTATCTCGAACTCGCCGAGGAGCAGGGCTGCGAGACCTACGCCCGCGTGCCGGCGCTGGGCGCCCGGCCGGCCTATGTCGAGGCGCTGAAGACGCTCGTGCGCGGCGCGCTCGAAGGCCCGACGGGTCTCAAGCCGCCCGCCGGCACGCCGGTCTGCCCGGCGGAATTCGGCCGTTGCCCGTGCCGCGAGGCGGGGCTTGCCGACGCCGCCGAGCCGCGCGACAAAGCGGCATGATCGATTTCGTGCTTCCCGGCGGCTACGCCTACCTGACCATCAAGGCCCTTCACGTGGCCGCGGTGATCTTCTGGATGGCTGGCATGCTCTACCTGCCGCGCCTGTTCGTCTATCACCACCAGGCCGAAGCCGACGGCGAGCTTGAAAAGGCGCTGCTGACCCAGGAAGGCAACCTTCTCAAGATCATCCTCAACCCGGCGCTGATCGCGGTCTGGCTCTTGGCGATCGTCATGCTGATCTCGAACGCCTCGCTGTGGACCTCGGGCTGGTTTCACCTGAAGCTTCTTCTGGTGCTGGCGCTGTCGGGCGTGCACGGCTTCTATGCCGCGAGCGCGAAGAAATTCGCCCGCGGCGAGCGGCCCCGGAGCGAGAAATTCTGGCGGATCATGAACGAAATCCCCGCCATCGCGGCGATCGTGATCGTGGTCCTGGCGATCGTTAAACCGTTTTAATCGCCCGCCTTAAGGCGCTGCGGCTTGACCGCCGGGCCTGAACGTGTCAACACTTCAGGCAATTCCCCTTTCGAGGAATCCCTCCTTTTAGTTCCAGCCGCGCCCCTTCGCGCGCCGGGACGCTCAATCGAAACCATAGCCCGCCGCGCACCCCTGTTTGATCGCGCGGTCCAGGCGTCCGGACCCCGACCGCTCGCGCGCGCCATTTCCGGCGCGTTTCTTGCGGCGCGATCCGCGCCTGTCTTTCCAGCGAACACCGATGCTCGAGACCGACATGAACGACGACACTTACGATCAGGACCCGTCCGGCGACGAACCGCGCTCCGGCGCGCGCGCCGATCAGCGCATGTCGCTGCAGGAGCTGAAGGAAAAGAGCCCGGCCGAGCTGGTTCAGCTGGCCGAGGAGCTCGACATCGAGAACGCGGCCAGCTTGCGCAAGCAGGGCATGATGTTCGCCATCCTCAAGGCGCTCGCCGACGAGGGCGCGGAGATCTACGGCGGCGGGACGCTGGAAGTGCTGCAGGACGGGTTCGGCTTCCTGCGCGCGCCGGAATCCAACTACCTGCCCGGTCCCGACGACATCTACGTCTCGCCCAGCCAGATCCGGAAATTCGGCCTGCGCACAGGCGACACGGTCGAGGGCGAAATCCGCGCCCCGCGCGACGCCGAGCGCTATTTCGCGCTCCTCAAGGTCAGCGCGATCAATTTCGAGAACCCCGAGCAGGCGCGCCACAAGGTCCATTTCGACAATCTCACGCCGCTCTATCCCGACGACCGCTTCCACATGGAGCTGCCAGATCCGACCAAGAAGGACCGGTCGGGCCGGGTGATCGACATCGTCGCCCCGCTGGGCAAGGGCCAGCGCGCGCTGATCGTCGCGCCGCCGCGCACCGGCAAGACCGTGCTGATGCAGAACATCGCGCACGCGATCGAGACCAACCATCCCGACAGCTACCTCATGGTGCTGCTCATCGACGAGCGCCCCGAGGAAGTCACCGACATGCAGCGCACGGTGAAGGGCGAGGTCGTCGCCTCGACCTTCGACGAACCGGCCACCCGCCACGTCCAGGTCGCCGAAATGGTGATCGAGAAGGCCAAGCGCCTGGTCGAGCACAAGCGCGACGTCGTGATCCTGCTCGATTCGATCACGCGACTGGGCCGCGCCTACAACACGGTGGTCCCCAGCTCCGGCAAGGTGCTGACCGGCGGTGTGGACGCCAACGCCCTGCAGCGGCCCAAGCGCTTCTTCGGCGCGGCGCGGAACATCGAGGAGGGCGGCTCGCTGACCATCATCGCCACCGCGCTGATCGACACCGGCTCGCGCATGGACGAGGTGATCTTCGAAGAGTTCAAGGGCACGGGCAATTCCGAGATCGTCCTTGACCGGAAAGTCGCTGACAAGCGCGTCTTCCCGGCCATCGACATCCTCAAGTCCGGCACCCGGAAAGAGGAGCTGCTGGTCCCGCGCGTCGATCTTCAGAAGACCTACGTGCTGCGCCGCATCCTCAACCCAATGGGCACCCAGGACGCGATCGAGTTCCTGCTGGGCAAGCTCAAGGAAACGAAGACCAATTCGGACTTCTTCGACTCGATGAACACCTGATCGGGTCTCCCTCCAGGCTTTCTCTCAAACGGCCGGCTCCCTCTCGGGGCCGGCCGTTTTCGTTTCGGGTCTGATTGACCCAAAACCCGTGCGGGATTATCCCTGCCGGACGCGACGGTTCTCCCGCAAGGGAGCGAAGAGGGAATCCGGTGAGGGAGCGATCCCGAGCCCGGAGCAGTGCCCGCTACTGTGAGCAGGGAGCTTGGCGCCGGTAAGCCACTGGGTCAGACGATCCGGGAAGGCGGCGCGAAGCGGCGATCTGCGAGCCAGGAGACCTGCCGTCGCGGTCGCTCGTTCGCGGCGCGGGATTACGCCGGCCGGACGCGGGAAGTCTTTTCCGTCAGCAGCGACGCCAGACGGGCGCGGACCGCGCCGCCGTTATGGCGGAGCGCCCTGTCGCATCACGGCGTGCGCTGCGGCCGCGTGCGCCACCGACGGGAAGACACATGACCGCCATCCTCATCGCCGCCGCGCTGCTCGCCGGCGACACCGACGCCCGACAACCCGCGCCCGAAGACGCCATCGTCGTGACGGGGCTGAGGGCCGAGACGCAAAAAGACGCCCTGCCGATCTCGATCGACACGATCGACCGCCAGGACATCGCGCTTGAAGGCCTGGCCACCCTGGCCGACGCGCTGGACACCGCGCCGGGCGTTCAGGCCGTTCAGTCCGGCCCGGCGGGCTCGCTGACCAGCGTGTTCGTGCGCGGCGGCAATTCAGACCACACGCTCGCGCTTTATGACGGCATAAGGATCAACGACCCGAGTTCGGCCTCGGGCGCGTTCAATTTCGGCTCCGATCTTCTGGGCGACGCCGGCCGGATCGAGATCGTGCGCGGGCCTCTGTCTTCGCTTTACGGGTCTGACGCCGTCGGCGGCGTGGTCAACATCCTGCCCCGCACAGCGCCCGAAGCCGGGTTCGAGCCCTTCGCCGCGGCCTCGTTTGGTGAATTTTCAACCCTGCGCGGCCTCGCCGGCGCAGGCTGGGCGGGGGAGCGTGCGCGCGGCGTGATCAGCATCGAAGCGCTCGACAGCGACGGGTACGACGTGACGCCGGCGCGCATGTCCACGACCACCGGCGATCCTGACGGGGCTGAAATGGCGGGTCTCATCGCGAACGGTTCGGTCGATCTGACGAGCCGGGTGGTTCTCGACGTGCTTTACCGCATCCGGTCGAGCGAAGCCGAATTCGACACGTTCTCGGGCGGGACCAGCGGCGCGCAGCGCGCCGACGATCCCGATCTCAGGACCGAAGACACGCTCACACTCGCCGCTCTGGGCCTGACCGTGAAGGCGAGCGAGACGCTGAGCGGCCGGCTGCGCATCGGCCGGGTGAGCACCGATCTTGAAAGCCTCGACGGCGCTTCGGTCACAGACCGTTATGACGGCGAGCGTGATTTTGCAAAGGCGACCGGCGAATGGCGCGCCCGGCCCGATCTTCTCGTCAGCTTCGGCGCGGAGGCCTGGACGGACTCGATCGACACCGACACCGCGTTCAACAACGCCCTGTCGGTCAGCGAGGACGCCGCATCGGTGTTCCTCGCCGGCCAGTACGCCGTGACCGAAGCGCTGTCGCTGACCGGTTCGGTGCGGCTGGACGATTACGAGGCGTTCGGGACTGAAACGACGGGCAATCTCGGCGCCGTCTACGCGCTTCCCGCCCTCAACACCCGCCTGCGCGCGAGCTGGGGGACGAGCTTCAAGGCGCCGAGCCTGTCTGAACGCTTCGCCAGCTCACTCTTCGTCGTTGCGAACCCCGATCTGCGCCCCGAGGAAGGCGAAAGCGTCGAGATCGGCTTCGACACGGCGCTGGAAAGCCTCAGCTTCGGTGCAGTGTGGTATGACGGCGAGGTGGAGAACCTCATCGAGAACGTCTTCGATTTCACCACTTTCACCGGCACGAACCGCAATATCGGCCGCGCCGACCTGTCCGGCTGGGAAGCCTGGGCGGAGTGGGCGCCGGTCGAGGCGCTCACCCTCTCCGCAGACTATACCCATACCGATGCGGCGAACGCCGACACCGGCGCGCGGCTGCTCAGGCGGCCCGAGACCAGCTGGTCTGCACGCGCGATCTGGCGGCTGATCGACATCGCCACCGTGTCGCTGCGCTACCGCCATGTCGGCGCGCGGCAAGACGTCACCTATGACGATGCGGGCTTTTTCGTCAGCAGCAGCGGGACCGTCCCGAGCTACGAGACCGTCGATCTGACCGGTACGCTCGATCTGTGGCGCGAGGCGACCTTGTTCGTCTCGGCGAAGAATCTGTTCGACGAAACCTACGAAGAACCCGCCGCCTTCGCCGCGCCGCCGCGCGCGGTGACGGTGGGCGTGCGCTGGGCGCCGTGAGGGCGGCGCTCGCCCTTCTTCTGACGCTCACCCCGGCGGCTGCGGCCGCCGGGGACCACCCCCGTGTGGTGTCGCTGGATTACTGCGCCGATCAGTTCGTCCTCGCTCTCGCCGATCCCGAGCAGATCCTCGGCGTCTCGGTGCAGGCCGACGACGTCCATTCTGTCCTGCGCGATCAAGCCGAGGGCCACCAACAGGTGCGCGACGCGGCCGAGGACGTGCTCGCCCTTGGTCCGGACCTCGTGATCCGCAGCTATGGCGGGGATGCGCGCGCCCGGGCGCTCTATGACCGGTTCGGGGTCGAAGTCTTCGATCTGGGCTGGGCGGGCGATTTCGACGGGGTTCGCGCCAGCATCCGCAGGACCGCCGCAGCGCTGGGACATCCCGAACGCGGCGAAGCGCTGATCGCGGAGATGGACACCAAGCTGGCCGAAGCGGCGAACGGACCGCGCCTGAGCGCGCTCTACCTCACCCCGTCGGGCGCGACCACCGGATCGGGCACGCTCGTGGCTGAACTGCTCGAGGCGGCGAATTTCGACAACGCCGGCGCTGCGGGCGGCGCTGCGGGCTGGCGAACCCTCCCGCTCGAACGGCTGGCCGCACAGGAACCCGATCTCGTGATCGCCGCCTTTTTCGATGAGGACGCCGCCGCGCGCGACAGCTGGTCGGTGTCCCGCCATCCGGTCTTCCGGCGCCTCATCGGCGAAACGCCGTCGGTCACCATAGACGGCGCGAAGACCACCTGCGGCGCCTGGTTCCTCGCCGACGCCGCTCTGGAAGCCCGGCGCGGCGCGAACGCCATCTACGCCCGCACGGCCGGCCGTCCGCCGGCGCGCAAACAGGAAGGCGGCGGGCGATGAGCGCGCCACTCAACATCGCGCTCGCGCTCGCAAGCCTCGCCGTACTCATCCTGGCTGCGGCGCTGGGCACCGGGCCTCTGCCCGCAGGCGAGGCGCTCGCCGCGCTCATCGGCGGCGCGGACGCCGAGGCGCGCGCCATCGTGTGGGAGATCCGCATCGCGCGCACGCTCGCCGCCTTCCTCACCGGTGCGGCGCTGGGCGCGTCAGGCGCGGTGCTGCAGGGCCTTCTTCGAAACCCGCTCGCCGATCCCGGCGTGCTGGGGGTGTCGGCCAGCGCGTCCCTCGGCGCAGTGATCGCGATCTATTTCGGCTTCGCTGCGATGAGCGCGATCGCCGTGCCCGCCTTCGCCATCGTCTTCGCGCTTCTGGCGACGGCGCTACTGGTGATCGCCGGGGCGGGCCGGGTCAGCGCGGTCCAGCTCGTGCTGGTGGGGGTGGGGATTTCAAGCTTCGCCGGGGCGCTCGCCGCGCTTGCGATCAATCTCGCGCCCAACCCGTTCGCCCTGTCTGACATGATCACCTGGATGCTGGGCTCGGTCGCCAACCGCTCCTTCCCCGACCTCGCTTTCGCCGCGCCTTTCTGGATCGCCGGCGCCGGGCTCTGCGCGCTGGCCGCGCCGGGGCTGAGGGCTCTGACGCTGGGCGAAGAGGCCGCAGCGTCTATCGGGCTCGACGTGAAACGGCTGCGTCTTCTCGCGGCGTCCGGCGCGGCGTTGCTGACCGGCGCTTCGGTGGCGGTGGCGGGCGTGATCGGCTTTGTCGGCATCGTCGCGCCGCACCTGCTGCGCCCGTTCGTCAGCCATGACCCGGCGCGGCTGGTGCTGCCCAGTGCGCTTCTGGGCGGGCTGATCCTCGCCGCCGCCGACACCGCGCTCAGGCTCGCCCCGCTCGATCAGGAGCTGCGCCTGGGGGTCGCGGCCGCGCTTATCGGCGCGCCGGCCTTCGTCTGGATCGCCGCGACCAGCGCGAGGATCGGACGATGAGCGAACGCCCAGCCCTCGCCCTGCGCGGCGCCGGCGTGAGGCTGGAGGGCCGACAGATCCTGTCCGGCGTCGACCTGCTTCTGGTCCCCGGCCGGTTCACAGCGCTGGTCGGCCCGAATGGTGCAGGCAAGTCCACCCTCATCAAGGCGGCGCTGGGGCTTATGCCTTCCACCGGCGAGGTCGAGCTCGGCGGAACGCCGCTCTCCCGCCTCGGCCCGGCGGAACGCGCCCGGCGCGCGGCCTGGCTGCCGCAGGACAAGACCGCCGCCTGGTCGATCACCGGCGCCGATCTCGCAGCCCTGGGCCGGTTCGCCTGGGGCGGGGGCCGGGCCTATGCGCGCCTGTCCGAAGAAGACCGTACCGCGGTCGATCGCGCCCTGTCGCGCGCCGACGCGGCCCATCTGAAGGACCGCCCTGTCACGGCGCTGTCGGGCGGGGAGCGGGCCAGGCTGCATCTGGCGCGCGCGCTCGCCGCCGAAGCCCCGCTCCTGCTCGCCGACGAGCCCGGCGCGGCGCTCGACCCGCGCCACCAGCTCGACGCCATGGCGGTCCTCAGGGCCGAGGCGGAAAGCGGTGCAGCGGTGCTCGCCGCGCTCCATGACCTGGCCCTCGCCGAGCGCTTCGCCGACCGTATCGTGGTGCTCGACGAGGGCCGCCTGATCACCGACGCCCCGGCGAGCGAAGCGCTGACAGACGCCATCCTCGCGGACGTGTTTCACGTGAAGCGGCGCGAAGCCGGCGGGTTCGAGGGGGTGTAAGGGCGGTCTCGCCCCTCGCCTCCCCCCTCTCCGACCAAGGTCGGGCTCACCTCGGCGGCTTGAACCTGTCATCGTCTCCGCCAGTCCGGGAAAACCCGGCGCATCGGGAGGAGACGCACCATGGCGAGCTCAGACACGCACGGACGGCCGGGGACGGTCGCCGGCGACCACGACATCACCGAAACCCAGTTCCAGAAATACTGGAAGGAAAACCTCGCTTTGATGGCGATCCTTCTGTCGATCTGGTTCGCGGTCTCGTTCGGCGCGGGCATCCTGTTCCGCGATTTTCTGGACCAGTGGTCCATCGGCGGCGCGCCGCTGGGGTTCTGGTTCGCCCAGCAGGGCGCGATCTACGTCTTCGTGATCCTGATCTTCGTGTACTCCGCCGTGATGCACCGCATCGAGCGCAAGTACGACGTCGACGACGACGAAGGCTAGGGAGGGCTCAGCCATGGAACCGACCATTTTCGGCATGTCCACGACGCTGTTCTGGACCGCGTTTTTCGTCATCACGACGTTCGGGCTTTATATCGGCATCGCCGTCTGGGCCCGCGCGTCGACCACCAACGATTTCTACGTGGCCGGGCACGACGTGCATCCGGTCTTCAACGGCATGGCCACCGCCGCGGACTGGATGAGCGCGGCGAGCTTTCTGTCCATGGCCGGCCTCATCGCCTTCATGGGCTATGACGGCTCGGTCTTCCTGATGGGCTGGACCGGCGGCTACGTGCTGCTGGCGCTGCTGCTCGCGCCCTATCTGAGGAAATTCGGCAAGTTCACCGTGCCCGACTTCGTCGGCGACCGGTATTACAGCCAGGCCGCCCGCATCGTCGCGGTGATCTGCGCGCTGTTCATCTCCTTCACCTATATCGCCGGGCAGATGCGCGGCACGGGCATCGCGTTCTCGAACTTTCTCGGGGTCGATATCGAGCTCGGGGTGATCATCGGGGCGATCATCGTGCTGTTCTACGCCGTGCTCGGCGGGATGAAGGGCGTGACCTACACCCAGGTCGCGCAGTACTGCGTGCTGATCTTCGCCTTCACCGTTCCGGCGATCTTCCTGAGCCTGCAGATCACCGGCACGCCGATCCCGCAGCTGGGCTTCATCGGCAACACCGCCGACGGCACGCCCCTGCTGGTCAATCTCGACCGGACGCTGACCGATCTGGGGTTCACGTCCTATCTGCAGGGCCAGAAGGCGATGATCGACGTGTTCTGCATCACGCTGGCGCTGATGGTGGGCACGGCGGGCCTGCCGCACGTGATCATCCGCTTCTTCACCGTGCCCAAGGCGTCGGATGCGCGGAAGTCCGCCGGCTGGGCGCTGATCTTCATCGCCATCCTGTACACCACCGCGCCCGCCGTGGCCGTGTTCGCGCGCTCGAACTTCATCGAGACCGTCAACGAGAGCGAATACTCCGTCGACGTGCGCCGGGGCGAAGCCCGGGCCGCCGAACAGGGTGAAGGCGGAACGCCGCAATGGTTCTACAACTGGGAGCGCACCGGGCTCCTGGGCTTCACCGACAAGAACGGCGACGGCCGGATCCAGTACCGCGCCGACGAGGCGGCCAACGAGGTCACCACGCTGGACCGCGACATCTTCGTGCTGGCCAATCCCGAGATCGGCAATCTGCCCGGCTGGGTGATCGGCCTGGTGGTCGCGGGCGGTCTCGCCGCCGCGCTGTCCACCGCGGCGGGGCTCTTGATGGTGATCAGCTCCGCGGTCAGTCATGATCTGTGCCGGAAGGTCTTGTTCAAGAACATGTCCGACACCCAGGAGCTGCTGGTGGCCCGCTTCGCCGCCGTCGGCGCGGTGCTGGTGGCGATCTACGCCGGCATCCACCCGCCCGGCTTCGTGGCGGCGGTGGTGGCCTTCGCCTTCGGGCTCGGCGCGGCCAGCTTCTTCCCGGTGATCTTCCTCGGGATCTTCTGGAAGCGCATGAACAAGGAAGGCGCGATCGCGGGCATGAGCGTGGGTCTCACGGTCACGGCCGCCTATATCGTGCACTTCAAGATCGGCTTCTCCTCCGGCGTGCTGGCGGCCTGTGCGCTGCTGATCGCCGCGGTGATGACGATCCTGCACTTCGGCCTCAGAAGCGAGAGCGACACACGGCCCATGCTGGCGGTCGCCGGTGCGGGCGTGCTCGCCTTCCTTCTGGGGGTGTTCGGCCTGCTGCCGAGCTTCGCGGCCGGAACCGCCGACCAGTGGTTCCTCGGGGTCAGCCCCGAAGGCTTCGGCGCGATCGGCATGGCGGTCGCCTTCACCGTGGCGGTCGTCACGGCGCTGGCCACCAAGGCCCCGCCCCAGGAGGTGCAGGACATGGTCGAGGAGATCCGCATCCCCTCAGGCCACGCCCATGTGAGCCACGCGCCGGCCGAATAGGCGCACCGCCTTCCTCACCTGACGCGGCGGCCGGAAACGGCCGCCGCTTTTTTTTGGTCTTATGCGAAACGCCGGCTACCGATCGGTGAGCTTCAGCTCGATGCGGCGGTTGCGGGCGTTCGCTTCGGCAGTGCGCCCCTCGGCGATCGGATAGTTGTCACCGAAGCCCGCGGCCAGAAGGCGCCGCGGCGGGACGCCCTGGTCGATCAGATATTCGATCACCGACAGGGAGCGCGCGGTTGAGAGTTCCCAATTGCTCGCGAACGGAATGCTCGGGCCCGGCGGGATCGGGTCTGTATGTCCGTCCACGCGCAGCACCCAGTCGAGATCGGAGGGAATCTCATCGGTGAGCTGGACGATGGCGTCGGCGATCGGATCCAGCGAGGCGCGGCCTTCAGGGCTCAGCGTCGCCGAGCCCGAGGCGAAGAGCACGTCGGTTTCGAACACGAACCGGTCGCCGACCACGCGCACGCCCGAGCGGTTGCCGAGGATCTCCAGAAGCCGGCCGAAGAACTCCGAGCGATACCGCGCCAGCCGCGCCACCTCGCTCGCCAGCGCCTGATTGAGGCGGCGGCCGAGATTGACCACTTCGGCCTCGAGCTCGGCTTCGCGCGCTTCTGAGGCGTTCAGCGCCTCGTTCAGGCGCGCGAGTTCCTGCCTCAGCGCGGCCATCTGGTTGTTCAAAAGGGCGATCGTGGCCTGGGCTTCCTCGTTGAGCGCCTCTTCGTCCTCGAGCTGCTCGCGGGCGGCGGCGAGGCCTTCCTGAAGCCCGGCGACCTGGGCGGCCAGCGCGTCGTTCGCCGTGCTGAGCTGGGCGTTGTCGGCTTCGAGGTTGTCGACGCGTAGAGACAGGGCCCGGTTCTCGCTTTCGGCCAGATCGAGTTCCTCGGCCAGGCTTGCGAGCTGGGCGTTCAGCCGGGAGAGTTCCGCGTCGCGATCGCCCAGCGCCTGGCTCAGCGCGAACTGGCCGGCGGTGAACACCGCGAGCAGGAACACGATCACCAGCAAAAGCGTGGCGAGCGCGTCCACGAAGCCCGGCCAGTAATCACCGGACTCGGTCTGGGAGAAGGCGAGATGGCGCGGCAGGGCCATGTCTAGCGCTCGCGTCCCGGCGGCGGGGGCGGGCCGGAATTGTCCGAGCCGCCGCGCTCGCGATTGAGCCGGGCCTGGGCTTCCAGCGCGCGCACCAGAACCTTGATCTCGTCGCGCAGCATGCGCGCGCTTTCGCGCTGGCTCTCGGCGGCCTCGTCGGCGAAACGGCTCATGATGGTTTCAAGCTGCCGGGTGTGGCGTTCGAGATTATGGCTGAGCTTGTCGAGCGCTTCGGCGCTCTGTTCGAGCAGCGCGCCGACATAGGCGCCGCCGCCGACATCCTCGCCTGCGCCGGCAGCCGGACCGGCCGCAGACAGGCGCGAGATCGAGGACAGCCATTCCTCGACCTCGTTATAGAACCGGTTCTGCGCCCGGCTCGCCTGAAGCTCCAGGAAACCGATGATCAGCGAGCCCGCGAGGCCGAAGAGCGAGCTTGCGAACGCGGTGCCCATGCCTGAGATCGGCTGTTCGATCGCGCTCATCAGGGCGGCGGCCTGGTCCTCGCTGGCGCCGCTCGCCGTGGCGCTGACCGCGCGCACCGCATCGCCGACGTCGGAGACGACCAGCAGAAGGCCGTAGAACGTGCCCAGAAGGCCCAGGAAGATCAGAAGCCGGCCGAAATAGCGGGTGAAGGCGCCGCTTTCGGCCATGCGCGCGGCGACCGAATCCAGCACCACGCGCGCGCTCGCCGCCGACAGGCGGGAGCGTCCGTCCGCTGCGTCGGTGATCAGCGCGGCCATCGGCGCGATCAGCGAGGGCGGGCTGGGCAGTTCGGACGGATGATCGGCTTCGTGAAGCCGGACCAGCCAGCGCGCGCTGGGCCCGATCGCGAGCGCCTGCACGAAGGTGTAGGCGACGCCGATCAGCAGCACGCCCAGAATGACGCCGTTGATCGCCGGGTTCGCCTCGAAAGCGTCGATCAGAGGCTGGTGCAGGATCGCGGCGAGCAGAACGACCGCGGCGAGAAACACCGCCATCCACAGCACGTACTGGCCCGGCCCGGTGAAGCGGGCTCTGCGCGGGCCGGCGGGCTGGCGCTCGCGGGCGTCGTCGTCTCGTCGTCGGTCCATATCGGCCCCTTCGGTCTTGCGCGCGTGGTTCGAGGCTTGGCCCCGGAAACGAGCAAAGGCAAGAGGCTTGGCCGAATTAGGGCGTCAGAGCGGCGCCTGCGATCAGCGCCTCGGAACGCGGGAATTCAGGCTCCGGCCGGCGCGAGCGGGGCGGCGCCAGCTTGCCGATCAGCCAGGCGCGCACTTCGACCGGATGCTCGAAACGCCGCTGGGCGCCGGGCAGGTCGACGCCCACCCCAAGCCCCAGACCGCCGGCGCGCTTCGCCGCCATCATCATCGAGCCGTCGGTGACGTCGTCGCCGATCGCGATCGGCCGCTTTCCCTTGAAGGGCGCCTGTTTCATCAGGGTCTGAAGCGCCGCGCCCTTGTCCAGCCCGGCCGGGCGCGCCTCGATCACGCACTTGCCCTCCTGCAGCACATAGCCCGGCGCGGCCTCGAGCGCGCGTTCAAGCGCCTGGCGGCAGGCGTTCTCGGCATGCCTGGCGTGGCGGAAATGCACCGCGACGCCGGTGGGTTTGGGTTCGATCTTCACGCCCGGATAGGACTGGTCGAGCCAGCGTGCGGCCTCGGCGACCGCGTCGGGAATGCGGCTGGACGACTGCGGCGGCTTGCCGGGCGCAGCGATCTCCGCGCCGTGACCGCCCACGCGCCACAGGCCTTTCGGCAGGCGGGCGTCCAGGCTCTCGACCGCGCGGCCCGACACCACGGCCACCGCGCCGCCATAGGCGTCCGCGATCGAGGCGAGCACGCCGCCGAAGCCGGGCGGCAGTGCGGCGGCGTCGGGATCGTCGACGATGTCGGCCAGCGTGCCGTCGAAATCGAGGAAGAGGGCGTCCGCTCCCATGGCGGACCTCACTGTACGCTCGCTGCAAATCCGGTGAGGGCGGCGGCCAGGCGCCCGCGCTGCTCGGCCCGGGTCTGGTCATAGGCTTTCAGATCGGTCTCGAACCGGCGGCACCACCAGCGCGCGTCCTGCGCGTCTATGGTCTTCCACAGGGCCGCGTGACGGCGCTTGCGCTCGTCGAGATCCATGTCGAGCGCGGTCGCGATCGCGTCTGCGATCGAGTCCGGATCGTGCGGATTGACCTGCAGGGCTTCGCTCATCTGCTCGGCCGCGCCGGCGAATTCGCTGAGGATCAGAACGCCCGGATCGTCCGGGTCCTGGGCGGCGACGAACTCCTTGGCGACGAGATTCATGCCGTCGCGCAGGGGCGTGACCAGGCCGATCGCGGCCTGCCGGTAGAGCGCGGCGAGTTCTTCGCGCGGCACGCCGCGGGCGATGTAGTGCACCGGCGTCCAGTCCACCTCGCCATACTTGCCGTTGACATGGCCCACCGCCTCGTCGAGCGCGCGGCGCAGATCGGCGTAGGCGGGCAGGTCGGCGCGGCTGGTCGGGGTGATCTGAACCAGCGAGACCTGTCCGCGCGCTTCGGGCCGGGCTTCGAAGAACGCGTCCAGCCCCTCCATGCGCTCGGGCAGACCCTTGGAATAGTCCATCCGGTCCACGCCGATCATCGCCTTCACGCCCTCGCCGGCCAGCGCGCCGGGGGCGTCGCTCTGTTCGGCCAGAGCGCGGAAGGCCTGCGCGTCGATGCCGATCGGATAGGCCCGCGCCCGGCACAGCCGGCCGTTCATCGCGATCCGGCCGTCAGGGGTGTGCGCGCCGCCGCGCGCCAGGGTCAGGCGCTCGAAATTCGCCCGGTCCTGATCGCTCTGAAAGCCGATCACGTCATAGGCGCAGAGCCCGGCGACCAGATCGTCCGCGCCGGGGATGGCGCCGAAGATCTCTCCCGGTGGAAACGGGATGTGCAGGAAAAAGCCGATCGGGTTCCTGAGGCCGCGTTTTCTGAGCTCGGCGGCCAGCGGGATCAGGTGGTAATCGTGCACCCAGATGAGATCGCCGGGTTTGACCGCCTCGGCCAGACGGTCGGCGAAACGCGCGTTGACGCTGCGATAGACCTTGAGGTCGTCGGGATCGAAATCGCTGAGATCGAGCCGGTAGTGCAGGGCCGGCCAGAGCGTGCGGTTGGAATATCCCAGGTAATACCGGTCGCGCTCGTCCTCGGTGAGGTCCATCAGGCTGACGGTGAGGTCGCCGAAGCTGCGCGTCTCGCTGGGTTTGGCTTCGGCGTCGGGGGAGGTTTCGCCGCTCCACCCCATCCACAGCGCTTCGCGGCCGGTCAGCGCGTCAGAGAGCGCCGCAGCCAGCCCGCCGGCCCCCAGACCGTCCGCCGGAGCCCGGTTGGAGACGATCACGAGTCGCTGTGAAGAATGCATATTATTCAACCGGTTCGCTTGCGCCCGCCGCTCCCGTGCTGAAAAGCGGCTAAAGCCGCTTCTGGTTCCTGCATGGAAGTATATTGTGCAGTGCAAAAAACGGCAAACCGGGCCGTGACCGGGCTGAATCGGGTAACGGGGCGAAGCGGCGCTTACGCCGCCTTGCCCAGGCGCTGTCTCAGCTCGGCGAGGATCGCTTCGTTGCCGGCGGCGATATGGCCGGTCTCCATGACGTCGCCGGTGCTCTCGATCGAGCCGGCGAAGCCGCCCGCCTCGCGCACCAGGACGATGCCCGCGGCGATGTCCCAGGGCTTCAGATCGCGCTCCCAGAACCCGTCCAGCCGGCCTGCGGCCACCCAGGCCAGATCGAGCGCGGCCGAGCCGTAGCGGCGGATGCCCGCGCACATCGGCATGATCTGGTGAAGCTCCTTGAGGAAGCGCGCATGGCCGGACTTGCCGAAGAACGGCGTTCCGGTGCCGATCACGGCCTCCTGGAAGCTGCGGCGTTCCGAGACGCGCAGGCGGCGGTCGTTGACGTAACAGCCCCGGCCCTTCTCGGCGTGGAAAAGCTCGTCGGTGGCGGGGTTGTAGACCACGCCGGCGACCAGCTCGCCTTCGCGCTCGAGCCCGATGGACACGGCGAAATGGGGCTGGGCGTGCATGAAGTTCAGCGTGCCGTCGAGCGGGTCGACGATCCAGCGGTGGGACTTGTCGGTGCCCTCGACCGCGCCGCGCTCCTCCATCAGGAAGCCGTAGCCGGGACGGGCCTTCGACAGCTCCTCGAAGACGATCTGCTCGGCCTTGAGATCGGCGGCGGTGACGAAGTCGGCCGGGCCTTTCTTGGAGACCTGCAGGTGCTCGATCTCGTTGAAGTCGCGCGCGAGCCGGCGGCCGGCCTTGCGGGCCGCGCCGGTCATCACCTGCATGAGGGCTGAGACTTGCGCCAAGGTCCTAGTCCGCCCGGCGCACGTAGGAGCCGTCTTCGGTGGCGACGACGATGCGCTCGCCCACGCCCACGAAGGGCGGCACGGCGGAGCGGATGTTTCCGGTCAGGATGGCCGGCTTGAACGAGTTCGCCGCGGTCTGGCCTTTCACCACCGGCTCGGTCTCGATCACTTCGAGCTCGACATGGGTGGGCAGTTCGAACCCGATCGGCTTGTCCTCGTAGAACTCCACGGTGACCATCATGCCGTCGGTCAGGAAGGCCGCGCGGTCCTCGCCGACGAACTCGGTCTGCAGCATGATCTGGTCGTAGGTCTCGGTGTTCATGAACACCAGCATCTCGCCTTCGGGGTAGAGATACTGATAGTCGCGCTGCTCGAGCCGGACGCGCTCGACCTTGTCCGCGGAGCGGAAGCGTTCGTTGAGCTTGCGGCCGTCGAGCAGGTTCTTCAACTCCACCTGGGCGAAGGCGCCGCCCTTGCCCGGCTTGACGTGCTCGGCCTTCACCGCGACCCAGAGCGTGTCCTGGTGCTTAATGACGTTGCCCGGCTTGATTTCGTTGCCGTTGATCTTCATCGCTGGATCATCCCGTAAGGCGCGTCGCGCCGAGCGGCGCGCGCCGCCTGTCAAAAACCGCGTTGCGTGTAACAGGGCGGCCCCGCAGCGGCAAGCGGGCCGGGCCGCACCGGCCGCTATCGGCCGCCCTGTCCCGGCGCGCCTTCGCCGCCTTCTTCCGCGTCGACTTCGGGGGGATCGGCGACGAGCCTGCCGGCCTTGAGGTCGACATGGGGGACGGTCCGGCGGGTGAAGGGCAGGAAGACCACCCCGTCCGGGCCTGATATTTCAAGAAGATCGCCCGCGCCGAAATCCTGCACGGATTTCACCTTGCCCAGCGTTTCGCCCTGCAGATCCTCGACCGCGAGCCCGATGAGGTCGGTGTAGTAGAACTCGTCCTCGTCGGTCTCGGGCAGGGCGGAGCGGGGCACGTAAAGCCGGGTCGATTTCAGCTTGAGCAGCTGTTCGCGGGTGGGGTTTTCCTTAAACCGCGCGATCACCAGACCGTTGGGCCCGGGCCGGGCCTTCACCGGGGTGAAGATCACGTTTCCGTCCTCGTCCAGGAACGGCCCGTAGGAGCACACCGCTTCCGGATCGCCGAACGGCTTGATCCGCGCCTCGCCCTGAACGCCGTGCGCGCCGGCGATCGCGGCGATCACCACAAGATCGGGTTTCGTCATCTCAGACCCCAGCCTCCGTCGTCAAACCGCGTCGTTTCATACGAAAAGCCCCGGCGCGGAGATCCGCCGCCGGGGCCGTTTCACAAGTCCGGGACAGGGCGGCGCCCTATTCGGACTTTTCTTCCTCGGCGGACGCCTCTTCAGCCGGAGCTTCTTCGGAAGCGGCCTCTTCAGAGGTTTCTTCCTCGGCCGGAGCGTTCTTGGCTTCTTCCTCGGCGGCCTTGCGGGCCTCTTCCTTTTCGGCGCGCTCGGCGGCGCGTTCCTTGGCCTTCTCGCCCGGCTCGCCCTTCTTGGGGTTGTTGCCGTGGGTCCACTCATAGACGCCCGCGTCCTTCAGGAAGCGCGCGACGCGGTCGGTGGGCTGGGCGCCCTTCTTGATCCACTCGGCGGCCTTCTCGGCGTCGACGGCCACGCGGTTCTCGTGGTCTTTCGGCAGCATCGGGTTGTAGTGGCCGATCTTCTCGATGAAGCGGCCGTCCCGCGGCATGCGCTCGTCGGCGACGACGATGCGGTAATAGGGGCGCTTCTTGGCGCCGCCGCGGGCGAGACGGATTTTCACAGCCATGGTCTTGGTCCTTCAGGGTTAAACTGTGGGTGTCATTTCTTGGGTTTGCCTCCCGGAAGGCCGGGCAGGCCGCCGGGCGCGCCCGGGCCGCCGAGGCCCGGAAGCGAAGCGCCCTTGGGCGCGTTTCCTTTGAGAAGATCGCCGGCGGCCTGATCGAAGCCGGGGGGCATGCCGCCCATGCCCGGCGGCATTCCGCCGCCGCCCATGCCGGGCACGCCGGGGAAGCCGCCTTTACCGCCCTTCTTGCCCATCTTCTTCATCATGTCCGCCATCTGGCGGTGCATTTTCAGCAAGCGGTTCACGTCGGGCACGTCCACGCCGGCGCCGGCCGCGATGCGGCGCTTGCGGGACGCTTTCAGAAGGTCGGGTTTGGCGCGCTCTTCGGGCGTCATCGACAGGATGATCGCCTCTTGGCGCTTGAGCATCTTGTCGTCCATGCCCGCGGCGGCCATCTGCTGCTTGGCCGCTTTGTTCATGCCGGGCAGGAAGCCCATGATGCCGCCCAGGCCCCCCATTTTCTGAAGCTGGCCCAGCTGGTCGCGCAGATCCTCAAGGTCGAACTTGCCCTTCGCCATCTTTTTGGCGAGGCGTTCGGCCTTGTCTTGATCGACTTCGGCGGCGGCCTTTTCCACGAGGCTGACGATGTCGCCGCGCCCCAGGATGCGGCCGGCCAGGCGCTTGGCGTCGAAGGCGTCCAGCCCGTCGACCTTTTCCGACACGCCCAGGAACTTGATCGGCAGGCCGGTGACCCAGCGCATGGACAGCGCCGCGCCGCCCCGGCTGTCGCCGTCCATCCGGGTGAGAATGAGGCCGGTCAGCTTCAGCCGCTCGTCGAAGCGGCGCGCGGTCTCCACCGCGTCCTGACCGGTCAGCGCGTCGGCGACCAGCAGCGTCTCGCGCGGGCGGGCGACCTCGGCGATCTTCGCCGCCTCGCCCATCATCTCCTCGTCGATGGAGGTGCGGCCCGCGGTGTCCAGGATCACCACGTCATAGCCCTGAAGCCGGGCCGCGCTCATCGCGCGCTTGGCGATCTCGACCGCGGACTGGCCCTTGACGATCGGCAGGGACTGAACGCCCGCCTTCTCGGCCATCTGGGCGAGCTGCTCCATCGCGGCGGGGCGGCGCGTGTCGAGCGAGGCGACCAGCACCTTTTTCTTCTCGCGCTCCGAAATGCGCTTGGCGAGCTTGGCGGTGGTGGTGGTCTTGCCCGAGCCCTGAAGGCCGGCCATCAGGATCGCCACCGGCGGCTCGCCGGTCAGCGACAGGCCTTCGGGCTCGCCCTCGCCGCCCAAAAGGTCCACCAGCGCGTCATGGACGATCTTGACGACCTGCTGGCCGGGTTTGACCGAGCGGACGACCTCTTCGCCGACCGCCTTCTCGCGCACTTTTGCAACGAAATCCTTCACCGCGGGAAGCGCGACGTCGGCCTCCAGCGTCGACATCCTTCTCGCTGAGCGCGCCGCGCCCGGTGAGAGAGTCGAATACGCCTGTCAGTCGTTCGCTTAACGCGTCGAACATGAGCCCTGCTTCATTCCGCTTCCCGGTCGGCCTCCGCGCTCAAGGCACGGAACCCGTGAACGTGCAGGCACGCCGATCCAGCCCCGCTGAACGAACACTCGTCGAGCGAAGGACCTCGCCGGCCTCCGGGCGCTGATCCCCTCGTCGAAGGGCGCCGTGTGCCGGAAAGGCAAGCGGATGGACGCTTGCACAAGAGGGCGTGGCAATACGCGGGGGGAGGCGGGGAGTCAAGGGAGGGGGCGAGAGGGCGTCTCCAATTCGTCATCCCCGCGAAAGCGGGGACCCAGTCCGGCTTCGCCGCTGCTCTACGTTCGGTGGGTTCCCGCTTTCGCGGGAATGACGATGGGAGCGAAGCGTGGCGTGTGTGTGAGCGCGCCCTATCCTGCACGAGGTCCCTGTGTATCGGTCGTGTGCCATGATGATTGCGGGACGGAGGCCGATAGGTCCCCGGGCGGTCGAGCCCGAGAGCCGGCTCAGGCCCCGTCCCGCTTGCACATCAACAACCTGAACAGTTGCACGAGGCTGGTTGCAACAGACCTCGCACCACAGGGACAGGCACGATGACTTTACCTGATCGCTACGTCGGATGCGACGTGTCCAAGCTCTGGCTGGACGTTTTCGACCCCGCCCAGGGCCGGGCGTGCCGCATCCCCAACACCTCCGCCGACGCGGCCCGGCTGGCCGCCTCGATCGCCGCCACCGGCGGCTTCGTCGTCTTCGAGGCGACGGGTGTGTATGACCAGGCTCTGCGCGCCGCGCTGCATGCGGCCGGTGTTCAGAACGCGCGCATCAACCCCACCACCGCCCGGCGCTTCGCCCAAGCCACCGGCCGCAAGGCGAAGACCGACGCGCTGGACGCGGTCGTGCTCGCAGATCTGGGCGCCCGGCTCAGGCCTGCGCCTGACCCCGCGCCGTGCCCGCACCGTGAACGGCTGGGCCGGCTCGGGCTCAGGCGCGACCAGCTGGTCGCCGCCCGCAAGGACGAGATCATCCGGCTGAAGGCGACCGGCGAGCCGATCCTGATCGACAGCTTGAAGGCGCACATCGCATGGCTGGACGGCGCGATCTCGGCCATCGAGCGCGAGATCGCCGTCCTGATCGCGGCCACCGAACTCAACGACCAGGCCCGCCTGCTCGCTACCGCGCCGGGCGTTGGGCCGGTCACTGCGCAGGTGTTGCTCGCGCTGATGCCCGAACTGGGCGCCAGCACCCCCAAGCGTCTCGCCGCGCTCGCCGGGCTGGCCCCGTTCAACCACGACTCAGGTCAGCTCAAGGGAAAGCGCTGCATCTCCGGCGGGCGGCGGCGCGTGCGATCCGCCCTGTTCATCGCCGCCATGATCGCCGCAAGGCTATGCCCGGACCTGAAAGCCTTCGCTGACCGCATCCAGGCGCAGGGAAAGCCCAGAAAACTCGCCCTCATCGCCGTCGCCAGAAAACTCCTCACCCGCCTGAACGCCATGCTTAGAGATCAAACCGCCTACAGCACCGCATAACAGTTGCCGGCTCTTCCCCCGGATCAAGTCCGGGGGTTCGGCCGGGAATTCAGGGCGAAGTTATCCGCCCCCGTCTCCCCTCGCGCATAATAGCCCCGTCCTTTCGCAGGCGAGGCCGTTCCGGAGCGACCAGGCGGGCGGGAGTGACGGGGCGTCCCGAGCGGGGCCGGACTAACGCACCGGCTAGCGAAGCGGCGAAACACGCGTTGAAACCGGCTGACCCGGCACATCCCTCGCGGTTTCGAAAATCGTCTCAACGGCGCGGGGGGCTTCTGGCCTCCAAAACACACTAGAGACCCGGTCCGGAGCCTTCCGCGCCGCCTCGCCATCTTCATCCCCTCGCGCAAACTCTGCGGCGAGGGTTTCGGCGCTGGGGGCGCCCCGCCGCAACCCTGCGCTCCGCCTTGCGTTTGTTCCTGTTACGGACGGTTTTACGCCGTCGCGACGGGAAGGACGTTTCATGGACCAGAGCTGGGTGCAGCGCCTGGGCGGGCGCTTCGGCGTTCAGTCGATCGAGATCAAGACCGTGGCGGCCTTCGCCCTGATCGGGCTGGCGGTCTGGCTGTTCGCCGAGATCGCCGATGCGGTGGTCGAGGGCGAGAGCCATCAGATCGACACGATGATCCTTCTGGCGCTCAGGGCCGCGCCGGAGGACCCGGTGGGGCCGTTCTGGGTCGAATACGCGGTCGCCGACATCACAGCGCTGGGCGGATACGCGGTGCTGACCCTGCTGGTCGTGCTCAGCGTGATCTATCTCTGGCTTCAGAAGATGCCGGGCAAGGCGGCGCTGATCGTCGCCTCTGTGGTGTCGGGCACGTCGCTGGTGTCGGTGTTCAAGACTTTCTTCGACCGGGCGCGGCCCGATCTGGTCGACCACCTGACCCATGCGACCAGTTCGAGCTTCCCCAGCGGTCACGCCACCGCGGCGGCGCTGACCTATCTGACGCTGGGGCTGTTGCTGGCGAGCGCGCAGAAACGGCGGCGGACCCGCGTGTTCATCGTCGGCGCGGCGCTTCTGATCGCGGTGATGGTGGGCGCCAGCCGGGTCTATCTGGGCGTTCACTGGCCCAGTGACGTGCTCGCCGGCTGGGGGTTCGGCGCGGCCTGGGCGCTGATCTGGTGGCTGATCGCACGCTATTTCACCCGAAACCGCGACCGGTCGGGAGAGTGAGGCGGCGCGGCTCAGAGGTCGGCTTCGATCCGGCGATAGCCCTCCAGGCTCCATTCCAGATCGGCGGGGTCGACGTCCGGACCCGCCGCCGCCTCCCACGCCTGGGGCGGCAGGCGCCCGGTGTTCACCCCGTGCAGCACGCCGGCGAGGACGTCGTCGCTGTTCCAGCGGCCGTCCTTGGCGCGCAGCGCGGCGAACCGGGCCAGGCACCGATAGGCCTTGTCCGAGCCGGCGTGCACAGCGTAGCCGAGCGCACGCGGCGGGCGGCTTCCGGCGTCCGCCCAGGCCCGGGCCGCACAGCCGGTGAACGGAACCGCAGCGGCCAGAGCCCGAGGATCGTCAGGGTCGGGCGCGAGCGCGGCGAGCCGGTCGCACGCAAGCCGTTCCGCGTCGGGCGCGGTCGCCGCCCAGACGGCGGCGAGCGCCGGACCGGGCCGGGTGCAGCCATAGACGTCGAGCTCGGCCGCGGCCGGCTCGTCGCCCGACAGCAGGAGCGCCGTCTCCAGCATGGCGTGCGTGGCCTGCGCTGCGGTGTCCAAAATATCCGGCGGGGGCGCGCCGTCGCGCCTGCCGATCATCAGCTGATAGGTCAGCATGTCGGTGATCAGGCGGTCGCGTTCCTCGCCGGGCGGGGCGGCGGCGGTCCTCAGACGGGTCAGTTCGAGCGCGCAGTCGAGCCGGCCGGGCTGGCCGCGCAGGTCTGACGGAAACGCGTACACCAGCGATCCGTCCCGGCCGCACAGCCCGCAAAGCGCCTGCAGGCGGGCCGGGGCCTGATCGAGCAGCCCCTGGGAGATCCAGGTTTCGAGATAGCTCCGCAGCCGAAGATCCCCGAAGTGCTCGTCCGGCGGGGCGAGCGGGCCGTGGCGCACCTCGAGTCCGGCCGCCCAGCTCAGGCTTCTGAGCGCCGCGAGGCGGTGTTCATGGAACTCGTACAGCTGGGCGGCGAGGTCGGGCCGCGCCATGAGCGTCGCGACGGCGTCGAAATCGGCCTGTTCGGCCCGTTCAAACAGGGCCTCGGCGGCGTAGGGGGCGTACCAGGCCCAGTCGCGCCAGCGCTCCCCGGCGGCGGCTTCGTCGGCGGCCGCGAGCAACAGCTCCGCGCCGCCGCCGAAGGGTATGCCCGCGCCGCTTCCCAGCCACCACGACGCCCAGCCGTCCTCGCCATGGGCGGCGTGGTCCGCCGCAGCCGCGGCGAAGCGCTCGGCGCAGACCGCATAGGCTTCGCGCGCCTCGCGCCGGGCCGCCGCCGGACGCCGCTCGGGATCGGCGAGGAAGGCTTCGGCGAGTTCGGGGATCGGCGCGCCGAACGTGCCGACGGTCCGGCACCGGCCGGGCAGCGCCTCGAAATGATCGAGGCCGCGCCGCTCGGTGGCGTCGAACATGGCGTAGACCCGCCAGAGCGCCCGGTCTGCGCCCATGGCGACGCGCTCGACGCCGCCGAGCGCGTCGAGGCCGGCGTCCAGAAGATCGTCTTCCAGCCTCGCCGATCCGCATCCCAGCTCGGCGTGGAGCGTATTCAGCCGGGCCTGCGCGTCGGTCAGGCGCGCCTCGAACGCGACGACCGAGGCGTCCGAGACAAGCGCGCAGCGCGCCTCCCGGCCGGGCTCGGCGCTCGCCCGCGCCTGCGCGTCGGCGACCAGCGCCGCGCCGGGACCGGCTTCCGGCGCCCCGCACGCAGCGGCGATCAGGAGAGAAATCATGCCCAGCCACACCCGCATGAGGCGAAGTATGGCCCAGACTGCACGTCAGGGGCAAGCAAGGGCGGCGCGGCTCACACTACGATCGGCGTGACGAAGCCCGACGGCTTGACCGCGACGACCGACCCGGCCGCCGCATTGAGGATGTTCTCGGCGGTGTTGCCGATGATCACGCCGCGCAGACCCGTACGCGCGACGGTGCCCATCACGAGCAGATCGGCGCGCACGCGGCGGGCGAGGTCGGGAATGACGGCGTGCGGCGCACCGCGCAGCAGATGGGCGGAAAGGTCCGGTCCGCCGGCCGCTTCCCTGTAGGGGGCGAGCAAGGCGTCGAGACCGCGCTTGCGCCCGGCTTTCACCGCAGCGGCGTAGCGCTGGCCGGCGTCTTCCCCGGAGGATCCGAACGCCCAGTACAGGCCCTCCGCATCGGCCTGCCAGGCGTGCGCGACGTGCACCACCCCGTCCGGTTCGGCCATGGCGATCGCGGTGTCGAGCACGCGGGCGTTCAGATCGGCGAGCGTCTCGGGTTCGTCGGCTTCCGGATCGACGTCGACCGCAGCCAGGACGCGGGTCACCTCCGGTCCCGCCTCCGGCGCGCGCAGCCAGACCGGGCAGGGGCATTTGCGCAGAAGATGCTGGTCGGTGCTGGCGAACAGCCGGCTCAGCGGTCCGCCCAGCGGCTCGGCCGCCTTGACCACCATGGCGGTCGGCCTGGCGGCGGCTTCGCGGATGATCTCGATGAAGGTCTTGCCGCAACGCACGGTCAGCCGGTCTTTCAGTCCGGCGGGCAGGACCGCTTCGATCTCGCGGCGGCGATTGTCCAGCAGGGCCTCGATCAGCGCCTCGGGACCGGCGCCTGCGATTTCCGCGGCGGCGTGAAGATCGGGCGGCGGGGTGACGCAGGCGAGAAGATCGAGGTCGAGGCTCCGGCGGCCGGCCTGCGCGGCGGCGGCCTCGATCACGGAAGCGGCCGAGCCGGCGTCGATCACGGCGAGCAGACGGGCTGACGGATCAGTATTCAAGCGCGTTCTCCTCGCGCCGGCCGGTCTCCGGCGGCGCCTCCGGTGTGGTCTCCCGGCCCAGGATCAGCGTGGCTGCGGCCAGCGCCGCATCGCGATAGGGCATGAGCACGAGATCTGCGCCGTCGGCTTGCAGCCCGTCCGCGATTTCGGGCCGGTGGGTGGCGACCGCGACCTTTCCGGCGAAGCCGAGATCGCGGGCGGCGCGCAGTAGCGCGCGGCGCGGATCGGAATGGGTGAGGCCGGTGTCGTGTTCAGGCACCGCCATCACCAGCCAGCTCGCCGCGCGCAGCGGCAGATGGGAGACGAATTCAGGGTCGGTGGCGTCGCCGAACACCACGTCACGGCCCTGGGCCCGCGCCCGGCGCACCGCGACAGGGCTGAAATCCACGCCGAGCACTTTCAGCCCGGCGGCTTCGAGACGCGCGGCGATGCCCAGACCGTATCGGCCCAGCCCGAACACGATCACGTCGTGCGGGCGCGCCTCGGCGGATCCTGCGTCCTCCACGCGGCCGGCGCTGCGCCGCTCGAAGACGCCCAGGAGCGGTTCGAGCCGCGCGTAAAGGGCGTGCGAGTAGGTGATCATGTAGGTGGAGGCGGCGATGGTCACGAGACCGACCAGGGTGACCAGTCCCAGAGCGTCGGGGCCGACATGGCCGATCGTCACCCCCATGGTCATGAAGATCAGCGAGAACTCGCTGATCTGCGCCACGGTCAGCCCGGCCAGAAACCCCGTGCGCTTGCGGTAGCCCATCGTCCCCATGATCGCGAGCACGATCAGCGGATTGCCGATCAGCACGAAAAGTGAAAGCACGATCGCAGGACCGAGATTGGCGCCGAGCACGGACAGATCGAGCGAGGCGCCCAGCGCGATGAAGAAGAACAGCAGCAGGAAATCGCGCAGCGAAGCGAGCCGGGCGGCGATCGCCTCGCGGAACGGGGTGGAGGCGAGCGACACCCCCGCCAGCAGGCCGCCGAGCTCCTTGCCGAAGCCCAGATAATGCCCCAGCGCGGCGAGCAGCGCCGCCCAGCCGATGGCGAAGGAGACGAGCAGCTCGGGCGCTTGCGACAGGCGCTCGACCAGCGGCGTAGCGGCGTAGCGGGCGAACACCGCCACGCCGGCCAGCATGGCCAGCCCGTAGCCCAGCACGCCCGCCACGTCGCCGAGCGCGCCCTCCCCGCCGCCGCCGGCGTTGATCGCCGACAGAACGATCATCGCGATCACCACCACGAGGTCCTGCACGATCAGGAAGCCCAGCGCGATGCGTCCGTGAAGGGAGTCGATCTCGCGCTTGTCCGAGAGCAGCTTGACGATGATGATCGTGGAGGAAAACGTCAGCGCCACCGCGACATAGACTGCGGTGAGCGTATCGAGACCCAGCGCCAGGCCCAGTCCGAAGCCGAACACCGTGGTGAAGGCGACCTGGCCCAGCCCGGTTATCAGGGCGACCGGGCCCAGCGTGCGCACGAGGCCCAGATCGAGCTTCAGCCCGACGAGAAACAGCAGCACCGCGATGCCGAGCTCGGCGAGCAGGTCGATCGGTTCGTCGGAGCGCGCGATGTCCAGCACCGACGGTCCGGCGATCACGCCCACGGCGATGAAGCTGACGATCAGGGGCTGGCGCAGCAGAAGGCCGAGAAATCCCACTGCGGCGGCGAGCACGAGCAGGGCCGCGATCTCGTAAAACACGTAGCCGTAGATCGCTTCGGTCATGTCCGGCGGGCCGTTCTCACTCGCATTCGCACCACGCCCGACAGTGGCGGCTTTCGCGCGCGATGTCATCTGGAACCGGATCGAACGGCGGCTTCCCCTGCCGCCGGCGATCGCCTACCTCTAGCGGCCCGGCCGGCAAGCGGAGCGCTTCATGCTGCAGATCGCCTTTCAGATGGACCCGATCGGGTCGGTGAACGTCAACGCGGACTCCACCTTCGACATCGCGCTGGAGTGCTTTTCGCGCGGCCATGAGATCTGGGTCTACGAACCCAAGGATCTGAGCTTCGAGGACGGGCGCGTCCGGGCGAAGGCCCAGCGCATCACCGCGATGCAGCGCGTGCAGGGCCAGCACGCGAGCCTGTCCGAGCGCGAGACGCTCGATCTGCACGGGGTGGACGTGGTCTTCCTGCGGCAGGACCCGCCCTTCGACATGAGCTACATCACCTCGACGCATCTTCTTGAGCATCTGCAGCCCGAGGTGCTGGTGGTGAACGATCCGCGCCATGTGCGCGACGCGCCGGAAAAGCTGTTCGTCACCCATTTCGAAGGGCTTATGCCGCCCACGCTGATCACGTCTTCGGAAAAGGAGATCCGCGCCTTCTTCGAAAGGCACGAGCGCGACATCGTGGTCAAGCCGCTGTTCGGAAACGGCGGCGCTGGCGTGTTCCGCATTCGCGAGACGGCGGAGAATCTCGCAAGCCTGGTCGAACTGTTCCAGCAGGTCAGCCGCGACCCGCTGATGGCCCAGGCTTTCGTCCCCGACGTGCGCAACGGCGACAAGCGGGTGATCCTGGTGGACGGCGAGCCGGTGGGCGCCATCAACCGCATCCCCGCCGAGGGCGAGGTGCGCGCGAACATGCATGTCGGCGGGGTGGCGGCGAAGTCCGACCTCACCGACCGGGACCGGGAGATCTGCGCGGCGATCGGGCCCGAGCTCAAGCGCCGGGGCCTGGTCTTCGTGGGCATCGACGTGATCGGGAATTATCTCACCGAGATCAACGTCACGTCTCCGACGGGCATACAGGAATTGCGCCGCTTCTCCGGGGTCGATGTCAGCGCGCTTCTGGCCGACTGGGTGGAGGCGAGGGCGGGGCGGTGAGCCCCCCCACCCCGGCCCTCCCCCGAGGGGGAGGGAGGGATGCGGGATCGCCGCACGTATCGCTGACCGGTCGGGCGGTGTTCGGTCGCATCTCGGGCGGCCGAAGCGCCAGCGCCCCTCCCTCCCCTCGAGGGGAGGGCCGGGGTGGGGTGGAAACGCTGAAGCGCGAAAGGGTCCGGATGATCGACACCGACACGCTGCATCTGCAATGGGCGCTGAGCTATCCGTTCCCAAGGCCGCGCACGCCCTTCGTGTTTCTCGACGGCGCCACCTGGCCGCTTTTGCGGACTGAAGGTCCCTTCGGCGACTGGATGATCGGCAAGCCGGACGGCGAGGCGACGCTGAAGGCCGCCGCCGGGGCGGAGCGGCTCGCCGCGCTGGAACAGGGGCGCTACCACGCGGTGGCGGCGGTGGGCTCGAACGCCGCGCCGGCCCAGCTCAGGCGCAAGTTTCACGATCAGCTCGACGACGTGCTGATCCCGGTGATCGAGGTGGAGATCCCCGATCACGTCGTGGCCTACGCCAACCGCATCGCGGTCTACGGCTCGATCCCCGCGACGCTGACGCCGCTGAAGGGCGGATCGGCGCGGGTCTGGGCGACGCTCCTGTCGGATCGGGACTACGCCATCATGAACGCCACCGAAGACCGCGGTGCGGTCTATGACGGCGTACCGATCAGCCCGGTTCACGTGCCCGAAGCGGTGACCCGCCCGTTCGAGGGCTATGCTTGCCTCAGCGGGCATATGAAGCTGCTGGTCGACGCGTTCGACAGCACAGGCGCGAACTGGCCCAAAGGCGGGCAGTGGGAAGCGCAGGCCGCAGCGATTAAGGCGCTGGGCCTGTCGATGAGCGTCGACCGGTTCGTGCTGGAAAACACCGCCGATCCCGCGCTGAGGGCGGCGCGCGATCTGGCGCTTTCGAAGACCTGAGACGGGATTAGACCGTTTCGGGCCTGAATAGCATCACCGGGATCCTGCACGCGCGCATCATCGCGGTCGTGGTCGAGCCGATCAGCAGGGTGCGGATGCGCGAATGGCCGTAGGCGCCCATGACCAGAAGGTCCGCGCCGACCTCGCCGACAAAGTCCGTGATCACGCTTTCAGGCGAGCCGGGACGGAAGGCGGTGTCGACCGTGTGGCCGGCTTCGGTGAGGATCGCGGCGGCGGCGTCCATTTCAGCAGCCAGCCCGTCTTCGCGCGAGCCTGCGTTCAGAAGCGTGATCTTCGCGCCGCGCAGCAGCTTTCCTTTCGCGAGATGGCTTACCGCCTTGCCCGCGCTGGCGCCGCCGTCAAAGGCGATGACCGCGTGCTGCGGCCGGGCGAATTCGCGGTTGGCGACCAGGATCGGACGGCTGGCGGCGCGGGCGACGCGTTCGAGATTGGAGCCCAGATGGCCTGCGGCGAAGTTCGCGTGCTCGCCGCGCTTGCCCAGCACCAAAAGCCGCGATCCCGGCTCGGTGTCCTCGACCGCGCTTAAAAGGTCGCCGGTGCGCAGTCGCGCCTTGACGTCGACCCCGCCCTTCTCGCGGGCGCGAGCGACCGCCTCGTCCAGCAGGGCCTGTCCGGCCTCGCGGGCGAGCCGGGCGGCGGCCTCGTCGTGTTTGGTCAGAGACTCCATCAGCGTGCTGCGCGCGCCGAGCCCGATCGCGCCGGTGAGATCGACCGGCGCGGGTCCGCGGCGATGGTTCACGGCGTGAACGAGATCGAGGCCGTAGCCGGTCGCCGCGCTGGCCCAGGCCGCGTGCTCGATCACGCTGGCGGCGTAGCTCGATTGATCGATGAAGGCTGTGATCCGGTCCATGCCTAGTGCCCGCTTGCTTCGCCGGCGCCCGAAGCGCCGAGCCGGTCCATCAGGGTTTCGCTCGCCTTGTTCATGCCGACGAGCACGGGGTCTGCGCCCTCGCGGCGGAATTTCTTCACCACCGTTTCGACCGCCTGCACCGCGCTGAGGTCCCAGACATGGGCGCCGGACAGGTCGAGCGTCACGGTGTCCAGCGCCTCGCGGAAGTCGAAGCTTTTGAGGAAATCCTCGGTCGAGGCGAAGAAGAGCTGGCCTTCGACCCGGTAGGTGCGCGACCGCCCGTCCGCGGACAGCGCGCTCGTGACGGTGAAGAGGTTCGACACCTTCCAGGCGAAGAACAGCCCGGACAGGATCACGCCGATCAGAACGCCGATAGCCAGGTTATGGGTGACGATCACCCCGGCCACCGTGGCGATCATCACCAGGTTGGAGACCAGCGGATGGGTGCGCAGGTTCTTCACGCTCGACCAGCTGAACGTGCCGATCGAGACCATGATCATGATCGCCACCAGCGCCGGCATCGGGATCAGCGCGACCACGTCGCCCAGGATGAGGATCAGGATCAGAAGGAAGACGCCCGCCGCAAGGCAGCTCAGCCGCCCGCGCCCGCCCGATTTCACGTTGATCATGGACTGGCCGATCATCGCGCAGCCCGCCATGCCGCCGAAAAAGCCGGTCACGGTGTTGGCGATGCCCTGGCCGACGCATTCGCGGTTCTTGGCGCTCGGCGTGTCGGTCAGGTCGTCGACGATCTGCGCGGTCAGAAGGCTTTCCAGAAGACCCACCGCGGCGACGGCCGCCGCATAGGGGAAGATGATCTGAAGCGTCTCAAGCGTCAGGGGTACGTCGGGCAGCAGGAAGACCGGCAGCGTGTCGGGCAGCGCGCCCATGTCCGACACGGTGCGCACGTCGAGCCCCAGGCCCACCGTGATCGCGCTCAGCACGACGATGCAGACCAGCGGGCTGGGGATGGCCGTGGTCAGGCGCGGGAAGAGATAGATGATCGCAAGGCCCAGCGCGACGAGCGGATAGGTGATCCAGCTCACCCCGATCAGCTCGGGGATCTGCGCCATGAAGATGAGGATGGCGAGCGCGTTCACGAAGCCTGTGAGCACCGAGCGCGACACGAAGCGCATCAGGAAACCCAGACGCAGCACGCCCGCGCCGATCTGAAGCAGGCCCGCAAGGATCGTGGTCGCGAGAAGGTATTGCAGACCGTGCTCGGCGACGAGATCGACCATCAGCACGGCGGTCGCCGCCGTCGCCGCCGAGATCATGCCGGGCCGGCCGCCGGTGAAGGCGATCAGGATCGCGATCGAGACCGAGGCGTAGAGCCCGACCTTGGGATCGACCCCGGCGATGATGGAAAACGCGATCGCCTCGGGGATCAGCGCCAGTGCCACCACCAGCCCGGCCAGCAGATCGCCGCGCACGTTGAAGAGCCAGGTTTCCGTCAGCGACGCGGTCGCGGCGCGGCGGAGATCTGAAAAGGCCATGGGCGAACCTGGGGGCCGCCGCGCCGCGCCGGCCCCTCGCCGATGCGCCGCGGAATGATCGAAAGCGCCGGATGCCGGCGGAGGTCTTGCGGAAATTCAGGCGCCTCGATACGCGACCTGCTTGTGCGCTGCAACAAAGCGGGGCGCCCGAAGGCGGGCTTTGCGCAGCGCAGGCGTCCGCCTATCGTTCGCCGAGGGGCGAACCGGGGAGGACGCATGGGGCTGCCGATTTCGCTTGAGGACTGGCGCGCGGGCGGGTCGCGCTTCGACTGGCGCGGCCATGAGATCTTCTACCGCACGGGCGGAGACTGGAGTTCGGACGCGCCGGTGCTGATGCTGATCCACGGCTTTCCCACCGCGAGCTGGGACTGGGCGCATCAATGGGAGGCGCTCTGCACGCGGTATCGGGTGATCGCGCCCGATCTGATCGGTTTCGGGTTTTCCGCCAAGCCCGAGGGCTACCCCTATTCGATCCTCGACCAGGCCGATCTCTGCGAGGCGTTGCTCGAGGCCCACGGCGTAAAAGAGGCCCACCTGCTCGCGCACGACTATGGCGACACCGTCGCCCAGGAGATGCTCGCCCGGCATATCGATCGGCAGGCGGCCGGCGATCCGGGTCTCAGGCTGGGCTCGGTGTGCTTTCTGAACGGCGGGCTCTTCCCCGAGCAACACCGGCCGACGGTCACCCAGCACCTGGTGAACTCCCCGCTCGGACCGCTCGTGGCCCGGATGATGACGCGGGACCGGTTCGGAAAAGGGCTGAGCGAGGTGTTCGGGCCGGACACAAAGCCCACGGACGCGGAACTCGACGCTTTCTGGGCGATGGCGAACACGAACGGCTCGCTGAGACGGATCGGTCACCGGCTGATCAAGTACATCGCCGAGCGGCGGGCGAACCGGGAGCGCTGGGTCGGCGCGCTCATGGCGAACACCGTGCCGATGCGGGTGATCGACGGCGCGCTTGATCCGGTCTCCGGCGCGCATATGGTCGCGCGATATCAGGAGCTTGTGCCCGAGCCCGATTGCGTGCTGCTGGCCGATGTCGGCCACTATCCGCAGCTTGAAGCGCCGCAACGGGTGCTTGACGCATACATGGAATTCCGGTCGGGTATCGTGACAGCCTGACGACAGATCGGGCGGATGCGGTGGACAACCGTGGGGCATCGGGAGGAGACGCGCATGACCCGGCGCTGGGACACGCTCCTGAAAGGCGGCCTCGTCATCGACGGGACCGGCGGCGAACCGCGCGTCGAGGACGTGGCGATCGCGCGCGGGCGGATCGCCGAACGCGGACCGGGTCTCGATCCCGAAGAGGCAGCCGAAGTCGTCGACGCCTCAGGCCTGTGGGTCATGCCCGGCCTTCTGGACATCCACACCCATCTCGATCTCGAGGTCGAATTCGATCCCGCCCTCAGCGAGGCGGTCCGGCACGGTACGACCACCGTGCTGATGAGCAATTGCTCGCTGGGTCTGGCCTATGGCGCGCAGCGGCGAAACGGCGAGGACCCGCTGGTCGACTGCTTCGCCCGGGTCGAGAACATGCCCAAGCCCGTGCTCAGAAAGCTGGCCGACAATGCGACCTGGTCGACGTCTGCGGGATATTACGCCCATCTCGACGAGCTGCCGCTGGGCTGCAACGTCATCCCGATGATCCCGCACTCCATGCTGCGCTGCGAGGTGATGGGGCTGAACGGCTCGGTCAGCCGCAAGGCGACCGGCGACGATCTCGACCGGATGGAGGCCCTGCTCGAACAGGCGGTGCAGGAAGGCTATCCGGGATTTTCGACCGACGCCCTGCCCTTCCATTTCCTCTCCGAGGACCCCAATCGGAAGGTGAAGATCCCCTCCCAGTTCGGCCAGTATCGCGAGCTCAAGCGGCTGACCGGAGTCCTCAGAAAGCATGACCGGATCTGGCAGGCGACGCCGCCCAAGGACAGCCCCGCCGCGGTGATTCGCAACTTCCTGCTGACCTCGGGCCGGCTCTACGGCAAGCCCCTGAAGATCACGGCGGTCGCTGCGCTCGACGTGGCGGCGAACCGCACGATCCGCTGGCTGGCTCTTGCCCTGACCTCGATCTTCAACTCGCCGCTTCTGAACGGAAAATTCCGCCTGCAGGCGCTCGCAGCCCCCTTCAAGGTGTTCTGGGACGGGCCGGTCAATCCGCTGGCCGAGGAAATCCCGGCCCTGCGCGAACTCAACGAGCTCGATCTCGAAGACCGCGACGGCCGCCGCGCTCTCATCGAGAACCGCGAGTTCAGGAAGCGCTTCTCGGCGATGTGGATGACCGGCAAGACCGGGTTCGGCCCGGCGCGGCTGAAGCGGGCGCTGCGCATGGAGAGCCTCGCCTTCGACCGGGACTTCGCCCAGATGGTGTTTCATTCCGGCGGGCCGGACATCTGGACCGGCGAGACCTTCGAGCAGGTGTTCGAGCGCTTCAAAGCCTGGCGCGCCGATCCCGCCCTCGCCCGCGACAGCGACGAGCGCCGCGCCTTCGAGGCGCTGGGCGAGGAGGCGGACACCGAGGCCGGTTTCATGCTGGCGCTGTTCCGCGAATACGATCTGGGTCTGCGCTGGTGGACGGTGTCGGCCAACCGCGATCCGGAAAAGATGCGCGCCCTGCTGAACCATCCGAAAATCCTGCCCGGCTTCAACGATTCCGGTGCGCACATCACCAACATGGCCTTCTATGACGGCAATCTGCGCTGTCTGAAGATCGCCCAGGAGGAAGGGCTGGACCGCGTCGCGAGCCAGGTGCGCCGCATGACGAGCGAGCCGGCCGACTTCATCGGCGTGGACGCGGGCAGGATGGAGGTCGGCGACCGGGCCGATCTCGCCGTGATCGATCCTGAAGCGCTCAAGGCCTACGACGCCGAAGCCGCACAGCGCTTCGTCTGGCGCGCCGAATACGAGCACGAACAGCTGGTCAACCGGTCCGACGGCGTGGTCGCCGCAGTGTTCGTGGGCGGCGAGAAGGTCTGGGACGGCGCGCGCTTCACCGAAGCCGCCGGCCGCAAGACGCTGGGCCGCGCCCTGCGTCACAGAAGCTGGACCCCGCAGAGCGAGCCTGAAGCCCAGGCGGTGGCGGCGGAATAGCTACTCGGTGATCCGCGCGCGCATCTGCTCGATCAGAGCGGTGCGATAAAAATCGCCCGTCTGCGCTTCGGCGGCGTCAAGAAAGCCCAGCATCTCGGCGTCGTCGACCACCGGATAGGTTTCGCAGCCCTCGAACGCGCCGGAGAGCGCGTAATGGGGAAAGCCGACAAGGCCTGCGAACCGGCCCGCCTCGGCCGACAGCCGGATCAGCTCGCCGCCATAGCACGGGTCGGGGTCCTGCCCGTCCCAGCCGATGAGCCGGATATAGCCCACCACGAAGAGCGACTGCGGGTACCCCGCCGTGAGCGCCACGTCGCGGTGGGGCTGGGCTTCGGCGTGCATGCCCGAATAGCCGTACGCGCGGGCGAGCTGGTAGTTCAGGCGCGGGTTTTCCGGATCGGCTGCGACCGCCGCTTCGCAGGCTTCGATCGCCGCGGGCAGGTCGGCGGCTTCGCGCTCGACGCCGCCGGTGACCGCTTCGGGATCGTCGGGATGGCCGATGACCACGTCGCATTGCGTGACCGTGCGGTCCCAGTCGTTGCGGTCATAGGTCTCGATCGCGTCGAGCGGAACGGCCTGCATCAAAGCGAGCGCGGCGATGACGGACATGGCTGGGCCTCCTTTGCCGGAAGCGCCGAGATTAACCCCGGCCCGGCGGGGCGTCACGCCTCGCCGGACTTGTCCGCCTTCTCGACCGGATGGCGCAGGCGCGCCTCGAACGCGGTTCCGCTGCGCGCATAGACCGGCAGGCCGGGCGGGGGCAGCAGGATGTTGCTGTAGTAAACGTGCTTGAGCGGCTCGCGCTGAAACCCGCGCAACCTTGCGGCCATGTCGGGGTCGAGCTCGGGCATCGCCGCATAGCAGAACTCCCCGAACCCCAGCGTCAGCCAGCGGTCGAGATCGCCCGCGCCCGGCCAGTGGGCGTTCACCATCGCGTCCGACCGGCAGAGCCTGGCGAAGCTGCGCTCGCGATCCTTCGTCCAGCCGTAGCGCTGGTGGACCGGCGCGGCGCCGACATGGGCGTCCAGCGCGATGCGTTCGACCGTGGGGAAGGCGAAGGAATCGCTTTCAAGCGCGAAGGCGGCCATCGCCGCGCCGGGGCGTTCGAGCACCAGGCCGGGATGCTCGCCGCTGCCGCCGCCGATGACGATCTGGTCGGTGCGGCAGCCGAAATCCTCGCTGCGCTCGCCTTCGGGCGGAAATGCGATGTCCTCGAGCGGACGATAGACGGGCAGCGGGCCGAAATAGCCCACCAGCACATGGTCGTAGCTGTCGATATGGCTCATGGGCGGCGTTCTACGCCGTCGCGCGAACCCTCGCCAGCGGCTTCGCGCGCACGAGGCTGGATTCTTCGGCGAACTCGGCCATGCTCTGCGGCCCAAGTCTGACGGAGCACGCGCCATGGTCCCCGAACCCCGCCTCACCCTCTATCACGCCCCGATGAGCCGCTCGGTCCGGGTGCGCTGGTGTCTCGAGGAGATGGGCCTGCCCCACAAGCTCGAACGCGTCGCTTTCGACCGGGGCAATGTCGGCGGGGAGGCCTATCGCGCGATCAATCCGATCCAGAAGGTGCCCGCCCTGACCGACGGCGATCTGGTGATCCTCGAAAGCGTGGCGATCGTGCAGTACCTCGTCACGAAGCACGGCGCCACCCCGCTCGCGGTGGAGCCCGGCGAGCCGGACTATGCGCGCTATCTCGAATGGCTGCATTTCGGCGAAGCGACGATGTCGATGGCGACCAATCTCGTGCTCGCCCACTCCTTCCTGTTGCCCGAGCATCAGCGCAATCCGCAAATGCTGAAATGGGCGCGGCAGACCGTCGACACCCAGCTGGGGCTTATCGCCCAGCGCGGGCTCGCCGACGGCCGTGAGTTCCTCGCCGCCGGCCGGCTCACGGCGGCGGACATGAGCGTGGGCTACATGCTGTATCTTCTGAAGATCACCAAGCAGTTCGACGGCGCGCCCGAACCGGTGCGCGCCTATTTCGACCGGCTGCGCGCGCTCGACAGCTGGAAGCGGGCCAGCGCGGACTGATACGTCAGAGGATGAATTTCGACAGGTCGGTGTTCTTCGACAGGGTCTCGACACGCTCGCGCACATAGGCCTCGTCGATCACCAGCGCCTCGCCCTCGCGGTCGGACGCGGTGTAGCTGATCTCCTCGACCACCTTCTCCATGATGGTCTGCAGCCGGCGCGCGCCGATATTCTCGACGCTTGCGTTCACCTCCGCGGCGATCTCGGCGATGGCGTCGACCGCGCTGTCCTCGATGGTCAGGGTGAAGCCCTCGGTCTTCATCAGCTCCACATACTGGGTGGTCAGGCTCGCCTCGGGTTCGGTGAGGATGCGGCGGAAATCGTCCCGGGTCAGCGCTTCAAGCTCGACCCGGATCGGCAGGCGGCCCTGCAGCTCGGGCAGCAGATCGCTGGGCTTGGCGGTGTGAAACGCGCCCGAGGCTATGAACAATACGTGGTCGGTCTTCACCGGGCCGTACTTGGTGGCCACCGTCGCGCCCTCGATCAGGGGCAGGAGATCGCGCTGCACGCCTTCGCGGCTGACGTCAGCGCCGCGCGCGTCGGCCCGCGCGCAGACCTTGTCGATCTCGTCCAAGAAGACGATGCCCTCTTCCTGGGCCAGGGTCAGGGCTTCGGACTGGATCTGGCTTTCATCGACCAGCTTGTCGGCCTCTTCGGCGATCAGCGGCTCATAGGCGTCCTTGACCGTGGTGCGCAGCGTCTTGGTCTTGCCGCCGAAGCCTTTGCCCAGAAGTTCGGAGAGATTGATCATCCCCACCCCGCCGGGCATGCCGGGAATGTCCATCCCGCCCATGGGCGAGGCGTCGTCGCGCACCTCGATCTCGATTTCCTTCTCGTCGAGCTCGCCGGAGATCAGCTTCTTGCGGAAGGTTTCACGGGTGGACGGTCCCGCGCCAGGGCCGACCAGGGCGTCCAGCACGCGCGCCTCGGCGGCCGCATGGGCCTTGGATTTGACCTCCTCGCGCTTTTTCTCGCGCACGATGGCGATTGCGACCTCCACCAGATCGCGGGCGATCTGGTCGACGTCGCGGCCGACATAGCCGACCTCGGTAAATTTCGTGGCCTCGACCTTCAGGAACGGCGCGCCGGCGAGTTTCGCCAGGCGGCGGGAGATCTCGGTCTTGCCCACGCCTGTGGGGCCGATCATCAGGATGTTCTTCGGCGTGACCTCCTCGCGCAGGCCCGCAGGCAGGCGCTTTCTGCGCCAGCGATTTCTCAGCGCGATCGCCACCGCCTTCTTGGCCGCCTTCTGGCCGATGATGTGGCGGTCGAGTTCGTGGACGATTTCGCGCGGGGAGAAGTCGGTCATGAAGGCCTTCCGGGCAAGGTTTCGGCTCGCGTCGGCCCCCATGTAGGGCTTAAATCGGCGCGGTACAAAGTCCGCCCTGCAAAGGAGCTCCGCCGATGACCGCCCGCCCCCGCTTCCACCTCGCCTTTCCGGTCGACGATCTCGACGCGGCGCGCCGCTTCTACGGCGAGCTTCTGGGCTGCCCGACCGGGCGGGAGAGCGCGGACTGGATCGATTTCGACTTTCACGGCCACCAGATCGTCGCCCATCTCAGCCCCGCCGACTGCGCGAAGGCGAAAACCAGCGCGGTCGACGGCAAGGCCGTGCCGGTGCGCCATTTCGGGCTCTTGCTGAGCTATGAGGACTTCGACGCGCTGGCCGAGCGCTTCCGCCGCGCCGGCACGGAGTTCCTCATCGACCCCTATCTGCGCTTCGAAGGCCAGCCGGGCGAGCAGAAGACGATGTTCGTCCGCGACCCCGCCGGCAACGCGCTGGAGTTCAAGGCCTTCCGGAACGACGACCAGGTGTTTGCGAAGTAGGGCTCAGACCCAGCTCAGCTCGATTTCTGGCCAGGTGAGCTTCATCCGCTCGCTCTTGGCGCGGTAATCGGCGGTGTCGGTTTCCGGCGCGCGCGGCGCCAGCCTCATCGCGAACACATCGGAGAGTCCGCGCGGGGCGAGGACGGTGTGCGACCCGTCCGCCTCTCGTCGGAGGCCCGCCATGTGAGCCGACGCGGCGTAGTGGGCGATCCCGTCCTCGGTCGAGGTGAACGGCTCGATGGTCCGGCCGAACCGCTCGGGAAACCAGAGATGCACGCGCGCCTGGTTTCTGATCTCGACCGGGGCGGGAAGGTCGGCGAAGACGTCCGCGCAGCGCCGTATGACCGCGTCTTCGGCCTCCCAGCTGAGATCGCCCGCATCGAAATAGGCGAGGTCGTAATCCTTGATCCCGTATCCGGCGGGCCGGCCGGTGAGCGCGTTCCAGACATTCTGGTAGACCGCCCCGGCGCAGAGCGCCCAATCGGAAAGGCCCAGCTCCGGCGCGCGTAAAAGGATCGCCTCGGCGACCGGGTCGGCTCGGACCGCGTCGATCAGGGCGGCTTCGCGGTCTGATTCGGAGAGCGGGCTCATGCCCGCAGTCTCGCCGCGCGGCCGGCCCGCTGCAACGCGGTCCCTGACACGCCCCATGACAGCGGGGCTGAGCTGGGCTAACGCAAGGGTCTCTCGCCCTTCCGCATGGACCGCTCGCTCATGGCGCCGCCGCTTCTCACGCTTTCCGACATCGCGCTGACCTTCGGCGCCACCCCGCTTCTGACCAGCGCGGAGATGATCGTCGGCGAGGGCGACCGGATCGGGCTGGTCGGCCGTAACGGCTCAGGCAAGAGCTCGTTTCTGAAGATCGCGGCGGGCATCATCGAGTCCGACACCGGCGAGCGCTTCGTGCATCCCGGCGCGACCGTGCGCTACCTGCCGCAGGAACCCGACCTCGCCGGCTTTGAGAGCGTGATCGACTATGTCCGGGCCGGTCTCGCGCCGGGCGACGACGCCTACCGGGCCGACTATCTGGTCGAGCATCTGGGCGTCGATCCCGACGCCGCGCCGGACACGCTGTCGGGCGGCGAGGCGCGCCGGGCGGCGCTGGCGCGCACGCTCGCGCCCGATCCCGACATCCTCTTGCTGGACGAGCCCACCAACCATCTCGACCTGCCCGCGATCGAATGGCTCGAAGGCGAGCTGAAATCGAGAAAGGGCGCGCTCGTGATCATCAGTCACGACCGGCGCTTTCTGGAAAACCTCACCCGCGCCGTCGTGTGGATTGATCGCGGCGTGACCCGCCGGCTGGACAAGGGATTTGCGCATTTCGAGGCCTGGCGCGACGAGGTGTTCGAGGCCGAGGAGACCGAGCGCCACAAGCTTGAACGCCAGATCGCGCGCGAAGAGGACTGGATGCGCTACGGCGTCACTGCGCGGCGCAAGCGAAACGTCCGCCGGGTGGGTGAACTTGCCGACATGAAGTCCCGGCTGAAGACCTGGCGCGGCCCGCAGGGCGCGGCCAATCTCACGCTCAGCGAGGCGGACCGGTCCGGCAAGCTGGTGGTCGAGGCCGACAAGATCAGCAAGTCATACGACGGCCGGCCGATCGTGGAGGATCTGTCGATCAAGATCGCCCGCGGCGACCGCGTCGCGCTGGTCGGGCCCAACGGCGCGGGCAAGACCACGCTCATCCGCCTGCTCACCGGCGAGCTCGCCCCGGATGCGGGAACCGTGCGGCTGGGCGCCAATCTGGAGATCGCGAGCCTCGATCAGAAGCGCGCGGCGCTGAAACCGGACTGGACGGTGTCGGAAGCCATCGCGCCGGGCGGCGGCGAGCGCGTCGAGGTGGGCGGGCAGGTCAAGCACGTCGCCGCCTACATGAAGGACTTCCTGTTCACGTCCGAACAGGTGCGCACCCCGGTTAAGGCGCTGTCGGGCGGGGAGCGGGCGCGGCTGATGCTGGCGCGCGCGCTGGCGCTGCCGTCCAATCTTCTGGTGCTGGACGAACCGACCAACGATCTCGATCTCGAAACCCTCGATCTGCTCGAAGAGCTGATCGCCGAGTATGACGGCACCGCGCTTCTGGTGAGCCACGACAGGGACTTCATCGACCGCACCGCGACCGTGACGATCGCCTGGGAATCCGACGGCGTCTGGCGGGTCTATGCGGGCGGATACGCCGACATGGTCGCCCAGCGCGGCGAAGGCGTGAAAGCGCGCAAGGCCGAAGCGGCGGCGGCCAGGACGGCGTCTGCGCCGAAGGCCGACAAGCCCAAGGCTGCGCGATCGGCCAAGATGAGCTTCAAGGACAAGCACGCGCTCGAAACCCTGCCCGGCGAGATCGACGCCATCGAGCGGCGCCTCTCCGTAATCGAGCGGGAGCTGGCCGACGCCGGCCTGTTCAGCCGCGACCCCGAACGCTTCAACCGCCTCTCGCTCGAACACGCCGCGCTCGGGCAGGACAAGGCCGCCAAGGAAGAGCGCTGGCTGGAGCTCGAAATGCTGCGCGAGGAGCTCGAAGGCTAGCTGCTCCGTCACGCGCCGCGCTGGGTGCTTTTCGAACGGGCCGGGCCGGGTTAATCGGATAGGTCATGGCCGAACTCTACCTGCTCACCCCGCCCCGGATCGACCCCGGCTTCGCCGAAACGCTCGCGCGCACGCTCGATGCGGGCGCGGTCGCCGCGCTTCAGATCCGCCTGAAGGATCACGACGCGGCCGAGACCCGTACGCTGGCGCCGAAACTCGTCGAGATCGCGAAAAAACGCGGCGTCACCGTGATCATGAACGACGATCCAGCACTCGCCTCGAAGCTGGGCTGCGACGGCGTGCATGTCGGCCAGGACGACGCGCGCTATGAAGACGCCCGCGCGGCGATCGGCCGTCAGGGGATCGTCGGGGTGACGTGTCATGACAGCCGGCATCTGGCGATGGTGGCGGGGGAGAAGGGCGCGGACTACGTGGCGTTCGGCGCGCTGTTTCCCACCGTCACGAAAACGCCGAAAAGCTCGGCTTCACTTGAGCTTCTGACATGGTGGCGCGATCTGTTCGAAATCCCCTGCGTGGGGATCGGCGGGATCACGCTCGACAACGCGCCTTCGGTGATCGAGGCCGGGGCGGATTATCTGGCGGTGTGCGGCGCGGTCTGGTCGCACGAGGAAGGACCGGAAGCGGCATGCGCGGCGTTCTCAAAGCTCTTGTCCTGAGCGCGGGCCTTGCGGGTCTCGCGGCGGCTCACGCCGACGACCCCCCGGCCCTGCCGCCCTCCCTGGGCGAGGCGGTCGCGCGCGACGACACCGGCGCGGCGGTCGAGGGCCGCTCCGCCGCCGACAGCGCCATGGCGCGCTCGCTGCGCGCGGCGATGCTCGAAGACTGGGACGGCGCGCTGACCTACGCCGAAACCGCCGCCGCCGCCGGCCAGCCCGCCGGGGCGCTGATGGCCGGTCATATTCTTCTGCACGGCCTGTCCTCGCGCGGTCAGGACGACGAGGCCGCCGTGCGCTGGCTGCGCCGGGCGGCCGAGCGCGGCGACGCCGATGCGATGGTGACCCTCTCCCGGCTCGCCAGTTCCGAACGCGGCGGGCTCACCCGCTTCGCCGCGCGCGACTGGATCGCGCGGGCCGCCGAGACCGGCGATGCGCGCGCCGCGCACGAATACGGGCTCTACCTGATGGAAGACGGCGATCCGGGCGACGCGCAAACCGCGATCGACTGGCTGCGCCTGGCCTCTGAAAGCGGGCGGGTGCAGGCCTATACCGACTACGCCCATGCGCTGGGCGAATGGGTGCACGGCCCGAAGGACCTCACCGCCGCGCGCAACTGGTACGAACAGGCCGGCGAGAACGGCGTGGCCTACGGCGCGCTGATGGCCGCGAGCATGCATCTCAACGGCGAAGGCGAGGCGGCTGACCCCGAACGCGGCGCCGCACTGATGCAGATCGCCGCCGAGCTGAACCAGCCCGCCGCCATGGGCCAGCTCGCGCTTCTCTACTATCAGGGCGCGCCGGGGCTGTCCGCCGATCCGGTCCGGGCCGCGCGCTGGGCGCGCCGGGGCGCCGAAGCCGGCGATCCCGAGAGCCAGTTCCTCTACGCCTATGCGCTGGCGACCGGGGACGGGACGGGCCGCGATCTCGAACGCGCCTATGTCTGGGCGCTGCGCGCCGGCTTCGACCGGCCGGGCTCGCTGAAAGACGATCCCGACCGCAACCGGCTCGAAGCCGCGCTCGAACGCGCCATCCCCACCACGCGGCGCGAAACGCTGGAAGCCGAGGCGATCGCAGGCGCTGCTGGCTAGCCGGTCTGGGTGAAGACCCGCCCGGCCCAGTCGGCGAAATCCTCCATCGCCTTGTCCTTGCCGAGATCGTTGAGCGTCTCGTGGCGGCCCGACGGATCAAAACGCATGGTGACGTCGGTGAAGCGCGCGTTATAGAGCCGCGAAGCCAGCGTCTTGACCGCCTTGCCCTTGTCGGTCGCCGGATCCTCGCCGCCCGTGGCCAGATGGATCGGCAGATCGGTCCTGAGATTGCGCAGGCGGTGCTCGTCCTCGCCGATCTCGTTGAGCCGCAACAGGTCCTCCCACAGCGAGATCGACGCGGCCCGGCCGCACAGCGGATCGTCGACATAGGCCTTCACCGCGTCCGCGTCCCGGCTGAGCCAGTCGAACCGGGACGACCCGCCCTTCACCGCCTTGCCCCAGGCCGAGAAGGTCAGCGCGTCCATCCAGCTCGACGGCGCGGTCTTCTTCCTGAAGAGCTTTTCGGCGCCCAGAACGAAGCGGATGAGCCCTGCGCGGGGGCCGAGATCGAGATTGGAATTCCAGATCGCAAGCCCGGCCAGCGGGCCGCCCTGGCGGGCGTCATCGCGCTGCATGGCGTGGTTCATCGCAATCACCCCGCCCATGGAATGGCCGAACACGATGAGCGGCGTGTCGGCAAAGCGCGTGCGCAGAAGCGTCTCCACCGCCAGCGCGTCCGTTGTCACCTTTCCCGCGCCGTCCTTCGCGGCGAACACGCCCGGCAACGCGTCGTCCGCGTCGGTGCGGCCATGGCCGCGATGGTCGTGCGCGCCGACCGCGAAGCCTCGATCGGCGAGGAACTCGGCGAAGTCCTCGTAGCGGCCGGCATGCTCGGACAGGCCGTGATGGATCTGCACGATCCCTCTGGGTTCGCCCTCGGGCGCGCGGACCCGGACCGCGAGCCGGGCGCCGGAGGGCGAATCGAGGATTTCCGGTTCGAAGCGCATCGGGGTTCTCCGTTTGCTCGAGGCGGCTTAGCGTGGCGGGCAGCATAATCAGCACGAGCCGTTTCGCTATGACCAAAACCGCGCTGCTCGCCATCGACCAGGGCACCACCTCCTCGCGCGCCCTGGTGTTCGACACCGAAGGCCGGGTGATCGCCAGCGCCCAGGAAGAGTTCGCGCAGATCTATCCGCGCTCGGGCTGGGTCGAGCACGATCCCGAAGTGATCTGGGCGACGGTGCTGTCGACAAGCCGCCGCGCCGTGTCCGACGCCGAGGCGCAAGGCTGGGAGATCGCCGCGCTCGGGATCACCAATCAGCGCGAGACCACGCTGATCTGGGAGCGCGCGACCGGCCGGCCCATCCATAACGCCATCGTCTGGCAGGACCGGCGCACCGCCGATCTGTGCGCGCGCCTTAGAGCCGAGGGCGCGGAAGCGCTGGTCGCCGAGCGCGCCGGGCTGGTGCTCGACCCGTACTTCTCCGCGACCAAGATCTCTTGGCTGCTCGACCAGGTGCCGGGCGCGCGCAAGAAGGCCGAAGCCGGCGCGCTGTGCTTCGGCACGATCGACAGCTGGCTGGTCTGGCGGCTGACCGGCGGGACAACCCATCTCATCGAGGCGACGAACGCCAGCCGCACCGCGCTTTACGGGCTCGAGCGCGGCGACTGGGACGACGATCTGCTGGCGCTGTTCGGCGCGCCGCGCGCCCTCCTTCCAGACATCGTCGACAGCGCGGGGTTCTGGGCGGAGACCGAGCCCAATCTGTTCGGCCGTCCGATCCCGATCACGGGCGGCGCCGGCGATCAGCAGGCCGCGGCGATCGGCCAGGCGTGCCTCGGCCCCGGTGAGATGAAATCCACCTACGGCACCGGCGCCTTCATGCTGGTTCACACCGGCGCTGAGCTCGTGCGCTCGCAGAACCGGCTTCTGTCCACCACCGCCTGGCGGCTGGGCGGGGAGAGCCGCTTCGCGCTTGAAGGCTCGATCCTCAGCGCCGGCTCGACCGTGCAATGGCTGCGCGACGGGCTGGGGATCATCGCGCGGGCCGGCGAGATCGAGGCGCTGGCCGCCGACGCCGATCCTGAAAGCGGCGTCTATCTGGTCCCCGCCTTCTCAGGGCTCGGCGCGCCGTGGTGGAACCCGGACGCGCGCGCCGCGATCACCGGGCTCACACGCGGCGCGGGCCGGGCGGAGATCGCCCGGGCGGCGCTGGACTCGGTCGCCTATCAGACCCACGATCTTCTGACCGCGATGGCCGCAGACGGCGTGACGGTGGAAAGCCTGAAGGTCGACGGCGGCATGGCGGTGAACGCCAGCCTGATGCAGCGCCTGGCCGATCTGTGCGCGGTGCAGACCGTCAGGCCCGAAAACCCCGAAGCCACCGCCTGGGGCGCAGCCTTCCTCGCCGGGCTCGGCGCAGGGATTTATGGCGGCGTCGAAGACGTGCGCGCCCGCTGGCGCGCCCGGGACCGCTTCGCCCCGGCCATGGGCGAGGACGAACGCAACCGGCGGCTTATGGGCTGGGCGGAGGCGGTGAAGCGGGTGGCCTAGACGTTATCGAGAGCACCACTGATTTACGTATTCACGATCGCAGCCCTCCGCATCCGCCCGCCGACCCGCATTAGCGAGAAGACGCTCCGCATCAGCTCGAGCCTCGTGGATTTCTTTGAGCCGACGGCTAATGGTCCGAGCTCGGGTGATCAGATTGCGCTCGACCTCGGAGAGACTGCGTCCTTCTGCTGCAGCCGTCTGCCGGATTGCCTCGATCGTCAGATCATTATGAATGTTGGGACTGCGACGCACCCGTCTCAGCACGGCGCGCAATTGGCGCCGCTGGGCCTGAAGGCGCTGCCGGGCTTCCATTTCGGTTATGCACGCTCCGTGATCGGGAATGCGTGAGAGCGCATCAAGCTGGTTTCTCGCCCATCCCAATGCCTTGAGATCGCGATCAAGGTTCGCCTCGATATCGATGAGCTGTCGCTCCTCGTAATTGAGTGCGTCAATCTCGCTGGTCGCTTCGCAGATTGTCTCACGCAGGGCTTCGCAAGGCCTGTGCTCGCCTCTACGAAGCGGTTTACCGTTCGCTTTATACATGTGGCGCTCCTCTTCAAGGTGCGCCATTATCACCTGATGCGATCGCGAGCGGATAAATCGGGGAGGGTGTGGAGGACCGTCGCCGCGGCGGGAGCCGGAGGTCTTGCGGCGATCCTGGCGTCCTGCGGCGAGCCCGACGAAGCCGCCCGCCTGTTCGAAGCCTGGAGAGTGGCGTGTCCGGAGCAAGCGGCTGCGGTGGAGCGCGATCCGATTGACGCGGAGACGTGGAACCATTGGCGGACTGGAGATCTCGCCGCACTGGAATGCTACATCATGTACGAACGCTGGACTCTTGCGGCCGATGAAAATCGTCACTGGGCGCTGGGTCCGCCGCTGCCGCGCGAGCCCTGGATGGAGGCTCATCGCCAGTCGATGCTGTTCGAGCTTCTCTATTTCCGTTGGCGCTCGTCCGGGAAGGGCCTTGAGGAGCTTGAGGCGATGGCAGCGGAAATGGAGCGGCAATGGGTGAGACAGGCGCTCTGGCAACACCAGTTTGACCGTTCGGTGCGGCGTCGGATCATTTTCACCAAAGACCTTTCGGTCTCCCCCGACGATCCCGGCTACAGATTTCTTGAACTCGCCCGCCCTGACACGCCGGAAAACACCCCGCCCTAGCGCTCGGCTCCTAGCCTCGCCGCCGCGCGAGCCTGTCCCTGGCGCCCTGATGGATGGTGCGCAGCTCGGCGAGCGTGGTTTCGATCTGGGCGCGCTTGGCTTCGAGCGCCTTTATCTCCGCGGCGGTCTTGTCGATGACGAATTCGAGCTGGCGGACCCGGCCTTCGCCCTCGCGGCCGTAAAGCTCGAGGAAGGTCTTGATGTCGGCCAGCGAGGACCCGATCGCCTTGGCGCGCAGGATCAAGCCCAGCCGCGTGCTGTCGGCCTCGGTGAAGACGCGCTGCGCGCCGACGCGCTGGGGCTTCAGCAAACCCTTGGATTCGTAGAACCGGATAGTGCGCGGCGTCACGCCGTGGCGCTCGGCCAGCTCGGCGATCCCGTAGAGCGCGTCTGCGTGATCTGTGGTCTCGGTCATGTCCGTCCCCTGTCGGCGCACAGAGTAAGGCCATCGGCTTGACGTTCACAAGAGACGCTTGACGTATACGTCAGTTCGGGGGACGCTTCACCCGCACCAGTCAGGGAGGAGACGGGCGCCAGATGAGCGAGAACGCCGCGAACGCCCGCTATGACAGCGTGTTCCGGCCCGGCCTTTTCAAAGGCCGGGTCGTTGTCGTCACCGGCGGCGGGTCCGGGATCGGCCGCTGCACCGCGCACGAGCTCGCGAGCCTGGGCGCTCATGTCGTGATCACCGGCCGCAAGCCGGAGAAGCTCGAAGCCGTTGCGAACGAAATCGGCGCGGACGGGGGCTCGTGCGACATCGCCGCGTTCGACATCCGCGACGAAGAGGCGGTGAGCGAAAATGTCGCCGCCATCATGGAGCGGCACGGCCGGATCGACGGGCTGGTCAACAACGCCGGCGGCCAGTTCCCCGCCGAGATCGCCAACATCTCGAAAAAGGGCTGGGAGGCGGTGATCGCCACCAATCTGACCGGCGGCTGGCAGATGATGAAGGCGGTCTTCGCGAGCGCCATGAAGGAAAACGGCGGGGCGATCGTGAACGTCACCGCCGATATGCATGCGGGCATGCCCGGCATGGCCCATTCGGGCGCTGCGCGTGCGGGCATGTTCAACCTCACCCAGACCGCCGCGGTCGAGTGGGGCAAGCACGGCGTGCGCGTGAACGCCGTCGCGCCGGGCTGGATCGCCAGCTCCGGCATGGACACCTATGGTGGCGCGGTGCGCGCGATGATCCCGTATCTGAAACAGCACCTGCCCGCCCAGCGGCTGGGCTCGGAGGCAGAAGTGAGCGCGGCGATCGTGTTTCTGCTGTCGCCGGCTGCGGCCTTCATCACGGGAGCCCAGATCCAGGTCGACGGCGGCGCGCCGCTGGGCGGCCGGCACTGGCCGCTTGAAGCGCACGACAAGTTCGAGGTGTTCAACGGCTTTCACCGCGCCGTCGACCCCAAGGTCCTGCGCGGGGAGGAGGCCTGATGCCGGCCCTGCGCTCTCAGCTCAACACCGGCTCTGACGGCTATCGCAAGGCCGCCGAGGCGATGGCCGAAAAGCTCGCCGAAGTGCGCGCGCTTGAAGACAAGGTCCGGGCGAATTCGGCGGCCAAGAAATCCCGCTTCGAGGAGCGCGGCCAGCTTCTTCCGCGCGAGCGCGTGGCGCGCCTCGTCGATCGCGACGCGCCCTTTCTGGAGATCGCGCCGCTCGCGGGCCTGAAAATGCACGACGACGACGGCGACCGCGGCGCGTCGGGCGGGGGCATGGTGGTCGGCATCGGCGTGGTGGCTGGCAAGCGCTGCGTGGTCAGCGCATCGGACAGCGCCATCAAGGGCGGCACGATCGCGCCCATGGGGCTGAAAAAATCCCTGCGCGCGCAGGAGATCGCGTTTTCAAACAAGCTGCCGATGATCCATCTGGTGGAGTCCGGCGGGGCGAATCTTCTGTATCAGTCCGAGATCTTCGTCGACGGCGGGCGCAGCTTCGCCAATCAGGCGCGGATGAGCGCGGCGGGCATCCCGCAGATCGCCGTCGTGCACGGGAGCTCGACCGCCGGCGGGGCCTATCTGCCGGGCCTCAGCGATTATGTCGTCCTTGTGCGGAAAAAGTCGAAGATCTTCCTCGCCGGCCCGCCCCTGGTCAAAGCTGCCATCGGCGAGGACGCCGACGAGGAAAGCCTGGGCGGCGCGGATCTGCACGGCGAGGTGACGGGGCTTGGCGAATACGTGGCCGAGGACGACGCCCAAGCGCTCGCCTACGCCCGTGAGATCATGGACAAGCTCAACTGGGACGCCGCGACGGGACGGTTCGAGGGTCCCGGTCCGAACTACGACGCTGAAGAGCTGATGGGGATCGTGCCCGCCGACGACCGCACGCCCTATGACGTGCGCGAGGTGATCGCGCGCATCACCGACGGCTCGGACTTTCTGGAGTTCAAGGCGCGCTACGGGTCTGAGACCGTGTGCGGCCACGCCCGTATCGGCGGACGGCTGGTCGGAATCCTGGGCAATAACGGCCCGATCCAGCCCGAGGGCTCCACCAAGGCGGGCCAGTTCATCCAGCTGTGCGATCAGTCCGATACGCCGATCGTCTTTCTACAGAACACCACCGGCTACATGGTCGGCTCCAAGGCCGAGCGCGACGGGGCGATCAAGCACGGCTCGAAGATGATCCAGGCGGTCGCGAACGCGCGCGTGCCGAAGATCACCATCGTGCTGGGCGGCTCTTACGGTGCAGGCAATTACGGCATGTGCGGGCGCGGCTTCGATCCGCGCTTCATCTTCGCCTGGCCGACCGCGCGCACCGCGGTGATGGGCGGCGCGCAGGCGGCCAAGGTGATGGAGATCGTCACCCGCCAGAAGAACGCCCGCGCCGGGATCGAGACCGACGAAGATCAGCTCGCCGGCATGAGCGCGATGATCGAGCAGGGCCTGACCGAGCAGTCCCACGCCTTGTTCGCGTCCGCCCGGCTGTGGGACGACGGGATCATCGATCCGCGCGACACCCGCGCCGTGCTTATCGAATGCCTCAACATCTGCGCCGAGGGCGATGCGCGTGCCCTGAAGCCCAACACGTTCGGGGTGGCGCGGCTGTGATGGGCGCTGTCGTTTCCTTCCCTCCCCTTCACGGGGAGGGTGTCCGCGGAGCGGACGGGTGGGGTGGGATCGCACACGCCCGGCCCTCCGTCGCCCGGCGCACCACCCCCACCCGACCCGAGGCTTCGCCTCGGCCCACCCTCCCCGCAAGGGGGAGGGAAGTTTTCTCCCTCGAAGGAGCCTGACCGATGCACTTCACCCCTGAGCACGAAGCGCTGCGCGATACGGTCGCGAAGTTCGTCGCCAACGAGATCAATCCGTATGTGGATGAATGGGAGGCGGCCGGCGAGTTTCCCTCCCACGAGGTCTTCAAGAAGATGGGCGATCTGGGCCTTCTGGGCCTCAGATGGCCTGAGAAATACGGCGGCGCGGGGCTGGACATGTCCTACAGCCTCGTCCTCGCCGAGGAGCTGGGCCTGATTGATTGCGGCGGGGTGCCGATGGCGATCGGGGTGCACACCGACATGTGCACGCCGGCGCTCGCGCGCTTCGGCTCCGAGGAGCTCTGCCACGAGTTCCTCGCTCCGGCGATCGCGGGCGACATGGTGGGCTGCCTGGGCGTCTCCGAACCGGGCGGCGGGTCTGACGTGGCGGCGGTGAAGACGGTCGCGAAATCGGACGGCGACGACTACGTCATCTCCGGCTCGAAGATGTGGATCACCAACGGGCTGAAAGCCGACTGGTGCTGCCTGCTGGCGAACACGTCCGACGGCAAGCCGCACGAGAACAAGTCGCTAATCATGGTGCCGATGGATCTTCCGGGCATCGAGAAGCAGAAGATCCACAAGATCGGCATGCATTCGTCCGACACTGCGCAGCTCTTCTTCGACGAGGTGCGCGTGCCCAAGCGCAATCTGATCGGCGAGGAAGGCGCGGGCTTCATCTATCAGATGCTGCAGTTCCAGGAGGAGCGCATCTACGGCGCGGCCTCGAGCCTGAAAGCCTTCGACAAGCAGATCGATCTGACCATCGAGTACACCCGCGAGCGCAAGGCGTTCGGCCAGTCCCTTCTGGACAATCAGGCGATCCATTTCCGCCTCGCCGAGCTTCGCACCGAAGTCGAGATGCTGCGTTCGCTGGTCTATCGCTGCGTGGAGGATTTCAACCAGGGCAAGGACGTCACCAAGCTCGCCTCCATGGCCAAGCTCAAGACCGGCCGGCTCTCGCGCGAGATCGCCGACAGCTGCCTGCAGTACTGGGGCGGGATGGGCTACACCGCCGACAATCCGATCAGCCGGGCCTTCCGCGACGGGCGCCTGGTCTCGATCGGCGGCGGGGCGGACGAGATCATGCTCGGCATCATCGCCAAGTATGAAGGCACGCTCCCGAAGAAGAAAAAGCCGGCGAGCGGCAATGCCTGACACCCTGCTTCTCGACCGCTCGGGCGGGGCGCTGCACGTCACGCTGAACCGTCCCGAGATCAGGAACGCCATGTCGCTGGCCATGGTGGGCGAGCTGCTCGACGCGCTGGGCGAGGCCGAGCGTGAAGGCGACCGGGCGATCGTGCTGAAAGGCGCGGGCGGCCATTTCTGCTCGGGCGGCGACATCAAGGACATAGGCGAGGCGCAAGCCAGAGCCGTCGAGCCCGGCGGGCCCGACCCGGTCGCCGCGGTGAACGCCCGCTTCGGCGAACTGTGCGCCGCCTACGCCGAGACCGGCCTGCCGGTCGTGGCTGTCGTCGAAGGCGCGGTGATGGGCGGGGGTTTTGGGCTCGCCTGCGTGGCCGACGTGGTCATCGCCGAGAAAGGCGCGGTCTTCCGCCTGCCCGAGACCGGGCTGGGACTGGTGCCCGCCCAGATCGCGCCGTTTCTCGTGGAGCGGCTGGGCTATTCCGAAGCGCGCCGGCTGGCGGTCACCGGCGGCAGGCTGGACGCCCAGCACGCGCTGGCTCTGGGGCTCGTCCACCAGGTCTGCGACGGGCCGGGCGGGCTCGACAAGGCGCTCACGGCCACGCTCGACCAGATCCGCCTCGGCGCGCCCGGCGCGATCGCGGCGACCAAGCGCCTGATCCGCCGCGCAAGGCTGGCTGACGCCAGCGCCCTCGTGCCCGAAGCCGCCGCTGTCTTCGCCGACGCGGCCCGCAGCGCTGAAGGCGCAGAAGGGCTCACGGCGTTTCTGGAGAAACGCAAACCGAAATGGGCGATGTGATGGACGGGTTGCGCATTCACCCCACCCCGACCCTCCCCTCAAGGGGGGGGAGGGCCGTTTCGCGGCCCCACCTGGCGTATCAGGCCTCACGACGCCGCCGCGCTCGCATTCGAGCCCGCCTCAGCGCCCCTCCCTCCCCCTTGGGGGAGGGTCGGGGTGGGGGGTGCGACGGAGGGCGCCGATGCTGACCCGCTCCTTCGCTTCCGTCCTCATCGCCAATCGCGGGGAGATCGCGGTGCGGGTCTTACGCGAGGCTCGCGCCTCGGGCCGCCGCGCGATCGCGGTCTATTCAGACGCCGACGCCGGCGCGATGCATGTGCGCGAGGCTGACGAGGCGGTGCGCATCGGCCCGGCGCCGGCGTCTCAGAGCTATCTGGACATCGACGCGATCCTGGATGCGGCGAAGCGCACCGGCGCTGAGGCGATCCATCCCGGATACGGCTTTCTATCGGAGAACGCCGCCTTCGCCCGCGCGGTGATCGAGGCGGGGCTGGTCTGGATCGGCCCGCCGCCAGAGGCGATTCAGGCGATGGGCGACAAGGCGCGCGCCAAACAGCTGATGATCGAGGCGGGCGTGCCCACCGTGCCGGGCTGGCAGGGCGATGATCAGTCGGCGGACACTCTGGCGCGCGAGGCCGAAAAGATCGGCTATCCCTTGCTCATCAAGGCCGTCGCCGGCGGGGGCGGGCGCGGCATGCGCGTGGTGCGTTCGGCCGAGGATTTCAAAGACGCGCTCGCCTCGGCGAAACGCGAGGCGAAATCGAGCTTCGGCGACCAGACGGTGCTTCTGGAAAAATTCGTCGAGCGCGGCCGGCATGTGGAGATCCAGGTCTTCGCCGACGCGCAGGGCAACACGATCCATCTCGGCGAGCGCGACTGCTCGGCCCAGCGCCGCCGTCAGAAGGTGATCGAGGAGGCGCCCTCTCCGGCTGTCGATGAAGATCTGCGCGCGCGCATGGGCGCGGATGCGGTCGCGGCGGCGAAAGCGGTCGATTACGTGGGCGCGGGCACGGTGGAGTTCCTGCTCGACGCGGACGGCGCGTATTTCTTCCTCGAGATGAACACCCGGCTTCAGGTCGAGCATCCGGTGACCGAAGAGGTGACCGGGCTCAATCTGGTGCAGCTCCAGTTCGACATCGCCGCAGGCGCGCCGCTGCCGGCGACGCAGGACGACGTCGCGCTGTGCGGCCATGCGATCGAGCTTCGTCTTTATGCGGAGGACCCGCTGGACGGCTTCGCGCCGCAATCGGGCCCAATCGCGCACTACGCCCCGGACGGCGTTACTTCGGGCGTCCGCATCGATCGCGGCGTGGCTACGGCTGACCGGATCGGGACCGATTACGACGCCATGATCGCCAAGCTGATCGGCACGGGCGAGACGCGCGATGACGCGATCACCGCGCTGCGGGCGCATCTGCGAGACGCGCCGCTTCTGGGCGTGACGACCAATCGCGATTTCCTGCTGCGTCTGCTGGACGACGCGCGCTTTCGGACCGGCGCGGTCACCACCGGCGATCTCGACGCCTGGGCGGAAGAAAAATCCGGGCCGTTTGCGCCCGTCGAAACCCCGTTCGAGGCGCTGGCGATCGCTGCGGCGGTGCTGTGCGACACGCGCGGGCCGGTCCTGCGTTCAGCCTCAGTGACGCGCTTCGATCTCGACCTCGAAGTCGGCGGCGAGACCGCGACGGTCCGCGTCGAACAGCAGCGCGAAGGCGGCGTCCGCGTCACGCGCGGCGAAGACGCCGCGGAGATCGCCGTGCTCGGTTTCGCAGGCGGCGCTCTGACGCTGCGCCATGACGGCGTCACGCGCACCCTTCCCGCGGCATGCTGCGAAGACGGCGGACTGCATCTGGGCCTGCCTGAACTGATGGTTCGGATCGCCGAGCCCTCGCCGGTCTCCACCGACCCGGCCGCCGATCCGTCGAAGATCACGGCGCCTGTCTCCGGCGCGGTCGCCGCCGTCCACGTCAAACCCGGCGACCGGGTGACCGCCGGACAGGTCGTCGCGGTGATGGAAGCGATGAAGATGGAGATGCGCCTGGAAGCGGGCGCTGACGGGATCGTCGCAGCCGTCAACGCCGAAACTGGCGGACAGGCCGCGGGCGGATTCGTCTTGATCGAACTTGATTTGCAAAGCCAGGATTAGACCCATGGACAAGGCCGTGCTCACCTGCGCGCTCAACGGCGTGCTCACCAACCCCGACACCCATCCCGTTCCGGTCAGCCCCGAACAGATGGCGGCGAGCGCGCGCGAGGCCTTCGACGCGGGCGCGAGCGTGATGCACGTGCACTACCGCATGCAGGAGGCCGGACATGGCGGCTTCCCCAGCTGGGATCCGGACGTGGCCGGGGAGATCGTCGAGGCGATCCGCGACGCCTGCCCCGGCGTGATCATCAACTCGACCACCGGCACGGTCGGCCCCGACGTGTCCGGCCCGGTCGCCTGCGTGAAGCGTGTGAAGCCCGAGATCGCGGCCTGCAACGCGGGCTCGCTGAACTATCTCAAGCTGCGCAGCAACGGCGAGTGGGCCTGGCCGCCGATGATGTTCGACAATCCGGTCGAGAAGGTTCAGGCCATGCTCGACGCCATGGCCGAGGTCGGCGCGCATCCCGAGTTCGAATGCTTCGACGTCGGCATCGTGCGCTGCGTGAACATGTATATCGAAAACGGCATGGCGCCGTCCGCGCACTATAATTTCGTGATGGGCGTGGCTTCGGGCATGCCGGTGGACGCGCGGCTTCTGGAGCTTTTGCTCGACTACAAGCGCAAGCAAGATCCCTGGCAGACCACGCTGATCGGCCGGGCGGAGATCTGGCCGGTCCATCAGCGCACCGCCGAGCTCGGCGGCATGCTCAGGACCGGGCTTGAAGACACCTTCTATCTTCCCGGCGGCGACCGCGCCCCGGGCAACGGCGCGCTGATCGAGGCTCTGGCCGCGTGCGCCCGCAATGCGGGCCGCGAGGTCGCCTCACCTCAAGAAGCGCGTGAGATCATGGGCTTAGGGAGGGACGGACATGCAGGCGAGCGCGAGCGAACTGCCTAGGATCGGCGGGCGTTTCCCGTCGACTCCGGCGCGGCTGTTTCACCAGGCCGAGACGCGGGGCTCCGCGCCGGCCTACATGACCCATGGCGAGTCCGGCTGGACCGCCACCAGCTGGGCCGAGTACGCCGATCAGGTGCGCCGCGCCGCCCGCGCTCTGATCGCGCTGGGCGTGGCGGCCGAGGACACCGTGGCGATCCTGGGCTACAACCGCCCTGAATGGACGACCATGGCGATCGCGGCGATGGCCGCCGGCGCCCGTCCCGCCGGCGTCTACTGGACCAGCGCTCCGCCTGAGATCGCCTATATCCTGCAGCACTCCGAAGCCCCGGTCCTGCTGGTGGAGACCTCCGAGCATGTCGAACAGGCGCTCGCGCTGAAAGCCGAGTGTCCGCGGCTCGAAACCATCGTGGTGATGGAAGGCTCGGCCGGCGATCACCCCGAGGTGCTCAGCTGGGGCCAGTTCCTGGCGCTCGGCAAAGCCGATTTCGAGGACGAGCTGAGCGCGCGCATGGACGCCATCGGCGAGCAGACGGTCGGCGCGCTCATCTACACCTCGGGTACGACCGGCCCGCCCAAGGCGGTGATGCTGACCCACGGCAACATCTCCTGGTCCTCGGCCATGCTGTGCGAGATGTTCGACAGCCGCCCGGACGACCGCACGCTGAGCTACCTGCCCATCGCCCACATCGCCGAGCAGCAATCGAGCGTGCACAATCACTGCACCTCGGGCGCCTGCATGTATTTCGCCCGCTCGATGGACACGCTCGCCGAGGACCTCAAGGCGGCCAAACCCACCGTCTTCTTCGGCGTGCCGCGCGTCTGGGAGAAGATGCACGAGACGCTGACCGCCCGGCTCGCGGAGGCGACCGGCACGAAAGCAAAACTCGCCACTTGGGCGATGAAGACCGCCCGGGCCTGGAACGAGGCGAAGATCGAGGGCCGCAGTCCCGGCCCGGTCCTGAGCGCGCAGAAATCGCTCGCCGACGCGCTGGTCCTGAAGAAGATCAAGGCGGCGCTGGGGCTAGAGGAGGCGCGGCTGTGCATCTCGGGCGCAGCGCCGATCAGCCCGGAGGTCCTGCGCTTCTTCGCCGGGCTCGATCTGGTGCTCTACGAAGGCTACGGCCAGTCCGAGACCAGCGCGCCCACCGCCTTCTCCCGGCCCGGCGCGGTGCGTTTCGGCTCGGTCGGCAAGATGATCGACCATATGCAGGCGCGCGTCTCCGAAGAGGGCGAGCTGCAGGTGAAGGGGCCGAACGTCTTCGCGGGCTACATGAAGAACAACGAGGCGACCGAGAACACGTTCACGCGCGACGGCTGGATGAAGACCGGCGACGTGGTCAGGATCGACGAGGACGGCTTCGTCTGGATCACCGGGCGCATCAAGGACATCATCATCACCTCGGGCGGCAAGAACATAACCCCGTCCAATCTCGAAACCGACCTTATGAACGCGAGCCTGATCGAGCATGCGGTCGTGGTCGGCGACGCCCGGCCCTATCTCACCGCGCTCGTCACGCTCAGCCCCGACGCGCTGGCGGAGTTTGCGAAAAAGCACGGGCTCAGCCCTGAGGAGGCGCGGGCGAGCGAGGCGGTGAACGCCGAGATCCAGAAGGCGGTGGACGGGGTGAACGAGCGTCACGCCCGGGTGGAGAACATCCGCAAGTTCGCCATCCTTCCCGCCTCGCTGGGCGTGGACACGGGCGAGCTGACGCCGACGCTGAAGGTGCGCCGCAACGTGGTGGTCGAGCGCAACAAGGCGATCGTGGACAGCCTCTACGCCAAAGCCGAGCCGGCCTGAGGTGACTGCGGAGCGCCTCGACGTCCTCATCATCGGCGCGGGCTTTGCGGGGATCGCGGCCTGCCACGCCCTGCTCGAAGAGGGTTTACGCGATTTCGCGATCGTCGACCGGGCCGGCGGCCCCGGCGGGGTGTGGCGGGCGAACACCTATCCCGGCGCGGCCTGCGACGTGCCGAGCCATCTTTATTCCTTCAGCTTCTTCCTCAATCCCGACTGGAGCCGGAAATACTCCCCCCAGCCGGAGATCGCGGCCTATCTCGCGCGCGCCGTCACGGAACTCGGGCTCGGCCCGCACATGCGCTACGGCCGGACGGTGACGCGGCTTGAATTCGACGAAGGCGCGGGCCGCTGGTGCGTGACGTTCACGGACGGCGCGGTGATCGAGGCGCGCACGGTGATCAGCGCGGTGGGCCAGCTCGCCGAGCCGGTCATCCCCGAGCTCGAGGGTGCTGAGCGGTTCAGGGGACCCAAGGTGCACACCGCGCACTGGGATCGGTCGGTGGACTATGCGGGCAAGCGCGTCGCGGTGATCGGGTCGGCGGCCAGCGCGGTGCAGGTCGTCCCGAAGCTCGCCGAAACGGCCGCCGAACTCACCGTGTTTCAGCGCACGCCGAACTGGGTGATCGACAAGCCCGACCGCGCCTTCACCGGGTTCGAGAAAGCGTTGTTTCGCCGCGCGCCCTGGCTTCACCGGCTCTACCGGCTGGGCAGCTATCTCGTTCACGAAGCGCGCTACCCGTCCTTCCTGGCGAACAACCCGGCGGGCGCGTACACCCGCTGGAGTCTCAAACGGCGGCTGAAGCGCGAGGTCGCAGATCCGGCCCTGCGCGACCAGCTCACTCCGGACTACGCGCCGGGCTGCAAGCGCATCCTTCTGTCGGACGAGTGGTTCTCGACGCTCCAACGCGAGCATGTCCGGCTCGTGCCCGAGCGCGCCGCAGCCCTCACCGAGGATGCTGTGATCACCGGCTCGGGCGAGGCGATCACGGCGGACGCGATCGTGTTCGCCACCGGCTTCAGCGCGACCGAGTTCCTCGCCAGCCTCGACGTGGTGAACGGCGAAGGCCTGTCGCTGCGCGAGCACTGGGCGGGCGCGCCGAAAGCCTATCGCGGGGTGGCGGTCTCGGGCTTTCCGAACCTCTTCATGCTCTACGGGCCGAACACCAATCTGGGGCACAACTCGATCGTGTTCATGCTCGAACGCCAGGCCGAGTACGCCGCCCGGCAGGCCGCCCGGATCGTCTTCGAGGATCTGCGCACGCTCGACGTCACGCCCGAGGCCGAAGCCGAATACGACGCGAGGCTTCAGAAGCGGCTCGCCGGCACGGTGTGGGCGGGCGCCTGCCCCAGCTGGTACAAGACCGAAGACGGCCGGATCGTGAACAACTGGCCGGGCCTTGCGGCGCGCTTTGCGATGACGCTGGGCTCTGACGACGCCTGGGCGTGGACGGCTCAAAGATGAGGTTCGATCCAGGCCCTGGCGTGTTCGAGCGCGCTGCCGGCTTCAGGCAGAAGCGGGGAGAAGAGCTGGAAATCGTGGAACATGCCGCGCCAGACCTCGCACTTCACCGCCACGCCGGCCTCGCCCAGACGCGCGGCGAGCCGGGTGGAATCGTCGAGCAGGATCTCGTCCTCGCCGACCTGGATGAAGATCGGCGGCAGGCCGCGAAGGTCGGCGAAGAGCGGGCTCGGCTCGGGATCGCGGGCGTCGCAGCCGTCGAGATAAAGCGCGGCGGCGGCTTCCAGCGCGGTCGGCGCCAGCATCGGATCGCGATGGGCGCGGCTGGCCGTGCTTTCCCCGGTGAGGCTGAGGTCGGTCCAGGGCGAGATGAGATAGGCGGCTTTCGGCATGGGCCGGCCCGCCTCGCGATGGCGGATCAGCGCCGCCAGGCTCAACCCCCCGCCCGCGCTGTCGCCGGCGATCAGCACCGGACCGCTGGCGCGCGCAGTGATCTCGCCCAGCGCGTCCTCGGCGTCCTCCACCGCGGCGGGGCAGACATGTTCGGGCGCGAGCCGGTAGTCCGGCGCGAAGGCTTCGATATTGAATGTCTGCGCCAGCCTTGCGATCAGCGGCTTGTGGCTTTGCGGCGAGCCCAGCGAATATCCGCCGCCGTGCAGGAACAGAAGGGCGCCGGGGCGCGGATCCTGCGGGACGAAATGCAGGCCCGGCCGGCCGGCGAGCTCGATGGACGTGATCTTCACGCCCGACGGGCTGGGCAGGCGGTCGCCGGACGCGTTCATCCGCGCCCGCGCCACCTGGCGCGGCTGGGACGGGTTCAAGGTGAGCCGGCCGGCCTGTTTCGCAAGGCGGCGGGCGAGAAAGCGGCGAATGCCGAGACCGCTCGCATGCGGTATCGTTTCGATCATGAGGGGGCGTCCCGATGACTGAACTGGCCACAGCGTTCACCCTGCCGTGCGGGATTTCAATCCCCAATCGCCTCGCCAAGGCGGCGATGACCGAGGGTCTGGCCGAACCCGGCGGGATCGCGGGCGCGCGGATCGCACGCGCCTACACCGCCTGGGCGCAGGGCGGGGCGGGCATGATCCTCACCGGCAACATCATGGTCGACCGGCGCTATCGCGAGCGTCCTGCGAACGTGGTCGTCGACGGCGCGCAGAGCGAAGCGGCGTTTCAGGGGCTGCAGCGCTATGCCGAGGCCTGCAAGGCCGGCGGCGGGGTGGCGATCGCGCAGATCTCCCACGCCGGCCGGCAGAGCCCGGCCATCATCGCGCCCGAACCTGTGGGCCCCAGCGCGGTCGCCGTGAAGCTGCCCGGCGGGGTGTTCGCCGCGCCGCGCGCCCTGACAGAGCCCGAGATCGAGGACGTGATCGCCCGCTTCGCCCATACCGCGAAGACGCTGTGCGAGGCCGGGTTCGACGGGGTGCAGGTGCACGCCGCGCACGGCTATCTGATCAGCGAATTCCTCAACCCCAACGTCAATCAGCGCGAGGACCGCTGGGGCGGGCGCCTGGAAAATCGGGCGCGGCTGCTGATCGAGACGGTGCGGGCGGTGCGCGCCGCGATCGGGCCCGCCAAGGCGCTGAGCGTGAAGCTCAATTCCTCGGACTTCCAGAAGGGCGGGTTCAGCTTCGAGGACTGCCTCGCGGTGGTGGCGCTGCTGGACGCGGAAGGGATCGACCTTCTGGAGATTTCCGGCGGCAATTACGAACAGCCGCGCATGATGGGCCTCGAGGGCATGGAGCCTGTGTTCGAGGGCGATGTGCGTGAGACGACCCGCGCCCGGGAAGCCTATTTCATGGCTTACGCCGAAAAGGTGATCGAGACCGCGAAGACGCCCATCATGGTCACCGGCGGCTTCCGCTCCAAGCCGGCGATGGAAGAAGCGGTCGAGGCCGGGGTGGCGGTGATCGGGGTCGGCCGGCCGCTTTGCGTCGATCCTGACGCGCCGCGCCAGATCCTCGAAGGCCGGGTCGCCGCCTTGCGCGCCTGGGAAGAGCAACTGACGCTGGGATCGGGCTTTTTCGGGCCGGCCTCGACCAACGACATCATAAAGGCCGCCAACGGCTTCGCGGCTCTGGCCTTCTTCTATCGCAACATTCTCCGGCTCGGCGACGGCAAGCCGGTCAAGCGCAAGATGAATTTGCTCGGCGCGCTGATCGCTCACCAGCTGCAGGAACGCCGGGACGCCAGAACCCATTAGGCGCGCGGCGCATTGGCGCAGCGCTCCTTCAGCGGTGCGTGCTAGGCTCGCCGGCGGACCGCGCCGTCAGTGCGCGGCCGTTCGGGAGGCGCTGCCTTGAGCCTGACACTCACCCTGGCCGTACTCGGCGCCTGGGTGGCGGTGCTGTTCGCCGCCGCCTTCTGGGGCGATGCGCGCGCCGGCCGTCTGGACGCCCGACCCGCCAGCCGGGCCTGGCTCTACGCGCTCGGTCTGGGGGTGTATTGCACCAGCTGGACCTTCTACGGCGCGGTGGGGGCTGCGGCGCGTCAGGGCTGGGACTATCTGCCGATCTATCTCGGCCCTGCCCTGTTGTTTTTATTCGCCTTTCCGGTGATCCGCAGGCTCGTCCGGCTGGGCCGGGAAAACGACACCGGCTCGATCGCAGACTTCCTGTCGGCCCGCTACGGCAAGTCTGCAGCGGTGGGCGCGCTGGCTGCGGGCGGGCTGCTTCTGGCGGTCGTGCCCTATATCGCCCTGCAAATTCAAAGCGCTGCGGACACGCTGGCGCTGGTGACCGAGGGCGAGGCGTCGGGCGCGGGCTGGAGCCTCGTGGTCGCCGCCGCCTTTGCGGCGTTTGCGATCCTGTTCGGTCAGCGCAAGGCGGACGCGGCGGCGGGCAATCGTGGTCTGGTCCTCGCCGTGGCGATCGAAAGCGTGATGAAGATCGTGGCGCTGGGCGCTGTGGCCGCCGTCGCGTTCATCGTCTTAAGCGAGCTCTCCGTCACCGAGAGGCGGGCCGCCGTCATGAACGCGCCGCTGAGCGCGGCCGGGTTCGATTTCCGCTTCGTCATCCTCACCCTTCTCGCCGCCTTCGCCGCGCTGACCCTGCCCCGGCAGTTCCACATGATGGTGGTCGAGGCGCGCAAGCCTGAAGACGCCGGACCGGCGCGCTGGGCCTTCCCGCTCTACCTCGCCGCGGTGGCCCTGTTCGCGCCGCCGATCGCGCTCGCGGGCGCGGCGGTGCTGAACGGCGCGGACCCTGACGCCTACGTGCTCGCTCTGCCGCTGTCGCAAGGCGCTGAAGGGCTGGCGCTTCTGGCGTTCATCGGCGGGTTTTCGGCGGCGGCGGGGATGGTGACGGTGGCTGCGCTCGCCATGTCGACCATGCTGGTCAACGACATCGCCGCGCCGCTGTTTCTAAGAAGCCGGGGCGGCGCTGCGCAGCGCTTCGCGGGGGCGCTTCTGACCTGGCGGCGGCTGGCTGTGGCGGGGCTGGTGGGCGCGGCGTTTCTCTTCCAGATCGGCATGGATAGAGGCGCCGGTCTGGCGGGGATAGGCCTGGTGGCTTTCGCCGGCGCGGCCCAGCTCGCACCGGCGCTTCTGATCGGGCTGTACTGGCGGCGGGCGAACCGGGCGGGCGCGCTCGCAGGCATGGGCGCAGGCTTCGCGCTCTGGGTGGGGCTGATCCTCATCCCCAGCTATGCCGGCGCGACCCCGCCCGCCCCCGCCGGCGTCGATCCGTTCGCCTTCGCCGCTTCGGTCTGCCTCATCACCAACACCGCGGCGTTTGTTCTGGCCAGCACGGTCTTCCGGGGCGGGCTGGTCGACCGGCTGCAGGCCGACGCCTTCGCCGGCGGGCGCGCGGCGGGGCCCGAGATCGCCCCCGGGGCCAAGGTCGGCGACATCGAAGCCGTGCTCGCCCGCGTGCTCGGCGCGGACGCCGCGCGCAGCGTAATGGCCGAACTGTCCGAAGCCGTCGGCCGCCCCCTCAGATCCGGCGATGCGCCCAGCGAGGCGGTCGCGTCCATGGCCGAAGCCCGGCTCGCCCGGGCGGTGGGCGCAGCCTCGGCGCGGATCCTGATGGCGCGGGTGATCGGCGGGGCGCGGGTGAGCGCAGGCGAAGTCGTCGCCCTGATCGACGAGACGGCGGAAAGGCTCAGAACCTCGCACGACCGTCTTGAAGAGACCGAACGTTCGATCAGGTTCTACACCGACAATCTGCCCGCACTCCTCAGCTATGCCGACCGGAACTACCGGCTGCGCTTTGCGAACAAGGGCTATCTCGACTTTTTTGGCCTCGGCCCCGAGGCGATCGGCTCGCCCATGTCCGCCTATATGACCGAGGAGGAGTACGATCTGCGCCGCCCGCGCATGGAGGCGGCGCTGAACGGCGAGCGCCAGGTCTTCGACATCTCCCGGCGCAGCGGCCGCGGCCGGCTGAGATCCTGGCAGGTCGTCTACCAGCCCCGGATCGAGGACGGCGAGGTGGTCGGCTTCTTCGGCGTCTATCAGGACAACACCGCAAGGCGCGAGGCCGAAGAGGGCCTCAAGCGCGCCTACGATACGCTTGAAAACCGCGTCGAGGAACGCACCGCGGCGCTGAAGGCGGAAAGCGAGGCCCGGCTCGCCCTCGCCCGCGACCTTGAAGAGGCCCGCCGCGCCGCCGAGGCCGCCACCCAGTCGAAAACCCGGTTTCTGGCGGCGGCCAGCCACGACCTGTTGCAGCCGCTTTCGGCCGCCCGGCTGTTCGCCGGCGCGCTGGAGGCCGAGCTCGAGACCGGCTCCGAGCAGGCGCGCACTCTCAACGCCCAGATCGGCAGGTCGATCGAGCATGCCGACCGGCTTCTTCGTGCGCTTCTGAACATCTCCCGGCTGGATGCAGGCGGGGTCACCCCGCGCCCCGGCGTGTTCTCTCTGGGCGATCTGATCGAGGAGACCGTGGCCCAGTTCGCCCCGGCCGCCGAAGCCAAGGGCATCGCGCTGAAGGTCGTCCGCCCCCGGCTCGCGGTCTATTCCGACCGGGGCCTGATGACGAGCGTTCTGCAGAATCTGGTGTCCAATGCGGTGCGCTACACCCGGTCCGGCACGGTGCTGGTCGGCGCGCGGCGATCGCGCGACATGGTCCGGCTGATGGTGCTCGACACCGGCCCCGGCGTGCCCGAGGACCGCCGCCGGGCCATCTTCAAGGAGTTCGAACGCGGCGCGGCGGCCCAGGGCGAGGAGAGCGGCCTGGGCCTCGGGCTCGCCGTGGTCGATCGGATCTGCACCATGCTCGGCCACAGGCTCACCCTCGCCAGCGTCGAGGGAAAGGGCTCCCGCTTCGAGGTGCGCTTGCCGCGCGCCAGCGCCGCGCCCGGCGCGACCTCCGAGCCGCGCAGCCGGGCGACGGCGTTCAACGGCATGCGCGTTCTGTGCGTGGAGGACGATCCCGCCGTCCTCGAAGCCACGCTGGCGCTATTGTCCTATTGGGGCTGCGAGGCGAAGGGCGCGAAGGACGGCCTCGCGGCGAAGGCCGCGTTCGAGACCGCGCCGGACGCGGTCCTGCTCGACTACGCGCTGGGCGAAACCGAAACCGGCCCGGCGGTCTATGAGGCGCTGTGCGAGGCTTGGGGCGTGCGCCCGCCCGCGCTGCTGATCACCGCAGAGCGCGGCCGCGAGGTCGACGCCGTCGCCGCCGGCGCCGGCCTCGACATCCTGCCCAAACCCGTCGCCCCGGCCGTCCTGCGCGCCGCGCTCTCCAGCCTCAAGCGCGCGAAGGCGCGGGCGGAGGGTTAAACCGACACCGAGTGCTTGGCCTCGCCGGTCGCGAGATACCCGTCGAAGGCGGCTGCGGCGAGGCGGGCGAGGGGTTTGTAGGCGGGGTTCACGATGATTTTCGAGCCTTCGCGGCGCACGACGCCGGCGCGTTCGAGCGCAATGAGGTCGGCGCGCGGTTCGGGCAGGCCGTGGCGGGCGGCGATTTCGGCCGGATCGGCGCTGAGATCGGTCATCAGGGCGGCGATGATCGCGCGGCGCATGTCGTCGTCCGCGCTGACCGCGACGCCGCGGGCGACCGGCAGGCCGCCGGCCTCGACCGTCTGGCCCCAGCTGCGCACGTCGGCGATGTTCTGCACATAGCCTTCGGGCGTCTGGCCGATGGCCGAGGCGCCGATCGGGATCAGCACCTCCGCCTTGTCGGTGGTGTAGCCCTGGAAATTGCGGCCCAGCGTACCGGCGCGCGCGGCGATCGCCATGGGATCGCCGGGCAGGGCGTAATGGTCGATGCCGATCGCGTCATAGCCGCAGGCGATCAGCGCCTCCTCCATGGCGTCGGCCTGGGCCAGCCGACTTTCAGGGCCGGGCAGCTCGGCCTCCTTGATGAGGTTCTGATGTGATTTCATGTGCGGCACGTGGGCGTAGCCGAACACCGCCAGCCGGTCGGGCTGCAGCGCGGCGGCGGCCTCGGCGCTGGCGCGCGCGCTGTCGACGTCCTGACGCGGCAGGCCGTAAAGAAGATCGGCGTTGATCTTCGTCACGCCCGCCTCGCGCAGCCGGGTGAAGGCGGCCTCGACCAGCTCATAGGGCTGGATGCGGTTGATTGCGGCCTGCACCGCCGGATCGAAGCTCTGCACGCCCGTCGAGGCGCGGGTGAACCCGGCGCGGGCGAGGCCCTGCGCGTCCTCCCGCGTGAAATGGCGCGGGTCGATCTCGATGGCGATCTCGGCGTTTTCGGCGAAATCAAATCGGTCGCGTACCGCGCTCATCAGACGGTCGATCTGCGCCGGGGTGAGCACGGCCGGCGTGCCGCCGCCCAGCGCCAGATGAGAGATCGTCATGCGCGCGGGCAGACGGTCAGCGACCAGCGCCAGCTCCTTGAGCAGGATCTCGAAATAGGCCGCGACCGGCTCGGGCCGGGTCGTCGCGCGCGTGTTGCAGCCGCAATACCAGCACAGCGTCTTGCAATAGGGCACGTGCAGATAAAGCGAGACCGGCGCTTCGGGGTGGAGCCGTTCGAGCCAGGAGGCGTACTCGCCCGCGTCTATGCCGGCGTGGAAATGCGGCGCGGTGGGATAGCTGGTGTAGCGCGGGCTGCGTTCGGTGGCGAAGCGCAGCAGCGTGTCGCGGCGGACCGCCGGATCGGGTCTCGTGATCATGGCCCCTATCTGACCCGAGACGGCCCGCCTCGCGAGGGGGCGGATGGTCGCACGCGGAGTGGGGGCTTTTGCCAGCCGGCGGCGCTGGGCGCAATTGCGGTTTCATCGCCGGGCCGGGCGGGGCTAGCCTGCCGCGATGACCCAGCGCAAGAACGACACCCGCACCGCCATTCCCCGCCGCCGCGAGGACGATCACAGCGCAGACGCCGCCCATGAGCGCCGCACCTTCCTGGCCGAGCGCACGGGCGCGGGGCTCCATCATGTGGGCCGCGCCTCGATCGATCCGGCGGTGACGGCGGGAAACATCGAGAACTATATCGGCTGCGCCCAGGTCCCGATCGGCGCGGCGGGGCCGTTACGTGTGCGCGGCGAGCACGTCCAGGACGAGGACGTCTACGTGCCGCTGGCGACCACTGAGGGCACGCTGGTGGCGAGCTATAATCGCGGCATGCGGATCCTCAGCGAAGCGGGCGGGGTGAAAACGACCATTCACGAACGCTTCATGCAGCGCGCGCCGGTGTTTCACTTCGAGGATGCGCGCGGCGCGCGGGCCTTCCGCGACTGGCTCGGCGCCAACGAAGACGCGATCCGCACCGCCGCCGAGGCGAGCTCCTCGGTGGTGAAGCTAAGCCATTGGGAGAGTTATGCGGTCGGCCCGATGCTGCATGTCCGGTTCAACTTCACCACCGGCGACGCGGCGGGCCAGAACATGGCCGGCAAGGCCGCCGACGCCGCCTGCCGCTGGATCGCGGCGCACCATCCCGGCGGGGCGCGCTACACGCTGTCCGGCGCGATGGACACCGACAAGAAGCACTCCCAGCTCAACGTGCTCCACTCGCGCGGCGCGCGGGTGATCGCCGAGGCGCGCATCCCCGACCGCATCCTGAAAGCGCGCGTGGGCGCGGCGGCGGCCGATCTGTTCCGGGCGCGGCTCAATTCGTTCTCCGGATCGGTGATGGCGGGCTCGGCCAATAACGGCATGCACGCGGCGAACGCACTGGCCGCGCTGTTCATCGCCACCGGCCAGGACGCCGCGAACGTCGCCGAGAGTCATGCGGCGATGACATACGTGCGCCTTGAAGACGACCCGGAGACCGGCGAGCCGGCCTATTACTGGTCGATCACCCTGCCAGCCCTGATCGTGGCGACCTTCGGGGGCGGCACGGGCCTGCCCACCCAATCTGAATGCCTTGAGCTTCTGGGCTGCAAAGGCGCAGGCAAGGTGGGACGCTTCATCGAGATCTGCGCGGCCACGGTGCTGGCCGGCGAAGTGAGCCTCGCCGGCGCTGTCGTCGCGGGCGACTGGGTGGAAAGCCATGAACGGCTGGGGCGCAACCGGTAGGGTCTACCCCCTCAGGCTCGCCCCCGCCTTTTCGCCTGCAGCGACGATCTTCTTCGACACCGCCTCGATTTCCGCGTCGGTCAGCGTCTTCTCGCCGGGCTGCAGCGTGACCTCGACGGCGAGGCTCACCTGGCCTTCGGGCACGCCCTTTCCGGTGTAGACGTCGAACAGGATCGCGTCGGTCACCAGCTGCTTGTCCGCGCCCTTGAGCGCCTTGAGAAGCTCTGCGGCGGGCAGGTCTGCGGGGGCCAGGAAGGCGAAGTCGCGGCGGACCGGATTGAGCTCCGGCAGGCTGAGCGCGGGGCGGGCCTTGAGCGGCTTTTTCTTCGCGGCCGGAATCTGGTCGAGGAACACCTCGAAGGCGACCACGCGGCCGTCGATGTCGAGCGCCTTGAGGACCCTGGGGTGGATCTCGCCGAATTCGGCCAGCACGTTGCGGCCGAGCCGGATGACGCCCGAGCGGCCCGGATGCCACCAGCCGCGCGCGTCCGCGCTGATCTGCGCGTTGTCGGCCGGCGCGCCGGCGGCCGCGAGCGCGGCCAGGGCGTCGGCCTTGATGTCGAACAGGTCGGGCGCCTCCGCGCCGCGCCAGTCGCGGCCCGCGATCACCCGGCGCGCGCCGGCGATCACGGTCCGCTGGCCGTCGGGGCTGTCGTTGAGATAGATCGGGCCGGCCTCGAAATAGCGCGCGTCCTCCATGCCGCGGTCGGCGCTTTTCTGAAGCGCCTTCAGGAGATGGATCAGCGCGCTGGGGCGCATCACGTCGAGCTCGGAGCTGATCGGATTGGCGAGTTGCAGACCTTCGCCCGCGCCGCCGAATAGATCGGCCTCGTCATGGCGGCAGAACGACCAGGTGATCGCCTCCTGATAGCCCGCCATGGCGATCGCCCGGCGCGCGGCGCGCACCCGGTTTTGAAGCTCGGTCGCGGGCGCCTCGAAGCGCTCGCCCTCTGGGCGGCGGAAGGGCGTGGTGGGCAGGCGGTCATACCCGGCGATGCGGGCGATTTCCTCGATCAGGTCCGCCGCCTCGGTGCAATCGTGCCGCCAGCTGGGCACGGCCACGCTCCAGCGCTCGCCGCGGCTCACCTCGAAACCGAGCGAGGACAGGATTTTTTCGATCTCGTCTTCGGAGAGGTCGAGGCCCAGAAGCTTCTTCACCCGCGCCGGATCGAACGCGATCGGCTCGGGGCGCGCGGGCGCTTCGCCGGCCATGGTGACTTCGCTCGGCGTCCCTCCGCCGTATTTCACGATCAGCGCGGTGGCGAGCTCGATCCCGTCCATCACGCTTTCAGGATCGACGCCGCGCTCGAAGCGGTATTTGGCGTCTGAATCGATACCGAGTTCACGCGCGGTGATCCGGGTGACGCCGGGATCGAACCAGGCGCTCTCGATGAAGACGTCCGTGGTCGCCTCCGTGCAGCCCGAATGCTCGCCGCCCATCACCCCGCCAAGGCCCAGGCAGCGCTCATCGTCGGCGATGACGCAGTGATGTTCGGCCGGGGCGTAGTCCCGCCCGTCCAGCGCCTCGAACCGGTCGGCCTCGCCGGCGCCTTTCCGTGCACGGATCGTGCGGCCGATCTTGGCGAGATCATAGACGTGCAGCGGCCGGGCGCGGTCGTAGGAGATGAAGTTCGTCACGTCCACGAGCAGGTTGATCGGGCGCAGGCCGATCGCGATCAGGCGCTGCTGCAGCCAGTCCGGGGAGGGACCGTTCTTCACGCCGGTGATCACACGGCCGGCGAAGACCGGGCAGGCTTCGGGCCAGTCGAGCGCGATGGAGACCGGGCAGGCGCCCTGCCCCTTCACAGGCTCGACCGGCTTTGAGACCAGCGCGCCCGCACCGGCGGCGGCCAGATCGCGCGCGATGCCGTACACCCCGAGCCAGTCGGGACGGTTCGGCGTGACCTCGAAATCGATGACCGGATCGTCCAGCCCCAGCGCCTTCGCAGCCGGCGTGCCGACGGGCCAGTCGCCTTCGAGGTCGGCGATGCCGTCATGATCCTCGCCGGCCTCGATCTCTTTGGTCGAGCACAGCATGCCGTGGCTTTCGATGCCGCGGATTTTTCTGGGCTTCTTGTCGAGCGCGAAGTCGAGGCCCGGAATATACGTGCCCAGCGGGGCGTAGATCGCGGTCATGCCGGCGCGCGCATTGGGCGCGCCGCAGACGATCTGTTTGGTCCCGTCTTTCGTTTCCACCGTGCACACGCGCAGCCTGTCGGCGTCAGGGTGCGGCTGGGCGTCCTTGACGTGCGCGACGGTGAAATCGGCGAGCTTCTCGGCCGGATTGTCGATGTCCTCGATCTCGAGGCCGGCCATGGTCATGGCCTCGGCGAGAGCGTCGAGGGAGAGCGACGTGTCGAGATGGTCGCGGAGCCAGGAGAGGGTGAATTTCATGTCGGTCCAGCTCGTCTTCAGTTCAGCTCGGCGCCGAGGCGCTCGAAAATGTCGTCACGCGGGGCCGGGCAGTCGCGCACGTCGCGCGCGCGTACGCCGACGCCCCGGGTTTCACTGATCCAGCAGCGCTCGAACACCGAGCAGTAGCAGATCGTCACGTCCCAGCTCGCCCATTCGGCGGCCAGCGCCTCGGCCTGTTCGGGGGTCATCGCGTCCAGCGCCCAGTGAAAGCTCATCGCCTCCACGGTTTCGCCCGCCGCGATCACCCGGCCGATCATCGTCGACCAGTTGGTCTCGAACTGCTCGGGCAGCAAAGACGCGATCGGCGCGAAATCCTCGCTTGGTTCGCCAAGGCGTTCGAGCTCCACCGATGAGACGATGGCCGGGCCGACGCCGGCGTTGCGCACGCGCAGACCGATCGAGGCGGTTTCCCCGTCGCGCGCGCGATACCCGTCGATCTGCAGGGCCGGCAGCACGCTCGCATGCTGCTGGGCGCGCATGACCCGCGCCTGGTCCCAGCTGACGAACAGCGCGGCCACGCCCACCACGATCGCGGCGATCGAGCCCACGGTCTCAAAGCGCAGGCGCAGTTTGGAAGGGCGCTCTGTCATTTCCGGCCCGTTGCTCCGGTCACTAAGCGAGCGAGGGTTCTGATTGGAAACATAAAGCCCATGAAGCCAACATGAGTAGGCACCAATTCTTCTATCATGCTGGCGTCAAACTCTTTGCGCTCTACAATTTGATCTTTAACCCCTACATTTCGGGCGTATATTTTTGCTATTCCACCGCTGCCTTTATAGACAAGCGTGCATTCGATATTATCGGAAGGATTAAGGTATTTTGCTTCCACAGTGGCGGTCGCAAATGCGCCGCTAGCATGCAGTTCATCGTCTTGAATCGGTGGCGCGCAGATCGTTGAGATATCAAGCAATTCCGAACCGTCCTCAAGCGTGATTTCAACTCTTTGATTCAAAATCGGCACATTACCTATGTTCGCAATCGTTAATTCAATTCGAGTAAGTTGCTCGACTTCCTCTCCATCAAGCTGAACGCGAAGCCGGTTCTTGAACTCGCTATCGAGCGAAATCAAAGGCCGAGGCTCGCCTTTTAAGACCATAAGGCGGCTACGCTTTCTCGATTTCGCCCGAATTACAAAGCTTATCATGCCGGTGACTACTGAGCCGGCTACAGCGCTAAAGACGCCTACCCATAGTGGGGAGCTTAGATCCATCTATCAGCTCAGCCCCGTCGCGAGGTTCGCCTGCAATAGCGGGCTGAAGCCGTAGTGAGACAGCCAGCGCGCGTCGGGCTCGAAGAAGGGGCGCAGGTCCGGCATGCCGTATTTCAGCATGGCCAGGCGATCCACGCCCATGCCGAAGGCGAAGCCCTGATACTCCTCGGGATCGAGGCCGCAGGACCGGATGACGTTGGGATGCACCATGCCGCAGCCCAGGATCTCCATCCATTTGTCGCCCGAGCCCACTTTCACCGCGTCGCCGACCCTTTCGTAACGCACGTCCATCTCCGCGCTGGGTTCGGTGAAGGGGAAGTGGTGCGGGCGGAAGCGCGCCTGGACTTCGTCGGTCTCGAAAAACGCCGCGACGAACTGCTCCAGGCACCCTTTGAGGTGGCCCATATGGGTGTCACGGTCGATCACCAGACCCTCGACCTGATGGAACATCGGGGTGTGGGTCTGGTCCCAGTCGCAGCGATAGACGCGGCCCGGCGCGATGATCCGGATGGGCGGTTTCTCGCTCATCATGGTGCGGATTTGCACAGGAGACGTGTGCGTGCGCAGCACCTTCGGGGTCTGCCCGTCCTTCGCGGTCATGAAGAAGGTGTCGTGGGTGTCGCGCGCGGGGTGGTCGGGCGGGAAGTTCAGCGCGGTGAAGTTATGAAAATCGTCCTCGACGTCCGGGCCCTCGGCGACCTTGAAGCCCATGTCGGCGAAGATCACCGCGAGTTCTTCCATCACCTGGGCGACCGGGTGCAGCGAGCCGGTGGGCGCGCGTTTGACTGGCCGGGTCACGTCGACGGTCTCGCTCGCGAGCGCGGCGTTCAGCGCGGCGTCTTCCAGCGCGGTCTTCTTGGCTTCGATCTGTTCGGCCAGCGCGTCTTTCAGACCGTTCAGCGCCGGGCCCATCACCTGGCGCTCTTCCGGGCTCATCCTGCCCAGCTCGCGCATCTTCAGGCTGACCTCGCCCTTCTTGCCCAGGGCGGCGACGCGCACCTGATCCAGCGCAGGGAGATCGGAGGCGGCCTCGATCTGCGCTTCAAGGCGCGATTTCAGGGCGTCGAGGTCTGCGGGCAGGGCGGTCATGGCGGGCGGCTCGTCTGATCAAAGCGGGAAACCGCGCCGTCTTAGACGAGGCCGCCGCATTGGTGAAGCCCGCTAGCCCGGCCGCGCCGCCCCGGCGGAGTTGTAGGCGGCGAATTTCGGGCTCTTGGGCAGATAGCCGCGCTCGACCCGGTCGATGGAAAACCCCGCCGCTTCGATCATCGCCACCGGATCGCGGGTGAGGTGACAGCCGCCCGCGATCGGCTTCCAGACCGGCTCGATCCGCCGCTGCCATGTCGCAACGCCCGGATCGGGCGCCGCGCCGTGTTCCGAGAACAACAGAACGCCGCCAGGCTTGAGCACCCGGCGCATCTGGCCCAGCGCGGCGGCCGCGTCGGGGATGGTGCAGGCGGTGTAGGTCAGAACGACCGTGTCCACGCTGGCGGTGTCCAGCGGGATCTCCTCGCCGGGCAGGCCGAGCCATTCGATGTCGAGCGGGCTCGCCGCGATCGCCCTGGCGGCCTTGCGCCGCATGCCTTCGCTGGGCTCCAGCGCGAACAGGCGCTCGACCTTTATCGGATCGTAGAACCCCAGATTGGTCCCCGATCCGAACCCCACCTCCAGCACCCGCCCCTCGGCCGCCGGCACGAGTTTCGAGCGCTGCTTCATGATCTGCGGCGTGGCGCAGGCGAAGCCGATCAGATGGGGCAGTACATGGGTGTCGTAAAAGGACATGGCGGTGAGGATAGGCGGGTCGGCACGGTTCCGGAAGCGCAGGCTTTACGGGCCGCGCGGGTCGATCGTAGAGCACTGAGACCGGCAAACCTCGGCGCTCCCCCACCCGACCCGCAAAGGGGGAGGGAATTACGCGCTGCGGGCTTGGGACCGTTGGCGTTCCAAGCCCGCTCAACCTTCTTCCCTCCCCTCGACGGGGAGGGTCCGCCCAAAGGGCGGGGCTGGGGTGAGGATCGTCGAGCGCCGAGATCTGCAGACCGTGGCGCTCCCCCACCCGACCCGAGGCTTCGCCTCGGCCCACCCTCCCCGCAAAGGGGGAGGGAATTACGCGCTGCGGGCTCGGGACCGTTGGAACGTAAAGCTCGAACGCAACTTCGATCCCATCAAGGGAAGGGCGTTTTCCGTGAGCGCCGAACTCATGGCGTTCCAAGCCCGCCCAACCTCCTTCCCTCCCCTCGACGGGGAGGGTCCGCCCGAAGGGCGGGGGTGGGGTGAGGATCGTCGAGCGCCGAGATCTGCCGACCGTGGCGCTCCCCCACCCGACCCGAGGCTTCGCCTCGGCCCACCCTCCCCACAGAGGGGGAGGGAATTACGCGCTGCGGGCTCGGGACCGTTGGAACGTAAAGCTCGAACGCAACTTCGATCCCATCAAGGGGAAGAGCCAAGCTGAACCATTCCAGGATTTCTCGGGCAACGCTGACCTTTACTCCCTCCCCCTTTGTGGGGAGGGTGGGCCGGCGCGGAGCGCCGGGTCGGGTGGGGGGGCGCCCGCGGCTTAAGCGGCCCGCAGGCGTCCCCGCCATTCCCCAAGGTTCGGCCGACCATCGCACTCGACGATCCTCACCCCACCCTCCCCGCAAAGGGGGAGGGAATTATGCCTTCCTCGTGAGGGGGAGCGGCCTCAGCGCGTTATCGCATCATCCCGCACCCGCCCTTCCGCCAGTTCCGGGCGGCCGTCTTCTTCGGGGACCAGCGGGTCGACCACGCTCATCTCGCCGGCGCTTCGGGGGTCGGCGCCGGCGCTGGCGGCGGCTTCGGTGAAGAAGCGGATATGCTGGTTGAAGACGGCCTGGGTGTAGATGCCGAAATGGTTCGCGCCTTTTACGAGGGCTGCATATTTCGGCCCCTGAGCGGCGTCGTAGAGCCGCCGGCCGCGCTTGAGCGGGATGACCTGATCGTCGTCGCCGTGGATCCAGAGAATGGGCGCGGTGACCCGCGCGATCTGGCGGATGGAATCGTAGCGCTCGCGGAAGATCATGCGCGGCAGGAGCCAGCCCGTCCGTGAGCGGACGATGTCGCGGAAGCTGTCATAGGGCGCGTGCAGGATCACCCCGCCGACTGGCCGGCTCGCGCCCACCTGCACCGCCGTGCCCGAGCCCAGGCTCTCCCCGTAGACCACGATCGCGCCGGGGCTGACCCCGCGCTTGACCAGCGTGTCGAAGACCAGGCAGGCGTCGGCGACATTGTTCTTCTCACTGGGCCGTCCGGTGGAGCCGTTGAACCCCCGGTGCGCGAGCGCGGTGAACCCCCAGCCGGCGGCGAGGAACATCCTGAAGAACCGCGCCCGCCGCCACAGCGCCCGGCGATTGCCGTGCAAATAGAGCACGTGCGGCGCGCCTTCGAAGGCGGGTTCGGCCTCCCACAGGACCAGCGTCTGACCGTCCGGGGTGTCCAGCTCGTGCTCGACGCAGCGCTGAAGGCCCAGCTCCGCCGGGTCGCGGCGGGTGGGATCGGTGAAATAAAGGATGCGGCTTTGCAGCGCGAACAAAGCGAGCCAGCTCAGATAGACCAGCCCCAGCCCGGCCAGCGCGAAGCGCGCCCAGACGGGCAGGAAATCCCAGGCCGTCTCGGCCCAGGCGGTGGCCTGGTCGGCAAAGTCCACGGGCGTCCCCTCGATGCCGTGCGTGCGCGCTAGAAAACGTCAGCGCGAAGACGAAGTCCACCGGGGCCGGGCGCGAGCGCGGCCGTGTGCGGCGCGAAAGCCTCAGGGGCGCTCCCCTTGCTCATCGCCGCTCGCTTCTGTACACCGGCGCGTCCGCATGGGGAGGGAGACGGTTCGAACCCGCACCGCCCGCCGCGACGTGAAAGGTCCAGCCATGAAAGCCCAGTCCCAACGCCAGCTGCGCGCCGGCGAACTCGTGCGCCGCGCGGTGTCCGACATTCTGCGCGAAGGCCATGTGCGCGATCCCGCGCTCAAGGGCGTGCCGGTCACCGTCAGCGAGGCGCGGGTGAGCCCCGATCTCAGGAACGCCACGGTGTTCGTCAGCGCGATGAACCTGGCCGATCCCGAACGGGTGGCCGAGGCGCTGAACCGGGCGTCGGGCTTCATCCAGAAGGAGCTCGGCCGGCAGATCGACATGAAGTTCACGCCCAAGCTCAGATTCATCGGCGACGACCGGTTCGACGAGGCGACCCATGTCGACGAGGTGCTCGACCGGCCCAGCGTCAAACGCGATCTCGACGAGGGCGGCGAGGGAGAGCGCTGATGGGCCGCAGGCGCAAGAAGGGCGATCCGGTCAACGGCTGGCTGGTGCTCGACAAGCCCTTGGACCTGGGCTCCACCCAGGCGGTGGGCAAATGCCGCTGGCTCTATAACGCCCAGAAGGCCGGACACGCCGGCACGCTCGATCCGCTGGCCTCCGGCGTGCTGCCGATCGCGTTCGGCGAGGCGACCAAGACCGTCCCCTTCGCCCAGGAAGGCGAGAAGGCGTATCTGTTCACCGTGCGCTGGGGCGTGTCGACGACCACCCAGGACGCCGAGGGCGAGATCACCGGCGAAAGCGACGTGCGGCCCTCGAAGTCCGAGATCGAGGCGGCGCTTTCAGATTTCATCGGCGAGGTCGAGCAGATCCCGCCGCAATACTCCGCCATCAAGGTGGACGGCGAGCGCGCCTACGACCTCGCCCGCTCCGGCGAGGAGGTCGAGCTCGAGGCGCGCACGGTGCGCATCGACGCGCTGACGCTTCTGGACATGCCCAGCGCCGATCTCGCCGTGTTCGAGATGAAGTGCGGCAAGGGCGCCTACGTGCGCTCGGTGGCCCGCGATCTCGCTGCGAAACTGGGCGCTGAGGGCCATGTCGCCGCGCTTCGGCGCACGAAGGTGGGCCCGTTCAGCCTCGAGGATGCGGTGACGCTGGACCGGCTGGAGGATTTGGTCCATAACGGCGCCGCGCTGGACGCCCTTCTCCCGGTCGAGACCGCGCTGGACGACATCCCGGCCCTGGCCGTGACCGACGGAGAAGCGTTTCAGTTGAGGCAAGGTCGGCCGATCGTCCTGCCTCCCCGGCGAGCTTCAGAGCTTCGCGATCTTCGAAAGCCCCGCATGATTGCGGGGAAGGACTATTCGAAGGCCGTGCTCGCGATGGAGGACGACCGGGCGGTGGCGATCGGCGAGGCGCGGGCGGGGAAGCTGTCCCCGGTCCGCGTATTTCAATGGGATCAGGAGCCCACATAGAAGATGTCGATCACGGCCGAACGTAAAGCCGAACTGATCAAGGAACACGCCCGGGGCGACAACGACACCGGGTCCGCCGAAGTGCAGATCGCCGTGCTCACCGAGCGCATCGCGAACCTCACCGAGCACTTCAAGACGCACAAGAAAGACAACCACTCGCGGCGCGGCCTGCTCAAGCTGGTCTCCCAGCGCCGCCGCCTTCTCGATTACCTCGCGAAGGTGGATGTCGGCCGCTACAAGGCGGTCGTCGAAAAGCTCCGCCTGCGCCGCTAGCGCGGGTCCGATGAGACGCCGGCCGCCACGGGGCGCGCCGGCGTTTTCATATCCGGCGATCCGCAATCCGGCGGCGCCGAACGAGACGTACGAAGAAGAGACGAATGTTCGATAAACAGACCGAGACGATCGAATGGGCCGGCCGCACGCTGACCCTTGAAACCGGCCGCATGGCGCGCCAGGCCGACGGCGCGGTGCTCGCCACCTACGGCGAGACCACCGTCCTCGCGACGGCGGTCGCAATGAAAGAGGTCAAGCCGGGAATGGACTTCTTCCCGCTGACCGTGAACTACCAGGAAAAATATTTCGCCGCGGGCAAGATCCCCGGCGGCTATTTCAAGCGCGAAGGCCGTCCGACCGACAAGGAGACGCTGACCAGCCGTCTCATCGACCGGCCGATCCGCCCGCTCTTCCCCAAGGGCTTCAAGAACGACACCCAGGTCATGATCACGGTGCTGAGCCATGACCTCGAGAACGATCCCGACATCGTCGGCATGGTCGGCGCGTCCGCCGCCCTGGTCCTGTCCGGCCTGCCCTTCCTGGGCCCCATCGGCGCGGCGCGCGTGGGCTACAAGGACGGCGGATACGTCATCAACCCGACCGTGGCCGAGCTTGACGACAGCGAGCTCGACCTCGTCGTCGCCGGCACCGCGGACGCGGTGATGATGGTGGAATCCGAAGCCAGGGAGCTGTCCGAAGACGTCATGCTCGGCGCGGTCATGGCCGGCCACGAGGCCTTCCAGCCGGTGATCGACATGATCATCCGCCTGGCCGAGAAAGCCGCCAAGGAGCCCTGGGATTTCGAGCCGGAAGACCATTCCGAACTCGAAGCGAAGGTGAAAAAGCTGGTCGGCGACGACATCGCCAAGGCCTACACCATCACCCAGAAGACCGAGCGCCAAGCCGCCGTCGCCGCCGCCAAGGAAAAGGCGATGGCGAAGTTCGCGGCCAGCGAGGACAATCCCGACGGCGTCGAGCCTTCGATCCTGAAGGGCGTTCTGAAGGGCGTGGAAGCCTCCGTGGTTCGCGGCGGCATCATCAAGACCAAGAAGCGCATCGACGGCCGCGATCTCGATCAGGTCCGCCCGATCGTGTCCGAAGCCGGCATCCTGCCGCGCACGCACGGCTCGGCGCTTTTCACCCGGGGTGAAACCCAGGCGCTGTGCGTGGCGACGCTCGGCACCGGCGAGGACGAGCAGTTCATCGACGCGCTCACCGGCACGTACAAGGAACGCTTCCTGCTGCACTACAACTTCCCGCCCTATTCGGTCGGCGAGACCAGCTTCCGTCTCGCCCCGGGCCGCCGGGAAATCGGTCACGGCAAGCTCGCCTGGCGCGCGCTGAAGGCCGTCATGCCGGGCGCGGAAGAGTTCCCCTACACGATCCGTCTGGTCTCCGAGATCACCGAGTCCAACGGCTCGTCCTCGATGGCGACGGTCTGCGGCGGCTCGCTCGCCCTGATGGACGCGGGCGTTCCGATCGCCCGTCCGGTCTCCGGCATCGCCATGGGCCTGATCAAGGATCCCGAAGGCGTGGCGGTCCTGTCCGACATTCTCGGCGACGAGGATCATCTCGGCGACATGGACTTCAAGGTGGCCGGTACGGAGCGGGGCGTGACCTCGCTGCAGATGGACATCAAGATCGCCGGCATCACCAAGGACATCATGCAGACCGCCCTGGATCAGGCCAAAGGCGGGCGCATGCACATCCTGGGCGAGATGAACAAGGCGCTCGACACCACGCGCGGCTCGCTCGCGGCCCACGCGCCGAAGATCGAGACCATGCAGATCCCGACCGACAAGATCCGCGACGTGATCGGTTCGGGCGGCAAGGTGATCCGCCAGATCGTGGAAGAAACCGGCTGCAAGGTCGACGTCAACGACGACGGCCTGATCAAGCTCGCCGCCGTGGACGAAGCCTCGATCCGCGCCGCCTACGACTGGATCTACTCGCTCACCGCCGAGCCTGAAGAGGGCAAGGTCTACAAGGGCAAGGTCGTGAAAGTCGTCGACTTCGGCGCCTTCGTGAACTTCTTCGGCGCCAAGGACGGCCTCGTGCACGTCTCGCAGATGAAGAACGAACGCGTCGGCCACCCCAAGGACGTCGTCAGCGAAGGGCAGGAAGTCTGGGTCAAGCTCCTGGGCTTTGATGACCGCGGCAAGGTCCGCCTGTCGATGAAAGTCGTCGACCAGGAAACCGGCGAAGAAATCACCGAAGGCGGCGAGGACTAGGATCCCGCCTCACCTTTCACGATGACGAAAAGAGCCCCCGCCGGCGGAAGCCGGCGGGGGTTTTTTGTCGAGGGCGCGGGCTGGACTGTTCGCGGCTCATGGGGCCTGCCGGCCCGTTCGCGCCTTGTATCGCCCCACCGGGGCGATCCATTCGCTTCGCGAAGCGGCGCTCACCCCCAGAAAACCCACCGTCTCGGGAGGCACTCCTCGGGTTCGGTGATCTCCGCGCGCAGGATGAGCTCGCGCGCGACCGGGTCGTAGGCCGGGCAGCCCCAGAAATCCTGCTCGAACGCCTCCAGCTCACCGCTGAACGTGTGCGTCGATCTCACCATGGCGGCGACCGAACTGCGATCAAAGCGCCGCGCGAGCGCGTCGAGCCGTTCCGGCTCCCGGCCGCGGATGCGGTAGATGCGGTAAAGGCTCCGGAAGTCAGAGCGCGGCAGATCGCGGCCTTCATCGATCGCCAGCGAGCACAGGATCGCGAATTCCTCCCCCCGCGCGCGCGCTTCGAAGCGCGCATCAATATCGCCGCCATAGCTGTCCATGCATTCGCGCCAGTGAGGCAGCTCCAGCGGTTCCGGCTCGGGGCGTGCGGCCGGGCTGCAGGCCGCGACAGCCAGCGCCAGCATCGCCGACATGACACGCAAGACCGCCCGCACCGAACGCTCCCCCTCAGGTCGAACCGAATTCTTCGGCGAAGATGCCCCCGCGGCCCGGCGGAGGCAAGCGGGCGGCGGCCGCCCCCGCCTCACCAAACCGTAATCTCGCTTCCCGCCGCGCGCCTGCTATCGTCGCCGCCGAGCGCGCGCGCGACGCGCGGAAAACGGGGAGCTCCTCTTGATGAAAACCGTCACCGCTTTCGCCGGCCTCGCCGGCGTGCTCGTCCTCGGCGCCGGCGCGATCGCGCAGGACGAGGAGGTCTACCGCCTGCCCGGCCAGGACATTGTCGACATCGTCGACGCGCCCGACGCGCCCTGGACCTCGCTGTCGCCTGATCGCCGCCATCTTCTGCTGCTGCATCGCGAGGCTCTCCCGCCGGTGGCTGATCTGGCCCGGCCGATGGAGCGGCTGGCCGGCCTGCGCCTGGACGCGGCGACGAACGGCCGGCACGGTCCGCGCACGGTGACCGGCTTGTCCGTGATCGATCTCGACACCGGCGCGGAGCGCGATTTCGACACTCCCGAGGACGGCGGGCTTTCGGACTTCACCTGGTCGCCGGACGGCTCGAAAGCGGCCTTCCTCGTCACCGAAGGCGATACGATCGGGCTCTGGGTCGCCGACATGGCCTCGGGCCGGGCGCGCGAGCTGATCTCCGAGGGCGTGAACGACGTGTTCGGGACGATCGACTGGACCCCGGACGGCGAGCGGCTGATCGTCACCCTGAACGACCCCGAGCGCGGCCCCATGCCGGTGCGTCCGCGCGTTCCGGCCGGTCCCGTGATCCAGTCCGCCGCCGGCTATGAAGCGCCGGTGCGCACCTATCAGGATCTTCTGCAGAACCGCGACGACGCGGCGCTGTTCGCCTGGCTCGCCCGGACCCAGCTGGTCTCCATCGACGTGGACGCCCGCCGTCCGCGGCCGCGCCCGATCGGCGAGCCGGGGCTCTATTTCAACGTCGATCCGGCGCCGGGGGGCGAATACCTGCTCGTCGAGGAGCTGGAGCAGCCCTTCTCCTACGACGTGCCCTGGTCGGACTTCGCCCAGGTCGCCGAGGTCTGGACCATCGACGGCGAGCCGGTCGCCGAGCTGGGCCGCCAGGACATCGCCGACGACACGCCGATCGGCGGCGTGGTCGACGGCCGGCGCAATTTCGGCTGGCAGGCCAGCCATCCCGCCCAGATCGTCTGGGCCGAAGCGCTGGACGGCGGCGATCCGCGGGTGGAGACCGACGAGCGGGACTCCGTCTGGGCGCTGCCCGCCCCGTTCGACGGCGAGCCTGTGGAGGTCGCGCGCTTCGAGGACCGGTATTTCGGCACGCAGTACACCTCGGAAGGCCAGACCGGGATCGCCGTGGAGTATGATCGCGACACCCGCGTGCTGCGGCGCTGGGTCGTCGATTTCGCCGCGCCGGGCGGCGAGAAGCGCCTCGCCGAGGAGCGCAATCTTCAGGACGCCTACGCCGATCCGGGATCGCCGCAGACCACGCGCAACGCGTACGGCCAGCCGGTGATCGCCGTGATCGACGGGCATATGTACAACACCGGCGAGGGCGCCACGCCCGAGGGCGACCGGCCTTTCCTGTCCAGGGTCAGCTTCGACACGTTTGAAGGCGAGATCCTGTGGCGCAACAGCGGTGAGACCTATGAAAGCGTGATCGGCGTGCTCGCCGACGACGCTTCACGCTTCCTGACCTCCTATGAAGACCCGACGACCCCGCCGAACGTGCGCCTTCATGCGGGCGGGGATGTGAGCTGGATCACCGAGTTTCCCAACCCGCACCCCCAGCTCGAGGATATCCGCAAGGAGCTCGTCACCTATGAGCGCGCCGACGGCGTGCCGCTGTCGGCCACGGTGTATCTGCCCGCCGGCTATGACGCCGAGCGTGACGGGCCGCTGCCGCTGGTGGTCTGGGCCTATCCGCGCGAGTTCAACGATGCGGGCACGGCCGGCCAGGTGCGCGGCTCGCAATACCGCTTCTCGCGCGTCGCGGGGACCAGCCCGCGCTTCTTCGTCACCCAGGGCTACGCCCTGATGGAGAACGCGACCATGCCGATCGTCGGGGAGGATCCCGAGACGGTGAACGACAGCTTCATCGAGCAGCTGGTGATGAGCGCTGAAGCGGCGATCGACTTCAGCGTGGCGCGCGGCTTCGGCGACGGCGAGCGCACCGCGATCGCGGGCCATTCCTACGGTGCGTTCATGACCGCCCATCTTCTGGCGCAGAGCGATCTGTTCCGGGCGGGCATCGCGCGCTCGGGCGCATACAACCGCACGCTCACCCCGTTCGGCTTCCAGGCCGAGCGGCGGACCTTCTGGGCTGCGCCGGAGGTCTATTTCGAGCTGTCCCCCTTCATGGCGGCGGACCAGATCGACGAGCCGATGCTGCTGATCCACGGCGAGATCGACAACAATTCGGGCACCTTCCCGATGCAGTCAGAGCGCATGTTCGCCGCGGTGAAGGGCAATGCCGGAACCGCGCGGCTGGTCATGCTGCCCTATGAAAGCCACGGCTATCGCGCGCGGGAGAGCGTGCTGCACGTGCTGGCCGAGTCCATCGACTGGCTCGACGCCTATGTGAAGCCTGAAGAGCAGGTCGTCCCGCACCGGGCCGACGAGGCGGAGACGGCCGAAGACGCCGCCGAAGCGCGTTAGTCCGGCCCGAAATTCCTGCTCTGAGCGCCCGGGCGGCCCCGCCGTCCGGGCGCTTCATTACCGCCTTGCAGGCCGGGACGTTCGAAGCTAGGTTCCGCGCCTCTGAGCGGCGGGCCCCGCCTTCGTGCAGGCCCGCGCAGAGCGCCGCTTTAGCTCAGCTGGTAGAGCAACGCATTCGTAATGCGTAGGTCGCGTGTTCGAGTCACGCAAGCGGCACCATTTTTCCTGATCCTCAAGCCCGTCCGGGCTTTCGGGCCTCGCTAAAGCTGCGGGCGGCTGTTCGCCTTGCGAACCGTTCCGGTTCGACACGGGTCTTTCGCCCCGCACCATTTTTCGCTGGTTCAACCTTCCTGAAGTCGGTTGAGACGGGGTTCCGGGTTCGAGGTTCGTCGCCTCGCCCGCGCCTGACGCCGCGGTGCGGGCAGCCCCTTGCGAACCGTCCCTGTTCGGCACGGATCTGTCGACCCGCAAGGCTTCGCCCCCTCGAAAACCCCGCGTCGCCGTCCGGACCAAACAACGTTCCGCTATGTATCGATAGGACTTGGCTGTTCAGTCCTCGCCGCATCTGCATTGGGCGCGGTCAAGCCACAAAATTTATTAATATACCCTTAATTTTCGTTGACCCGGCGAAACGGCGGTGAGAACCTTTCGCATATCTGGCCGGAAGCGTGCCTGCGCGGCCGAAGTCCTAGGGGGGACATCTCATGGCGAAGTCCGTCAAGCGTTCCAGCGGAGCGAACAAGAAGCGTGTGCGCCCTGAAACGGCTTCCGAACGCGCACCCGAGCGCGCCGCGCCCCGCCTGAAGGACCGCCTACTCTCCCAGGCCGCCTCGTTCGCTCTGGGGACCGCCATCGCCACCGGCATGGCGACCGCCGCCACCGTGGCCACCGCCACCGAGGCGGAGGCGCAAGCGATCGGTGATCCGATCACGAACCCGATCTCGGGTGGTACCGAGACCGTCGCCGAAGTCGTTTCGGGCGGCGTGATCACGGAAGAAGGCAATTTCATCTTCACCGGCATCTCGGTCGGCGCGATCATCCCGAACCCGTTCGGCGCGGGCACGGCCGAAGTCGCAGCGGTCAGCCCTGCGACAGGCACGGTCACCAGCTTCACGGTCGTGGGCAATGCGACGTCGGTTTCGATGGTGACGCCCATCGACTCCACCCCCGGCCAGGTCGCGCCCCCCACTCCGCCGACGCCGGGTGCGTTCGACATCAACTTCATCCGCGTCGCGGTGCGGGGCGGCAACGGCTCGAACGGGCGCGGCGGGGCGCTGTTCATCCCCGCAACGAGCGGCGGCAACGGCGGGTCGGGGCCGACCTTGCCCCGGTTCGGGATCGATCCGACGGGTACGCCGTCCTATGCGCTGGGGAGCCTCGCGATCACGACGGTCACCAACGGTCTGGCCGGCATCGAATGGTCCAGCGCGGGCGGCAATGGCGGCAATGGCGGGGGGTCGACCTTCAACCTCGCCGGCGGCGGCAAGTCCGGCGGCAAGGGCGGAGCGGGCGGCAATGTCACGCTCAGCGTCACCGGCGGCAATATCAACACCAGCGGTAACGAAGCGCACGGCGTCGTGGCGCAAAGCCGTTCGGGCGTGGGCGGTCAGGGCGGCAGCTCCTTCCTGGCCACCGGCGGCGGCGGCGACGGCGGCGCGGGCAATGACGGCGGCAATGTTTCGCTCACGGTCGGGTCGACCACCAACATTCGCACCACCGGCGATGGCTCGGTCGGCGCGTTCGCCCAGTCCCTGGGCGGCGGCGCGGGCGCGGGCGGCAGCAGCTATAACCTGTTCGCCTTCGGCGGCGGCGCAAAGGACGGCGGCGACGGCGGAAACGTCACGCTCGACTTCGCCGGCACGGTCCGCACGCAGGGTCTCGGCTCGCACGGCGTGTTCGCGCAGAGTCTCGGCGGCACGGGCGGCCAGGCCGGCAACGCCGGCGGCCTGCTGGCGTTCGGCGATAACGGGTCGGGCGGCGGGAACGGGCGTACCGTCAACGTCACCGTCCGCTCGACCGGCTTCATCGAGACCGACGGGTTCGGCTCGCACGGCGTGTTCGCCCAGTCGGTCGGCGGCGGCGGCGGGTCGAGCGCGACCAGCGCGGGCCTGGGCTCTTTCGGCGCGAACGGCGGCACGGGTGGTAACGGCGGTTCTGTGACGCTGACGACCGAGGCCGGCGCCCGGATCAACACGCTGCAGGGCTTCTCTCACGGCGTCTTCGCGCAATCGGTCGGCGGCGGCGGCGGCGCGGGCGGTACGACCGTCGGTGCGGTCTCGCTCGGCGCGGGGGGCGGGGGCGGCGGAAGCGCGTCCTCGGTCACTGTCAACACGGCGGCGGACATCACCACCGACGGCATCATGTCCCGCGGCGTGTTCGCGCAGTCTGTCGGAGGCGGCGGCGGTTCGGCCAACGCGGCGGTGGGCCTGCTCGCGATCGGCGGTAATTCGAGCGACGGCGGCGCGGCCGGCAATGTCACGGTGAACGCCAGCGGCGCCATCACGACCGACGGCGCTCTGTCGAACGGCATTCTCGCCCAGTCCGTCGGCGGCGGCGGTGGCGACGGCGGCATGGCCGTCTCGGGCAGCGCCTTCGCCGGACTCGCCGTGGGCGGGCGCGGCGGCGGCGGCGGGGATTCCGGTATCGTCACCCTGCGCATGAGCGACCGGACGGTGAATGTCGGCGGGACGCCGACGCTCGTGAATCCGGCGATTACGACCAGCGGGATCCTGTCGCGCGGCGTGCATCTGCAATCTGTCGGCGGCGGCGGCGGCAATGGCGGCCTGGCCGTTCAGGCCTCGGTCGGCGCGTTCGGCGCGGCCAGCTTCGCGATCGGCGGGCGTGCCGGCGATGGCGGCGACGGCGGCCTGGTCCGCATGTTCGGCGACCTCAACGTGCAGACCGAAGGCTTCGGCGCGGACGGCGTCGTGCTTCAGTCGGTCGGCGGCGGCGGCGGCACGGGCGGCGGTTCGGTTTCGGTCGCGGTGTCAGGCGGGGTCGGGTTCTCCGGCTCGTTCTCGCTGGCGATCGGCGGCTCCGGCGGCCAGGGCGGCGACAGCATCGGCCGGCTTCTGAACGCGGCCGGCGACATCGTCGCCTCGGGCGGTGATCTCACATCCGTCTTCATGGATTCAGGCGGCTTCATCAGCACTGACGGCCTGTTCGCGACCGGCCTGTTCGCCCAGTCGATCGGCGGCGGCGGCGGCGGCGGGGGCTTCTCGGTCGCAGCGCCTCTGGCGTTCTCCGACACCGTGGCCCTTTCGGTCGGCGTGGGCGTCGGCGGCGCGGGCGGGCTCGGCGGCGACGGCGGCCGGGTCGACGTGACTTTCGACGGCGGGATCCAGACGCTTCAGGACGACTCCATCGGCGCGCTGATCCAGTCCACCGGCGGCGGCGGCGGTAACGGCGGGTTCAACGTCACCGCTTCGCTCGCAGGCTCGGGCGTGGCCAGCGGCGCGGTCTCTGTCGGCGTCGGCGGGGGCGCGGGCAATGGCGGCGACGGCGGGACCGTCATCGGCCGCGTGCTGCAGACCGTCTCCACCCAGGGCGAGCGCTCGAACGGCGTCATCGTGCAGTCCACAGGCGGCGGCGGCGGAAACGGCGGCTTCAACGTCTCGGGCAATATCAGCGCCTCGGGCACGGCTGCGGGCGGGATCAGCGTCGGCGTCGGCGGTTCGGGCGGCGACGGCGGCGACGGCGGTTCGGTCAACGCGGTGGCCGACAACGTCACCACGTCCGGCGAAGCGTCGAGCGGCTTCCTCGCGCAGTCGGTCGGCGGCGGCGGCGGCAATGGCGGCTTCAATGTGAGCGCCGGAATCGCGGCGAGCTCTTCGGCGTCTGGCGCGATCAATGTCGGCGTCGGCGGTTCGGGCGGCGCCGGCGGCCTGGGCGGGAACGTCAACGCCACCCTTCAAGGCGACATTACAACCACGGGTTATAACAGCGACGGAGTCATCGCCCAGTCGATCGGCGGCGGCGGCGGCAACGGCGCGTTCAACGTCAGCGCGGGGATTTCCGCTTCCACCGGCGCGTCGGGCAATATCGGCATCGGCGTCGGCGGTTCTGGCGGTTCGGGAGGCCGTCAGGGCGGCACGGTCACCCTGACGCTCGACGGCGACCAGACCGGTGAATTCATTTCGGTTTCGACCGGCGGCGCCGGTGGTCTCGGCGCGGAAAGCGACGCGATCCTGGCTCAGTCGGTCGGCGGCGGCGGCGGCAACGGCGGCTTCAACGTGACCGCCGGCGTGGCGGTCGGCGCGTTCGGCTCGGGCAATATCGGCATCGGCGTCGGCGGTTCGGGCGGTTCGGCCGGGATCGGCGGCGCGGTGACGCTGCTCGCCAACCAGGGCTTCGACGAACTCGACGGCATGCTGGCCACGACTACCGGCGCGCGCTCGCGCGGCGTGGTGGCCCAGTCTGTCGGCGGCGGCGGCGGCAATGGCGGCTTCAACGTGACCGGCAACGTCGCCGTCACCTATAGCGGCGGCGTCAGCGGCAATCTCGGCATCGGCGTGGGCGGCGCCGGCGGTTCCGGCGGCGCCGGCGGCGCAGTCACCGCCGACATCACCGGCGGCGTCATGACTGGTGGCGACAATTCCGGCGGGATCGAGATCTCCAGCCTGGGCGGCGGCGGCGGCTCGGGCGCCTTCAACATCACCGCAGGTGTGGCGGTCACCGCAGCGAGCGGCGTCAGCGGCAATATCGGCATCGGCGTGGGCGGGTCCGGCGGCGGCGGCGGAAGCGCCGGCACGGTCAACGCGACCGCCAACACCATCGTGGACACGTTCGGCCGCGATTCCGACGGCGCGGTGTTCCAGAGCGTCGGCGGCGGGGGCGGCAATGGCGGCTTCAACGTCACCGGCGGAATCGCCGTCACGGCCGGCAGCGGCGTGACCGGCAATATCGGCGTCGGCGTCGGCGGGTCCGGCGGCGACGGCGGCGACGGCGGGACGGTCGACGCCTCGCTCACAGGCCTGGTGCTGACGCGTGGCGAAGGCAGCGACGGCGTGATCGCCCAGAGCCTGGGCGGCGGCGGCGGTTCAGGCGGCTTCAACGTCACCGGCAGCGTCGGCGTGACCGCCGGGTCGGGCATGACCGGCAGCATCGGCGTCGGCATCGGCGGCAAGGGCGGCCTCGGCGGCGACGCCGGCGCGGTGGATCTGACCGTGCTCAAGGGCGCCGGGATCGACGCCGCACGGGGCTCGACGACCGAACTCGCCGTTGTCAGGACGCTGCTTGATCGCGCCAAGGGCGTGGTCGCCCAGTCGCTCGGCGGCGCGGGCGGCAATGGCGGCTTCAACATCACCGGCGACGTCAACATCACCGCCGGCAGCGGCGCGACCGGCAGCATCGGGGTCGGCGTGGGCGGCTTCGGCGGCGGCGGCGGCGATGCGGGCGATGTCGGCCTCACCCTGGTCGGCGACGTGCAGACCGGCGGCGCGGAATCCGGCGCCATCGAAGCGACCAGCTCCGGCGGCGGCGGCGGTTCGGGCGGGTTCAACATCAATGCCGGCGTGAGCATCACGACCGGCTCGGGCGCGACCGGAAATGTCGGCGTCGGCATAGGCGGGTTCGGCGGCGACGGCGGCGACGCGGGCGATGTGACCGCCGACGTGCGCAGCGACGTTCTCACCGTGGGCGCGCGCTCGGACGGCGCCCTGTTCCAGAGCACGGGCGGCGGCGGCGGCTCGGGCGCGTTCAACATCACCGGCGGGGTGGCGATCAACGCCGGCTCCGGCGCGGGCGGCAATCTGGGCGTCGGCATCGGCGGTTTCGGCGGCGAGGGCGGCGACGCCGGCGACGTGATCGTCGACTTCGACGGCACGATCCAGACCGGCGGGCTGGAATCGGCCGGCGTGACGGCGCAGTCGGTCGGCGGCAGCGGCGGCAACGGCGCGTTCAACATCACCGGCGGGGTGGGAATCTCCAAGTCCGCGGCCGGCAATATCGGCTTCGGCCTGGGCGGGTTCGGCGGCGGCGGCGGCGACGCCGGCGACGTGACCTTCCGCATGAACCAGCGCGACGCGATCACCGGGCTTGCGATCCTGACCACGCAGAACGACGCGCGCGGCGGCGTGGTGCAGAGCCTGGGCGGCGGCGGCGGCAACGGCGCCTTCAACGTCACCGGCCAGATGTCCTTCGCCAAGAGCGGAGCGGGCAACATCGGCATCGGCGTCGGCGGCAGCGCGGGCGACGGCGGCGCGGCCGGTTCGGCCAGCGCCTTCGTGACCGGCGACATCCAGACCCAGGGCCGGGACGCGGGCGCGTTCCTGCTGCAGTCGGTCGGCGGCGGCGGCGGCAATGGCGGCTTCAACGTCACCGCAGGCATCACCGGCTCCAAGGGCCCGTCGGGCAATCTGCTGATCGGCGTCGGCGGCGCCGGCGGCGGCGGCGGAGACGGCGGGGCGGTCGTCGGCGATTTCGTCTCCGACATCACCACGTTCGGCGAAAACTCCTACGGCCTGACCGCGCAGTCGCTCGGCGGCGCGGGCGGCAATGGCGGGATCAACGTCACCGCCGGGATCAGCATTTCGGGCAATTCCAGCGGGCTGGGCTCCGGCGTGCTCGGAATCGGCGTCGGCGGCGCCGGCGGCGCCGGCGGCGACGGCGGCTCGGTCGATGTCGACTTCGAAGGCGACATCTGGACCCAGAGCGATCGTGCGCACGGCGCTCTGGTGCAAAGCCAGGGCGGCGGCGGCGGCGGCGGGGCGTTCAACGTCACCGGCGGCGTCGCGATCGCGAACTCCAACTCGGCCACGGTCGGCGTGGGCGTGGGCGGCTTCGGCGGCCTGGGCGGCGACGCGTCCACCGTGCTCGCCGACTTCGACGGCGACGTAACGACTTATGGCGAGAACGCCTACGGCTTGACCATGCAGTCGGTCGGCGGCGGCGGCGGTTCGGGCGGGTTCAACGTCACCGGCGGGCTGTCGATCACCGCGCGCGACGGCAACAACGCCGGGCTCAACGTGGGCATCGGCGGCTTCGGCGGCGGCGGCGGCGACGGCGGAAACGTCACCGGCACGGTCACCGGGCTTTACAACACCTCCGGCGCGGACGCCGACGGCGTGCTGGCCCAGAGCCTGGGCGGCGCGGGCGGCCGCGGCGGCTTCAACATCTCCGGCGGGCTCAATCTGGGCAAAGGCAACGCCACCGCGCTGGCCTTCGGCCTTGGCGGTTTCGGCGGCGGCGGCGGTACGGCGGGCGATGTCAGCCTGACCCGTGTGGGCGACACCTTCACCCGCGGCACGCAGTCTGACGGCGTCACGGCCCAGTCGATCGGCGGCGGCGGCGGCGCGGGCGGCTTCAACGTGACCGGCCAGATCGGGATCACGCTGCCGGGCGGCTCGGGATCGAGCTCGAACCACACCGCGGCGATCGGCATCGGCGGCTTCGGCGGCGCGGGCGGCTCGGCCGGCTCGGTCAATCTCGACCTGACCGGCAATGTGGGGGCGACCGGCGTCGATGCGGCGACCTTCCTTGAAAACCAGACGCTCGGCGATCTGGCCGAACGCTTCGATTTCGACATCGCCGAACAGGACCGGCCCGATCTGATCACGGCTGCGATCGACTTCGTGCTCGGCCTCAACAGCGACGAGGTCGAAGTCTCCGACATCGAGTGGAACCAGCGGATCCGTGTACTGAGCAACGGCTCGAACGGGGTCGTCGCCCAGTCGGTCGGCGGCGGCGGCGGCAGCGGCGGCTTCAACATCGCCGGCAACATCACCGCATCCACGCCCAAAACGTCGAACAACTCGCGTGGCCTGGTCATCGGCGTGGGCGGCTTCGGCGGCGCGGGCGGCGACGCGTCCGACGTGACCCTGTCGATCGGCGCGCCCACCGGTGCGACCGACCGCGTCTCGATCGTGGCGGCCGGCGACGACAAGTCCGCCGTGATCGCGCAATCGATCGGCGGCGGCGGCGGCAATGGCGGCTTCAACATCTCCGGCAACATCACGCTGGATGGTGCGGCGACCATCGGCGTGGGCGGCTTCGGCAGCGCCGGCGGCGTGGCCGACGACGTCACCGCGACCGTGGACGCCGATCTGTTCGCGCAGGGCAATTCCGCGCGCGGCCTGCTGGCGCAATCCATCGGCGGCGGCGGCGGCCAGGGCGGCTTCAACATCGCGGCCGGCATCACCGGCGATCCGAACACGGACGAATCCTCCATCACGGTCGGAATCGGCGGCGGCGGCGGCGCGGGCAACGAGTCCGGCGATGTCGACGTCACCCAGAACGGCCAGATCCTTGTGGACGGCTTCAACGCCGGCGGGCTGCTGGCCCAGTCGGTCGGCGGCGGCGGCGGCGACGGCGGCTTCAATGTCAGCGTCAACGCCAATATCGGCGGCGGCAACACGCCCAGCGGCAATCCGCTGAAAGGCTATGCGGCCTCTGTCGGCGTCGGCGGCTTCGGCGCGGGCGGGGCTGACGCGGGCGACGTGTCGGTCACCAGCACCGGCGCGATCGTGGTCAACTATGCGCCCGGCACCGATCCGATCAGCGGCGATCCGACCCTGACCGCGACCGAGTTCACCGGGTACAATTTCGGCCTGCGCGCGCAGTCCATCGGCGGCGGCGGCGGCACCGGCGGAATCAATTTCAGCGGCGTTCTGGCCCGGCAGGGCAACCCGCTGGCGGTCTCGGTCGGCGGCTCGGGCGGCTCGTCGGGCGACGGCGGCGCGGTGGACGTGGTGCGCGGCTACGGCGCGACCGGCGCGGCGGCGCCCAGCCTCATCCAGGTCATCGGCGACAACTCGGTCGGCCTGGCCGCGGAATCCATCGGCGGCGGCGGCGGCCGCGCCGGTGCGACCTTCCTGGCGGTCGGCAGCAAGAAGGACGTCAACGCCACGCCGCTGGGTGCGAACATCCTGATCGGCGGCAACGGCGGCGGCGCGGGCAGCGGCGGCGCGGTGACGGTCGATCATTACGGCGATATCCGCATGTCGGGCGAGGCGTCCAAGGGCCTGTTCGCCCAGTCGATCGGCGGCGGCGGCGGCAACGCCGACATCGCGATCGGCACCGGCTACACCGCCGACACCTCCTCCCTGAACCTCACCATCGGCGGCGCGCCGACGGCGGGCGGCACGGGCGGGGACGTCGACGTCACACACGTGGGTCTGATCACCACCGACGGCGACGACGCGGAGGGCCTGCTGGCCCAGTCCATCGGCGGCGGCGGCGGCAACACCGCGATGTCGATGGCCGTGGTCTTCGGCCAGGACGACCAGCTTTCGATCACCGTCGGCCGAGCCGGCGGCGTCGGCGGGGATTCCGGCGACGTCACCGTGGACTTCGGTGATCGCGACGCGCGCCGCGACGCTTCGATCGCGGGCGGTCAGATCAGCACGACCGGCGACCGGTCCACCGCGATCTTCGCCCAGGCCGTGGGCGGCGGCGGCGGCATCAGCTCGGCCAGCTCGGTCGTGCTCAGCGGCACCGAGAACCCCGGCGATCCCAGCAACGAAAAAGTCCATGCGGTCGGCGTGTCCGTCGGTGCGGACGGTCCGAACGGCGGGATCGGCGGCGATGTCGACGTGTTCGCCGACGGTCTGATCACCACCGAAGGCTATGAAGCGCACGGCATTCACGCCCAGTCGCTGGGCGGCGGCGGCGGCAAGGCGGGCGCGGCCATGCGCCCGACCATCAACGCCTCCAGTGCGTTCAACATCGCGGTCGGCGGCACCGGCGGCAACGCCGGGCTCGGCGGTGACATCCTGATCGACACGGTCGCGTTCGTGGAGACCCAGGGCGAGGGCGCCGACGGCGTACGCGCGGAATCCATCGGCGGCGGCGGCGGCGCGGGCGGTTATGCGGTCGCGCTGGGGCTGAACTTCCCGTTCTTCTCGATCCTGACCCCGGCTGAATCCAGCAACACCGTCAATCTCAACTTCGGCGGCGACGGCGGGCAGGGCGCGCTCGGCGGCGATGTCGAGGTGCTCAACGGCGGCTTCGTTCGGACCCACGGCATCGAGGCGCACGGCATCGCGGCGCGTTCGATCGGCGGCGGCGGCGGCGAAGGCGGCATGGCCTTCACCGGACGCATGAGCACGAGCGGGGAGTCCAACAGCTTCGACCTCAATGTCGGCGGGTCGGGCGATGTCGGCGGCGACGCCGGCGACGTCACGGTTGAGAACCGCGGCGTGGTCGTCACCCTCGCCGACAAATCCCACGGCGTGCTCGCGCACTCCACCGGCGGCGGCGGCGGCAGCGCCGGCATCGTCGGCAATCTCGACTTCTCGCGCGCGGGCGGGACGGGCAACGAGCGCAACTTCGTCACCATCAATATCGGCGGCTCGGGCGGAACCGGCGGTGCGGGCGGCGCGGTGCGCGTCACCAACCAGGCCAGCACCGATCCCACCGATCCCGATTTCGGCGTGCCCACCGGCGTCATCGAGACGCGCGGCGACAACGCTTATGGCGTGTTCGCCCAGTCTGTCGGCGGCGGCGGCGGTAACGGCGCGTCGGTGATCTCCATCGCCGGCACGAACGCGGGCGTCGGCAGCGGCGACGAAAAGGGCGCCCAGCTCAGCTTCTCGCTGGGCGGTTCGGGCGGTTCGGGCGGCACGGGCGGCACGGTCGACGTCATAAACGACGGGCTGATCCAGACCTTCGGGGACAACTCCCACGCCATCGTGGCCCAATCGATCGGCGGCGGCGGCGGTACGGGCGGCTTCGCCCTGGCCGGAACGCTTTCGATCAACGCCCGCGCCGACGCGCCGGTCTTCGCGATCGGCGGTTCGGGCGGGGACGGCAACGCGGCCGGCGCGGTCACGGTGACCAACACCGGCGAGATCCGCACGTCGGGCGACCGTTCCCACGGCATTCTGGCCCAGTCGATCGGCGGCGGCGGCGGGGATTCCCAGCTCGGCCTCGCGCTGAGCGGCGAGCCGATCTCGCTGGCGATCTCCTCGGCGATCAGCGCGCTGGTCGGCGGCCTCAACCAGTCCTCCGGCGGGCTCGGCGGCGACGTCGTGGTCAACCAGTCCGGCGACATCGTGGTCTCCGGCGACGGCTCCATGGCGATCAAGGCCGAGAGCATCAACGGCGGCGGCGGCGGTCTGACGATCGACTTCACCAACATCGCCTCGCTCACCGGCACCCCGCTCAGCGTCTCCGGACCGGGCGGCGCGACCGAGCGCGAGTTCGGCGTCCAGCTCGGCGGCCAGAACGCGCAGGAGCAGAACGCCGGCCGGGTCACCATCAACACCGACGGGAACTTCGCATCCACCGGGCGCTACGGCGCGGCGGCGGGCTCGAGCGCGGTCGGCGGCGGCGGCGGCTCGTACAATCTGTGGATCGACGTGGAGACCCCGTCCGGCACGACCGGATCCGGCGCTGCGCCCGCCTCGGCCATGGCGCCGGCGGCGGCGCCGCCTCCGGGAACCGCGATGAGCGTCAGTCTCACGCTCGGCGGGTCGGGCGGCGTCGACAATGACGGCGGCGACATCGACACCACCCATGTCGGCGCGGTGATGGCGACCGGCGAGGGCTCGCTCGGCGTGCTCGAGCAGACAATCGGCGGCGGCGGCGGCACGGCCACCATCGTGGTCGATGCGCCGGCGGCGAGCGTGTTCGACGCCTACACTGTCTCGATGGGCGGCGAGAACGGCCTGCGCGAGCGCGGCGGTTCGCTGACCCGCACCCAGAACGGCATGGTCGCCACGCTCGGCGATGCGGGTCTGGGCGCGCTGCTGCAGAGCATCGGCGGCGGCGGCGGCTATGCGGTCGCAAGCTTCTCCGGTGCGGGAACCGCCACGCTGGCCTCCTCGGTCGCGTTCGGCGCGGACGGCGGATCGGAACTCGGCGGCGGCGACGTCGCGGGCGTGTTCTCCGAAGACGTGATGACGGCGGGCTTCGGCGCGCACGGCGCGGTGCTGCAGTCGATCGGCGCGGGCGGCGGCTTCGCCACCGTGCTCGGCGGGGCCGATCTCGACGTGAGCTTCGGCGGGCAGAACGGCGCTTCGGGCGCCGGCGGCGCGGCCGGGCTCGACGTCGCGGGCTCCATCGTCACCGAAGGCGCGGGCGCGTTCGGCACGCTGGTCCAGAGCGTGGGCGGGGGCGGCGGCGCCGTCCTCACCGATCTCGGCCCCGACGTGATCACCGTCACCGCCCGCAGCGGCGGCGCGGGCGACGGCGGCGCGGCTTCGGTGTCGGTCGGCGGCTCGGCGCAGACGCTCGGCGATGCGGCGATCGGCGTGGCGGCGCAAAGCGCCGGCGGCGGCGGCCTGGTCCTGCTCGGCCTCGAGCCGGCGACCGGTCCCGACGCGGCGTCCTTCGGCTTCTTCGCCGGTTCTGCCGGCGGCGCCGGGAACGGCGGCTCGGTCGATCTCGACGTGGACGGCTTCATCTCCACCGCCGGCGATCAGGCGTTCGCCCTGTTCGGCCAGAGCGTCGGCGGGAACGCCGGCGCGGTCACCGCAAGCGTGGACGGCTCGATCGCCACGAACGGCGCGGGCGCGCACGCCGTGCTGCTGCAGTCGATCGGCGGTTCGGGCGGGGTCGTCTCCGGCACGCTCGACGCTCCGGTTCATCTGTTCGACGGCCTGTCGGCCGGCGACGGCGGCGCGATCAGCTTCGTGCATGGCGGCGACATCATCGCCCTGGGTGAAGGCGCACACGGCGTCATCGCCCAGAGCCTGGGCGGCGGCGGCGGCTGGGTGGACGGCGACTTCGCCGGCACGGCCGGCGGCGCGGGCACCGGCGGTGCGATCGAGATCGAGGTGGCCGGCGACATCTTCGCGGCGACCGAGAACGCCTATGCGGTCTTCGCCCAGAGCCTCGGTGCCGACGGCGCGGGCGACATCCTCGCCCGTCTGGACGGCATGGTGCGCGGCGGCTCGGGCTTCGGCGCAGGCATGATCCTCGACGGCGGGGCGGCCAACCACGTCCAGCTCTTCGGCTCGCTCAGCGCGGTCTCGGGCCTGGCGCTCGACGCCAGCACCGGGGACGACTTCATCGAGAACAACGGCCTGTTCGTGGGCAATCTCGATCTCGGCTCGGGCGTGAACGCCTTCAACAACAATGAAGGCGCGACCTTCATCGCGTTCGACACGATCGATCTGCGCGATCCGGTTCCGGCGGGTTACACCGGCCGCGATCTGCAGCCCGCTCCGGGTCTGACGACCTCGATCGTCGCTGCAGTTCCGGTCTCGGCCGGTTCGGCTGCGCCGGCTGCGGTCGAGCCCGCCGCGGCGACGGCTTCAGAGCCTGCTCCGGTCTCCGGTGAAACCGCGGGCCTGGCCGGCGGCGCGATCGCTGCGATCACGCCCGCCGACATCGCAGATCCCGCGCCGGCGTCCGACCCGGTCGCCTTCACGTCCGGCCAGGGCGGCGATACCGGCCTGAACGGCGCGCAGCAGTCCGGCCTCGACGCCGCGATCGCTTCTGACGATCTGCCGCCTGTGGCGAACGGCCCGGCCGGCGCGGCCAGGGGCGACTCGGTCGGCGACTTGGCCGTGGCCGGCGTCGCTTCGGGGCTCGTGGCCGCTCAGGCTCCGGCCCAGGACGGGCTGCGCAGCCGCGGCCGCAACGCTGTGACGCCCGATGCGATCAGCAACACCGGCGCCGCGCCGGGCGACGCGTCCGATCCGGGCGTAGCGGCCGGCCTGGTGGCCACTGTTCCCGTCGGCACGACGGTGCGCGGCGCTCCTGCGCCCGGCGGCGAAGCCCCGGCGTCCCAGCCGGCGGCCGATCCGGCCCCGCAGCCTGCGGCGATCTCGGCGGGCCAGCCTGTTGCGGCGATCGCGCCGGGCGTGGCGGATGCGCCGGTTCCGGTGACGACGACTGCAGACGCAGGCCTGCCCGCATCGGCCCCGGCCGGCGGGGCGGCGTCCGGCGGCTTCGGCTCGGCCGCAGCGCCGGAGGCTCTGCCGCCGACGCCGGTCAGCATGCCGGCCGCGCCTGCGACCTTCACCAACGCCGGTGATTTCCTGATGGGCCTCGCCGCGCCGCGCTTCCCGATCGATCTTCTGAACCGCGACACGTTCGGAAATCTCGACGGGATGGGCGATCCGGCGACCAATCTTCTGTACGGCGCCCGGGTCATCAACTCGGTGGAGCTCGACGGCAACTACGTGCAGACGGCGACCGGTCATCTGGCCTTCGACGTGGCGTTCGGGCCTTATGCGTCCGACATCGTCAACGTCACCGGCGACACGACCGTGGACGGCACCGGCGAGGTGATCCTCACCTGGCTGGAGACCGACGAGAACCAGACCCTGTTCGCCACGGCCGGCACGGCGGTGGACAACGGGCTGGAGATCGCCGACACGATCGCGGTCGACTTCGGCATCGAAGCCAACGACATCGGGATCCAGCTCACGATCTTCACCGATTTCGGTCAGGACTTCCTGAACGAGAACGGCCGCAATCTGGGCCGCCATCTCGACAGCGCGATCCGGGCCGACGGCTCGGCCGGGATCGGGCGCCTGGGGGCGCTGCTGGGCAACCTGCAGGCCGGCCAGGAGGACACCTACTCGGCGATCTTCACCGAGCTCGACCCGTCCGGCCATATCGCCCCGCTTCAGGCCCAGCTCGACAACGCCCAGACCTTCGGAAGCGAGCTGTTCTCGTGCGAAAGCCCGGTCCGCCGGGTGGACGGCCAGTGCGTCTGGACGCGTCTGGAAGCCTCGGGCTCGCACCGGGCGGACACGTTCGAGACCTTTGAGGTGGAGGCCGATGCGATCCACTTCCGCGGCGGCTTCGAGCAGGTGACGAACGATCTTTGGACGGTCGCCGCCGCGATCGGCTATGACGAGCTGTCCGGCTTCCGCATCGACACCAACCGCATGCGGACCCAGGGCCAGGCCCTGCACGCCGGTCTCGGCTTCGAGCGCACCAGCCCCGGCGGCGTGATCGTCGGCGGCGGGGTGACCGCCGGCTGGCAGTGGACGGAGTCCACCCGCTCGCAGAACATCTTCGGTCCGATGATCGGGGAATCTTCGGCGAACTCGGGCTATCTGCAGACCGAACTTCACCTCGCTCAGGTGTTCCGCTCGGGCCGCCTCTTCGCCCGGCCGGAAATCAGCGCGTCGGCCACCGCCCTGCACCATACCGGCTTCGAAGAGCGCGGGCTCGAAGGGCTGGGCATGGAGGGTCTGCGCGAGACCCAGGTGATCGGCCGGATCAGCCCCGAAGTCGCCCTCGGCGCGGTGCTCTATGAAGGCCCGGCCAGCTCGGCCACCTTCACGATGACGCTGGGTGCGGACTTCCAGTCCGACCGCCGTGTGGAGCTGCCGATGCGCTTCCTGGGCTCGAACCCCGATGCGGACCCGGCGAAGATCGGCACGCTGCTGGACTCCGAGTCCTACCGGATCTCCACTGATCTGCACCTGATCGGATCGGACCGGATCGGGCTGCGGCTGGGATACACCGGCGAGTTCGGCGAGTACGTGGAAGACCACCGCGCCGGCTTCGACTTCCGCATGAAGTTCTAAGCCAGCACGGGCGGCGGGCCGGTCACGGTCCGCCGCCCGGTCGCCGGTATCCAGCGGGCTCGGCCTGCGCTAGATTCGACCCCAGAGCCGTTTGCTCCGGGGTCGTTTTTATGAAATCGCTGCTTCGCACCTGCGCCTGTATCGCCGCGCTCGCGTCCGCACCCGCATTCGCCCAGCCGGTCGAGATCGCGCTCGCACCGGGCTTCACGCCCGATCCGGAGAGCGTCGAGGTCGTCGCGGGCGGGCCGGTCGAGGCGGACGCCGCCTGGCCGGACAGCGACTGCGTGGGGTTCTTTCCCGCCGAGCCGACGGCGCGGCTCGACTGGGCGGTAGGCGGCTGGATCGTCGTCTATCTCGACAGCGGCGCGGACACGACGCTCAGGATCGAGGGCCCGGACGGGCAGGTCTGGTGCGACGACGACGGCGGACCGTCGACTGATGCGCTTCTGGAGATCGAGGCCGAGGCCGGGGCCTACTCGATCTACGCCGGAACCTACGATCCCGAGCCGATCGAGGCGCGACTGCTCTTTTCCGAATTCATGCCGGAGGACGACGCCGCATTCGCGCCGCAGCCCGTCTACGGGTCGGCTCCGTCAGCCCCTGCGCCCCCGCCGCCGCCGCCTCCTCCGCCTCCGCCACCCCCTCCGCCTCCGCCACCCCCTCCGCCCCCTCCTCCGCCGCCGCCGGCCGAAGAGGTCGCGCCCGCCGCGCTGCCCGGCGCGGACGCGGATCTGCAGGCCGATATCGACGAATGCATCGCGCTGGGCTCATGCACGCCGGTGCGGGTGTTCTACGGCACCAACCGGGCGGTGGACGTGGAAACCCCGATCGAGCGGATGAACATGGTGGGCACGGCGAACGTCACCCCGTTCGCCGCGGTGGAGAGCGAGACCGGGCTGACGCTGGGGTCGGTGACGCTCACCGTGCCCTGCCTCGAGGGCGACTACACGCAGTCCGATCGTGAATGCCGCCGCGGCTTTGCCGAGATTCCGCGCCCGGCCGAGATCGGCCTGTTCGGCGCGAGCTGGCGTGAGGATCTCGACCCTTACCGCCATTTCGTCTTCTACCGCGCCGAGACGCTGAGCCGGGAGGGGTTCGCCGAAGCGGTGTCGGACGTGCGCAAGGCCTTCGTTTTCGTTCACGGCTTCGATGTGAGCTTCAAGGACGCGGCGATGACGGCGGCCCAGCTGAAGGTCGACAGCCAGTTCGACGGCGAGGCCTTCATCTTCTCCTGGCCGACCCGGCACGCGCCGAACTATCTGCCCTCGCGCCGCGCGGCGGAGACCGCGCGGGCGTATTTCCGCGAGTATATCGACTTCGTGCTGGCCTCGACCGACGCGGCGGAAGTCCATGTGATCGCCCACTCCATGGGCAATTACGTGATCATGCCGGTGCTCTCGGACATGGCGGCCGAACATGACGGCGAGACCCCGCTTCTGGGCGAGCTCATCTTCGCCGCGCCGGACGTTGAGGCGCAGGCCTTCGCCCGGTATGCCGCAGACATCGAAGGGCTGGGCCGCGGGCTCACGCTCTATGCGTCGGCGAACGATCTCGCCATGCGCGCCTCGATCCAGATGTGCCGGATGAACAATGACGACGCCGCCTGCGGCAGGCGGGCCGGCGACGTGGACGAGCGCGGACGTCCGGTGACCCTGCCAGGGCTGGATACGATCGACGTCAGCGCCCTGGACGGTGATTTCTTCAGCTACGGGATCTTCGACGATTTCGGCCACGGCTATTTCAACGGCGACCGCAATCTCATTCAGGATATCGGCGTGCTGATCCGCACCGGAGCCCGCCCGCCGGAGGACAGAAATCCGACCCTGCGTAAGGTGGAGATCGAGGATCAGCGCTTCTGGCGCTTCCCCTGACCGGGCGTCATCGGCTTATTCGCAACCGCTGCGAACCGATCCTTTACCTGGGCGCGCGATACTGCCCGCTGCAAGCAGGACGGGGGCGGCGCGATGAACGCGGTCGGCGATCTCACTCTACTCGTCATCTCGGCGGCGATGGCGGTGCTGTTTCAGCTCATCACCCGGCGCATGGGCCGGGCGAGCGAGCGGGCGCTTCTGGTCAATCTCGGGCTCGGCGTGCTGTTTCTCGCAGCGCTCGCGGATTCGATCGAGCATTTCCCCGTCGTTCCGGACCTCATCGCCCTGCCCAAACCGGTCGCCGACGGCGGGGCCTATGTGCTCTACACGCTGTCCTTCGTGATGATCGGCTGGGGCTTCCTGCGCTGGGCGCCTTTGCTGAGCCGGCTCGACACCGAAGTCGCCGCGCGCGCCCGCGCCGAGGCCGAGCTTCAGGCCGCGCTCGAACGCTCCCGCAGCTTCAATGCGGGCGTGGAGAGCCTGGCGCGCGCGCATCTGCGCGAAGGCTGGGACCGCATCACCCTGATGGAAGAGGCCGCGCGCCGCCTGTGCGCCCTGCTCGGGGTCGAGCGGGCGAGCGTCTGGCGGCTCGAAGAAGACGGCTCGGGGCTGACCTGCCTGACCCTTTTTGACGCGGCCTCGGGCCGGCATGAGGCCGGGCTGCGCATCGGGCGGGAGACCAACCCCGCCTATTTCGAGGCGGTCGAGGCGGGTTACACCGTCTGCGTCGAGGACGCTCTGACCGATCCGGTGACCCGCGCGTTCGGCCGCGATTATCTCAAGCCGCTCAATGTGGGCGCGATGCTGGACGCGCCGATCCTGACCGGGCGCGGCGTGCGCGGCGTGGTGTGCTGCGAAAATGTCGGCGGGCCGCGGCGCTGGACCCCCGAGGAGGTCGCGCTCGCCACGGCGGTCGCTCAGTACGTGGCCGTCGCCTATCTCGCCGACAGCGCGGAGACGCTGGCGGGCGAACTGAAGACCGCACTCACCGCCGCCGAAGCGGCCAGCGAGGCCAAGTCCGCCTTCCTCGCAAACATGAGCCATGAATTGCGCACGCCCCTGAACGGCGTTCTGGGCATGGCGCGCGCGCTGGCTGAAGAGGGCCTTCCCGCCCCGCAGGCGAAGAAGCTCGCGGTGATCGAGGATTCCGGTGTCCTCCTCCTCGGCGTGCTGAACGACATTCTGGACCTGTCCCGGATCGAGGCCGGCGCGCTGGAGATCGCGCCCGAGCCGGTCGATCCCGGCGAGACGATCCGGGCGGCCTGCGCCCTGTTCGCGCCGGCGGCTCAGAAGAAGGGCGTCAGGTTCAGCTGCGACGCCGAAGCGCTGCCGGCGCGGCTTTCGATCGACGCGGTGCGCCTGCGCCAGTGCCTGTCCAACCTCGTCGCGAACGCGGTGAAGTTCACCGACGCTGGCGAGGTGCGCGTTCAGGCTTCCGCCTGCCCCGACGGCGCGGACTCTTGGCGGCTCACGATCGAGGTGACCGACACCGGATGCGGCCTCACCGAGGCCGAGATCGCCCGGCTTTTCGAACGCTTCAGCCAGGCCGACCAGTCGCTCGCCCGCAAGCATGGCGGCGCGGGGCTGGGCCTGGTCATCGCGCGCGAGCTGGCCCGCGCCATGGGGGGGGATGTCACCGTCGCCTCCACGCCAGGTGAAGGCTCGTGCTTCACGCTGAGCCTGATGGCCGGCCATGTCGAAGGCGCGGCGGCCGCGCCGGAGAGCGCGCCCTGCATGGCCGATCTTCTGAGCGGCGCGCGCGTGCTGGTGGTCGACGACAACGAGGTGAACCGGGTGATCGCGCGCTGCTTTCTTGAAGCGGCCGGCGCCCGGGTCGGCGAGGCGGAGAGCGGCGCTGCGGCGCTTGAAGCGGTTAAAGCCGAGCCGGTCGATCTGGTGCTCATGGACGCGCACATGCCCGGCATGAGCGGGCTGGAGGCGCGCGAGCGCATGCGCTCGGGCCCGGCCGCCGACGTCCCCGTCATCGCGATCACCGCTGATGCGATGGCCGGCGACCGCACCCGCTATCTCGCCGCCGGCATGGACGGCTATGTCCCCAAACCGGTCGACAAGACCCAGCTCCTGACCGAGTGCGCGCGCGTGCTCGGCCGGGAAGACCGGATCGCCAGGCCGGTCTCCGGCGCAGCCTGAGCGGTCAGGCGAACCCGCCGCCGCGCTCGTCGGGCAGGCAGCGGATGAGCCGGCTGTCTTCCACCGCCGCCTGGCGATGGGGCACGGCGTCTTTCTGGTAGGTTTCGTCCGCGATCATCTCGAGGAACGCCGCTGCGCTGGGATAGGCCGCGATGAAGGCGAGATCCCAGAGCTCGGCCTGCGGGCCGATGACCACGGCGCGCGGCTTGCCCCGCCAGACGATCCTGCCGCCGACGCGGCTGAAGATCGGCCCGGAGGTCTGTCCATACGTCTTGTAGGCCTCGAACCCGCTGGCCTCGCGCCCGTCCGGATAGGCCGCCCGGTCGCGCAGCTTGATGAGGTTAAGCATCTCCACCGGCTCGTCGCGCGGCAGCGCCTTGAAGGCGTCGAAGGATTCGCGGGTGGGGTCGATGAAACCGGCCATTGTGTCTCCCTGGCGTTCGCTGTGGCCTCAAGACAAACCGCGTCCGCCCGGCCGGTTCAAGCCTCAGGGCGCCGCGCCGCGCACCGTCGGCGGCTCGGACCGGAAATCGATGAAGGCGCGCTGATGCCCGTCCCGGCTGATCTTCAGAAGATCGGCGCGCTCAAGGCTGATCCGGATCGCGGCGAAGTTCGCGCGCGCATCGTCAGACCCCGGCGCATCGGGTGCGGCGCCCGGCGGCGGGCCGCGATAATCGTCGAGCGAGCCTTCGGGCGCGCGGGCGAACGCGGCGTCCGCCGCCGGATCGCCGCCGGCGTGCACACGCGCCCGGCCGTCCACCCTGAGCTGAACCATCGCGCCCTTGTCGAAAAACAAAAGCGCGCAGGCCGGATCGGTCTGAAGCGCGGCGCACTTGGCCGAGCGGCGGTCGGTGTGAAGCTCGATCTGCAGCGTCGTCCGGTCGAAGGCGCGCACCACCAGCATGCGCGCGCCGGGCCAGCCGTCGTCGTCGCCGCGCGTGGCCAGCACCGGCCAGCGCAGTGGCGAGCGCCTGTCGTTCGCGGCCCGGGTCAGAAGATCGAGCACGGTTTTGGCGGGATCGCCGAAATCAGGGTTCACGGCGCGATCTCCTTTCCCGCCCAGTCGAAGACGCGGCCGCTGACGTCCGGCCCGCAGCTGTCGATCACCGACAGCAGCCGCTCGGCGGCGAAATGGGGGGTGAAGAGCTTGCCTTCGGGCACGCCGCGCTGGAAGGGCTCCGACAGGCGCGTATCGACCGTGCCGGGATGCAGCCCCAGACAGACCGCGTGCGGCGCCTTGCGCGCAAGCTCGATCGACAGGGTGCGGAGGATCTGGTTGAGCGCCGCCTTGGACGCGCGATAGCCGTGCCAGCCGCCCAGACGATTGTCCGAGATCGACCCCACGCGCGCCGAGAGCGCCGCGAACACGGCCTTCTCCGGATGTGTCTTGTCGCCGGTGGCGAGCCGCGGCAGGGCGGCTTTCGCCACCAGAGCCGGCAGGACCGTGTTGACCCGGAAGGCGGCGAGCAGGCGCTCGGCGTCCAGTTGCCGCCAGCTCTTCTCGGGTTCCAGCCCGTCCTCGCCGTGAAGCGCGCCGGTCGCGCAGATGACGAGATGCAGGCCGGTCTCGCCTGACGCGGCCTTCACCGCCTGTTCGATCGTTTCGGGCCGGTCGAGATCGAAGCTCAGCGCGGCCGCGCCGGCGACCGCCTCGCCCGAGCGCGAGGCGGCGTGAAGCGATCCCAGGCGCGGATCGGCTGCGATCGCGGCGCACAAGGCGCGGCCGATCCCGCCCGTGGCGCCGAAGACCAGCGCGCGATAGCCGTCTGGAAGAGAGGTCAGAGCCATGGCCGGGGAACTAGGCGGGGCGCGCGCGCGGCCAAGGGCGCTAGAGCATCAGCGCGTCGTCGTCCTCGTCCGCATCCGGCTCGCAGGCTTCGAGCACGCGGCGGACCAGCGCCCGGCTCTTGCGGTCGTCGCGATTGTGGAAGAAGGCGTTCTTGTCGAGCACCGTGACGCCGGCGCCGACCTTCTCCGCGTCCACCCCGGCCGAGCCGGTGAGCACCAGGATCTGGGTTTCCGTGGCGTCCTTGCGCAGCAGGGAGACCGTCTCGTTGGGATTGGTGGAATCGGGCAGGCGCAGATCGGCGATGATCAGGTCGTAGGACCGCTTGGTCAGCTTGCGCCGCGCCTCGCGCAGGGTGCGCACCACTTCGAGATCGATGTCGAACGCCCCGCCGTCGCACAGGGCGTGCTGCAGCAGGATCGCATCGGCGAAATCGTCTTCGACGTGCAGGACGGTGAGGGGCTGGGACATGAGCGCGCCGCTTCAGGCTTTCACAAGTGATCGCCCGGACAGGCTTACGGAACGGTTAAGCGGGCAGGATTTGCCGCAAACCGTCGGGCAGCTTTGCGTTCGCGCGGGCTGCGGCGGCCGCGACGGTGTTGGCCAGCAGCATGGCGATCGTCATCGGACCGACCCCGCCGGGCACCGGGGTGATGAAGCCTGCGCGCTCCGACGCCGCGGCGAAATCCACGTCGCCGACCAGCCGGGCCTTGCCGTCCGGGCCCTCGACCCGGTTGATGCCGACATCGATCACCGCCGCGCCGGGCTTGATCCAGTCGCCCTTGACCATTTCCGGCCGGCCCACGGCGGGCACCAAAATGTCCGCGCCCGCGCACACCGACGCGAGGTCCTGCGTGCGTGAGTGGGCGAGCGTGACCGTGCAGTTCTGTTCTAGGAACAGGAGCGCGGCGGGTTTGCCGACGAGGATGGACCGGCCGATCACCACCACGGTTTTGCCGGTGAGATCGCCCAGCGCCTGCCGCGCCAGCCAGACGCAGCCCGACGGGGTGCAGGGTCTGAGCCCCGGCGCGCCCTGGATCAGCGCGCCTGCGCTGCGCGCGGTCAGACCGTCCACGTCCTTGGCCGGATCGATGCTCTCGACCACGCGGCGCGGATCGATGTGGCTGGGCAAAGGCAGCTGGACGAGGATCCCGTCCACTGCAGCGTCGGCGTTCAGCCGCTCGACCAGCGCGACCAGCTCGTCCTCGCCGGTATCGGCGTCCAGACGATGCTCGACCGAGCGCATGCCGGCCGCTTCGGTGCGCCGCACCTTGTTCTTCACATAGACCTGGCTCGCCGGATCCTCGCCGACCAGCACCACCGCAAGACAGGGCGCGCGCCCTAGCGCCGGGGCGAGGTCGGCGGCCGCCGCCTTCGCGGCCGCGTCGACAGTGTCGGCAGCGGCCTTGCCGTCGATGATCGCGGCGAGGCCGTCGCGGGGTTTGATGACGCCGGTCATGAACAGACCTCGATTGCGGCGGACGGGCGCGTGCGGCGCGCCGGAAGGGCGGGCCTCAGCCCAGGATGGGGTAAATCGTCTGCAGCAGCAGCCAGTCGCGCACGAAGAAGATCAGCAGCAGCAGGATGACCGGGCTCAGATCGATGCCGCCCAGATTGGGCAGCACCCGCCGGATCGGGCCCAGGAAGGGCTCGGTCAGCGCGTTCGAGAACCGCCAGATCATCGCGACGAACTGGTTGCGCGGATTGACGACGTTGAACGCGACCAGCCAGCTCAGGATCACGTTCACGAAGATCACGATCATGAGCAGGTTCAAGATCGGAACGATGAAATAGACGATGATCGCCTGACCGAAGGACATGGGCGCTCCCTTGCTTGTCGCTCCCGACATATCCGGCGCCGCCGCGCGCCGCAAGGCGAAGCGCTAGTTCGCCGCCGGCAGGGTGAAGACGAAGCGCGCGCCGCCGGTATAGGCCGTGTCGAGTTCGATCGTCCCGCCATGGCTTTCGATGATGGTGCGGCAAAAGGCCAGCCCCACCCCGGCGCCGTCGTCCTGATCCTCGCCCGGCCTGGGCGCGGCGAACCGGCGCAGCATTTCGAAGATCGCCTCGGCCTTGCCCGCAGGCACGCCCGGCCCGTCGTCGGTGACCGTGATCGCGACCATGTCGCCGCGGCGTTCGCCCTTGATTGCGATCGTCGCCGCGTCGCCGCCATAGCGCAGGGCGTTGGAGACGAGATTGTCGAACACCCGCTCGATCAACACCGGATCGCCTTCGGCTGCGGGGATGTCGCCAATCGCGAGGCTCGCGCCCGCCGCCCTGATCTCCGGCTCATGGCTGGCGGCCGCAGCGCGGGCGCAGGCGGCCGGATCGATCGGTTCGACGCTGGACGGCGTGTTCACCAGCCGGGCGTATTCCAGAAGCACGCCGACGAGCGTCTGCAGCCGCGCGGCCGAGCTTTCGATCCGGTCGAGATGGGCGGCGGCGGGGCCGAGATCGGCCGCCTCGCGCCGGGTCAGCTCGGCGAACAGGCCGATATGGCGCAGCGGCGCCTGCAGATCGTGGCTGGCCGTGGTGGCGAACTGGCGCAAGGCGGCGTTGGCGCGTTCGAGCTCCGCGGTCCGCTTCTCCACCCGGCGTTCGAGATTGCGCGCCAGGCTCTGCAGCGCCTGTTCGGCGTCCGCCCGGCGGCCGATTTCTTCGAGGAGGGCGGCGTTGGCGGATTTCAGGCTCTCGGTCGAGGGCAGGGCCAGCGCGCGCGGCAGCATCGGCCAGAGCACCGCGGCGGTCGCGAGCGAGGCGATCGCGGTCGCCGCCTTCACGAACCCCTCGAGCACGTAATCGGGCGTCCACACCGTCCAGATCGAGAAGGCGTGGCTAAGCCCGCACAGCAGGATGAAGGCGGTGAACAGCAGCACCACAGGCCGGTAGCTTAGATCGGGCCGGCGCTTGGCGAAGATCAGCAGGGCGACGGGAATGGAGAAATAGCTCAGCGCGATGATCGCGTCGGATCCCACGTGCAGAGCGAGGATGTCCGGTCGCCAGAGATAGCACATGCCGTGAGGCATGAAGCCGTGCATTGTGAAGGTCCCGCTGGTCATGACACGACCTTGCTGTGCGCCGCTCCGGGCCGCAAGCGGGACGGCGCGCCGGGCGCTGAAGGCGCGCTTGACTTCGCCCCGCGCGCGCCGTAACTCGACCGCTCCCAGGATCGGGGCCGTAGCTCAGTTGGGAGAGCGCGTCGTTCGCAATGACGAGGTCAGGGGTTCGATTCCCCTCGGCTCCACCATTTTCCTAAGTGCTCTTTCGCATCCGCTCGGTCGGTCCTCCCCCGGCCGGGAGCCGGGGTGTGGGCGCGCAGTCGCGCTTGCGAACCCTTCGGGTTCGAATTTGGCTCACCCAACTCCATCATTTTTCAGGTCCTCCCTCGTTCCGCTCCCCCGGCTCAAGGCCGCGGCTTCGGTCGGGCGCGCCGCGGTCCCGCTCACCAGGACAGATCGTACGCAGCCGGCGCCGGGAACCGGAGCGGGGCGCGCCGGTTCTTTAGTCATGGCTTTGACGAACTGGAAATGGCTGCCCGAGGCCGTCTGGGGGCAGCTTGCTCGTAACGCCTCTGCGACCGGCCAGCTCGAGGCGATCGAGACCATGGCCGCGCTGGTGTCCGATCTCGACGCCGAAGCGATCCTCATGGATCTCGACCACGCCTCGGCGGCAGACCCCTATCTGCGTATCCAGGGCAACGCCGAGGCGTTCGGCGAAGCGGTCGCGGGCTCCGGTGCGCGATGCTTTCTGCTGATCGATCGCGGCCGGGAGGTCGGCTGGTGGGAGACGCTCCTGGCAGAGCTTCAGAAACGCGGCGTCACGGCGGAGCGCTGCCGGTCCAACACCGCCGCCTTCGATCGTCTCGAAACGCTGAGATCCCGATCCGCATGAGCGCTAGAGCGATATCGGTCGATCGTGATCGCCCGATATCGCTCAAGGTCTTTGTATTATCGCCTTTTCGAACCGCGAAACCGGTTCCCACTTTCGCTAAAAAGGCTTTAGAACCGCCGTCCGAGCGCGAGGCCGAGGAAGTATTGGTCCTCGTCGCCGCGCACCGCGACGATCGGGCTGTCGGCGTAGTCGCCCACGAGCCGCGACCAGCCCAGCACCGTCGTGACGGACCAGTTGTCGCCAAAGCCGTAGTCGTAAATCCCGGTGATCCCGACATCCTGGATCCCGCCTTCGGCGGTGTAGACGGGCAGGCCCGACGCAGCCGCGCCGGCTGTGTCGATCGAGAACAGCGTGTCGGCGTAATCGTCGGAGAAGCCCGACACCGAGGCGCTGAGCGCGAAGAAGCTTTTCCGGCTGACAGCCCCCGCATAGCTGACCGACCCGGTCCAGGCCGCGCCCTCGAACGTGCCCAGAACGTCCGCGCCCAGCCGTGCGCCGAGCACGATCCGGTCCGTCGGGATCAGCACGGACTGGGCCAGTTTCAGGTCGGCGAACCCGCCCGCGATGATGGAGTTGTCGATCTCCGGCAGCAGCGCGACCACCGCGTCGTCCACCTCGTCGCGCCCGCCCGACCAGCGGCCGAACACGCCCAGCGTCAGCGGGCCGGTCTCGTGAAGCTCGACCGCCAGCCCAGGCCCCTCGGTCCGGACGACGACCTCGCCGAACTCGAGCCGCAGCGCGCCGAACGGGATCACCCGGTAGTCGTCCGACCCGGCATAGTCGGGCAGCATCGCCGCGCCGGCGGAGATGAACTGGGTCGGCCCGCGCGGCGCGTCGCCGCCTGCGGCCGGCTGGGCGTAGGCGGCGCCGGAAGCGGCGAGGGCGGCGGCGAGGGCGATGACCGGGCTGCGCATGACGGCGATCCTTTCACGATCCGGGCGTGTCCAGGCTCAAGGTATCGGCGTGAACCCGCTCGGCAAGGCGAGGCGAACCGAATTTTTACGACCGCGCCCCTATGATCACGCCATGATCAGGTTCACGCCTCTCCGCGCCGGTCTCGCCGGCCTTGCGCTTCTGCTCGCCGCTGCGCCAGCCCAGGCGGGCGGTCCGTCGGCTGCGCCCGAACCGGCGCCGGCCGGTCAGGCGGGCCGCAATCTCGTGGGCGAGGACGTGGCGAGCTATGTGCGGATGGAGCCGGTCTCCACCGCCATCCAGATCGGCCGGCGCAGCGGCGTGCGGGCCATGCTGGAAGTGACCTTCGCGCTGGACGCGCCCTCACGCGGCGCGCGGCGCTCGATCGACCAGCGCCGGCTCTGGCTGCGCGCAGCGTATTCGGAGACGCTTCTGGTCTATGCAGGCCGCATGTACCGCTGGGGCGACGTGCCGGACGCCGACCTCATCGCCCGGCTTTTACAGGCCGAAACCGACCGCTATCTCGGCGAAGGCGAGGCGCAGGTCCTGCTCGACACGGTGATGATCCACGCGGGCTGATCAGCCTGCGTGCGCGTCCATGAATTTCGCGAGTTCGACGTCCTTTTCCGTCACCCCGCCCGCGTCATGGGTGGAGAGGGTCACGTCCACCGTGTTGTAGACGTTGAACCATTCGGGGTGGTGGTCCATCTGCTCGGCCTTCAGCGCCACGGTCGTCATGAAGCCGAAGGCGGTCTTGAAGTCCTGAAACTTGTAGACCTTGCGCACCGCGTCACGGTCGCCCTCGACCTTTTCCCAGCCGGGAACCTGTCCGCAAAGCGCGTCCGCGCCGATTTTCTGTGCCATGCCGGCCTCCTTGATTGTCCGCCCGCGGCGGAAACTGGCCCGCGAGCGATCAGGCTTCAAGCCGCGTCATTCACGTAAAATTATCCGGCCTCGTGCAAGCATGCCCGCTCACGCATGCAAGGAGGGGCGTCATGACGCGCTTTCTCGTCTCCGACGACAACCCGGCGGGCCGCAAGCTCGAAGAGGTGCTTCTGGCCCTGCGCGCCGAAGTGGTTCACCGCTGCACGAAGATTTCCGGCGATCTCAGGCCGGAAGCCCAGCACGTGATGAACAACAACATGCAGGTGCTCCAGCACCTGACCGAAGCGATCAAGCTCGCTCAGGACAGCACCGCCACGCTCGACCGCGCCTTCGGGCCGAGCGAAGCGGGCAAGGGCGGTCCGCCGCGCATCGGCGTCGCCTGATCGCGGACTGATCGGGCCGACGGCCTGAACGCTCAGCCCAGCCTGGGCACGTTGACCAGCTTCACCCGGCCGGTCTTCTTGTCGCGCACGACGATGACCCGTTCCATCGGAACGGCCGAGACCGGCTTGCCGAGCCCGTCGAGCAAGGCGAGCGCGGCGGTTCGCACCGTCTCGTCGTCGGCGTCGGGGGCCAGTTCGACCGCGCCGCGGCGCTTGCCGCCTTCCTGGATGACCACCTCGACCGTGTCGATCGCCGCTTCGAGTTCGGCGGCGTCGGCCTGCGGCCAGTCCGCTTCGAACACGCTCGGCGCGCCGCCGGCCTTCTCCCACAGCTCCTCGGCCATGAAGGGCGCGAAGGGGGCGAGGACGCGGATGAAGGTCTCGAGCGTCTCCTTGCCGATCGGCTGGCCTTCGGCGGCGTTGAGGAACTTCATCAGCTCGGCCACGCCGGTGTTCAGGCGCAGATTGTCGAGATCCTCGGTGATCGCGAGCACGAGCTTCGTGCGCGCCAGCGAAACGGGCTTGGGTTCGTCAGTTGACGGATTTTCGAGCGCGTTCGTGGCGAAACGCCAGACCCGGCGCAGGAATTTCAGCGCGCTCGCGACCTTCTCGGTCTCCCATTCGCGCATCGCCTCGACCGGGCCCATGAACATCATGTGCACCCGGAAGGCGTCCGCGCCGAAGCGCGCGACCACGTCGTCGGGCGTGACGACGTTGTGCAGCGATTTCGACATTTTCGCGCCGACCTTCTCGACGCGCTCGCCGGTCGGGACGTGCACGAATTCGCCCTCGCCGCGCTCCTCGACCTCGTCGACGGGCAGGACCACGCCGCGCGAATTCCTGAAGGCGTGGCTGGTCAGAAGGCCCTGATTGACGAGCTTCTGAAACGGTTCTTTCGTCGAGACGAACCCCAGATCGAACAGCACCTTGTGCCAGAACCGGGCGTAGAGAAGGTGCAGCGTGGCGTGCTCGGCGCCGCCGACGTACAGATCGACCGCGCCCCAGGCTTTCTCGACCTCGGGGCCGACCAGAGCGTCATCGTTCTTCGGGTCCTTGAAGCGCAGATAATACCAGCAGCTGCCCGCCCATTGCGGCATGGTGCTGGTCTCGCGCCGGCCCTTCCTGCCCGTCTCGGGATCGGTGACTTCCAGCCAGTCGGTCGCGCGGGCGACCGGGGATTCGGCCTGGCCGGTCGGCTTGTAGTTCTCGATATGGGGCAAGGTCAGCGGCAGCTGGTCTTCGGGCACGGTCGTGCGCGTGCCGTCTTCCCAGTGCACGATCGGGATCGGCTCGCCCCAATAGCGCTGACGGGCGAAAATCCAGTCGCGCAGGTTATAGGTCGTCACCCGGCGGCCCAGACCCTCGGCCTCCAGATGATCGGCGATGGCGTTCATCGCCACGCGCCAGTTCACCCCGGCCTGGTAGAGCGCGGGCTCGCCCGGCGGCGCCAGCATCACCCCGTCCTCGGTGAAGCATTTTTCGCCGGCCAGAACGGCGGCGCGATCAGGATGCTCCGCACCCGGATCGATCACCGGCACGATGTCGAGCCCGTAGGCGGTCGCGAAGGCGAAATCGCGCGTGTCGTGGGCGGGCACGCCCATCACCGCGCCGGTGCCGTAATCGGGCAGCACGTAATCGGCGACGAAGATCTTCACGCGCTTTCCGGTGACCGGATTGATCGCCTCCGCGCCGGTGAACACCCCGGTCTTCTCCGCGTCGATCGTCCGGTCGAGATCGGATTTGCGCGCAGCGGCCTCGACATAGGCGTCGACCTCGGACTTCTGCCCTTCGGTGGTCAGGTCTGAGACCAGCGGGTGTTCGGGCGCGAGCGCCAGGAAGGTCACGCCGCCCAGCGTATCCACGCGTGTGGTGAAGGTCTCCACCGCCTGATCGGACCCGTCCACGGGGAAGCGCAGGGTCACGCCCTCAGACTTGCCGATCCAGTTGCGCTGGCTTTCCTTGATGCCCTCGGGCCAGTCCAGCCCGTCGAGATCGGCCAGCAGGCGCTCCGCATAGGCGGTGATGCGCATCTTCACCTGCTGCAGCGGGATGCGCACGACCTCGTAGCCCTGCTCGGACTTGCCGTCGAACACCTCTTCATTGGCGAGGATCGAACCCAGCTCGGGGCACCAGTTTACCGGCGCGGTCTCGTAATAGACCAGCCGGCGTTCGTCCTGATAGCGCTGGACCGCCAGCGCGCCTTCGGCCTTCACGTCTGCGGGGACCGGCAGTTCGTCGATCGGACGGGCCCGGCCCGCCTCGGCGTCGTACCAGGCGTTATAGAGCCGGGTGAAGATGAACTGCGTCCACTTGTAATACTCGGGCTTGGAGGTCGCGATCTCGCGATCCCAGTCATAGCCCAGGCCCAGAAGCCGCATCTGGCGCTTGTAGGTGGCGATGTTCTTCTCGGTGGAGACCGCCGGATGCACGCCCGTGCGCTCGGCGTAGCGCTCGGCGGGCAGGCCGAAACTGTCCCAGCCCATCGGGTGGAGCACGGTGTAGCCGGCCATCTTCTTGTAGCGCGCCACGATATCGGTCGCGAGATAGCCCACCGGGTGACCCACATGCAGGCCCGCGCCCGACGGATAGGGAAACATGTCGAGCACGTAGAAGGTCTTGTCGCCAGGTTTCGGCTGCGGCGTGCGGTTCACGCCGTGAGCGTCCCAGTAGTCGCGCCATTTGGTTTCCAGCGCTGAGAAATCGTAGCTCTGCTCGGTCATGTTTCTTTCCGGTTTCGCCGCGGATCGGCGTGTTGTCGGGGTCGAAGTTTGAAGCTCCCCCCACCCCGGCCCTCCCCCGAGGGGGAGGGAGGGGGAGCCTGGTCGGTCCGTCGGCCAGCCGGCCGCCCGTCTCATGGTCAGGGCCTGGCCGCCGCACCAGCGCCCCACCCTCCCCTCGAGGGGAGGGCCGGGGTGGGGTGGGGCGGCTAGCCCGCCTTGGCCACCCTGATCGTCACAGTCTCTCCGCCGATTTCGCTTTCAGCCCCGCCTGCGGCGTCTTCGGACAGCGACACCGCCAGCGTTTCAGCCTTGATGAAATCGCCGTGCGCGTCGACGGCGGCTTTCGTCTGAGGCCCGCCCGCGATCGCCAGATCGATGCGGTCGGAGACGTCGAGGCCGGCGTCCTTGCGCGCGCTCTGCACCGCGCGGACGAGGTCGCGGGCGAGGCCTTCGCGCTCCTGATCGGCGTCGACCGAGGTGTCCAGCACCACAGCGCCCGTGCCGGCGAAGGGCTCGGCGGCGGAGCCTTCCTCGGCGACCATGGCGAGGACGAATTCGGTCTCCGCCAGCGTCTCGCCGGCCACGCTCGCCGTGCCGTCGGCGTTCAGCGTGAAATCGCCGGAGCGTGCGGCGGCCATGACGTCTTTCATCGCCTTGCCCAGCCGTTTGCCAATGCGCGGATCGGGCTTCAACTGAACCTCGCCATAGGCGTCGAGATCGGTGGAGAAGGCGACCGCGCGCACATTGACCTCGTCGGCCAGAAGCGCGGCGTAGGGCTTGAGCATGGCGGAGTCCGCATGCACCACGGTCAGCGTCTTCAGCGGCAGGCGGACCCGCAGGCGCGCGCGCTCGCGCACCGCCAGCGCCGCAGAGGCCGCATCGCGCACCAGATCCATGGCGTGCACCAGATCATGATCGGCCGGAAACTCGCCTGCGTCGGGCCAGACCGACAGATGCACGCTGCGCTCTTCGGTCAGCGACTTGTAGAGCTTCTCGGTGGTGATCGGCAGGAGCGGCGCGCAGATCCGGCACACCTTCACCAGCACCGTATAGAGCGTGTCGAACGCGGCGTTCTTGCTGGCCTCGTCCTCCGCGCCCCAGAACCGGGCGCGCGAGCGGCGGATGTACCAGTTCGTCAGCGCGTCGAAATACCCCACCGTCTCGCGGCAGGCGCGCGGGATGTCGAAGGCGTCGAGCGCGCTCGCGACCTTGCCGGCCAGCTCGCCGGTCTTGGTCAGGATGTAGCGGTCCAGCGGATCGTCCGCTTCGGTGACGATCTCCGGCGCGCGGGTCTCGAGATTGGCGTAGAGCGAGAAGAAGGCGTAGGCGTTCATCAAAGGCGCGATCGCCTCGCGCTGGACGCTGGCGAGCTCGCGGCCCTCCTTGGGCACCAGAAGATCGCCGCCGTTCAGCACCGGCGCGCTGATCAGGAACCAGCGCATCACGTCCGAGCCGTACTGGTCGAAGAACTCCATCGGGTCGGGGTAGTTGCGCAGGCGCTTTGAAAGCTTCTGCCGGTTCTCGTCCAGCACCACGCCGTGACAGATCGCGTTCTTGAACGGCGGGCGGTCGAACAGCATCGTGGACAGGACCATCAGCGTGTAGAACCAGCCGCGCGTCTGGGCGACGTATTCCACGATGAAGTCGGCGGGGAAGTTCTGCTCGAACCAGGCCTTGTTCTCGAACGGGTAGTGGACCTGGGCGTAGGGCATCGAGCCTGAATCGAACCAGACGTCGAACACGTCCTCGACCCGCCGCATGGTCGACTTGCCGCTGGGGTCGTCCGGGTTCGGACGGGTCAGCTCGTCGATATAGGGCCGGTGCAGGTCGGTGACCTTCACGCCGAAATCGCGCTCGAGTTCTTCGATCGAGCCGTAGACGTCCACGCGCGGATGGTTCGGATCGTCGCTCACCCAGACCGGGATCGGCGTGCCCCAGAAGCGCGAGCGGGAGATGTTCCAGTCCTGCGCGCCGGCCAGCCAGTTGCCGAAAATGCCGTCCTTGACGTGGCTCGGCGCCCAGTTGATCTGCTGGTTCAGCTCGACCATCCGCTCACGGAAGTCCGAGACCTTCAGATACCAGCTGTCCACCGCCTTGTAGATCAGCGGCTCGTCGGTCCGCCAGCAATGCGGGTAGTTGTGGTCGTACGTGTCGTGGCGGAACAGCTTGCCTTCCGCCTTCAGACGATCGGTGATCGGCTTGTTCGCCTCGAAGACCAGCAGGCCCTCATAGTCGGGGATCTCGGCGGTGTACCGGCCCGCCTGATCGACCGGGACGACGACAGAGATGCCCGCCGCGCGGCAGGCGTTGAGGTCGTCCTCGCCGAAGCCGGGCGCGAGGTGCACGATCCCTGTGCCGTCCTCGTCGGTGACGAACTCGGCGTTGAGGATCTGGTGGGCGTTCTCGCGGCCCTCGAAATAGGCGAAGGGCGGGACGTAGCGCAGGCCCTTGAGCTCGGCGCCGGTCACGCTTCCGGTCTGCTCATAGCCGTCGAGCTGTTTTTTGTACTTCTCGATCGCGTTCGCCGACAGGATCAGCCGCTCGCCGTCCTTTTCGAGGATCGCATAGGTGATCGTCGCGCCCGCCGCACAGGCGAGGTTGGACGGCAGCGTCCAGGGCGTGGTCGTCCAGATCAGGAATTTCGCGCCGGAGAGATCGCCCTGGCCGTCCTTGAGGGTGAACTTCACCGTCACCGCCGGGTCGGTGCGGTTGCGGTAGGAATTGTCGAGCCGCGTCTCGAAATTCGACAGCGGGCTTTCCACCGCCCAGGAATACGGGACGACGCGGTAGTCCTTGTAGACCAGCCCCTTGTCCCAGAGCTGCTTGAACGCCCACAGGCAGCTTTCCATGAAGCTGATGTCGAGCGTCTTGTAATCGTTCTCGAAATCGACCCAGCGCGCCTGGCGGGTGACATAGTCCTCCCACTCGCCGGCGTATTTCATCACCTCGCCGCGGGCGGCGGCGTTGAACTTGTCGATGCCCATGTCGAGCACCGCCTTGCGGCCGGAGATCCCAAGCGTCTTCTCCGCGGCCAGCTCTGCAGGCAGGCCGTGCGTGTCCCAGCCGAAGCGGCGCTCCACGCGCTTGCCCTTCATGGTCTGGTAGCGCGGGATCACGTCCTTGGCGAAACCGGTCAGCAGGTGGCCGTAATGAGGAAGCCCGTTCGCGAACGGCGGGCCGTCATAGAAGACGAACTGATCGTTCTCCGGCCGGGTGTCGATCGAGGCCTGAAACGTCCCGTCGGCTTTCCAGAACTCCAGAATCTCCCGGTCCACCTTCGGCAGCTCGGCGGGCGAAGGTGCGGCGGCGAAGCGCCGGGTCTGGGAAGTGGAGGCGGCCTCGGCCATGATCGTCCTCGTAACGCGACTTGCCGCTCCGCGCGGGAAGTGGGCGGCGGGATGCGCCCGGCGGCGCGGCGGAGCAGGGAAACCCCCGGCTTCGGAGCTGAAGCCGGACCTCCTGCGGCGGTACTCCCTGGCCGCGTCCGGGTCAAGGCGGGCGCGGCGCGCGCTCGCGAGTACCTCGCCTGACAGTGGTTGAATTCGATGCTTCGTCCTCTAAGCTTCCAGCCGAAGGCCGAGGGGGATGGGATGCGGCTTTACACCATGACGCCGATCCGGACGGGCTACAGGCTCGCCGCCGGAGTGACGCCGGCGACCGAGCAGTATGCGGGGCTGATGAAACGGCTCGCCGCGTTGCCGTCCGAGGATGTCACGCTGGTCAACAAGGACGCCGAACGCTCCGGGCGCTGGAAGGACATCGCCGTGGACGGGTTCGATCTGCGCGTGGCGATCTTCGAGCCCGGCCACAAGGCCGGCGAGCCTGAGGTCCGGTTTCACATCTACGGCAGCGGCGTGGCGATCGCGGAGGTGCGCTTCGACGATGTCGACGCGGCGAACGGCGATCTCGAGGGCTGGAGCCAGACCGAAAGCCATAAGGCCTATAAGGGCCATGTCAGCGCCTTCTGCGCGCTCCTGGAAAGGATGGGCCGGCTGACCGGCGACCTTCTCGAAGGAAACCCCGCGCGGTGCGGCGAGGTCGAGCACGGCCATACCTCCCGCGCGCTGGTCATCAGCGAAGCCGAGCGCGCCGATCCCGCGACCGCGCCGCTGGTGCAGGACTGGCTGAAGAACACGATCCGCCCCGAGGACGCCGGGGACATCCTCGCCGGCGAGGCGCATTACTCGCTGACCTGGCTGAATTATCTGATCGTCGAGCCCGACGGCGAGGAGGGGCCGAAGGAGACCCAGTTCCTTTTGTCGGCGATGCGCATCGCGCAGTATTTCTGGTCGGCGCAGGACTGGGCGAACGAAAGCACGCGCCAGATCGTCGCCGACGCGCTCACCGCCAGGCGCCCGCGCCGGGCCGAGCAGTCGCTTCTAAGGGCGCGCTCGCGCATGCAGATGCTGCAGATCGAGTACGAGAGCCTGCGCGCGGTGCTCAACCGCCGCAAGGAGAAGCTCGTCAGCGAGATCCTCGACACCTGGTCGATCGACGCGCTGAAAGCGAACGGCGCGCAGCTGGTCGAGCTCAGCTCGGGCAAGATCAAGGAGATCAGCGCGGCCCGCACACGGCGCAGCGAGTTCGTCACCGGGCTCATCCTGTTCGGCATCGGTGCGGTCGCCGTGCTCGAAGCGATCTTCGCCGCCATCAGTTTCTCGCGCGAGGTCATGCTGCGGCCCGCGCTCGGCTACACCGACGAGCAAGGCTCGCTGCTTCTTCGCATCATCGCCGCCGCCGACAGCGACTTCCTGCTCGGATCCGGCCTCATCCTCATCTTGCTGCTCACCGTGATCTATGTGCGCTATCAGCGGAAATAAGCTTCTCGCCGCGCTCGCCGCGCTGGTCTTCGCCGCAGGGACCGCTTCGGCCCGTCAGGCGGCGCCGGAGACGGTCGACGTCTACACCGGCGTCTGGCCGCCCTATGTCGAGGCGCAGGGCGCCGCGCCGGGGCCGGTCACCGAAATCGTGCGCACCGTGTTCGACGACATGGGCTACGAGCCGCGCGTGCGCCGGTTCGGCTTCGCCTATGTGTACGACCAGGTCGAGCGCGGCCGCGCGATGGCGGCCTATCCGTTTTTCGAGACCGACGACCGGATCGGCGAGGTTCTGTTCTCCGATCCCGTTTTCGAGGTGACCAGCCGGATCTATTACAATCGGCGCGCCCATCCGGACGGTCCGCCGACGCTCACCGGCGAGGAGATCTACGGCAATGTCAGCGGCTACCGCTTCGGCGGCGAGATCGACCGGCTGCTGGCGGCGGCCGAAGCGGACGGCCGGGTCGAGCCGTTCGAGAACGAGCAGGAAGCGCTCGCCGCCCTGATCGACGGCGAGATCGAACTTCTGCCGATCACCGGCCGGGTCGCCCGCGAGGTGCTGCGCCGCGACTTCGCCTCCGAACGCGCCCTGATCGCCGCTCTGCCGCAGGTCGACGACGAGGCGCAGCCGCTTAAGGTCATCTTCCCGCCCGGCGCGGATGCGATGCGGGACGCCTTCAACGCCAGCCTCGCGCGATTGCAGCAGGCCGAGCTGATCCCGCTCGGCGACCGGCGCACCGGCACGCTGGCGGGCTGCGACACGGTCGCCGAGATCGTCGCGTCCGACGACGTGCCGCTCGTGCTCGCCACGAACCCCCTAACCGGGGACCGATACGCCCTTCCGCAGGGCTCGCGCGTCGCGGTGTGCGGCTGGAGCACGAGCATGACCGAAGCGGCCGGCGACAACCGGTTTTACGCGATCATGAGCGACACGTCCGAAGTGCTGGTGCTGGACGGGCCGCAGGCCGGCCGGGAATTGCTGGTCGAGAACATGCATCTCGCCATCTCCGAATGATCGAGACGCTCGGCTGGATCGGCACGGCGGGCTATCTGGCCAACCACGCCGCCTTCTCGCTGTACCGGCGCTATCCGAAGACGGCGTATTTCGCCGCGAATCTGGTCTCGGCCGCCTTCCTGATCGCCAGCTCGTTTGCGATCGGGTCCTGGCATCCGGTGGTCAATAACGGGTTCTGGCTGGTGACGAGCGCAGTGGCGCTGAGCGGAATGAAACCGCTCGGCGTCCGGCTGAAAGTGCCCGCGGCGCGCTGGCTGGCCTTGGTCGCCGGCCTCGTCGCGGCCTGGCTGATCGCGACCGATTTGCCGCTCGCTCTTGAAGCGCTTGGCTGGGTGTCGGTTTTCACGTACGCAATGGCGTATCTCGCCTTCGCTGCGGGCGGAATCGGCCGGGAATCCTATCTCGGTGCGAACCTGGCCGCGGCGCTGCTGCAGATGCCGGTGCTTTACGTGGACGGCAACTGGCCTGTTCTGGCGCTTCAGGCGGCCTGGGCGGGTCTGAGCCTCGCCGCGCTGATGAACCGTGTAGAGGACGCCGGCACGAAACCGTGGCTGGCCGAGCTGCCCCCCGAGGTGGCCGAGGAGACGGACGACGACGACAGTGGCCGACGACCATGACGAAATCCTGATCGCGCTGAGGCGCATCATCCGGGCGGTGGATCTCCGCTCGAAATCGCTGGTCAAGGAGACCGGCCTCACCGCGCCCCAGCTGGTGGTGCTCCAGGCGCTGGCGAAGAACGGCGCGACCAAGCCCAGCGCGCTGTCGCGCCAGGTCTCGCTCAGCCAGCCCACCGTGACCGCGATCCTAGACCGGCTGACCAGCGCGGGGCTGGTTCAGCGGGCGCGCAGCGATCTCGACCGCCGGGCGGTGCTCGCCGAGCTCACCGAAAAGGGCGAACAGATCGCGCGCGGCGCGCCGCAGCTTCTGCAGGCGGGTTTCATCGACGCGTTCAGAAAGCTGCCGAGCTGGGAGCGGCACATGCTGATCGCCTCGCTGCAGCGCGTCGCTGCGCTGATGAACGCCGAGACGCTCGATGCGAGCCCGATCCTTCTTGGCGGTGAAGCGATCGATTCAGACGCCGGCTAGGCGATCACAGCGCGGCGAGACCGGCCTCGAGATCGGCGATCAGATCCTCGGCCGCTTCGAGCCCGACCGACAGCCTGACCAGCCCGTCGCCCACGCCCGCTACGGTGCGGGTTTCCGTGCTCATCGCCGCATGGGTCATCAGCGCAGGGATCGCGACGAGGCTCTCAACCCCGCCCAGCGACTGGGCGAGGGTGAAAAGCTTCAGGCTCGACACGAAACGCCGCGCCGCCTCCGCGCCGGCGGTGAGTTCGAGGCTCAGAAGCGGGCCGAACCCGTCCTGCTGGCGCGCGGCGAGGCCGTGGCCGGGATGGCCCGGCAAGCCGGGATAATCCACCCGGGCGACCTTTGGATGGACGCTGAGGCGCTCTGCGATCTTCAGCGCGGCGGCGGACTGGGCTTCAGCGCGGACCGGCAGGGTGCGCAAGCCGCGCAAAGCCAGAAAGCAGTCGAACGCACCCGCCCCCGCGCCCGCCGCATTCGCCCACCAGCCGAGCGTTTCAGCGCGTTCCGCATCGGCGCAGGCGACCGCGCCGCCGACCATGTCGGAATGCCCGTTCAGCATCTTGGTGACCGAGGCGACCACGAGATCCGCGCCGAAGGCGAGCGGCCGCTGCAATGCCGGGGTGAGCACGGTGTTGTCGACCGCCACCAGCGCCCCGGCGGCGCGGCCCGCCGCACAGGCGTGACGAAGATCGGTGATCCTCAGCCGCGGATTGGACGGGGTTTCCAGAAACAGGAGATCCGCGCCGGGGCCGAGCGCGGCGTCCAGCGCGTCCTGATCGGTGCAGTCGGCGTACACCAGCGTGAACCCGCGCTGGGCGGCTCTGGCGTTCATCAGCCGGTGGGTGCCCCCGTACGCGTCGTGCGCGCAGACGATCCGCGCTCCGTTCGGCAACAGGTTCAGGACCAGATCGATCGCCGCCATGCCGGAGCTCGTCACGACCGTCCCGGCTGCGCCTTCGAGCGCGCTCAGCGCCTCGGCGAGCAGGCGGCGGCCGGGCTGGTCGGTCCGGGCGTAGTCGAACGCGCCGGGCTCTGCGGCGTCCGCGCGGCGATAGGCGGCGGAGACCGAAACTGGCGCGACCACCCCCTGATGGCCCGGATCGGCGTTGATGCCGGCCCGGGCGGCGCGGGTTCGAAGCGCGGTCACGACGCCCCGCCCAGAAACGCGTTCACCGCCGCGGTCTCCTTCAGGAAGCCGTCATGCCCGTAAAGGCTGTCGATCTCGACGACCGCCGCCTCCCGGATGCGCGCCGCCGTCGCGCGGATGTCGCGGGGCGGCACGAGCCGGTCTGACGTGATGGCGAGAAAACGCGCCGGCGCGGCGATCGCCTTGATCGCGACGTCGGCGGCGTCCATCGACTGAAGCAGGGCCGCCATTTTCTCCGGCGGCGTCTTCGCGGCGTAATCCGCCCCGCGTGCGGCGAGATAGGCGGCGACCCCGTCCGCGTCCCGACCGCCGGGTTCGGGATCGGCGAAGCGGGCGTGAAGCTCCTCACAGGTGCGATAGGTGGTCATGGCGAGCCGGCGGGCGAGATCGACGCCGCGGGCCGGATCGCCCGCCTCTGCGCCCAGCGCCAGGATTTCGCGCTGGATCGAACGCCAGGCCGTGGCGAGCGGCGAAGGTCTGGCCGCGGCGCACAGCACGTCCAGCCGGCGGATGCGATCGGGCACGGCTGCAGCGATCGCGAGACCGATCACCCCGCCATAGCTCGCCCCGACGATCCTGAACCGGCCGAAGCCGGCCGCGTCCGCCAGGGCCAGAGCGGCGGCGGCCTGATCTTCGACGCTCGGGAACGGATCGGCTTCGGTGACGAAGTCGAGGCCGAGCATGCGTGTCCGGGCGGGGTCGAGCGCGCCGCCCGCCTCCGCGACGCCCGGCCACCAGCCGGTCTCCCCCGGCCCTGATGCGACCGCGCGGCCAGCGGAGACGCCGCCGAGCACCAGGGTTTCGGGTCCGTCGACCGGGCCGGTCACCCGGCCGCGCGCCTCCAGCCATCCGCCGGAGGGACGTGAGAATCCGCAGACGAGTTCGCTCGCCCGTGCAGCGATCGCGACCGCGTTCATCGACACCGCTCCAGCAGCCGCTCGATGTCGGCGATCACGCTCGCCGCCGTTGGCTCGCGGCCCGCGCCCTTGCCCGCGACGATGACTTCCGCGCCGCGCTCGGGCTGGAAGACCGCGATATTGCCTTCGCCGCGCGCTCGCCCGGCCGGATCGCCGGGCTCGACGGCTTCCAGCCGCACGCGTGCGGTGATCGCCGCGCCGCGCCGGCCGAGGGTCGCGACCTGACGCAGGACGCGGCCGCTCTCGCGAACCGCGCGCGCGGTCTGCTTCGGCAGGGCGGAAATGGACTCTGTCTTGATCGAAGCGGGATCGAGCTCGGCGCCCCAGGCCGCGCGCGCGATCAGGGCGAGCTTGTTCGCCGCGTCCACGCCGTCGAGATCGGCGCTGGGATCGGCTTCGGCGAAGCCTGCGGCCTGGGCGGCGGCGACGGCGCTTTTCAGGCTTTCACCCGCCGCGAGCCGGTCGAGCACGAAGTTCGACGTTCCGTTCAGAACCCCGCGCACCCGGACCAGGCCTGCGCCGGACTCCCTGAGCGCTGCGGCGGTTTCAAGGATCGGCGCGCCCCCGCCCACCGCCGCCGAGCAGGCGAAGACGCGGCCTGCGTCTGCGGCGCGGCGGGCGAGATCGGGCCGTCTGGCGGCGACGTCCTTGTTGGCGGTGATCACATGCCGGCCTTCGACCACGGCGCGTTCGAGCAGGCGCTCCGCGTCCGCGCCGGCGGGCAGGGCCTCGATGACGAGATCGGGGTCGAGCGCGAACAGCGCGTCGGGATCGGTCGTGACCGGAGCGCCGCCGACCCGCGCCTCGCGCGGCGTGCGCGCCAGAACGCCGAGCAGCGCGATGCCGGCGGGCAGCCGGTCCGCCACGCCGCCGCCGACAACCCCGCAGCCCAGCATGACCGCGCTCAGCCGTCCCGGCGCAGGCATGGGCCGCAGCTCGGGGGCGCGCTGAAGGGGCTGTGGGGCGGTGCGGATCGCGGCGGTCATGGCTCATTCTCCTTGCGTTCGAAGCGCGCGCGACTGCGGGCGGGGCAAGGAGGCTCTGGCCGAACGCCGGACGCGGGCTGACGCCCTTCAAGACGCCTTGAAAGGCGCTCGGGTCCGGTCGCTTCGCTTTAGCCGCACTTGTTCCGCGCCCGCAAGCTGAAGCTCAAATCGGCGCATATGCGGATATAAAGATATCCTTATGTCATGTAAACCCGGCTATTGCTCCGGCATGAAAAAAGCCGCCGGACCCGGGGCCCGGCGGCCTTTTCGCGCATCGTCTGACCGGCGCGATCAGCAACCGCGAAGGTCGCCGTTCTGCCAGTAGGTGCAGCCGTTGCGTTCGTTGTAGTAAAAATACCTGTCCGCGGACCGGTCGTACCTGAGGTCCGAGTGGTATTGGCTGTTTCTGTTCCAGGGGCAGACATTGTCCGCGCTGCAGCCTTGCGCCGCGCCGAGCGCTGCGCCGGCCGCCGCGCCCAGAAGGGCGCCGGTCGTGGCGTCGCCGTCGCCGACATTATTGCCGATCGCGCCGCCGGCGACAGCGCCGACGCCTGCGCCGACAGCGGCGCTGCGGGTGGTGTTCTCATAGCCCGCGCAACCGGCGAGCAGGGCGGAGGCCGAAAGCGCGGCCGCTGCAAACTTCATCATGGGGGTCTCTCCTTGGGTCGGCTCGGTCTGGCAACGTGGCGCCCGGTCAGGCCGTTCCCGTTCCGCCCTCGGGCCATCGCAGCACGGGGATGAGATCGGGCTTGAAGTTGAAGCGCGCCTTGCGCCCGCAGCTGCGCGGTTCTCCGTCCACCATCAGGGGAATCGCGCGTTTGGAGCGCATTGAGACCTCCTGCGCCTCGCGAAGCAGGAGCCGCTCGTCGGAGCGCAGCCTTTCGCTGAGCGCGCCGAGGGCGAGCCCGGCGAGGCCGGCGATGCTTTCGATGTTGATCGCGGCGAAATCGAAGCTGTCTGCGTTTTCCTCCACCCACAACATTAACCCGCTCGCCCGGTCCAGCCGCTCGTTCTCAGCCCCGTCCGCCGCAAAGCGCAGGCGGGAGGCGAACATTTCCGAGAATCCCGCCGAGGCGCGCTTGAGCGCGGTCTTCAGCCGGTGCTCGCGAGAGGGATCGCGCGCCGTCTCGCGGGCGCGGGCGAAGGTGGTGGGAAACCCGGCTGCGGCCGCGATCAGGAACACCTCGCCGCCGACCACGCCGCCGGGCAGAGCGGCGGGCTCCAGCCGGTCCAGCGCGCCCAGGATGTCGTCGGTGCTGCGCGTGGAATAAAGCCGCCGCGGCAGCAGGTTCGCCGTGCCCATGGGAAGCGCGACGAGCCGGGCGTCGCTCTCCGCCTCGTAGATCGCCTGGGCGGCGGACCGCGCCGTCCCGTCGCCGCCCAGCGTGATGATCGCGTCCGCGCCGTCGTCGATCGCCCGGCGCGCAGCCAGGCCGGGATCGGCGTCGCGATAGATTCCCATAAGGCTGACCGAGCACACGCCGCGCATGCGCGCGAGCTCCTCCTCGCCCTCCGGGCCCTCGATCGTTTGACTGGACGTGTTGACGACGAAGGCGGGGGCGGACGGCGCCAAGGGCGGCTCCTTTCTGGGCATTTTCGATATGACAGACGCATACGCGCGAGGAGACCTGCGCGTTCCTGTCAACGCGCCGCCGCTCGGCTGGGTTTCGCCACAAGCGGAGCGCGGCGATTCGGAACCTGATTTCAAGGGCCGGCGTTGATTTGGCGAAGCGGCGCGGACGGCGCCGTGTCTGGAGGACTATCCCATGTTGAGACTGGCTATCGCCTTTTTTGTGATTGCGCTGATCGCTGCGCTGTTTGGTTTCGGCGGCATCGCCGAAGCCTCTGCCGGCATCGCGCAGATCCTGTTCTTCATTTTCCTGGTCCTGTTCGTGCTGGCGCTGATCGTGGGCCTGTTCCGCGGGCGCTCGCCGCGGCCCTGACCAACATCACCGACATCAGAGAGGAGTGACGATATGAGCTTTCGTCTTTTGCTGATCCTGGCCGGAGCGGCCGCCCTGGGCGCCTGCGAGGCCGAAGAGGAAGAAGAGCCGTTCGAGGAGCTTGGCGAGAATGTCGAGGAAGCCGGCGAAGAGATCGAGGAGGGCGCTGAGAACGCCGAGGAGGAGCTTGAGGAGCCGTCCTGATCGCCGGCGCTCCAGCCTCGATACGCTGAGCACAGTTCGGAGCAGATCCATGCCGAGAAGGACCGATATGAGCGACGTGAAAAGCGATCTCAGAGCCCTGCGCAAAGACGTGGACTCGCTGATCACCCATCTGGGCGAGCTCGCCGGCGAGGAAGCCGGCGACGCCCGCAAAGGGGTGACCGGGGCCGCGCGCAAGGCCGGCCGCGGGGCGAAGGACGCCGCGCGCAAGGCCGCCCACGAGGCCTATGAACTGGACGAGGAAGTCCGCGACTATATCCGCGAACGTCCGCTCGCCGCCTGTGGCGCGGCGATCGGCGCGGGCTTCCTGGGCGCCCTGCTGCTGCGCCGCTAGGCCGATGCGTATTTTCCTCATGATCGTCGCCGGGCTGGGCCCGGCGGTCGCCCTAGTGTTCGCCAGCCATGCCCTCTGGTACGGCCTGGCGGACGCCTACGGGGTGGCCTGGGGCAGCGGCGGGCTGGCGCTCGCCTGGCTGCTTCTGGGCTCGATCGCGGCGATCACCGCGCTCGTGCTCAGGGCCCGCGCACGCCGGCGCAAGGCCGCCGCGGCCGCAGCAGCCGCCGCCGCCAGCGGCGCGCCCGCTGCAGGCGGCATCGCCGCGATGCTCCCCAGCTCGCTGGCCAAGAACGCCCCGATGGCGATCCAGACGCTGGAGCTCGCCATGGCGAAAAAGCCGCTCCAGACGACCGCCCTGCTGGTCGGTCTGGGCGCCGCCGTGGGGCGCAAACCGGCCATGGTCGTCAAGCTGGCGAGACTGGCCACGGCGGGCCGGATATAGCCCGAAGCGTAAATCCAAATTTTTTCTTCAGGGGGCGGGAACCGGAGGTCTCACGGAGAGTTCTCCCTTCGCTTCCGCATTTCACGGAAGCTCGAGACCTGCGCCGCGCCGCCGCTCTCCGTCAGCCCCGCCCCCGGACGGCGGCGCGGCGCAGTCTCCCCGACCCCGATCCTCCCCCTTCACCGGCGCGGGCCCAGTCCGCGCCGGTCGTTTATGTGCGCCCCTCAGCCTGCAGCGGTTGATTTCCGCCCCCCATTGCAGTCCATTCTCAGCTGCATCAGGGGTGAGGAGATTTCCGCCATGGCCGACAGCCAGACCGAACCGGCGCGCCGCCGGGGCGCGTTCACGCGTTTTCTCGACGGCGTGGAATGGTTGGGCAATCTGCTGCCCCATCCCGTGACGCTGTTCGCCATTCTCGCCGTGGGCGTGGTGGTTCTTTCCGGCGTGTTCGGCTGGCTGGGTCTGGCGGTGGAGGACCCCCGTCCGGCCGGATCGCGCGGCGTCGCCGAGGACGGCATGATCCGCGCGGTCAGCCTGATGAACGCGGACGGGCTGAGGCGCATCTTCACCGGCATGGTGGACAATTTCACCGGCTTCGCGCCGCTCGGCGTGGTGCTGGTGGCGATGCTCGGCGTCGGGGTGGCGGAGAAATCAGGCCTCCTGTCAGCGGCGGTCCGCGCGCTCGTGCTCTCCGCGCCGCGCGCGCTCGTCACCGTTGCGCTGGTGCTGGCCGGCGTGATCTCCAACACGGCTTCCGAAGTCGGATACGTCGTGCTGGTGCCGCTGGGCGGGGCGATCTTCTACGCGCTCGGACGCCATCCGCTGGCGGGCATGGCCGCAGCCTTCGCCGGGGTGTCGGGCGGGTACAGCGCGAACCTTCTGATCGGCACGATCGACCCGCTGCTCGCGGGCATCACCGAAGAGGCCGCCCAGCTGATCGATCCCGACTACACCGTGGTGGCGACCGCGAACTGGTACTTCATGTTCGCGTCGACCTTCGTGGTGACGATCATCGGCTCTCTGGTCTCGATCTTCATCGTCGAGCCCAAGCTCGGCCCCTACGATCCCTCCCGCGCCGATCCCAGCGTGCTCGACAAGAACATGATGGAGCCGCTCAGCAAGCTCGAAAAGAAGGGCTTGGGCTGGGCGGCGCTGGCGCTGCTGGCCGTGCTGGGGGTTATGGCGCTGACCCTCGCGCCTGATTGGGGCGTGCTCAGGAACCCTGAAACGGGCGACCGGATCGACTCGCCGTTCTTCGACGGGTTCGTGGTCTGGATCCTGATCTTCTTTGTGACGCTGGGCTACGCCTATGGCCGCGTGGTCGGCACGATGAAGACCGACCGGGACGTCATCGACGCCATGGCCGCCGCGCTGTCCTCGCTCGGGCTTTACATCGTGCTCGTCTTCTTCGCCGCCCAGTTCGTGGCCTTTTTCGGCTGGACCAATCTGGGGGCGATCACCGCGGTCACCGGCGCGCAATTTCTCAAGGACACCGGGCTGACCGGCCCGGCGGTGTTCTTCCTGTTCATCGCCATGTGCGCGGTGATCAACCTGTCGCTGGGCTCGGCCTCGGCGCAATGGGCGGTGACCGCGCCGATCTTCGTGCCGATGCTGATGCTGATCGGCTATTCGCCGGAAGTCATTCAGGCCGCCTACCGGATCGGGGATTCCACCACCAACATCATCACCCCGATGATGAGCTATTTCGGTCTGATCCTCGCCTGGGCGACCCGCTACGACAAGGATCTGGGCGTGGGCACGCTGATCGCGATGATGCTGCCCTACACCATCTTCTTCCTGATCTTCTGGTCGGGCTTCTTCTACGTCTTCACCTTCGTGTTCGACTTCCCCGTCGGGCCGGGCTCGCCCACCGTCTACCCGGCGCCGTAACGAAAAGCCCGGGAAACGAAAAAGCCCCGGAGCGGCGGACCGCTCCGGGGCTTTCGCGTCAGGCCTGATCGAGCCTTATTCGCCTTCGATCGGCGAGAGCAGCTCGGGCGCGGTCACCAGCTGGCGCACGCCGTGGGATTCGGTCTCGTTGAACGCGTTGCCTTCGGCCGCCCAGCGATGCAGCGAGGAGATGTCGACCTTCTGGCACTGCGGACGCACGTTCCAGGTCACCTGAAGCGGCGAGCAGGTCTGCTGGTCGTAGCTCGGACCGGTGGTCGAACCGCGGAACAGCACCGGATCGCCCGACCCCGTCGGCAGGGCGCGCGGCTGGTGCAGGCCGGCCTCGTTCGCCGAACCGGCATAGTCGAACTGGGTGAAGTCCAGAGCGTTCTCGGGATCGTTCACCACCAGGAAGCTCTGCGCCTCGACGCGGAGCAGCGGGTTTTCGCAGCCTTCGGCCAGGCACGAGCCCAGGCCCTCGCCCGGCGCGACGTCGCAGCTGGAGAACACCCAGTGCACCTCGATCGTATCGCCCGGCGCCACGCCGCCGAAGGCGCCTTCGCCGTTCGCGGGATCGGTGAGCTCGGCCTCGGTCAGGCTTTCGGTCTCGTTACAGGCGTAGCCGCCGTCGTCGCTGTCGCCGACGAAGACCGAGAAGCCCGGCGCCTTGTGCTCGGCGTTGGTGTGGGTGTGGATGTTGCACAGATTGAGTTCGGACGGCGCGGGCGCCAGCGGGAACTCGACCGGGTTGGTCCCTTCGCGGTTGGCGATGTCGCGCGGGGTCTGCGGGCCGAAGCCTTCGCAGATCGGCGCAGAGGCCATCATCGCTTCTTCAGGCGTGTTCGCTTCGCCCGAGGCCGGCGCGGCGTCCTCGCTCATCACCTCTTCGGCGGGCGCGGCGTCTTCAGCCGGCGCTTCAGCGTCCTCGGCCGGGCCGCTGCAGGCGGCGAGCAGAACCGCGGCGAGCACGGACGTCGATACGGCGTATTTCATGATAGCCTCCCCTTGAACATGACCCGGCCGGCCTGAGCCGACCCAAGCGGGAGATAGGGTCATTCGCCTCCGCAGACAAGAATTTCCGAACCTGGGCGAGCGATCCGCCGCTTTGGTTCGCGATGATCAGCGCCGTGTTTTCTGAACGCGGCGCCCTTCAGCCGCCTGCGGCGACGAGCGCCCACGCCCCTGCCGCAGCGGACACCCCGGTCAGCACCGTCCCCCAGATCGTATCCACGATCGCAAGCCGCATCGGCCAGGCGCTGAGCACCGAGGCGTTGGTGAAGTTCACCGCGGCATAGGCGAAGAAGCCGAACAGCGCCCCCTGCCCGCCCGCCGCTGCAACGCCAACCCCGAACAGGGGCGCGGCCAGCGCGAAGATCACGATCCCGGTGACGTAGATCAGATAGAACACGGCGGCGGGCGCCTTGCCGAAGCTGTCGGCGAGCACCGGACCGGCGGCGCTGCGGTAGAATTTCCGGGCGATCACGCCGAGCCAGAGAAAGTCGAGAACGAGAAACGTTGCGGCGACGGCGAGCCAGGCGGCGATAAAGGCGATCATGGCGGTCCTTTCCGGTTGGGGCGATCGGCGCCCGGTTCCGGCGCTCTCGCATCTGCTTGACGACAGGAACGAAGCGCGGCGAACGGCGGTTTCGCGATCATGACCGCCGCCTTTCTCAATCCTGCCAACGCCCCGGCCCGCGCGCCAGGCCGCCGCCTTCGGGTCGCGATGTTCGCCGCGCGCTTCGGCGAGATCGGCGCGATCGCCGAAGCGCTCGTCCAGGCGGGCTGCGAAGTCGAGGTCTTCACGCTGGACCGGTTGGGCGTGGACTCCCGGCTCGACGACAATCTGCTCGTGCACGGCTGTGCGGGCCGGGTCGGGGCGCGCGGGTTCAGCCCGGCGCGCCGCCTCGGCGGCGGCCCGGTGCTCGACGCGCTCGCCCTGCGCCGTGTTTTCGTCCGCGCCCACGCCGCGCGTCCGTTCGACGTGATCGAAGCGCCCGACACCGGCGGCCTGGCGGGGCTGGCGGCGACGGCCGCGGACGCGCCGCTGGTGCTGCGCTGCGTCGGCGGACGGGCGGGCGGCGAGCCCAACCGGATCCGCAGCTGGCTCGAACGCCGCGCGGCCGGCCGGGCGGCGGCCCGGATCGCCCTGTCGGAAACCGCACGTGAAGAAGCCGAAGCGCGTTTCGGCCCGGTGGCGCCCGACCGCGAAGCCTACGCGCCGCCGCCTCTGCCCGATCATGTTCTGGCCCGCGGTCAGCGCCGCGCGCCGCCCGACCGGCGCCGCGGCCCGGTCCTGTTCGCGCCCGGCGCGGCGGGACCCGCCAGCGGCATCGACCAGAGCCTCGCAGCCCTCGCGCTTCTGACCCGGCGTGCGGCGGCGAACGGGGCGCCGCCTCCCGTGCTCGTGACCGCCGGGCTGCCGCCGGGCGAGATCGGCCGCCGGCTCGTCGCGATGGGGCTTCAGGGCGAACTCGCCGCCCGAATCGAGGATCTCGGCCCGGCTTCGGAGGCGGCGCTGCACGCCGCCTGCGACCGCGCCCATATCGTGCTCGCGCCGGCGCGGCGGGGCGGGGCGGACGCCTATCGTCTCGCCTGTGCGTTCGGCCGGCCGCTCGTGGCGTCCGCCGACGATCCCGCCGCGCGCCGCCTGATCGCGGAAACGCCGTGCGGCCGGCTGGCAAGGGCCACGGCGCCCGCCGCCCTGGCCGACGCGGTCGAGCGGCTGTGGAACGATCCCAGGGACATGATGCGCCGCCGCCGCGCCGGGCTCGCCTACGCCCGCGATCTCAGCGCCATGGCGCTGGCGCGCCGCCGCCGCGCAGTGTTCGAGGCGGCCTGTGCGCGCGCCGGGGTCAGCTAGGACGCGCCCATCCGGCTGCGCATCTCCACCAGACGCGAGGCGGTGCGCTCAAACTCGAACGCATACTCGCCTTCGGTATAAAGCGCGTGGGGCTCGGCCGCCGCGCTGAGCACCAGGCGCGTCTTCGCCTCGTAAAGCTCGTCGACCAGGGTGGCGAAACGCTTGGCCTGATCGCGCTTGTCAGGGGTCAGCGCGGGCACGTGATCGATCATCACGGTCGGGTAGCGCTGCGCGATCGCGTGATAGTCCGCCGGGCCCAGCGGCCGGGCGCACAGATCGGCGAAAGCGAACCGGCCGACCTCGCCGGCTTCGGCGCGCACCGGCACGGTGCGTCCGCGCACCGCGATCTGGGCGGGCCGCGCCTCCTCCCCGCCGCTCAGACGGGCGAAGCACCGGTCCATCGCCGCGTCGGTGTCCGGCCCCAGCGGCGCGAAATACCCCGGCCCCGTCTCCATCCGGTCGAGCCGGTAGTCCCGCCCCTCGTCGAGGCGCATGACGTCGAGCCGCGCCTCGATGAGGGCGATGAACGGCAGGAAGAGCTGGCGGTTCAGCCCGTCCTTGTAGAGGTCCTGCGGCGGACGGTTGGAGGTGGCGACCATCACCACGCCCGCCTCGAACAGCGCCTGAAACAGCCGGCCCAGGATCATCGCGTCGCCCACGTCGGTGACCTGAAGCTCGTCGAAGCACAAAAGCCGGGTTTCCTTCGCGATCGCCGCGCCGACCTTGGGCAGGGGATCGCGGTCCTTGCGTGCGCGCTCTGCGGTGATGCGCGCCTGGATCTCCTGAAGGAACTGGTGGAAGTGAACGCGGCGCTTCTTTTCGATCGGGGCCGAGCGCATGAACAGGTCCATCATCATGGACTTGCCCGTACCGACCCCGCCCCAGAGATAGACCCCGCGCGGCGCGGGCCGGGACTTTCTGAACAGCTTGCTCTCGCCGCCCTTCCACCGGGCGATCTCGGCGCAAAGCGCGGTCAGCCGCTCGGCGGCCGCGCGCTGGCCCGGATCGGGCTGCAGGCGGCCGGCCTCGACCTCCGCAGCGAGCCGTTCGAGCGGGGTCACGCAAGGCTCCAGCGCAAGACCGCCAGACCCAGAAGGCCGAAGGCGGCCATCGCGGCGAGGATCAGCAGGACAGGGCGTTCGATACGGCGCATGGCGCGCTGATAACGCGCCGGGCGGGGTTTCGCAAAGCCGCCGTTGACCTCCACCACTCGGCGCGACAGGTTTGCCTTTATGGACGCCTCCAAGCTCGATCCGCGCGCCGAGTTCGCGCCGGGCCTGAAGCCCGCCGAGACCGCCCGCCTGTCCGCGGCCGGATTTCCGCCCCGCCACGTCGCCGCCATCGCCGGGGAGGCCGCCACGATGCGGTTTCTCTTCCTCGCCCGGCAGAACGCGTCCGCGATCCTGGGCGGGGCCGTCGCGATCTTCGGCGGGCTGGGGACGGGCGCGCTGGGCGCGATCTTCGGCGATTTCGGCTGGGCGCTGACCACGCTGCTCGCCATGGCCGGGGGCGTGGTCGCCTTCGCCCCGCAGATCGAGGCCGAAGCGATGCGCCGCCACCACAAGGTCCGCTGGGCCGGCCGCCGCATCGCGGTGCTGGCGGTGAAGGCCGAAACCCCGCAGGAGCAGGCCGCCGCCGAGGACGAAGCCGAGGACGACGAGGACGACGAGAGCTTCACCAGCGCGCTTCAGTCGATCGGCGCGGAGTTGAGCGACGGTCTGGGCGACGGGAAATCCGCGTTCGAGAAGCTGCAGCGCTGGGGCGCGGTCGCGGCGGGCTATCCTGATCCGCGCGGCGCGCTTCTGCAGATCGCGCGCGAACTGGAACGACCGAAAAAATCCGGCGAAACCGGCCCGCTCGCGCCGCGCCGGGACGGATCAGGAGCTTTGCTCGCCGAGCGCGGCTGGCTGTACGCGACGCTGGCGGTGATCTTCGCGCTCGCCGTCGCCGCGATGGCCGCCGGCATGATGCTGGGCGAGGCGGGCTAGCGCCAGCCCTCCAGCACCTGCCGCCAGCGGCTGTCCAGCGGTGTGGGGCGGCGGGTCCGCCGGTCGACATAGACATGCACGAAGAAGCCTTCGGCGACGGCCGCGTCCTCGCCCTGACGGAAGATCGCAAGCTCGTAGCGCACCGAACTGGTGCCGATCCGCGCAACTTTCAGACCTGCGTCCAGAGCGTCGGGAAAGGCTGCGGGCGCGTGGTAGCGGCATCCGGTCTCGACCACCAGGCCGATGGTCTCGCCCGCCTCGATGTCCAGAAGCCCGGCCTTCGCCAGCCGGCGGTTCACGGCGGTGTCGAAGAAGCCGTAATACACGACGTTGTTCACGTGCCCGTACACGTCGTTGTCCGCCCAGCGCGTCTCGATCGGCTCGAAGACGGCGAAGTCGGCGCGAACGGCGGGTGCGGGGCGGGTCATTCGAACGCCTCGAGCAGGCTGTCGAGCTGGCTGAGAAGCTCGGGAAACTCGGCGCGCACTGTCTCGACTAGGAAATCGGTCTCGATGTTGGAGTAGCCGTGGGCGAGCCGGGTGCGCAGCCGGATCGCCGGCTTCCAGGGCAGGCCCGGCGCGCGCGCGACGAACTCGGGGTCGTGCTCCATGATCGCCCGGAGCGCCTCGCCAGTAATCTCGACGCTGCGTTCCAGCGCCAGGCTCGCGAAAACATCGGTCACCAGGTCGGCGCCGAAACGGTCGAGCGCTTCGAGTGAAAGCCGGGCATGGCGCCGGGCGTCCCGGAGCCGCTGGAGCGTCTTGTCGTTCATAGGGCGACGCGCCGTCCGGTGCGCTCGATCCGCTCACGCAGATAAGGCTTCACGGCGGCCGGAGTGAGCACGTCCACATCGCGCATCATGATGTCGGCGAGGGCGTCTTCGACCTCGATGAGCTTGCGGAACGTCGCGGGCCGAGGGCTGACGACGAAGTCGACATCGCTGGATCCGGTCGGCGCGCCGTCCACGAACGAACCGAACACCGTTAGCGACTGCACGCCCAGCGCGCGCAGCCGAGGAGCGGCCGCGTTCAGCCGGCTCACTACCTCTTCGATGTCGGCCACGGGCTCGGCGAGATCGCGCATGACGGGGTCCTCGTGTCTGAGCGCGATCCTACAAAATCTCTTCGTACATCGCCACGATCGCCTCGTAATTCATCTCGCGGGGATTGTTGGGCAGGAGGCGGTCGTTCGCCGCCACGTCTTCGGCCATGGCGGGCACGTCGTTATGGCTGATCCCCAGCTGGCTGAGGCGGCGCTCGATGCCGACCGCCTCGGCGATGCGGTCCATTTCCTCGATGAGCCCCGCCGAGCCGGGCCTCAGGCCGAGATGGGCCGAGATCTCCGCGTAAAGCGGCTCGCAGGCCGGCGCGTTGAAGCGCAGCATGGGGGGCAGAACGACCGCGTTCGAAAGCCCGTGAGGCACGTGGAACATCCCGCCCAGCGGATAGGCCATGGCGTGAACGCCGGCGCAGGGCGAGTTCGAGAAGGCCTGACCGGCCAGCATGGCGCCCAGCAGCATGTCCCCGCGCGCCTTGCGGTCCGACCCGTCAGCGCAGGCGGTGAGGATCGCGCCGTGCAGCAGCTTCAGCGCGGCCAGAGCCAGCGCGTCGGAAACCGGGTTTTTCGAGCGGCGATTGGTGAAGGCCTCGATGGCGTGGACCATCGCGTCGATGCCGGTATAGGCGGTGGGGTGGGCGGGCAGGCCCAGTGTCAGGTCCGGATCGAGGATCGCCATGTCCGCATAGAGCGGGTCGGCGGCGATGCCGCGCTTGCTCGTCGCGCCCGTGGTCACCACGGCGACGTTCGTCACCTCAGAGCCCGTCCCCGACGTGGTGGGCAGCAGGACGAGCGGCGGGCGCGAGGCGGTGACCTTCTGAACGCCGTACATTTGCGAGAGGTCCTGCTCGCCGCTCAGAAGGACGGCGAGCACCTTCGCGGTGTCCATCGGGCTGCCGCCGCCGAAGCCGATGACGGCCTCCGCGCCGAATTCGCGCGCCTCTGCGACGGCGTCGAAGATCACGCGCTCGGGCGGGTCGGCGACGACCTTGTCATAGACATGCACCGCGATCCCCGCCGCCTTCAGCCCGTCGAGCGCGGCGTCGGCCAGCCCGGCGCCGAGAACGCCCGCGTCGGTGACGAACACGACCCGCTTCGCGCCCTTCAGCGCCGGGGCGGCGGTGTCCGCCAGCCGGGCGCTCGATCCGGGCTCGAACAGGACTTTCGGCACGGTGGTGAAGGTGAAGGCGCTGGTCATCGTCTCTCCCCTCGAGCTGCGGGCGCAGCCGATCGCTTTATGTCGCCCCCGCGGTCGGCGCAGCCGATCGCTTTATGTCGCGTTGTCTTGGGGGCAGACTAGGCGATACATCTCGCGCCGGACAATCCGCTCTTCCCCCCGCGTGACGGAGGCCGCCATGCACGACGATCACCGACCCGTCGAGACCGACATCCCCGACATGGGCGAGGCGTATTTCGATCCGCTGACCCAGGATTCGGGCGAAGGCCTGACCGGACCGGGCGGAGCGTTGCACCGCTATGCGATCCGCCCCGAAGGCCACCGGCTGGACGAGAGCGATTTCGAGGCGCGCGGCTGGCGGCTCAAGCGCCAGCCGGTCTACACCGAGGCCGAGCACCATCGCTGGCGGCTGCTTTACGAAAGCCAGCGCAAGATGCTGCCCGGCCGGGCGTGCTCCGACTTCATGAAGGGCTTTGAAAAGCTCGAGCACCTGTTCAGGGACGGCGTTCCGGACTTCGCCGACATCAACGCCATCCTCGAGCCGGCGACGGGCTGGACGGTCATCCCCGTGCCCGAGCTCATCCCTGACAACGTCTTCTTCTGGCATCTGGAGAACCGGCGCTTTCCCGCCGGCACCTTCATTCGCGGCGGCAAGCCGAAAACCGCGAAGGTGCGCGAGGCCAACACCGGCCGCGCGCCTGAGCACGTCGAATACACGGCGGTGGAGGACGACCTGTTCTACCTGCAGGAGCCCGACATCTTCCACGACGTGTTCGGCCATGTGCCGATGCTGATGGACCCGTTCTTCGCCGACTACATTCAGGCCTACGGCGCGGGCGGCCGCCGGGCGATCCAGCACAACCGTCTGAAGAATTTCGGCGCGATCTACTGGTACACGGTGGAGTTTGGACTGATCGAGGAAGACGGCGAGCTGCGCGTCTACGGCGCGGGCATCCTGTCGAGCCCGGACGAGACCCTGTTCTCGCTCTATTCAGACAGCCCGCACCGCATCAAGATGGTGCCCGAGCGGGTGATGCGCACCGACTATGTGATCAGCGATTTTCAGGACACGTATTTCGTCATCGACTCCATCAAGGCGCTGCACGACGCCACGGCCGGGCGCGACTTCACGCCGATCTACAGAAAGCTGCCTGCCGGTTTCACCTACGCGACCACCGCGCTTCTGGACACCGACGTGGTCGTCAGCGAGGGCACGCAGGAATACAAGTTCTGCGGCGGCAAGGGAAAACCGCGCGCGATGAGCCACATGCAGGCGATCCGCGACGCGAACCGGCGCCCATGACCCGAGCTTGACCGGCCGGCCGCCCGAACAGCGCGGCTGACCGAAGGCGGCTTCACTGAAGAATGACGCCGCCGCCGGATCGATCCGGCGGCGGCTTTTTTTGGCGCTGCGCTCAGAGCGGGCCGAGATCGTAGACGAAGGCGAACGCCGCCAGCGCCACGGCCGCGACCCCGATCAGGACCAGCCCGATCAGCGAGCCGATGCGGATCGAACCGCCTGACGCCCGGCGCATGACCAGAGAGATCAGCGTCAGAAGGCCCAGCACGCCCACAGCGAGCGCCAGCCAGGGCGCGGCGGCCGCGTCGGGGTGCAGACCGCCGATCACGGCGATCATCGAGACTTCGCTGGTCGCCCAGAGCCCGTAGCCGGTCAGGGCGGCGAAGCCGAGCCCGGCGATCGCGGCGAGCCAGCCCAGCCAGCGCGCTGCAGCCAGATCGGCCTTGATCTCGGTGGCGGGCTGGCGGTCGACAAGGCGCGCCGCAGCGCCGGCGGGGATCATTACGAAGCCCAGCAACAGCACGAGCAGGGACGCGCCGGCCCAGGCGCCGGGCACGACCATTTTTTTGGGATCGTCGGCGGCCTTGGCGGCGAGCTTGATCGGCCCGTCCGTCGCAGCGAGATCGAGATAGACCGGCGCGGCGACGCCCTCCTCGAGACAGGACGCGTCGAGCGCGGCGGGGTCGGGGTCGTCGAAGAAGGCGTTCAGCACCGGACCGGCGCATTCGGCCATCGAGCGCGTCGGGCCATGGCCGGCGTAAGGGACCTCGATATAGCGGCCGTTGGAAAAGCCCGGCGCGATGTATTCTGCGAGCTCAGGAGGAGTGACCGGATCCCAGCCGCCGTTGATCACCAGGGTCGGGATCGCCGTCTCCACGAAGCGGTAGTCGGACCGGTCGCGCGGCGCCAGACCCTCCTCCTCGCACATGCGCGCGGCGTACCGCGCTCCGTCCACCGTGCTTATCAGACCGGCGAAGCGCGGATTTTCGGCGAGGTCGCGCTCGGCGGCCGCAGCCCCGGCGTGAACATAACCGTCATTGCAGCGGATTGCCGAACTCATCCCCTGGCTGATCGTCAGCCCGCCAGGGCCGACCTCGTCCATGCCGCCGGCGAGCAGTTCGAAGAACGTTTCGTCGCGGGTCTCGTACTTGCGCGCCAGCGTATCGATCACCGCCGGAATGGCCGGGTGTTCGTCCTGCTCGTAGGCCATGGAAAAGGGTGCGAAGGCGAGGATCAAACCGGTGAACCGCGCCTCTCCCTCGGGAAACAGCTCCGCGTCGTCGGTCTCGACGATGATCGGATTGTCGCGCACCGAATCGAGCGCGGCCTCAAAACGGGCTTCGAGCCCGTCGCAAACGGCTGCGTCGGCGCAGTCGGTGAAAACCTTCTCGAGAATCACGTTCGCCCAGTGCGCCCGCCGCATCAGGTCGGTCAGGTCGTTGGGAACGATAGCGTCGATGACAAGCGCGCTGATCCCGTCGGGATCCTGCAGCGCCAGCATCTGACCCAGATGCGAGCCGTAGGAGATGCCCCAGACGTTCCACTGCTCGTAGCCCAGCGCCTGCCTGAGCGCCTTCACGTCGCGGGCGTTCTCCACCGTGTTGTAGGCGGTGAGGTCCACGCCGGCCGCGCGCGCGGCCTCGAAGCAGTTGCGCGTGATCTCCTCGGCGTTGCGCTGGGCTTCCTCGATGTCGTCGGCGTGCGTCAGCGCGCGTTCGGTCATGCCGTAGAACGGGCAGAAATCGCCGCTCGCGCCGATGCCCCGCTGTTCGAGAATGTAAAGGTCGCGCTGGTCGAGCAGGTCGTGTTCGCGCAGCCGGTCGACATAACCGCCCACGCCCACGCCCGGCCCGCCGGTGAGGTAGATCACCGGGTCCTCGCGATAGTCTTCCTCCTCGCCGGTGGCGGCGATCTTCACGTAGTGCAGGCGGATGAAGCGGGTGTCGGGGTCTTCGCGGTTCTCGGGGACCGTGATGAAGCCGCAGGCGATGTCACCGGGCTCGTAGTCGATTTCACCCTTGAAGGGGCAGACGAAATCGACCGGCTCGGGAACCGGCCAGTCCAAGACGGCGGGCGCGGCCTGCGCTTCGCTCACAGCCGGTGCGGCGTCTGCGGCCGGCGCGGCGTCCTCCTGCGCGAACGCGGCGGACGTAAAGGCGGCGAGCACCGCTGCGGCGGCGAGATTGCGGATGGTCATGACGTCTCCCCCTCGGGCTCTCCCCTGAGCCGATCTGAGGAAGTCTGACCGCCCGGGCGCGGGGACTCAAGGGCAAAACGAAAAACGCCGGGCGCATGGCCCGGCGTCTCCGATCCGTCAGGGGATTGAAATCACTGCATGGTCGGGATGACGAAGGCCTGGTCGGCGACCTCGCCGGACGGCCAGCGCTGGGTGACGGTTTTCACCTTTGTGAAGAAGCGCACGCCCTCCATGCCGTGCTGGTTGGCGTCGCCGAAGGCCGAGCGCTTCCAGCCGCCGAAGCTGTGATAGGCGACGGGCACCGGGATCGGCACGTTGATTCCCACCATGCCGACATTGACCTTGGATGCGAATTCGCGCGCGGCCAGGCCGTTGCGGGTGAAGATGGCCACGCCGTTGCCGTACTGGTGCTCTGAAGGAAGCCGGGCGGCCTCCTCCATGTCCTTCGCGCGGACGATCTGCAGGACCGGGCCGAAGATCTCTTCCTTGTAGGCGCTCATCTGCGGGGTCACCCGGTCAAACAGCGAGGGGCCGATGAAAAAGCCGTTCTCGTGGCCCTGCAGGGTGAAGTTCCGGCCGTCCACGAGCAGCTCGGCGCCTTCCTCGACGCCCTTGCCGATCCAGGCCTCGACCTTCTCCTTGTGGGCCTGGCTGACGACCGGGCCGTAGGCGGCGTCCGGATCGGTGGAGACGCCGGGGACGAGGTTCTCGATCTCCGGCATCAGCTTTTCGATCAGACGCTCGGCGGTGTCCTCGCCCACCGGCACCGCGACGGGCAGCGCCATGCAGCGCTCGCCGGCCGAACCGTAGGCCGAGCCCACCAGATCCTTGACCACCTGGTCCATGTCGGCGTCGGGCAGGATGATCCCGTGGTTCTTCGCCCCGCCCATGGCCTGCACGCGCTTGGCGTTCGCCGTGCCGCGCGAATAGACGTACTGCGCGATGTCAGAAGACCCCACGAAGCTCACCGCCTTGATGTCGGGATGATCGAGGATGGCGTCGACCGCTTCCTTGTCGCCGTGCACTACGTTGAGCACGCCCTCGGGCAGGCCCGCTTCAAGCATGAGTTCGGCAAGGCGCACGGGCACGCTGGGGTCTTTTTCCGACGGCTTCAGGATGAAGGCGTTGCCGCAGGCGATCGCCACGCCGAACATCCACATCGGGATCATGGCGGGGAAGTTGAACGGGGTGATCCCGGCGACCACGCCCAGCGGCTGGCGCATGGAGTAGACGTCGATGCCCGGGCCCGCGCCTTCGGTGTATTCGCCCTTGAGAAGGTGGGGGACGCCGCAGGCGAATTCGATCACTTCCAGGCCGCGCTGAAGATCGCCGCGCGCGTCGGCGACCACCTTGCCGTGCTCGCTGGCGAGCAGGCGGGCGAGCTCGTCCATGTTCGCTTCGAGCAGCTCCTTGAATTTGAAGAGCACGCGGGCGCGGCGCTGCGGGTTCACCGCGGCCCAGGCCGGCTGGGCGGCCTTGGCGATCTCGACCGCCTCGCCGAGTTCCTTCGCCGTCGCCAGTGCGACTTTCGCCTGCACTTCGCCAGTGTTGGGGTCGTAGACGTCGCCGAAGCGGCCGGAGGTCCCGGGAACCGCCTTGCCGTTGATGAAGTGGTGAATGTCGCGCTGGGCCATGGCGGTCGCTCCTGGGTTCGCGCCGCGCGAGGGGCGGCGGCGGTCTGACGTCGGGCGACGGTTTAACGGAGGGGTGGCCGCAATGTCGAGGCGCGGGCCGGCCCGATCTCACCGGACCCGGCTGAACGCCTCGCGGCCGCCGTCCGGAGCGAGCAGCTCGATCCGGTCCCGGCTGAGCAGAAGCCCGTCCGCGATATTGACGCCGTCTCGATCGAGGAAGTCGATCCTGAGCGGGGCTTCGGCGCTCATCCGCCAGGCGACAATTTCCGATACGGGCGGCGCGCAACCGCTCCCGCTCAAGGCGAGTCCGTCTGCAACGATTTCGAGAACGCATCCCGCCGCGGAGGTCCAGGCGCCGGGCGGGACGCCGGCGGGATCGGCCACCGGGATAATCCGCTCGCCGTGCGGCGGGGCGATACGGTTCTGCGGCGGGTCGCCCTGGGGGCCATCGAAATCTGTCCCCGCCGCCAGTGCGGTTTCTGACGGGGTCTCGCCGGGCGGAGCGGCGCAGGCGGAGAGAAGCATTAGCGCGAGTGTCACATTCGGGACACAGCAGCGCCGCAAGTGCGGCGTTTTCAACGGTTCGCCTCCCCGTCTGACGTTGACGCCGACTGCGCCAGCCGGTCAACTCTGGGCCAGATGAGCGTGATGCTCAACTCACAAAAAACCACTGATCGGGGAACCCCATGAAGAAGACGCTGAAGACAGCCTTTCTGGCTGCCGCCTCCGCCGCCGTGATCGCCGCCGGCCTGTCCAGCGCGGGTCACGCCATTCCGTACCGCGACGATGTCGGCGACGCCGGCGCGCAGGAATTCGCCGCGCCCTGGGACGGCGTCATCCAGATCTACGCCTGGGACCGCGCCAGCGGGAACATCTTCTTCAACTGCACGGGCTCGATGATCAACCCGCGCACGGTGATCAGCGCGGCGCACTGCTTCAACAGCCAGCCGACCGGCAACTGGGGTTTCTTCTCGGGATCCACCACGCCGATCATCGCCTATGGACCGGACACGTTCGACGCCCTGTTCAACTGGATCGGCACCGACGACCAGTTCATCGACGCCCGCAACGGCCTGAGCTTCGGCCTGTCGGTGATGCTGCCTGACGGCGCGGATTTCGCGAACGAGAACTTCCCCGCCGAAGACGTCGCGATGATCCCGGTTCTCGATCCGCTCTACACCCTGCCGACCTACGGCATGCTGTTCAGCCCGATCCCCGAGGACGTCTTCAACGCCGGCGTCCACGTCAACATGATCGGCTACGGCTCCTACGGCCCCGGCTCGACCGGCACCGTCGGCATCAACGGCCGCCGCCGCGCCGGCGAGAACATGCTGGGCTTCCTGGGCTCGTTCAACGACTTCTTCTCCGCCGTGGCGCAGAGCGATCAGTCCGCGCCGGGCAAAGACAACACCCAGATGACCTACTGGATCGACTTCGACCTGCCGGGCCGGACCGGCACCTGCACCCGCGGCCCCGACTCGCTGTTCGGCCTGCCTGATTCGATCGAGTGCTCCGACTGGGACGGCGCCAGCGGCGCGTTCATCGACGGCGACACCGTCCTTTTGCCCGGACCGTCGCTCGACCTGTTCGAAGGCGACGCGCTGCCGAACGAAGTGGCGACGGCCGGCGGTGATTCCGGCGGTCCGCTCATGGCGATGAATCTCGGACCGAACCCGCTGATCCTGGGCGTGCTGTCGGGCGGTTTCGTGGACGGCTTCTACAGCGCCGCCGGCCAGGAATACGGCTCGGTCAGCTATTACAACCCGCTGTTCGCGTACCGGGAATGGATCGCTGAGAACAACCCGTACAAGTATGTGAGCGCCGCTGCGGGCGACGGGCTTTGGTCCGACGCCGCGCGCTGGTCGCAGGACATGGATCCCGGCTACACCTGCTATGAAGGCGGTGAGCTGGTCCAGTGCACGAGCATCGAGCCCGAACAGACCGTCAACCCCGGCACGCCCTCGCTCGGCACCGTGCTCGGCCTCGGCCAGCCCGACCTGTCGGGCTCGGCGGGTGAGCCGGCGTCCGCCGCCGCGACGAACTTCGCCGCAACGGGGCTCGCCGCCAACATCGCCACGGGTGAAGGCGCGACGAACTTCGCCGCTGACGGTCTCGTGGCCACGGTGGGCGGCGGCGTCGCCGACGACGGCCGCATGACCAGCGGTCCCGTCGAGGCCCAGGCGATCGAAGCCGGCGCGGCCCCTGCGCCGACGAACAACGCCGCAGCCGGCGTTCTCGCCGCCAATCTCGGCTCGGGCACGACCGAGATCGGCCGCAGCGCCATCGACTTCACCGGTGCGAACCTCGCCCCGGCGACCAGCGGCCCCGGCACGATCGGCGGGTTCACTCCGAACAACGACTACGCCAACATGGCGTTCTTCGACGTGACCCTGCGCAACGCCGGCACGACGACCTTCGACGTGGCGTTCGCCGAGATCGACCGGCTGAGCATCGCCAACGTGTTCGCCGGGCTGGACATCCAGGCCGGCAACGAACTGCTCAGCCTGATCGGCGCGGAGGTCTTCGCCGGCAATCTGCATGTCGACGGAGCTCTGTCCACGCGCGAGGTCGTGCTCTGGGGCGGAACGCTCTCGGGCAGCGGTGAGCTCAATTTGATCGATTTCAACCTGCTCTTCGGCAACGGCCAGCTCGTTAGCGGTGCGCTGTTCAACGTCGCCGGCATGGTGACGCCCGGCGACATGGGCGCGATCGGTGATCTCACGATCGACGGCGACTACATTCAGTCCTCGGCCGGTGCGGCCGTGTTCGACTGGGACGGCGCGGCGTCCGACCAGCTGATCGTGAACGGCGACGTGTCGCTGGGCGGTTTCGCCGGCATCAACCCGATCGGCGGCTATGTGCCGACCTTCGGCGACACGGCGACCGTGATGCAGTACACGGGCGCGCTCGTGGGCGATTTCGACGGCTTCATCGACCTGCCGGGCGTTCTGACCCTGCGTTCGGTCCTGTCGTCGGACTCGGTGCAGCTGGTGGTCGACGCGGCGAACTTCTCCGAAATCGTAGAGTTCACCAGCCCGTCCCAGCGCGGAATCGCGGACTTCCTCGACAACGCCCGCGACACGAGCTACGGCCCGCTGTCCTCGATCTACGGCCAGATCGACCTGCTTGAAGGCCAGAACCTGCTGAATGCGCTGGAGAACCTGGTGCCGCACGAGCACTACCAGCTTCGTCGCGGGGCCTCGGCGCACCAGACCATGTTCATGCGCTCCATGTTCGACATGGCGTTCGCCGGCGGTTCGAGCGCGTCCGCCCCGGTCGCGCCGATGGCCTTCACCGCGCAGATGATGGGCTCGGAGCAGCGCATGGATCTCAACCGCGCGTCTCTGGCGCTCGCCACCCAGCAGGCGGCCGCCGGCCCGCAGATCCAGGAAGTCGGCCAGTTCCGCGTCTTCGGTGAAGTGGGCATGGTGAACGGTGACGTTCGCACCACCGCGGCTTCCGGCGGCGGCGATCTCGAAGGCGAGTTCGGCTTCGTCGGCGGCGATTACGCCCTGAACGAATGGCTGCGCCTGGGCGCCTCGCTGGGCTATGCGGACTCGACCACCGATCAGGCGCTCGGCGGCGGCGGCATGGCCCGCACCGACGTGCAGTCGATCGAACTGGCGGCCTACGCGCTGGCGACCAAGGGCGACCTGACCGGTCTTCTGCGGGTGGCCGGTGCTGACCACAGCGCCGATCAGACCCGCTCGGCGGTCGTCGGCGGCGTCGTGCTGCCGGTGTCCGGCGGTCAGGACGGCCAGACCCTGGAAGCCACGATCGGCGCGTCCTACGCGCTGCGCTTCGAGAACGGCCTCCAGGTCTCGCCGTACGCCAGCCTGACCTGGCTCGAGACCGAGTTCGACGCCAGCACGTCGGCCGGGTCTCCGGCTTCGCTGACGCTCGCGGAGTCGATCGACAACGAGCTCGTCGCCCGGCTGGGCGTCAACCTCGCCCACTCGATCACCCTGTTCAACACGGTGTTCGAGCCGCGCGCCTACGCCGGCGTGGCGAACGATCGCCGGACCGAGAACAACGACGTGACCTTCGTGAGCTTCAACGCCGCGCCGGGTGTGGTCGAAGTCGATCCGGGCGTCGCCAACGACACCTGGCACGAGTACGGCGCTTCGGTGTCGACCTATATCCGTGACGGCTTCGCGGTGTCGCTGAACTTCGACGCGGTCGACGGTCAGCACGGCGCGCTCGACGCGGAGAGCTTCTCCATCGGCGCCCGCTTCACCTTCTAAGGCGAAGTCGACGACGAACACGGAACGGCCGCCTTGAAAGAGGCGGCCGTTTTCGTTTGTGATTTTGATGAAATGAGGCGCTGCGTCAGATCGAGCGCTGGTTCACCCGCGCCGAGAGCTGTTCGGCGCTTTCCTTGCGCTCTGAATACCGGTCGACGAGATAGCCCGCGCTGTCGCGCGTTAGCAGAGTGAACTTCACCAGCTCTTCCATCACGTCCACGACCCGGTCGTAGAGCGCAGACGGCTTCATCCGGTCGTCCTCGCCGAACTCCAGGAACGCCTTGGGGATGGAGGACTGGTTGGGGATGGTGATCATCCGCATCCAGCGGCCCAGAACGCGCAGCTGGTTGACCGCGTTGAAGCTCTGCGATCCGCCTGAGACCTGCATCACCGCCAGCGTCTTGCCCTGGGTGGGCCGCACCGCGCCCAGCGAAAGCGGAATCCAGTCGATCTGCGCCTTCATGATCCCGGTCATCGCGCCGTGACGCTCCGGGCTGCACCAGACCATGCCCTCCGCCCAGCTGGCCAGTTCGCGCAGCTCGGCGACCTTGGGGTGGTCTGCGCCTTCGGTGTTGGCCGGATCGTCCGGCAAGGGCAGGCCGGTGGGGTTGAAGGTCCGCGTCTCCGCGCCGAGACGGTTCAATATCCGCGCGGCTTCTTCGGTGGCGAGCCGCGAGAAGGAGCGTTCACGCAAGGAGCCGTAGAGCAGCGCGATGCGCGGCGGACGGCTCGCCCGGTTCGCCGGAAAGAGCTGACCATGGTCGATCTTCGCGAAGCTCGTCTCGTCGAGCGCGGGGAAGGTGTCGTCGGTCATGCCGTCTCCGGTGGCTTTCGGTCGAACCAGGCCGCCGTGCCTGCGGCCAGTGCGGCTGCGGCGAGCTGGGCGGCGATGAAGCCCGGCGCGTCGGCCGGGGCGATGCCTGAAAACGTGTCGGTCAGCGCGCGCGCGACCGTCACCGCCGGGTTGGCGAAGCTGGTCGAGGCGGTGAACCAGTAAGCCGCCGTGATGTAGAGCGCGACGACGGCCGGGACGCTGTCTGGCCGCCGGGCGACCGCCATGAAGATGAAGAAGACCAGGCCGAAGGTCGCGACCGCTTCGGAGAACCACTGGCTCGGCCCGGTGCGCACCTTTTCGCTGATCTGCACCACGTCGAGTTCAAACATCAGATGAGCGGCGAGCATGCCCGCGATCCCGCCCGCGATCTGCACGGCGACGAAGAGCGCGGCTTCACCCGCCCCGATCCGCTTCCTCAGCCACATGGCCAGCGTCACGGCGGGGTTGAAATGCGCGCCCGAGACCGGGCCGAGCGTGGCGATGAGCACGTAAAGCGCCGCGCCGGTGGCGATCGTGTTCGCGAGCAGCGCCAGCGCGACGTCTTCGGTCAGCGTCTCGGCCATGATCCCCGAGCCGATGACGGCGGCGAGCAGAAAGCCCGTGCCGAGACCTTCCGCGGCGAGGCGGCGGGCGAGGCTCACCGGCCCGCCTCGTCATGGACGCGCTGCAGGATCGCGCTGCGTTCGGCCGGGGACGCGTCCACAAGGCCGGCGTCCAGCGCGGCCTGAACGCGCGCCTTCAGCGCTGCGAACGCCGTTTCGAAGGCTTCGGTCTGAGCGGGCTGGTCTTCGACGGCCGCCGGGTCGGGCAGGCTCCAATGCGCGCGGGCGGGCGCGCCGGGCCAGACCGGGCAGGTTTCGCTCGCCGCGCTGTCGCACACGGTGATCACCGCGTCCATGACCGGCGCGCCCTCTCCCTCGAACTCGTCCCAGCTCTTCGACCGCAACCTATCGGTGGACAATCCGTGACGGCGCAGCGTCGCCAGCGCCTCGGGATGGGGCACGCCCTTGGGCTTCGAGCCGGCGGAAAAGCCTCGCACGCGTCCTTGGCCCAGGGCGTTGAAAAGGGCTTCGCCCAGGATTGAGCGCGCGGAGTTGCCGGTGCACAGGATGAGGATGTTCATCGGGCCCTCTGGTGTTCGAGACCGGGCCTGATTACGCTGGATCGGTCAACGTTTCAAGTTTCATTGAAACGTGAAAGGAGCTGCGCTCATGGACGAAACCGCCGCCGTCGCCGGCTTCGCCGCGCTCGCCAACGCCACGCGCCTGAAGCTCTTCCGGCTGCTCATCGCCGCGGGGCCGGAGGGGCTGGCGGCGGGCCGTCTCGCCGAGGCGCTCGAGATTTCGCCGAGCAATCTGTCCGCCCATCTCGCCGCCCTGTCGCGCGCCGGCCTCGTCGCGGGCCGGGCCGAGGGCCGGGCGCGCATCTATGCGGTGGACATGGGCCGGGCCGGCGCGCTGGTGCGCTATCTCGTCGAGGATTGCTGCCAGGGCCGGCCTGAAGTCTGCGCCCCGGTGCTCGACGCGGCCGCGCCGCGCTGCTGAGCGCTTGAAAGACGCCGCGCGTTGATCCTTCATGCGCGCAATGACCGAACCCGCGCCCCATATCGTCGACCAGCTCATCGAGGAGCGCGCGGTGCGCCTGCGCGCGAGCGCGTTCTGGCCGGCCGTGAAGGCGGTGTTCTATCCCATGCTCGGCTATGGCCGCGCGGTGCGGATCGCCGACACCATGGCGCCGATGGGCGGGCGCGAGGCGATGGACTGGGCGGAGGATTTTCTCGACCTCGAGGTCTCCGCCGACGGGCTCAGGAACGTACCGGAAAGCGGACCGTGCGTGATCACGGCGAACCATCCCGGCGGCATCGCGGACGGCATAGCGGTCTGGCGGGCGCTGAAGGCGCGGCGGCCGGACATGGTGTTCTTCGCCAATCGCGACGCGATCCGGGTCTGTGAAGGGCTGGCCGACATCGTGATCCCGGTCGAATGGCGGCCCGGCGCCCGCTCGCGCCAGAAGACGCGCGACACGCTGCGCCAGTCGATCGAGGCGTTCAGGGACGGCCGCTGCATCGTGGTCTTTCCCGCCGGCCGCATGTCGAAATGGGACTGGCGCAAGATGCGCCTGGCCGAAGAGCCCTGGCAGGTCACCGCCGTCAGCCTGGCGCGGAAATTCGGCGCGCCGATCGTGCCGCTGGGCGTGAAACAGCGGATGAGCCTGATGTTCTACGGGCTGGGGCAGATCCACGAAGAGCTCAAGCACATGACGGTGTTCCACGAGCTCCTGGCCAAGCGCAGTTCGCGTTACGCCCTGCGCTTCGCCGAATGCGTCGAGCCTGACGACCTGCCCGAGGGCGAAGTCGCGGCCACCGAAGCGCTGAAATCGATGAGCGAGAGCCTTGCGAGGATCGCGCGTTGAGCCTTGATCCGCGTGACGAGCCGAGCCCCGCCGCCGACGCACGCGCGCTGGTGAACGCGCTGATCGAGGAGCGCGCGCCCAGCCTGAAGACCCGGAGGCGGCTCTGGCGGCTGGTGCGCGCGGTCGCCGATCCGGCGCTGGGCTATCGCGACGCGATAAGCCTGGTCGAGGCCGTGCGCGAACTCGACGCCGAGCAATGCTTCGCCTTCGGTGACGCCTTTCTCGATCTCGACGTGACGGCCGAAGGGGTCGACCGCGTGCCCGCCGAAGGCCCGGTCCTGCTGATCGCCAACCATCCCGGCGGGATCGCGGACGGCAATGCGATCTGGACGGCGCTGAAGGGCCGGCGCGACGATCTCGTCTATTTCGCCAATCGCGACGCGCTGAGGATCTGTCCCGGCCTGCGCTCGCGCATCATCCCGGTGGAATGGCGGCGCGGCGATCTGGCCCGTACGCGCGCCCGGGAGACGCTCAAGGCCGCCATGGAGGCCTTCAACGCCGGCAAATGCGTGGTGATCTTCCCCGCCGGCCGCATGGCGGACTGGAGCTGGCGGGCGCGCCGGCTGGTCGAGCCGGCCTGGGCGGCCACGGGCGTCTCGCTCGCCCGGAGGTTCGCAGCGCCGGTCGTGCCCGTCGGCGTCGTTCAGCGCATGCCGCTCGCCTATTACGCGCTGGCGCAGATCCACGAGGAGCTGCGCGACGTCACCCTGTTTCACGGCCTCCTGAGACAGCGCGGCGCGCGTTACCGGCTTCGTTTCGGCGATCCGCTGGACGCCCGCGCTTTGCCCGGCGACGACCGCGCGGCCAGCGAGCACCTCAAGCAGATCTGCGAGGCGCTGGCATGGGGCGCCCGGACGGCGGGGCGAGCCTGACAGAAAAAAAGCCCCGGCGGGCCGGCCGGGGCCTTTCGAAAAAGCGAACGGCGATCGAGGCTTACGTCTGGCGCTCGACCATCAGCTCCTTGATCTTGCCGATGGCCTTGGCCGGGTTCAGGCCCTTGGGGCAGACCTGAGCGCAGTTCATGATCGTGTGGCAGCGATAGAGCTTGAAGGGGTCTTCAAGGTCGTCCAGCCGCTCGCCCGTCGCCTCGTCGCGGCTGTCGGCGATCCAGCGATAGGCCTGCAGAAGCGCGGCGGGGCCCAGATACTTGTCGGAGTTCCACCAGTAGGACGGGCACGCCGTCGAGCAGCTGGCGCACAGGATGCACTCGTAAAGCCCGTCCAGCTCGGCCCGCTGCTCGGGGCTCTGCTTCCACTCGCGCTGCGGGGTGGGGCTGTCGGTCTTCAGATAGGGCTGGATCGACTGAAGCTGGGCGTAGAAATTCGTCAGGTCCGGGACGAGGTCCTTGACCACCGGCTGGTGGGGCAGCGGAGCGATCGTGACCGCGCCCTTCACCTCGTCGATGCCGTAGGTGCAGGCGATGGTGTTGCGCCCGCCGATATTCATCGCGCAGGACCCGCAAATCCCCTCGCGGCAGGAGCGCCGGAAGGCCAGCGTCGTGTCGATCTCGTTCTTGATGTAGAACAGCGCGTCCAGAACCATCGGCCCGCAATTGGCGAGATCCACGTAATACGTGTCCCAGCGCGGGTTCTCGCCGCTCTCGGGATCGTAGCGGTAGACCTTGAACTCGCGCAGATTCGTCGGATCCGCGCCCTCGGGCTTGGGCCAGGTCTTACCCTTGGCGATCTTGGAGTTCTTCGGCAGCGTCAGTGCGACCATGGGTCTTCCCGTTCAGTCAGGCCTCGGTCAGATCGAGGCGGCGTTCGATGCGTTCGACGCGCAGTTCGAGTGCGTCGAAACGATGCTCCATGCGGACGAAATCGCGGCGCAGGCCCGCCACCTGATCCTCAAGCGAACTCACACCGTCGCGCAAGTTCTGGACATCCGCGCGCAAGCCGCCGAGCTCGCCATGGATGCGCTTGAGATATTCGAGGACCAGACTGTCAGGCTCTTCGCTCATCGGTCTCCGCTCACGCCAGACTGAACGACCTTCAGTCTAGCACAGATATTCGCGTCCAGCTCAGTAAACCCGCGCTTTCGGCTCGATGTACCCGATGTCGTTGGACAGCGTGTAGTCGTGGATCGGGCGGTCGTCGAGTTTGACCTTGCCGGTGTCCAGATCGAGGAACGCCAGGGTGTGCTTCATCCAGTTGGTGTCGTCGCGGTCGGGATAGTCCTCGCGCGCATGCGCGCCGCGGCTCTCGGTCCGGGCGGCGGCGGAGTTCACCGTCACGGCGGCCTGCTGGATGAGATTGTCGAATTCGAGCGCTTCGACCAGGTCGGTGTTCCAGATCATCGTGCGGTCGGTGATCCGGATGTCGCGGGCGTCGCCAAACACCTTGGTGATGCGTTCCACGCCTTCGTCCAGGACGTCCTGGGTGCGGAAGACCGCGCAGTTCTCCTGCATGGCCCGCTGCATGTCGAGGCGCAGCCTGGCGGTCGGCGCGCCGCCGTCGGCGTGACGCAGACGGTCGAAGCGATCGAGGCTGGACTGGCCGGCGGACTTCTCGAAGTCGGGCTGGTTCGCGCCGCTCTCGGTCGTCTCCGCGCAGCGCAGGCCCGCGGCCCGGCCGAAGACCACCAGGTCGATCAGCGAGTTCGAGCCCAGACGATTTGCGCCGTGAACGCTCACGCAGGCCGCTTCGCCGACCGCCATCAGGCCGGGCACCACCGTGTCGGGATCGCCGTTCGCCTTGGTCAGCACTTCGCCGTGATAGTTCGTCGGGATGCCGCCCATATTGTAGTGCACGGTCGGCAGAACCGGGATCGGCTCGCGTGTCACGTCCACGCCGGCGAAGATCTTCGCGCTTTCGGAAATGCCCGGCAGGCGCTCGTGCAGCACGGCCGGATCGAGATGATCGAGGTGAAGGTGGATGTGGTCGCCGTCCTTGCCGACGCCGCGGCCTTCACGGATCTCCATCGTCATCGCGCGGCTGACCACGTCACGGCTGGCGAGGTCCTTGGCGTTCGGGGCGTAGCGCTCCATGAAGCGCTCGCCTTCGGAGTTGGTCAGATAGCCGCCCTCGCCGCGCGCGCCCTCGGTGATCAGACAGCCCGCGCCGTAAATGCCGGTGGGGTGGAACTGGACGAACTCCATGTCCTGCAGCGGCAGCCCTGCGCGCAGCACCATGGCGTTGCCGTCGCCGGTGCAGGTATGTGCGCTGGTGGCGGAGAAATAGGCCCGGCCGTAGCCGCCGGTGGCCAGGATGGTCTTCTGCGCGCGGAAGCGGTGCAGCGTGCCGTCGTCCAGCTTCCAGGCGGTGACGCCGCGGCAGGCGCCGTCATCGTCCATGATCAGGTCCATGACGAAGTACTCGATGAAGAACTCCGTCGAGTGACGCAGGGACTGGCCATAAAGCGTGTGCAGGATGGCGTGGCCGGTGCGGTCGGCCGCCGCGCAGGTGCGTTGGACCGGGCCTTCGCCGAAATTGCGCGTCATGCCGCCGAAGGCGCGCTGATAGATCTTGCCGTCCTCGGTGCGCGAAAACGGCACGCCCCAGTGCTCGAGCTCGTACACGGCCTCAGGCGCGTTGCGGCAGAGATACTCGATGGCGTCCTGATCGCCCAGCCAGTCCGACCCCTTCACGGTGTCGTACATGTGCCAGCGCCAGTCGTCCTCGCCCATGTTTCCGAGCGAGGCGGAGATGCCGCCCTGGGCCGCGACGGTGTGCGAGCGCGTGGGAAACACTTTCGAGATGCAGGCGGTCTTCAGACCGGCCTGGGCCGCGCCCAGAGCTGCGCGCAGGCCCGAACCGCCCGCGCCCACCACCACGACGTCGAAGGTGTGATCGATCCACTGATACGAAGCCATCTGTCTATTCGTCTCCTAGGTCGCGATCACGAGCACGGCGTAGATCATGGCGAGCCACAGCCCGGCCGGGATCAGCGCGTTCGCGATAAGCAGGACCATTTTGGTCGCCGGCTTGTGGATATAGTCCTCGATCACGACCTGAAGACCGATCCGCATGTGAAAAAACGCCGCGCTCAGCGCCAGGATCGTCACGATCGCGCCCAGCGGCGAGCCCAGCCAGGCCGAAGCCGCCGCGTGATCGCCCGAGGGCAGCGCCGCGACCGACCAGATGAAGAGCGGCACCAGCACGGCGAGCGCGATGGCGCTGACGCGCTGGCCGATGAAATGGCCCACGCCGGACTTCGCCGAGCCCAGGCCGCGCGCCTTGGACAGCGGTGTGCGGTAGTCGGTCATCAGACGAGCCCTCCGGCGAAGATCCAGACCAGCGCGGTAACCACGATCGCTCCAGCGAAGATGTAATAGGACCGCCGGTTCGAGCCCTTGGGATCGAACCCCTTGCCCGCGTCCCAGGCCAGGTGACGCAGCCCGTTCAGGAGGTGATAGCTCAGCGACAGGGTGAACACGATCAGCGCCAGGGTGACGAGGACGCCCACAGGGCCGGCGCGCAGATCTTCCCAGACCGCATAGGTCTCGGGCCCGGAGGCGACCAGCAGCAGCCAGATCGTGAACAGGATCGCGCCGACATAGTTCGCCACCCCGCTCGCGCGGTGCAGGATCGAACTCGCCATGGTCGGATGCCAGCGCCAGATCTGGACGTGAGGGCTGAGCGGCCGCCCGCTCACGGCGGGCCGTTTGGAATCTGCCGCCTTCGACGTGGTGTTCGCGGACATGCGCTCGACCTCGAATGCAATGAAAATCAACACGCCGGAGGAAATCCGGCGCGGGTCGCGGCGAACAATAATCCGCACCGGGCGCGCGTCAACGCGAAGAGGCGGGCGCGCTGCGCCTTGTTTGCAAACGATTTTCATTGGCGGGGCGGGCCTGATTGACGCCGGTTTTTCCCCTTGCGACCTTGCGGCGGTCAGCTGGGAGGGCCGGACATGGCGGAATCGCCCAAAACTGCAGTGATCACAGGCGCGTCCACCGGGATCGGCTACGCCACCGCCGAGCTTCTGATCGGGCGCGGCTGGCGGGTTTTCGCCGGGGTGCGCAAGGAAGCCGACGCCGAGCGCCTGCTCGCCGAGCTCGGCCCGCAGGTCACGCCCCTGATCATCGACGTGACCGACAACGAGACCTGCGTCGCCGCCGCCGAAGAGGCGCGCGCCATGCTGGACGGCCGGGCGCTGTCGGGGCTGGTGAACAACGCCGGGATCGCGGTCGCCGGCCCGCTCCTGCACCTGGCCGAGGGCGAGATGGCGCGCCAGCTCGATGTGAACGTCACCGGCCAGCACCGCGTGACCAAGGCCTTCGCGCCGCTTCTGGGCGCAGGCGAAACGCGAAAGGGCCCGCCGGGGCGGATCGTCAACATTTCCTCGGTGGCGGGGCTGAACGCCTCTCCGCTCGTCACCCCCTACGCCTGCTCGAAATTCGCGCTGGAAGCCTTCACTCAGGGCCTCCGCCGCGAGCTGATGATGTACGGGATCGACGTCGTCGCCATCAATCCGGGACCCATCGCCACGCCGATCTGGGACAAGGCCGAGGAAATCGATCCCGATCTCTATGCGCACACCGATTACGCCGGGCCGATCGACCGCGTGCTGAAATACATGCTCTCGCGCGGCCGGGACGGGCTGCCGCCCTCGAAAGTCGCCGAGGCGATCTTCAAAGGCCTCACGGCGAAAAAGCCGAAGCTGAACACGATCGTCACGCCCGAGCCCTATCAGCAATTCCTGCTCGCGATCCTGCCGGGCCGCCTGGCCGACCGGCTCGTGGCGAAAGCATTGGGGCTGACCCCCGAAGCGCTTGCCGAGCGCAGACGGTGAGCTTTCCAAATCTTCATTAGCCCGGCCCGGCGCGCTCTGCTTAGTTTCCCCGTAAAGTCAACAGGGGAGACGCCATGCTGAGCTTGCTCGCCGCCGCCCTTCAGGCTGCGACGCCGGGGCTGGACTACACCATCGCCATAACCGCTTCGCCAGACGCGCCCGCCGCCGTCACCATGACGCTGCAATTCAGCGGTGACGCCGACGGGATGACCGAACTCGTCCTGCCGACCAGCTGGGGCGGCGAAGACGACCTTTGGCGCGGGATCGAGGACCTCGCCGTGGAGGGCGGGACCCTGGCCGCAGCCGATCCGGCCGCGCCCGGCCGCCGCGCGGTGTCGCACGCCCCCGGCGCGCCGCTCACCGTCACCTGGCGCGTAATCCAGGACCGGGACGGCGAGCCGGCCGCCGAGCCCGACGACAATTACCGGCCCTGGGTGCGGCCCGGATACGTGCACATGATCGGACATACCGCGCTCATTCGGCCTGACGCGCCGGGCGACACGCCGGTCTCCGTGCGCTTTGAAACGCCCGAGGAATGGGCGCTGGCGTCCGATCTCGAACACGAAGGCCTCACCCTGGCCGATGTCGGGCCGTCCGTGATCGCCGCGGGCGATTTCACCGTGAGAGCGATCGATATCGACGGCGCGCAGGTACGCGTCGCCGTGCGCGGGCAGATGGATGCGGACCTGATCGCTGCGGCGACCGAAGCGGCGGTACGGTCCAATCTTCTCTATTTCGACGACCGGGCCGAGCCGTATCTGGTCACCGGCCTGCCGGTCGCGGCCGCGCCGGGCATGTCGAGTTTCGGCGGCACCAACCTGGACGACGCGTTCGCGCTGTTCGGAACGGCGAACACCCCGCCCGACATCCTTCAGCGCATTCTCGTGCACGAACACGCGCACACCTGGCTGCCGCTGCGCCTCGGCGGGCTGCCCCAAGGCGCAAACGAGCCCTACGGCTATTGGTTCTCCGAAGGGTTCACCGATTTCGTCACCACCCGGGCCGGACTTCTGGGCGGCGCCTGGGACGCCGCCGCCGCGATCGGCCACTGGAACGAGTTTCTCGCCGAGTACATGAGCTCGCCGGTGCGCACCGCGCCCAACGCCGCCATCGCGGAAGGCTTCTGGACCGATTTCGATCTGCAGCGCCTGCCCTATCTGCGCGGAAAACTCTTCGCCGCTCTGGTGGAGCATCGCGTCCGTCAGGCGACGAATGGCGGGATGGATCTCGACGACGTGCTGGCGGCGATGTACCAAAATCCGGCCGAACCGTCCGCGCCTGAAGGCTTCGTCGCGGCGGTGCGCACTGCGACCGGCGTGGACGTCGCCGATCTCTATCAGCGCCATATCGTACAGGGGGAGACGATCGTTCTGCACCCCGACACGTTCGGCGCCTGCGGGGTGGTCGAGACCGGCCTCGAGCCCGTGTTCGTGTACGGCATGACCCTGGCGCCGCGCGAGGACGGCGGTGAAGGCTTCCTCATCGCCGAGGTCGATCCCGAAGGCCCCGCCGCCGGCGTTTTCGAGCCGGGCATGATCCTGCTCGAACGCGTCGCGGGGGCTGTCGGCGACGCCACGCAGCCTTCAGCTTTCCGCATTCTCGACGGCCAAGAGGAGGTGGTTTTGAGCTATCTGCCGACTACAGGCGAGACGGCGCCGGTCCAACGCCTGACGCCTGCCGACGGAGCGGCGTCTGACCCGGTCTGCTTTGCAATCCTCGCCGGGCGCGCCCGTCCCTGAACGGACGGCTGGCGCACCCCGGCGGTGCGGTTAGACTGGCGGTGAAACCTGAAGCCAAGGAATGCCTGCTGATGCGTGTGCTGATCGTTCTTCTCGCCGTCCTGCTGGCCGCGCCCGCCTTCGCTGATCCGGCGGAGGACCTCGAGGCGCTGATCGCCGACTATGAAGCCTTCAACGAGGCGCGCGACGTGATCGGCAAGGGGCGGCGCGGCGATCTCGACGCGGCCTCGCGCTGGCCCGATGCCAGCTATGAGGCGGTCGCGGCGCGCGATTCTGCGATGGCGGAATTCCTCGCGCGGCTCGAAGCGATCGATCCGGGCGCCCTGCCCGGCGATCAGGCCGCCAGCTACGCCGTGCTCGCCTATCTGCTTGAAAGCGCGGCGGCGATCCCGTCCACGCGCGCGGCGATGACGCCCTTCACCAACGACAGCGGGTTTCACACCAGCCCGAACTTCGTCGCGATGGGCACCCGCCTGCGCACGCCCGAACAGGCCGAAGCCTGGATCGCGCGGATCGAGGCGCTGCCGGCCTATTTCGATCAGCACCAGGCCTGGCTGGAGCGCGGGCTCGAGCTCGGGATCACCCAGCCGCGCGAGATCCTGCCCGGCGTCGCCGACCAGATCGAAGCCCAGATCGTCGCGCCCGAAGACAGCACGCTGTTCGCGCCGCTGCGGGGCCTGCCCGATACGTTGAGCATGCAGGAGCGCGAGCGCCTCGAGGCGGCGGCCTTGCGGGCGATCGAGGAAGAGGCCCTGCCGGCCCTGCGCGAGCTGCATCGCTTCTTCGTGAACGAATACATCCCCGGCGCGCGCGAGACGCTGGGCGCCCGCGCCCTGCCCGGCGGGGACGCGTTCTATTCCGACCTCGTGCGCATGCACACCACGCTCGATACCAGCCCTGAGGCGGTTCATCAGCGCGGCCTTTCGGAAGTGGCGCGCATCCGCGCCGAGATGGAGGAGGTCATCGCCGAGACCGGCTTCGAGGGCTCGTTCGCGGACTTCCTTCAGTTCCTGCGCACCGATCCGCGCTTCTACGCGGACAGCGAGATGGAGCTGATGATGACGGCGTCGTACCTGTCCAAGAAGGCCGACGACGCCATGCCCGCCTTCTTCGACCGTTTGCCGCGCCTTCCTTACGGCGTGCGCGCCGTGCCCGCCGCTCTGGCGCCGAACTACACGACGGCGCGCTACTGGCCGGGCGATGCGGAGAACGGCGAGGCGGGCGGCTACATGGTCAACACCTACCGGCTCGACCAGCGCCCGCTTTACGAGCTGCCCGCGCTGACCCTGCACGAGGCGGTGCCGGGCCATCACCACCAGATCGCGCTCGCCCAGGAAATGCAGGACGTGCCCGATTTCCGGCGCGAGACCTACATCACCGCCTTCGGCGAGGGCTGGGGGCTCTATGCGGAGTATCTCGGCTACGACATGGGCTTTTACGAGGACCCGTACGACCGGTTCGGCGCGCTGACCTACGAGATGTGGCGCGCCTGCCGGCTGGTCGCCGACACCGGCATCCACTGGTACGGCTGGACCCGTGAGGAGGCCGAGGCGTGTTTCCTCGAGAACTCCGCCCTCGCGCCGCTGAACATCACCAACGAGGTCAGCCGCTATATCAGCTGGCCGGGCCAGGCGCTGGCCTACAAGACCGGCGAGCTGCTGATCCGCGAGCTGCGCTCGGATGCAGAGGCGCGGTTGGGCGCCGATTTCGACCTTTCCGCCTTCCACGACACGATCCTGGAAGAGGGCGGGGTGCCGCTGGGCTATCTCGAAACGAAGATGCGCAACTGGATCGACGCGCAGGCGGCGGCGACCGAAAACTAGCGCGCGCTCACCCGGCGGCGCATGACCGCCATGTAGCTCGCCGGCAGCAGCCGCTCGAAGATCGCGGCGAGCTGGGCGTCGTTGCCCACGAGCACCCGGCGTTTGCCCCGCTCCACGCCGCTGAGGATGATCTCCGCGGCGCGGGGCGGGGGCATGATCAGCGCCGCCTTGGCGTGGGCTTTCGCCGCTGCCACCTCCTCGGGGTCGGCGTCTTCGGGGATGCGGGCGTTCTCGGCGATCTTCGTGGCGACGCCGCCGGGATGGACCACCGTGACGCCGACATTCGAGCCTTCGAGCTCATGCGCCAGCGCCATCGAAAAGCCCCGCACGGCGAACTTGCTGGCGCAATAGGCGGTCTGACCGGGAGGCGCGACCACGCCGAAGATCGAGGAGATGTTCACGAGCCTCGAAGCGGGTGCGGCCTTTAGAAGCGGCAGGAAGGCCCGGCTCATCGCCACGACGCCGTGGAAATTTACCGCCATCACCTGATCGAAGACCTCAGGCGTGATTTCGTCGAACGTGCCGCCCGCGGCGATGCCGGCGTTGTTGACCAGAAGGGTCGCTCCGCCATGCTCGGCCTTCACGGTCTCGGCGAAGGCCGCGGGCGCTGCCGGATCGGAGACGTCGAGCTTATGGGCCGTGGCGCGAACGGTGTTTGAATTCAGGCGATTGGCGACCGCCTTCACGCCCGCCTCGTCTATATCGGCCAAAGCGAGATTGCAGCCGCGGGCGGCGAGCGCCTCGGCCAGCGCCTCGCCGATGCCGCTAGCCGCGCCGGTGATCACCGCCGTGCCGCCGCCAAATTCGAAGCGTCCGCCCATCGTTCTCGCTCGCCTGCCGCTATGTCCGCCGAACCCGAGCCTAGCGCGTTCCGGCGAATTCGTGAACGTTGTTCACTGTTGCGGAAGCGGGGCGAATACCGCAAGCTTCGTAGGTGTAATTCGGCGGACGAGCCGATGCGGATCGGTCGGGGAGAGACCATCATGGTGACGCTTGAAAAAGTACGGCGCGACGCGCCCTGGAGCTGGATCAAGGGCGGTATCGCGGACATGCGCGCAGCCCCCGTCACCTCGATCGGATACGGCGCGACCTTCACGCTTCTGGGCATCGCGATCACGCTGGGGCTCTCCATGCTGGGCATGGCGGGTTTCGTGCCGGTCTTCGTGGGCGGCTTCGCGCTCGTCGGCCCGGTCTTCGCGGTGGGCATCTATTGCGTCAGCCAGAAGCTTCATGACGGCGAGACGCCGGGCATGCTCGACTTCTGGCGGATCTCGCCGAGCCGGCTGACCCAGATGGGTCTTCTGACCGTCCTGCTCTTCGTCTTCTTCCTGGCCTGGGCGCGTCTGGCGCAGTTCCTGTTCGTGATGTTCGCCGCCGGCGACGCGGACTACCGGATCGCCAGCACGGCGAGCTTCCTGTTCTCCGATCCGTCGGGCGTGACGCTTCTGGCGGTCGGCACGGCGATCGGCGCGGCGCTGGGGTTTGCGGCCTTCATGGTCTCCGCGCTGAGCTTTCCGATGATCGTCGATCAGGACGTGGACGCGGTCACCGCCATGGTGGCCAGCGTCAAGGCGGTGTTCGCCCAGCCCTTCGTGATGGGCACGTGGGCGCTTCTGATCGCCTTCTTCGTCGCGCTGGGCGCTGCGTTCTTCCTGATCGGGCTGGCGGTGACCTTCCCGCTGATCGCGCATGCGAGCTGGCGGGCCTATAAGGACTTCGCGCCCAAGCCGATGCCGAGCGCGCGCGAACTCGCCGAGAAGACCAGCGAAGCCTAGCGCTCGCGCGGGTCTTCGCTTTCCGGCTCGTCCTCATCGACGATGGGTTTGTCCTCGTCGATGAGGATGCGTTCGGCCGCGCCTTCGATGTCCTCGTACTGGCCCGAGCGCATCGACCAGAAGAAGGCGACGAGCCCGAGCGCGCCGAGCGCCAGGGCGGCGGGGATGAGCCAGAGTATCGCGGTCACGAGCGGGCGAGCCTCAGCGCGTTGAGCATGACGACGATCGACGAGCTCGACATGGCGAGCGCGGCGACCAGCGGATTGACCAGGCCGAACACCGCCAGCGGCACGGCGATGGCGTTATAGATGTTCGCCAGCGCGAAATTCTCCATCATCCGGCGCTTGGCCGTCCGCGCGATCTCCACCGCGCGCGGAATGGCGGTCAGACGGTCGCCCTGAACCACGAGATCGGCCGCGTCACGGCTGATCTCGGCGGCCGAGCCCATCGAGATCGAAACGTAGGCGCTCGCAAGCGCCGGCGCGTCGTTCAGCCCGTCGCCCACCATGACCGGGGCGAGGCCTTCAGCCTTCAGCGCCTCGATCCGGGCGATCTTGTCCTGGGGTTTGAGGCCGGCTTTCCAGCGGCCGATCTCCAGCGCTTCGGCGGCCGAGGCCACCGGTTCGGCGCGATCCCCGCTCAGAAGCTCGCTGGACAGGCCCTGGGCCTCGAGCGCGCGCAACGCTTCGGCCGCGCCGGGGCGCAGCGCGTCGGAGAAGACGAAGCGCACGGGCGCGCGCCCCTCGACCGACAGCCAGGCTTCCAGCGCGGCGTCGCCAGTGCTGTCCACCTCGCAGAAGCGCGCCGAGCCGAAGCGCACGAGGCGGCCGTCGACCAGGCCCTCCAGCCCGCCTCCGGCGGTCTCGGTCACCGCCTCGGCCAGCTTTCCCGGCCCTGCGGCCCGGACGGCGGCGCGGCTGAGCGGATGGCGCGAGGCGCGGGCGAGTCGGGCGGCGGTCTCTATGGTCTCGGCGCCCAGGGTTTCGCCGTTCAGAAGTTCCGGCGCGCCGCGGGTCAGCGTGCCGGTCTTGTCGAAGACGACGGTTTTCGCATCGGCCAGCCGCTCCAGCGCATCGCCGGATTTGACCAGCACGCCGGCCTGAAACAGCCGTCCGCAGGCGACCACCTGTACCGCCGGGGCGACCAGCGCCATCGCGCAGGGGCAGGTGATGATCAGCACCGCGATCGCGTTCATGATCGCGTCGTGCGGCGAGCCGCCGATCGCGAGCCAGCCCAGCAAGGTCGCAGCCGCCATGACGAACACCGCCGGCACATAGGCGCGCGCAGCGTGGTCGGCGTACTGCACGTAGCGCGATTTCGACTGCTCGCCGGCTTCGACCAGCCGGGCGATCTCTGCCAGCAGGGAGTCTGCGCTCGCCGCGCTGGCGCGCAGTTTCACCGGCGCGCCGAGATTGATCATCCCCGAAAACGCCTCCGCGCCGGGCGTCAGGGCGACCGGTTCGGTCTCTCCGGTGACCAGCGCCGCGTCGGCCCGGCTGTCGCCGGTCTCGATCACGCCGTCCACGGGGAAGCGCTCGCCGGTCTTGATCAGCAGAAGCTCGCCGGGCGCGACGTCGCGGGCGGGCACGGCCTTCACCGCGCCGTCCTCGCCGATCCTGTGGGCGATGGAGGCCTGCAGCGAGGCGAGATCGCGCGCGGCCCGGCCGGCCTTGGCGCGCAGGCGCTGGTCGAGATAGCGGCCGATCAGCAGAAAGAAGAGCAGCATGACCGCGGCGTCGAAATACGCCTCGCCATGACCCATCGCGGTCTCGTAGATCGACAGAACGCACGCCAGCAGCACCGCCAGCGAGATCGGCACGTCCATATTGACCCGCCGCGCCTTGAGGCTCCGCCAGCCGCTTTCAAAGAAGGGCATCCCGGCATAGGCCACCGCCGGAAGCGCGATAAGCCCCGAGATCCAGTGCATCAGCGTCTTGGTGGCGAGGTCCATCTCGCCTTCGCCCGCCCAGACGCTGATCGAGAGCAGCATCACGTTCATCATCGCGAAGCCGGAGACGGCCAGCGCGCGCAGAAGGCGCTTTTCCTCGCGGGTGCGGGCGTCGTCGGCGGCTTCGGCGGAGTAGGGCCGCGCGCCGTAGCCCAGCGCCTCGACCGCCATGAGGAAATCGCCCGCCCGCTCGTCGGCGCCGGCGAACTCCACGCCCAGCCGGCCGGTGGAGAGGTTCAGCCGCGCGCGCCTGACGCCGTCCATCTTCGTGAGCGCGCCTTCGATCTTCTGGATGCAGGCCGCACAGGTCGCTCCGGTGACCGCGAGATCGAGGCGCTTGCGCCCCTCTTCGGGGCCGGCGCGCACATGGGCGGCGGCCTCCTCGCGGCGCTCGTCGAGCGGGGAGGGGGCTGAAGGCGCGAAACCGGCGTCTAGCGCCGCCACAGCTCGCTCTCCAGAACGAAGGGCAATTCGCCCGCCGACTGCGCTTCAAGAATATAACGGCCTTCCAGAAGCCCGCTCACCGGCGCGGAATAGACGCCGGGCCGGATCTCCTCGAAGGCGAGGGCGTGGTCGAGATCCATGTCGGCGGGCCGGCGCAGCGCGCCTTCGAGCTGCAGATTGGTCACCGGGTTCGCGTTCGCGTCGCGCACGCTGACGATCACGGTCTCGGCGGTGAGATTGGCCGCCGCCGTCCAGCCCAGCGCCGCCTGGGCTTCGCGCTCGGCGATGACATCGTTGTATTGCAGGCCCTGCATGTAGGAGCGCCGGGTCTGCTCGCCGGGAAAGCTGCCCAGCGCCAGGGTGATGAAAAGCGTGTTCACCGTGAAGATGACGCCGAAAAACGCCACCATCATCGCCAGCACGTGCCAGCCCTTGATCCTGAACTTCGCCGGGCCCTCGTGAACGTCGTTCCAGTCGCCGGTGCTCATCTGCCGCCCTCTCCTGTAATGAACACCGCCTCGGTGCGGGCGGTCTCTCCGGTCGCCGGATCGGTGACCACGAACGTGACGTCTTCCGAGGCGCGATCCACCGCTTCGGGCGGCAGCGACAGGAAGATGCGGAAATCCTGTGTCGTATCCGCAGGCACCGCAAGCCGGGTCGGCGCGGCTTCGGTGGCGCCGATCACCCGCATGCGCATCATCGGATCGGTCTGAAGCGAGACGTCCAGCGTGCGCGGCTCGCCGGCCTTGTTCAGGACCGTCAGCGTATAGCCGTTGCGCACCGTGCCGTCGCTCAGGGTCACGAAGTTCGGATTGCGGTCGCGATAGGAGTTGAGCTCGAGCTCGGAGCGGTTGATCAGCCCGAACAGCATCAGGCCCGACACCGCCGCGATCAGCGCCGCATACAGGATCACGCGCGGGCGGAGCAGGTTGAACTGCGTCTTCTCGCCCTTCATCCGGCGCTCGATATTGAGGTCGGTGTCATAGGCGATCAGGCCCTTGGGCCGGTTCACCTTGACCATGATCTCGTCGCAGGCGTCGATGCACAGCGCGCAGCCGATGCATTCGAGCTGGGCGCCTTCGCGGATGTCGATGCCCATCGGACAGGCCGCCACGCAGGCCTTGCAGTCGATGCAGTCGCCCCGGCCCTCCCAGCTCTCGCCCTTCTTGTGCGCGCCGCGCGGCTCGCCGCGGTCGACCCGGTACATGACGTTCAGCGATTGCTGGTCGGTCAGCCCCGCCTGGATGCGCGGCCAGGGACACATGTAGGTGCACACCTGCTCGCGCATCGTGCCGGCGAGCGTGTAGGTGGTGAAGGTCAGGATGGCGAAGAAGAGATAGCTCGTCAGCGCCGCCTGGCCGGTGAAGAAATTCTCCAGCACCGCGAAGGCGTCGTGGAAATACAGGATCCACGCCCCGCCGGTGGCCGCCGCGATGACCAGCCAGACCGCGTGCTTGGAAATCTTCCGCCAGGCCTTGTCGAAGCTCCAGGGCTGTTTATCCAGCCGCATGCGCTTGTTGCGGTCGCCCTCGAACAGGCGTTCGACGGCGATGAACAGATCGGTCCAGACCGTCTGGGGGCAGGCGTAACCGCACCACACCCGGCCGAACAGGGCGGTCACCAGAAACAGCAGCAGCGCGGCCAGGATCAGAAGGCCGGTGATGTAGAACACCTCCTGCGGCCACAGCTCGATGAAGAAGAAGTAGAAGCGCGCGTTCGCGAAATCGACGAGCACGGCCTGATCGGGCGCGCCCGGGCCGCGGTCCCAGCGCACGAAGGGCAGCAGGTAGTAAACGCCCAGCGCCAGGATCATGAAGATCCACTTGGCGCTGCGGAACTTGCCGTGCACCAGCTTGGGATAGATCGGCTCGCGCTTGTGGTAGAGCTCGCGCCGTTCGGGCGAGTTCACAGGCTCGGCGTCGTGCACCGCGACGCCGTCGGCGGCCTTGGCCTTCGGCGCGGGCCTGTTTTTGATCAGTTCCATCGACCTCTCCGGCCGGGCGTCCCGGCCAGGGCGGGCGCCGCCGGGTCTAGCGCCCGGCGGCTCCGTCCGTGTCTGCGCCGCCGCTGATCGCAGGATCGAGCGCGGCTTCGGTGAAGGCTTCGCGTTCGCCTCCGCCCAGCAAGAAGACATAGGCGGCGAGCGCAGTGATGACTTCCTCGTCCAGGCGCTCCTCCCAGGCCGGCATCACGCCGTAGGGCCCGCGATAGATGCTCGCCCGGATGTTCTCGGGCTCCGATCCGTAGAGCCAGTCCCGGTCCACCAGGTTCGGCGCGCCGATGGTCCGGTCTCCGGTCCCGTCCGCGCCGTGGCAGGTCGAGCACTGCTGGTTGAAGATCTCGGTACCGACGGTCCGGCCCGCCTCGGTGGGCTCGATCATGCCCGCCAGGGTCATGACGTGGTCGGCGACCGCAGCGATCTCCTCACGGCTGAGAAGTCCGTCCTGCCCGTAGGCCGGCATCTGGGAGAAGCGGGTGTCGGGGTTCTGCTCCCAGCGGATGCCCTTGTGCAGGGTGTACTGGATGCCCTCGAACGTGCCGTCCCAGATCCACACGTCGTCGTTCAGGTTCGGATAGCCGATGAAGCCCTGAGCGCCGGCGCCGTGGCAGGTCGCGCAATTGTCGCCGAACGCGCTTTCGCCGGCGGCCAGTGCGAAGTTCAACAGTTCGGGATCGCGCTCGATCGCTTCAATACCCCCGTCTGCCGCCGCCTGCTGAAGCCGGGCGAACATCGGCCCGCGCGAGGCCTGAAGTTCGGCCAGCGCCTCGGTGACGTTGGCGCGCTCGGAGTGATTGCGCAGCCCGCGGGTGTGTCCGTCGAAGCCCGGCGGGGCGGGCAGGGCCGGCATGAAGATCATGTAGACCACCGCCCAGGCGATGGTGGCGTAGAAGATCCACAGCCACCAGCGCGGGAGCGGATTATCCAGCTCCTTGATGCCGTCCCATTCGTGTCCGGTCGTGTCCACGCCGGAATAGGCGTCCACTTCGGGCTTTTCGCCGGCAGGACTTTTGTCGGTCTCTTTAGTCATGGCTGCGATCCTTGTCTCCGGCGCTTTCTTCAGCGGCGGCGGGCCGGTCGTCGTCTTCGAGCGGGACGCGGGCGGCCTCTTCGAACTTGTCCTTGTTCTTCGGCCAAAAGGCGTAGACCGCCGCGCCGATGAAGAAGGCGACGAACAGCAGAAGGCCCCAGGTCTGCGCGAAGCTGGAGAGCGGTTCGTACATCCCGGGCTACCTCAGATTCTCGTCGGCGTCGGCTTCGTAGGTCTCGAAGTCGACCATGGTGCCGAGCACCTGGATGTAGGCGATCAGCGCGTCGAGCTCGGAGACGATCCGGTCGTTGCCGTCGAAATCGCGGATCGGCGCGCCCGGATAGCGCTCGAGGAAAGCGTCGTAGTCCGAAGAGAACGGGTCGAGCTGGGTGTAGACGTCGTTCACCGCGTTCTCGAGCCGGCCCTGCTCGTCATAGGGCACGCCCACGCGCATCAGCGCCTTCAGCCGGCCCTCGACCACGTCGATCTCAAGCGGGGTGTCGGCCAGGAAGGCGTAGGGCGGCATGATCGATTCAGGCACGACCGAGCGCGGATCGCGGAAATGGTCGCGGTGCCATTCGTCGGAATACTTGCCGCCGACCCGTGCCAGATCGGGCCCCGTCCGCTTGGAGCCCCACTGGAAGGGGTGGTCGTACATGCTCTCGGCGGCCAGCGAGTAGTGGCCGTAGCGCTCCACCTCGTCGCGCAGCGGGCGGATCATCTGCGAGTGGCAGGTGTAGCAGCCCTCGCGAATGTAGATGTCCCGGCCCATCACCGCGAGCGGGGTGTAGGGGCGCACGCCCTCCACCTCTTCGATGGTTTCGTCGAGATAGAAGAGCGGGGCGATCTCGACGATGCCGCCGATGGAGACCACGACGAGCACGCCGGCGGTGAGCACGATCGAGTTCTGCTCGAGAACCTTCTTGTGCCAGCCCCAGATCGGATTGGTTTTCTTGGCCATTTCAGGTCCCCCCTTACTCGGCCGGCTGGATGGCGGCGGACTGAGGCTGGGCCTCGTCCTCGGTCTTCTTCACGTCGCCCTTGATGGTCTTGTAGACGTTCCAGGCCATTAGCAGCGCGCCGACCAGGTACAGAACGCCGCCCAGGGCGCGGATGATGTAGTAGGGGTGCATCGCCTCGACGGTCTCGACGAACGAGTATTCGAGGAAGCCCAGCGAGTTGTACGCCCGCCACATCAGGCCCTGCATGATCCCGCTGACCCACATCGAGGTGATGTACAGAAGGATGCCCAGGGTCGCGATCCAGAAGTGCCACTCGATCAGCGCGCGGGAGAACATCCCCTTGCGCTTCCAGAGCCACGGCACCAGGCAGTAGATCGCGCCGAAGCTGATGAAGCCCACCCAGCCCAGAGCGCCGGAGTGCACGTGGCCGATCGTCCAGTCGGTGTAGTGGCTGAGCGAATTGACCGCCCGGATCGACATCACCGGGCCTTCGAAGGTCGACATGCCGTAGAAGGCCACAGAGACGACGAGCATCCGGATCACCGGATCGGTGCGAAGCTTGTCCCACGCGCCCGAAAGCGTCATCAGGCCGTTGATCATGCCGCCCCAGCTGGGCATCCACAGGATCACCGAGAAGGTCATGCCCAGCGTCTGCGCCCATTCAGGCAGCGCGGTGTAGTGCAGGTGGTGCGGGCCGGCCCAGATGTAGATGAAGATCAGCGCCCAGAAGTGGATGATCGACAGCCGGTAGGAGAAGACCGGCCGCTCGGCCCGCTTGGGGATGAAGTAGTACATGATCGCCAGGAAGCCGGCGGTCAGGAAGAAGCCCACGGCGTTGTGGCCGTACCACCACTGGGTCAGCGCGTCCTGAACGCCGGCGAAGGCGGAGAAGCTGCGCGAGCCGATCGGGGAGACCGGCATGGCCAGGTTGTTGACCACGTGCAGCATCGCGATGGTCACGATGAAGGCCAGGTAGAACCAGTTCGCCACGTAGATGTGGGGTTCCTTGCGCTTGGCCAGCGTGCCCAGGAAGACCAGCAGGTAGACGACCCAGACCAGCGTCAGCCACAGATCCGCGTACCATTCGGGCTCGGCGTATTCCTTGCCCTGGGTGATGCCCAGCAGGTAGCCGGTCGCCGCGACCACGATGAAGAGCTGGTAGCCCCAGAACACGAACCAGGGCCAGATCCCGCCCGCCAGCCGAGTCCGGCAGGTGCGCTGGACGACATAGAAGCTCGTGGCGATCAGCACGTTGCCGCCGAAGGCGAAGATCACCGCGCTGGTGTGCACCGGCCGCAGCCGTCCGAAATTGAACTCCTCGAGCGCGGGATGCTGCAATATGTCGGGGAAGGCGAGCTGGAAGGCGATGATTACGCCGACCAGAAGCCCTGCGATCGCCCAGAACATGGAGGCGACGACGCCGTATTTGACGACGTTCTCGGCGTACTCGGTCTTGTCGTTCAGCACGCCGTTGCTGGAGTACACCCCCACCATCGCGAACAGGCCCAGCACGAAGCCGATCCCGATCACCCAGGCGTGGGTGCGCATGGCGGCGTCAGCGCCGTTGGCCGCCGCGATCAGCGCCCACACCGCGCCCAGCGCGCAGATGGCCGTCACGATCATGGCGTTGGCGTCGAAGCCGGTCCGTTTGTCTGCCGCGAGCGCGGTCATTCGCCCCTCCATGAGGAAAGTCCCGTAAAGTCCGCCCCTTCCTTGCGGGTACAAAGACGTATGGGAAGTAGGGCAATATGCCTCACGCCCGAACGCACCCGGCCTGCGCGCGCGTCTCGGCGGGCCGTGATATCCAGCCAGCCAAGGGCGCTCGGCGGATTGAACGCGGGTAGAAGCGCTTTCGATGCAGGCGAGGCGACACGTTGACACACCCAGGTCTGGACATCGGGCCGCTTCTGGGCGGCCGCGCCGAGCTCGACTTTCTCGCCGGGCTGATCGCGGGATTCGCCGCCAGTCTTCACTGTCTGACGATGTGCTCAGGAATCGCCGCGGCGATCGGCGCGGCGGGAAGCGACCGGCCCGTGCTCGCCCGGGCGCGCACGGTGTCGCTGGCGAGCGCAGGGCGGATCGCGGTCTATGTCGCGCTGGGCGCGATCGCGGGCTGGCTGGGTCAGGGCTTTCAGAGCGCCGCCCCGCCCGAGGCCGCGCGGCTTCTGGCGCGCTATCTCTCAGCGGTGGTGCTGCTGATCGCCGCGCTCACGGTGCTGGAAATCCCGCTTTTCGGCGGGCGGCTGGGACAGGCCGCCGCCCGGCTCGCCGGCCCGATGACGCGGCGGCTGCACAGGCTTCACCGGCTGGGCGCGGTCGGGCTGGGGCTCGCCTGGGGGCTGGTGCCGTGCGCGATGGTCTATGTGACGACCTTTTACGCGGGGCTTTCGGGCTCGGCCGCGCAGGGCGCGCTGGTCATGGCCGGGTTCGGGCTGGGCACCGCGCCGGCGATGATCGCAGCCGGGGCGGGCGCGGGCGCTCTGGCGGCCCTCACACGCGCGAGCGCCGCCCGCTGGGTCGCAGCGGCGGCGCTTGTCGTGCTCGCAGGGGTGACCGCGGCCGGCGTCTAGCCCATCACGATCGCGACCAGCGCGGCGGCGCCGAGGCCGGTCGCGGCCAGGTACATGGCCAGACGCGTGGTGCTCTGCCCGAAATCGAGCTCGTCGAGCAGGGCCTTGTCGTCATCGGGATCGGCCGCGCGGCGCACGTCCTCGCGGCGCTGCTTGTCCGATTTGAAAGACTGGGTCACGGGGGTCGTCTCCGTACAGCTGCGGTCGCTGCGAACATGGCTCACCTCCCGCGCTTATTCGCCAGCGTCTTCGATGGCTTCACCGGTGTTCTCGACGTCCTGGCCGAAGCCCTGGATCGTGTTGCAGCCGCCCAGCGCGAGGAAGAGCAGCGAGAAAAGCGTTGCGGCGAACAATTTCATTTTTTGCCTCCAACAGGTTGACACGTCCTTGAGAACGTGAACCGGCCCGGCAAGGTTCCCGCCGCCTGCATGCCTTTATGCCTCTGGATCGATTGTCAGTTCGGGAAGCGGAGCGCCGCCCGGTGGCCGCCGCCTTCGGGCGCGCCCTCCTCGACCACGCCGCCGAGCTGGGTGGCGAAGGCCTGCATCAGTGACGAGCCGGTGCCGCGCGCGGCGCCTTCCGCCGCGCCGGTCCCGTCATCGATCACCTCGACGACACACTCGTCCTCGATGCAGCTCAGCCGCACCTCGATCCGGCCGTGCGTGCGCCCCTCGAAGGCGTGCTTGAAGGCGTTGGTCACCGCTTCGGTGACGAACAGCGCCAGCGGGGCGGTCTGGTCGGGCGTGAAGGCGATCTCGTCGGAGTGCACGGTCACCTCGATCAGCCGGTCGTCGCGCGACACGTCGGTGAGGTTTGCGACCAGCTGGTCGAGGAAGCCGCGCATCTGCACATAGCGCAGGTCCTCGGCCTCGTAGAGGCTGCGATGGACCATGGCGAGCGCATTGATGCGCCGGCGCGCCTCGAACAGCGGCGCGCGCGCGCGTTCATCGTCAAGCCGGCCGGCCTGCAGATTGAGCAGGCTGACGATGATCTGCAGATTGTTCTTCACCCGGTGGTGGATTTCCCGCAGCAGCGCGCCGCGCTGTTCAACCACGTCCTCGAGCTCGCTGGTCTGGCGTTCGAGCGATTGCGCCATCCGCTCCATCGTGTCGGCCAGCTCGCGCACCTCGTAGGGCGCGCTGCGCGCGCGCCTTGCGGGCAGGTCGAAGCGCCCCCCGCCATAGAGTCGCGCCATGCGCCCCAGATAGGTCAGCCAGCGCAGCACGAAGAGGTCGATCGCGATCCAAACGCAGGCCAGCGCCAGCAGCCACATGATCGTGGGGATGAGCAACGTGCCCAGCACGTCCAGCCCGCCCCAGGCGTTGATCTCGCGCGTGGGCGCGGCGATCAGCAGGCCCAGCTCGTCCTCGATCAGCGGGGCGGTGATGACCGTGTAGCCCGGCGCGAAGTCTTGCGACGGCACGCGCTCGGGCTCGCCGGGGCTGCCCGCTTCGAGCGCGATGTCGAGCAGTGAGAGGTCGAAACTCGGCCCACCCGCGCCAGCGTCATAGAGCGGCGTGACGCCGCCCTCGTCGATTAGCGCGATCGCCGCGCCTGCAGGAAGAAAGTCCTGACGCAGAAGACCCGAGGCTGCGCTCAAATCGACCGAAACCGCGATCGCGCCGGCGAAGCCTCCATCGCTCGCCGAGGTCACCCGGCGCCCGGCGACGATCACGGGCCGGCGTGAGATCGGACCGAAGTAGACCCGGGAAAACGAGGCCTGGGCCCCCGATCTGAGACGTTGAAAAAATCGCCGCTCCGAGGCGTTCGCTTCCGGCGGGGCGGGCATGGAGCTGCACACCGGCCGGCCGTCCGTGTCGATCAGCGAGATGTTGGCGATCATCTCGTCGGTCTCGGCGATCCGGGCGAACGCGCGCTGGCAACCCTCGGCGTCGGTCAGGAACGCGAAGGCGCGCGACGACACCGCGGCCGCCATTCCGCTTGCACGTTGTAGCGCCGCCTCGAGGTCCTGGCTCGCAACCAGGGATGTGGAGAAAAGCAGCCGCGTCTCCTGCCGGCGCTCGTCACGGTACTCGAACCAGGACTGGACGGCGGACAGCAGAAGCAGCGGGCTCAGCGCGATCGCGAGCACAGCAATCAGTTGCAGCCGCAATCCGCGCTTCGGCCTGAATTCCATGCGCCGTGCCTCGCTGGCTTCGGCCTCCCCGGCTAGCGGTTGCGCCGGCCGTTTGCAAGGGCGTCCACTTCAGCCATCAGAAGCTCCGCCGCATCGGTGGCGGTTTCACCCTCGTCGGTGTCGGGCAGAGCGTCCGCGCCTTCCTCCAGCATGGCGGCCAGCGCCTTGCGCGCCCGGCTCACCCGGCTCTTGATCGTGCCGACCGCGCAGCCGCAGATGGTCGCGGCCTCCTCATAGGCGAAGCCGCCCGCGCCGACGAGCACGATCGCCTCGCGCTGGTCCTCGGGCAGGTTCTGAAGCGCGCGGCGCAGCTCGTCCAGCGCCATCATCGAATCGAGACCCTGCGGCCCCGACAGGGTGCGCTTGGCCTTTTCCTCGTCCCACGGCGCCTGGCGCCAGGACCGGCGCTGGTCGGAATAGAACTGGTTTCTGACGATGGTGAAGACCCAGGCGCGGAAATTCGTGCCGGCTTTGAACCGGTCGCGCGCGCGCCAGGCCTTGACCAGCGCGTCCTGGGTCAGGTCGTCGGCGGCGGCGTCGTTGCTCGTCAGGCTTCGCGCGAAGGCCCGCATATAGGGGATCGCGGCGGTGAGCTCCTCGCGGAACTCGCGATTGGACAGCGGTTCGATATCGGGTTTGGAAGCACCGTCCATGGCCTAGCTCCCCGCGCCCTTGCGCGCGTCGCCGTCGGCCTTCTCGCCGTCGCGGTCGGCTTCGGCCTCGTCGAGCTGGCTGAGGAGCTTTTCGAATTCGTCGGGCACGCCCTGCTGGATGGTGTCGTCGAAAAACGACTGCAGCCGGCGGCCGATCAGTTTCTGCCGTTCGCGCGCGGACGCGGCGTCCGTGGGCGAAGGCGTTTTCTCGTCGTCGGGTTTCTTGCTCATGCCGTCCATTTACCTGATCCGTTCGGTCCGGGCGAAAACCGGCGCCGCCCCACCCCTTTGGAGACGGCGAGTTGCACGAGGGTCTGAACGCCCTAGCCTTGGTTATGTTCCACGCGCGGCGTTCGCCATGGAACCAGCCCGCATCGTGCGGCGTTGAAGCCACATCGAGTTTGTCCGGGAGGGTTTTTGATGAGTTTCTCCGACGCCATACGGCCGCATATTCCTTACCTGCGCCGCTACGCCCGCATTCTCACGGGCTCGCAGGAGAGCGGGGATGCGCGGGTCCGGGCGTGCCTCGAAGCGGTCATCGCCGGCGAGGAGTCTTTCGACACCGACCTGTCGCCGAGCGTCGCGCTCTACCAGCTGTTTCACGCCACCTTCACCCCTGAAGGCCCCGGCGCGGAGGATCCGCAGGAGGGCGACGGGGTCGGCGCACGCCTGTCGCGCATCACGCCAAAAGCCCGTCAGGTCATGCTGCTGACTGCGGTGGAAGGGTTCTCCCTGTCCGACGCGGCGAAAATCCTGCGTATTTCCGAAGAGGAGGCGCAGAAACAGCTCGTCCAGGCCCAGCGCGATCTCGAAGGCGGTCTGACCACGCGCGTCATGATCATCGAGGACGAGCCGATCATCGCGCTCGACATCCAGGCGATCGTGGAAGGCATGAAGCACGAGATCGTCGGCGTGGCGCGCACGCGCGACGAGGCGGTCAAGCTGGCTTCGGAGACCAAGCCGGGCCTGATCCTGGCCGACATCCAGCTCGCCGACGACAGCTCCGGGATCGACGCGGTCAAGGACATCCTCGCCGAGCAGACCAAGCCGGTGATCTTCATCACCGCCTATCCCGAACGGCTGCTGACCGGCGAACGGCCCGAGCCGACCTATCTGATCACCAAGCCGTTCATGCCCGAAACCGTCAGCGCGACGATCAGCCAGGCGCTGTTCTTCGCCGAAGACGAGCCGGCGACGGCGGCGGAGTAAGCGCACGTGTTCGGCTTCGCCCTCGCCTTCGCCCTGATCGCGCTCGTCGCTGCGGTCCTGGGCTTCGGCGTGCTGGCCGGCGCGGCCGCGACGATCGCCAAATGGCTGTTCTTCATCGCTCTGGCCCTCGCGGTTCTGGCCGCGATCGGCGACGCGCTCAAAGGGCGTCCGCCGGTCTGAGGGGGCCGCAAGGACGCAGACAAGACGCCCTGCTCGCCTGACGAGCGGGGCGTTTTTGCGTTCGCGCCCTAAAGCCAGCCGTTCTGCCGGGCGATCTGGAAGGCTTCGATCCGGTTCGCCGCGCCGAGCTTGCCGCCCGCGTCGGCCAGATAGTTGCGGACCGTGCCCGGCGACAGGTCGAGTTCGCGGGCGATCTCCTTGTTAGACCGCCCCGCTTCGACCAGCCTCAATATCTCCCGCTCGCGATTGGTGAGCCCGGCGTCCGCCGCCCAGGCCTGCTCGGCGAGTTCGGCGGCGACCGCCCGCTGACCGGCGGCCACCTTGCGGACCGCGTCGGCGAGATCTTCGCTGGGCGCGTCCTTCAGCACATAGCCCAGCACGCCGGCCTGCAGGGCGCGCTGAAGATAGCCCGGCCGGGCGAAGGTCGTGACGATCAGCACTTTCGTGCGCGCGCCCTTGCTGCGCAGCGTATCGGCCACGTCCAGACCCGTAAGGCCGGGCATCTCGATATCGGCGACCAGAACGTCGGGATCGTGCTGCGCGACCAGGGAGAGCGCCTCCTCGCCGTCGGACGCCGCGGCGGCGACCTCGATATCGGGTTCGAGCCCGAGAAGCGTGGCGAGCGCGCCGCGCAGCAGCGACTGGTCCTCTGCGATGACGATCCGGATCATGGTTCAAGCCTCGCGCTCGCGGGCGCTTCTGCGACGATCCGCACGCCGGTTTCGCCGCGCCCGGTCTTCAGCCGCCCGCCCAGCGCTTCGAGCCGCCGGCGCATGCCGGTCAGCCCTTCGCCCTCGACCGGCGCGGCGCCGCCTCCGTCGTCCTCGATCTCGATGCGGGCCAGGCTCTCCCTGCGTTCGAGGGTGAGCCTGGCGGTTTTCGCGCCGGCGTGGCGGATGATGTTGGTCGCCGCCTCCCGGACAGAAAGACCCAGCGCGGTTTCCGCACGCGGTTCGAGGCCGGGCGCATCCCCGCTCACCGTCAGCGCGACCCCGGCGCTGGCGAGGGACCGCCGCGCCCGCTCGATCTCGGCGGTGAGCGTGGTGGCGTTCATGCCCGCCACCGCAGCGCGGACATCGCGCAGCGTCGCCCGCGAGGCGTCACGGATCTCGGCGATCTCGCGGCGCGCGGCGTCAGGATCGGCATCCATCAGGCGTCCCGCGAGGTCGGATTTCACTGCGATCGTGGTCAGCGTGTGGCCCAGCACGTCATGCAGATCGCGCGCGATGCGCTCGCGCTCGCGCACGGCGGCCAGCTCGGCGTCGAGGCGCAAAGCGCGCTCCTTCAGGCTCATCTTCTCGGCGGTGTCGAACCCGGCCATGGTCGCCAGGCCCACCATCACCGCGATGAAGCTGGTCAGGGCGATCTCGAATATCGACACCGGCAAAAGGAAGGCCGAGACGGGCAGGTAAACCAGCGCGACGACGCCCATCGCCGCCAGGGCGAGCCGTTTGGGCCGCACGCTCGCCGCCATGGTGACCGCGAAGATCGCGTAATTGCCGCTGAGCCCGTTGAGCGGGGCGAGGATCAGGCTGAGCGCCAGCGCGACCGCCGCGCCTGACAGGGCCGGCGCCGGCCCCTTGCCCATGCACAGCAGGTAGATCGGCGCGAACGCCGCCGCCACGGCGATCCCGGCGATCGCATCGAACCGGCTCGGCGCTTCGAAGAACCAGGGCGTGAAGTAGAACAGAAGATAGAGCAGGTAGAACCAGGGGCTCTGGTCGAGCCCCTCGCCGCTGGCGACCGACCAGGGCCGGTCCGTCCGGCCCGCCCGCCCGGTCCCGCCCGGCGCCGGGCTCACCTGCCACCGGTCACTCATGGAGCCGTCTCAAATCGCGCCTCGCCGATCTCGATCCAGCCTTCGCCCAGAGCCGGGCCGCCGACCACGGCGAATCCGGCGAAGGCGCTGGACTCGAAGCCTCCGATATCGTCGAGCTCCAGCCTCACCGTGGTCCAGTCTTCGTCAAGCGTGATGGAAACCATGGGCGGCACGCCGGCAAGCTCGGGATTGAAGACCATCACCCGATACTCCCCCGGCGCGGCGCGCAGGCGCAAGACCAGCGTGCGGCCTGAAAGATCGAGCGCGCTGGCGCTCTGGGAGGCGGGGAAATATCCCGGACCGGCCCAGGGGAAGGCGAAACCGGGACGCACGGCGATCTCGGTGCGCAGCACGCCGCCTTCCGCCGACAGCGCCGCGGTCGAGCTTCCGCCCGCCATCGCATCGGTCGTCGCGGTCCAGGCGAAGCCGTTGGTCGCCGCGTCGAAGACCGCGATATCGTTGGTGTCGAGCCCAACGCCGGCGCCGCCCGCTCCGGGCTGCGCGGTCTCACCGGCCAGCACCCCGTTGCGCACAATGTTCGCGATCGACAGCGTGGCGTTCACGCCCTCGCGTGGGTTGGCCTCGAGCAGCACCAGGTCGGCGCGTGCGCCCGGCGCGATCACGCCGCGGTTCTCGAGCCCGAAGGCGCGCGCAGGCCCTTCGGTCGCAGCCCGCAGCGCTTCTGCCGGGCTGAGGCCCGCCGCAGTGAGAAGCTGCAGCTCGTGATGAAGGCTCACCCCGTAGGCCGTGCCCGGATTGGGCGCGTCAGACCCCGCCAGGATCGTCACGCCCGCCTCGTGCAGCGCCCGCACGTTCGCGGCGGCGAGCGGATACTGGTAGCGCGGGCTGGGCGGCATGCCGAACCCGCCTTCCAGCGAGCGCCGGGCCGAGGCCGACAGGCGGTCGGCGACGCGCGGATCGGCCGCCAGCGCCCGCGCGCCGTCCTCTGCGGCGATCGAGGCGATCACCGCCAGGGTGGGAATGACGAAGACGTCCGCCTCGCGCGCCGCCTCCAGAAAAGCAGCGTCGGCGGGCGCGTCGGCGAAGATGTGCACCAGCCCGTCGATCCCGGCCGCGACCATCTCGCGCGCGCCTTCCAGCGTGTCGATATGGGCGACGGCCAGAAGACCGCGCGCGTGGGCCGCCTCGATCAGGGCCGTGGCGATGTCGAGGTCGAGGCTCTCGAACCAGGGCGAGCGGGGCATGTAGACGAGCTTGATGTAGTCCGAGCCCTCCTCGATGCGCGCCTCCACCCAACGCTCGGCCTCGTCCGGCCCTGCGAGCGTGTCGACCGGCACGCCGAACTGCGTGCCGTGACCGCCCTCGACCGTGGCCAGCATGCCGGCGCTGAACAGATCGGCGCGGTCGGTGACCGACAGATCCTCCCGCGCGGCCCGCGTCGCAGGCAGCTCGGAGGCTGCGCCGAACATGTCGAGCTGGGCGGTCACGCCGAAGTCGAGCGCAGCCGTGAGCGCCTCGCCCCAGCTATGGGTGTGCGCGTCGATCAGCCCGGGCAGCGCCACCAGGCCCGTCCCGTCGAGCACGGTCGCGCCCTGAGGCGGGGCGATGCCGGGACCTGCCGCCGCGATGCGGGCGCCGTCGATCACGATCGTCTGGTCTTCGTCAAAGGCGGTTCCGTCGAACACCGTCACGTTCGTGATCGCGAGGGTGGAGCTCGCCCCGCCTGCGACCGGACGGTCTGCGGCGTCCGGCGTGGGCAGAAGGAAGACGAAGCCCGCGAGGGCGGCGGCGAGAACGGCGAAGCCGAAAAGGAAGCGGATCATGGCGTGGGTGTCCTTGTCTCAGCGCCGGCGCAGCCAGGCGAGGGTGGCGAGCACGGCGAGCCCGCCTGTCATCGCCGCGACCACGGCCAGGTGCAGCCCGACCGGGCGGTCGCCGGGCGCGCCGCTGGCGGCGAGCGCGATCTCGGCGAGGTGGAAGCTCGGCGTGAACCAGGCGATCTCCTGCATGAACTCGGGGAAGACCATGATCGGGATCCACAGCCCGCCCAGAACGGCGAGGGCGAGGAACACCAGATTGGCCACCGCGATCGCAGCGTTGCTGCCGAAGACGAAGCCGATGGTCAGCCCGGCGAAGACGAAGGGCAGGGCCGCCAGCACGTGCGCGCCGAGCAAAAGCGCCCAGGCGCTGCGATCGAGCGCCACCCCGGCGAGCAGGGCGGCTGCGGCGTAGACCAGCATCAGCGCGGCGGCGGCCATCAGGACGGTGGCGGCGGTCTTGGCGATGATATAGGCCGCCGCCGGGGCGGGCACGGCGCGCTTGAGCTTCAGCCAGCCGCGCTCGCGCTCCTGCGCGACGCCCGCGCCGAAGCCGAACAGGGCCGGGCCCATCACGGCGAACACGCCGAAGGTCGCCAGAAGATAGGGCGCGTTCTGGTTCGATCCGGCGATCAGCACGGCGAACATCACGTAGAACACGACCGGCAGGACCAAGGTGGGCAGGATGAATTCCGGCGCACGCACCAGCTTGCGGATCTCCGCGCCGATCTCGGCGGTGTAGGGGTTTGCGGAACGCGCCATGGGTCAGGCCTCCTGGTCTTGTCCGGTGAGGGTGTCGAAGGCTTCTTCGAGGGTGGGCTGGCGGACGGAGAGGTCGGCGACCTCCGGGTCCTCAGCGAACAGCGCCTTCAGCGTTCGAACCGCGTCCGCCGAGGCGAGCTCGGCGTAGCGGCCCGACGCGCGGGCCCGGCGCACGGCCGGAAGGGCGGCGAGCGCAGGCTCATCGAGGCGCGTGCGGCAGCGGATCAGCGCGCCGCCGACCTGCTCGCGCAGGTCCGACGCGCTGCCCCGCGCGATCACCCGGCCCCGGCTCATCACCGCGACATCGTCGGCGAGCGCGTCGGCTTCTTCGAGATAGTGGGTGGTCAGCACGACCCGCGCGCCGTCCTCGGCCGCAGCGCGCACGATGGCCCACAGGCCGCGCCGGGCTTCGGTGTCGAGCCCAGTGGTGGGTTCGTCCAGGAAGATGAGGTCGGGCCGGCCGACAAGAGCCAGCGCGAACTGCACCCGCCGCTTCTGCCCGCCCGAAAGCTTGCCGTAGCGCTTGGTCGCGAAAGGCTCGATCCCGGCCAGCGCGATCGTCTCATCCACGCCGCGCGGGTTCGGGTAGTAGCTTGCGAACAGGGCGATCTGCTCGCGCGCGGTCAGAAGATCGGGCAGTTCTGCGTCCTGCATCATCACGCCGGTGCGCGCCCTGACCCGCGGATCGCCGGGCGCGCCGCCCAGGATTTCGAGCGCGCCCGATGCGGGGCGCACGAGCCCCAGCGCCGCGTTCACGAACGTGGTCTTGCCCGCCCCGTTCGGCCCCAGTAGCGCCAGAACGCCGGGGCCGGCCACCTCGAGGTCGAACCCGTCGAGCGCCCTGGTGCGCCCGAACGCCCGGCTGAGCCCGCGGGCGGAAATGACTGGTGCAGTCGACGTCATGGGCGATGCCTCCCTTTCTTGAGGAGCACCCTCGCCCGATCCGAACCGAAGCGGCATTGACGCGCGTCACCGCCAAGGGGTGACAGATGTCATCTTTCTGGGCGAACGGGGCTAACCCGCCCTGAGGACACGCGATCGACGCGCGTTCCAGTCCGCCCGGTCCTGGCCCCAGATTTCCACCTCGATCCCCGGGCCGAGGCCGGCGAGGGTGGCGTGTTCGCCGTCGAAGCGCGAGCCGAGCTTTCTGGCGACGGCCTTGGAATTGGCGTTCGCCGGCGCGATGCAGTGGATCACCCGGTCCCAGCCCAGCGTGTCGAAGGCGTAGTCGACGCACGCCGCGCCGGCCTCGGGCGCATATCCCTTGCCCCAGTGCTCGCGCAGGATCGACCAGCCGACTTCCGGCGCCGGCCAGAGATGGGGAAACCAGGGCCCGATCCGGCCGATCCAGGCGCCCGTTCTGCGCTCCTCGACCGAAAAGAAGCCGTAACCGCGCAAGCGCCAGTGGCCGACCAGCGCGCAGAAACTCCGCCAGGTCTGCGCCTCGTCCATCACGCCGCCGATATGCTCGGCGGCGACCGGATCGCGCATCAGGGCGTAAAAGCCGGGAAGATCGCGCTCTTCAGGAGGCCTCAGGATCAGGCGCTCGGTCTCGAGAACCGGCCCTTCGGCGAGCGCGCTCATCGCAGCGCCGCGAGAACGTCGTCGGCGCTGACCCGGACGGCATAACCGCGATCGGCGCCCAGCCCGCCCTCGTGCCAGAACTTGGCCGCGACCACGCCGTCGGGCCGGATCGCGAAGGCGATCGGATAGGGCACGCCGTAGGCCATGTGCTCGGGGTTCTGATAGATCGGGTCGCGCACGCCCCAGGCGTCGATGGTCTCGCTATCGGGATCGGACAGTACGGTGAGCGTGATCCCGCGCCGGTCCACCCCGCGCGCGAGCGCTTCGGCGCTGTCATAGGTCAGCACCGCGACCGCCCAGCCGGCGGCGTTGAAGCGCTCCTCGGCGGCTTGCAGTTCGAGCGTCTGGGCGATGCAGATCGGGCACCAGTCCAGCGAGCGGTTGAAATACACCACCACCCCGCGCGGGCCGGACAATTCGGCCAGAGTCGGCGTCGACCCGTCCAGAAGGCGCGCGTCCAGAAGCGGGGCGCGCGCGCCCACGGCCGGCCCGAATTCGGCGGCCGCTTCAGTGGCGAGCGTGGCCGGGTCGGGCTGGGCGACCGCCGCTGAAGCGGCTCCGGCGGCGAGAAGAACGGCGCAGAGAAAATGGATCATGGCGGGCTCCCGGAAAGATGAGCCCGAACCATGCCGCTTCGTTGCGCCATGGAAAAGCCCGGCCACGTCCATGTGATCGTCGCGTGAGCGGCGAGGCTGGCCGCTCGCGGGATCGCGCGCCGCCTTAAACGGGCCGTGATCCGTGCTAGCATGGCGATGGGGCTCGACAGCCGGGGGCGGCTGAGGAGAGATCGGGCGTGACGAACATTTTCAGACGACCGCGCGCGGGCCTGGGACGGTTGGCGCTTTATCTCGCCGTGTTCGTCGGCGCGGCGCTCGCGCTGAACGGCTGGATCTTCAGCTCCGGCGCGATCGAATGGTCGCAGACGCTGGAAAATCCCGACTGGGCGCCGCCCGGCGGGGTCATCGGCGCGGTCTGGACCGGGCTTTTCGCGCTGATGGCGATCGCGGCGTTTCTGGCCGACCGTCTGGGCGAGCCGGGCCGGCGGACGCCTGCGCGGCTTGCGATCATCGGGCTGTGGGGCGTGTGCCTGTTCTGGACGTTCGGCTATTTCGGCCTTCAAAGCGTGGCGAACGGGTTCTACGTCACCGTCGCGGCCTTCGTTCTGTGCATCCCCACGCTCTATCTCGCCGCACGCGCGGCCCCGCTCGCCGCGGTCGCGCTGACGCCGCTTCTGGGCTGGCTGGGATTTGCTCTGGCGCTGAGCTGGGCGACCTTCTCGCTCAACGCCTGAGCGTGCGCCAGGCGGCGAGGCCGAACACCGCGATCACCAGCGCCACCGCGCCGATCTCGAGCGCGCTGAGCCCGAAAACGACCGGCTCGGCCAGAGGGCCCAGCCGCCCGCCCGCCGCGGCGAACCAGCTGGTGATGCGCTCGCCCTGAAACCCCGCGCCGACGGCGACGAACAGCAGCAGCATCGCGCCCATGCCGGCCAGCCGCATCATCGCCTGGGGATCGAACCCCTCGGTGTCGCGGCGCCGTGCGCGGCGGTTCTCGATGAAGCGGGATCGTCTGCGCGGCATCGGCGTTCTCGCTCGGCGTTCTCGCTTGTGAGGCGGCGGGATTTCAGGCATAGTGTCCCGTGCACGAGCGGCCTGAACAAGGCCCGGTGGAGAATATGTGTGCATACTGCGTGCCTGACGCGCCTGAGCCTCTTTCCCCGACCGACAGTCCGCATGCCGCGCGCGGGACGCCGCGCGTGTGTCTTCTATGCGTGGGACGCCGCGCGGTTACGTGAAAGAGAGCCCTCGACATGACTTCGGGCACCGTCAAATTCTTCAACGCCGAAAAAGGCTTCGGCTTCATCACCCCGGACGAGGGCGGCAACGACGTCTTCGTGCACATCACCGCGGTGAAAGACGCCGGCATGGCCGACCTGCGCGACGGCCAGCGCGTCAGCTTCGACACCGAGCCGGACCGCCGGGGCAAAGGCCCCAAAGCGGTGAACCTGCGCGCCGCGGACTAATCCCCGCCCGCCGGTTTTTCCGGACCTGAACGACGCCGCGCCGGCCACCCGGCGCGGCGTTTTTCGTTTCCGCCGCAGCTTTTCGCCCGGAACGCGGCGCGCGCGCCCCGTGTTCGTCACCGAGCGAAGCGGCGGAAGAAGGCGCGCGAATGGACCGGCCCGAACACGACAAACCTCTCGTCCTGATCACCGGGGCGGCCGGATCGATCGGCTCGGCGGTCAGCGACGCGCTGTCGAAGGACTACCGCATCGTCGGGCTCGATCTCGACTGTTCGGGCTACGGCCACCCGTGCGAGGCGTTCGACATCTCCGACGCCGACAGCGTGAGAAAGACGCTGTCGAAGATCGCCGAAGAGCACGGATCGCGCTTCGCCGCGGTGATCCATCTGGCCGCCTATTTCAACTTCACCGGCGAGGACCACCCCGCCTATCACAAGGTCAATGAAGAGGGCGCGCGCAATCTGATGGCCGCGCTTGCCGACTACGAGGTCGGCCGGCTGATTTATTCGGGCACCATGCTGGTGCACAGGCCCGCCGAGCCGGGCGGGCGGATCGACGAAGGCGCGCCGATCGAGCCCAAATGGGCCTATCCGCAATCCAAGGCCAAGACCGAACAGATCATCGCCGAGACCCGCGGCGACACGCCGGTTCTGTTCCTGCATCTGGCCGGGCTCTATGACGACGAAGGCGGCGTGCCCACGCTGACCCACCAGATCGCCCGCATCTATGAGCGCGACATCAAGTCCCGCGTCTACGCCGGCGATCAGGACGCGGGGCAGAGCTTCATCCATCAGGACGATCTGGTCGATCTGTTCGTGCGCGCGGTCGAGCGCCGCGACGCCCTGCCCGAAAAAGACACGATCCTCGCCGGCGAGCCGCACGCGGTGTCCTACGCGGCGCTGCAGGACCGGATCGGCGAGCTGATCCACGGCGCGGAAGACTGGAAGACGATCAGCGCGCCCAAACCCCTCGCCAAGGCCGGCGCGGCGATCGAGGCGGCGTCCGAGCCTGTCGTGCCCGACGCCTTCGACCAGGGCGAAAAACCCTTCATCCGGCCGTTCATGATGGACATGGCCGAAGACCACTATGCGCTCGACATCTCTCGGGCCCGTGTGGCGCTGGGCTGGCGGCCCCGCCATGACATCCGGGAGGCGCTGCCCGGGATGGTCGACGCGCTGAAGCGCGACCCGGCCGGCTGGTACGAGGCGAACGGGATCACCAAGCCGGACTGGATGGACTCCGCGATCGAGCGCGGCGCCGATCCCGAAGCGCTCCGCACCAAGAACGAGGCGCGCAAGCGCATCGAGCACGACCAGTTCCGCTGGGCGCACCTGCTCACAGCGGCGCTGGGGGTCTGGCTGATCGGCTCGCCGCCGACGCTCACCTACGAAAGCGCGGGCGCTGTCTGGACCGACGTGATCTGCGGCGTGGTGATCGCGATCGCCGGGCTGTTCAGCGTCTACCGCCGGTTCGAACGGGCGCGCTGGGTGTCCATGGCGGCGGGCTTCTGGCTTTTATGGGCGCCGCTGGTCTTCTGGGCGCCGACGGCGGAGGCGTATCTCAACCAGACGCTCGTGGGCGGCTTCGTGATCGGGCTGGCGCTGTGCGCCCGGCCTGAACCCGGCGTGTCGGTAACCGCGGCGACGGCCGGGCCGGACACCCCGCCGGGCTGGGATTTCTCCCCGTCCACCTGGTGCCAGCGCCTGCCGATCATCGGGCTGGCGCTGGTCGGCCTCTTGCTGTCGCGGCACCTGACGGCCTACCAGCTGGACTCGATCGAGGGGATCTGGGATCCGTTCTTTCAAGGCGGGCCGGGGCCGAAGAACGGCTCGGAGGAGATCACCACCTCCTACGTCTCCGAAGCCTTCCCGATCCCCGACGCCGGGCTCGGCGCGGTCGCCTACATGCTGGAGATCGTCGCAGGCATAGCCGGCACGCGGGCGCGCTGGCGCACCATGCCGTGGCTGGTGATGGGCTTCGGCATCATGATCGTGCCGCTGGGCGTGGTCTCGATCACCTTCATCATTATCCAGCCCATTCTTCTGGGGACCTACTGCACGGTCTGCCTGATCGCGGCCGCGGCGATGCTCCTGCAGATCCCCTACGCGCTCGAAGAGCTGGTCGCGACGACCCAGTTCCTCTGGCGGCGCAAGAAGAAGGGCCGGCCGCTGCTGCGCGTCTTCTTCGTGGGCGACACCGACGACGGGCCCACGCCGCAACACCGCGAGGACGAGTTTCACCGCCCGCTCGGCGCGATCCTCAGGGACATCTTCCTCGAAGGCGTGCAGTTCCCGCCCACGCTCGTCGCCAGCATGCTTATCGGCGTCGGCCTGATGTTCAGCCCGGTCCTGCCCGGCGTGGAGGGCCGGCTCTACGACGCCAACCATCTGATCGGCGCGCTGGTGGTCACCGTCGCGGTCACCGCGTTTTCAGAGGCCGGGCGCGCGGCGCGCTGGCTTAACGCGCTGGGCGGGGCGCTGCTGGTGATCGCGGCTCTGGTCTGGGCGACCGACTGGATCGGCATGACCGTGACGATCCTCGCCGGCCTCGCGCTCATCGCGCTGACGCCGCCGAAAGGGCCGATCCGGTCGAGCTATGGCGGCTGGGACCGGTTCGTGGTGTAGCGCCGCGGGAACGAGGCGAGCCGGCGCCGGGTTTCGCTTGAGCGGCGGGGGTTTGAGGAAAGGATCGCCCCATGTTTCGCCTCGCGCTTCTGAGCACTACGGCAGCCTTCGCCCTGTCCGCAGGGGCGGCCGCGCAGGAGGGCGATCCGCTCGAAACCGCCGCCGGGCCGTTCACGCTGGGGACCGAAGGCTATCTGCGCGCCGGGGCCGGGACCGGCCTTGATGAGGACACCGAAGGCCAGCCCTGCTTCCAGGCGCCGGGCGCGCGGGCGAAATACCGGCTCGGCAACGAGTGCGAGCACTACGCCGAGATCGGGCTTTACGCCGAGCTCGGCGGCGCGGAAGACGGCGCGCCCGCGATCCGGCTGATGTGGAAGCCGGTGCTTTACGGGCCGAACGACGATCTGTCGGTGGACTATGTCGACGACGCCGAGCTCTACCTCGAAGCGCGCAACCTGCCCCTTCCCGGGCCTTTCGAAGGGGCGGACGTCTGGGTCGGCGAGCGGTTCTACGACCGGTACGACGTGCACATGAACGATTTCTATTTCTACGATCTGTCGGGAAAGGGCGTGGGAATCCAGGACATTGCGGCGCCGGCCGGCACGATCGATCTCGCGCTTTTAAGGTCGAGTTCGCCGGTGTTCGCCACGGACGGCTCGCTCATTGAAGACGATGTCGTTCAGTACACGGCCGATGCACGCTGGCGGGGGCTGCCGGCCTGGGGCGGGGAGCTTCTGGTCGGGGTCGACTACGCCTGGGCCGTGGCGGACGATCCGATCCTTGACGACCGCACCGGCTGGCAGTTCGCAGGCGTGCTGAAGCATGGCGAGCTTCTCGGAGCGGAGGGCAATTTCAACCAGCTCTCTCTGCAATACGGGCGCGGTCTCGAAAGCCAGTTCGACACGAACGGTTTCGGCGGGCCCGTCCCCTCGAGCTTCCGTCAGAGGCTGGCGCTGTCGCAGGAAGACACCGCAGAGAGCTGGCTTCTGACCAACCAGACGGTGCTCAATTTCGACGGCCCCTGGGCGCTGCAGGTCTCGGGCCTCGCCGAGCACCGCTCCGGGCTCGATCGCGACGGGGGCGGAGAGGTGCTCTGGGCGAGCCTGGGCGCGCGGCCGATCTATCATCTCACCGACCACTGGGCGCTGATGGCCGAAGCCGGCGTCGATCATGTCACGAACTCTCAGGGCCCTGACGGAGAGCTCGTGAAGACCACCCTCGCCGTGGCCTGGCGCGACGGCCGAAGCTATTTCGCGCGCCCCTCGATCCGGGTCTTCGTCACCGGCGCGGCGTGGAGCGAAAGCTTCAAGGGCGCTGTGGACGGCCCGGCCTATGCCGATGAAACCAGCGCGCTGAGCGCCGGGGTGCAGCTGGAAACCTGGTGGTAGGCTTACGCGCGGGGCCCCTTGCCGCGCCGCTTGCGGTCGCTCGCGAGATCGGCCTCGCTGCGGTCGGCGCGCGCGCTGCTGTCCGCCTCCGCCGCTTCGACCTCCGGGCCTTCCTGCAGGCTCTCGTCGCGCACCGGCTCTTCGGGCGTGCGCGGGGCGGGCCTGGGCGGCGGCGGATGCGCCCAGTCCAGAGGCTCGCCCTCGCGCTGGGTCTCGTCTGAAAGCTCGCGGGCCCGGGGCAGGGCGTAGGGGTGCTCGCGCTGCAGCCAGCCGATCATCTGCTCACGGACATAGCATCGAAGGTCCCAGGCGCGCGGGCTGGTCGACGCGCTGGCCAGCGCCCGGATCTCCAGCGTCGTGCCGTCGGAATCGGTGACCTGCAGCACCTTGGCCTGCCGGTCCCAGAGGTCGGTGGTCTCAAGGATCTCGTCGAGCTTTTTGCGCATCTCCTCGATGGGCGCGCGATAGTCCACCCGCCAGAAGATCGAGCCCAGAATGCTCGCCCGCGTCTTGGTCCAGTTCTGAAACGGGGTGGAGGAGAAATAGGTCAGCGGCACGACCAGCCTGCGCCAGTCCCAGATGCGGATGACGACGTGAAACAGGCCGATCTCCTCGATCCAGCCCCACTCACCCTCGACCACGACCGCGTCCTCGATCCGGATCGGCTGGGAAAACGCGATCTGAAGCCCGGCGACGAGATTGGACAGGACCGGCTGGGCGGCGACGCCGATGACGATGCCCGCAACGCCCGCCGAAGCGAAGAGCGAGACGCCGACATTCCGTAAGCCCGGAATGGTGAGAAGCGCCAGCGCCAGCACCACGAACGCCACCGCGAACACCCAGATGCGGCGCATGACGTTGAGCTGGGTAGCGCGCGAGCGGGCCTTGAGATTGTCGCTGGCGGAAAGATCGAGCCGCGACGTCCAGCGCTTCAGGATCGCGTCGCCGACCGTGCCCACCGCCCAGCCCAGCGCGATCACCGTGATCACCCGGACGGCGGTGGCGGCCAGATCGTCGAGCTCGCCGGGCAGGTCGATCGCCGGCATGGCGAGCGCGCCGGCGATGGCGATCGCGGCCAGCATCACCGGCATGCGCGCCCTGCGCAGGCCCGATCTCAGCGCGGTGCGGTGTTTCTCGCCCGCGCCGATGCGCCAGACGATGACGAGCGCGGCGAGGATGACGAACGCGCCCAGCCCAACCCCGGCCCAGACCTCCGGCGGCAGGCCTTCGGTCAGCTCCGCGGCGCGGTCCGCGGTTTCGCTGGCGGCGCGGGCGGCGTCGCCGGCGAGGCCGGTGTCGGGCTCGGTTTCTGGGGCGGTTTCCTGCATGGGCTCAGAGCCAGAACCAGGCGACCAGTCCGGCGGTGATCAGCAGCAGCACGGCCGACCAGACCCGGAAGTCGAACCAGAGCGGATCGCCTTCGCTGGCGAGGCTCTCGCGGATTTCCTTCATCTTGATCGTGGCCTTGTCGATCTGGTCCTTCGCGGGCTGCTGGGTGATCACGCTCACACCGGCGACCAGCGCCGCACCGAGCACGAACATGATCGTCGCCATGATGGTGAAGTGGATGTCCGGCAGGCCGAGATTGGACCAGACGTCGAGCACCTCCTTGGTGACGAAGATCGGAACGCCCACCACGAGGCCCAGGCCGATGCCGGCCAGCGCGCCCGGCGCGCTCGCGCCGCGCCAGAACAGGCCGACCAGGAAGACCGCCACGATCGACGGGGCGACATAGGCCAGCGCGGACTGGAAGTACTCGAACAGGCTCTCGAAGCCGGCGATCAGCGGGGCGTAGACCGCTGCGACGATCATCGCGATACCGGTGACGACCCGGCCGATCTTGGTCAGCGTCTCGTCAGACAGGTTCGGCTTGGCGGGCTTGACGAAGTCCATCGTGACCAGCGTGCCGGCCGCGTTGAGCGCGCTGTCGAGACTGGACATGAGCGCGGCGATCAGCGCGGTCATGATCAGACCCCGAAGGCCGATGGGCAGAAGATCGAAGGCTAGCGAGGGGAAGGCGAGGTCGGCGGTCTCCAGATCGGGATAGAGCTGGAAGGCGATCAGGCCGGGGATGATCATCAGGAACAGGTTCAGAAGCTTCAGCCCGCCGGCGAGCAGCGCGCCCTTGCGCCCCTCGTCCAGGCTCTTGGCGCCCAGCGTGCGCTGCACGACGAACTGGTTGAGCGTCCAGTAGTAAAAGCCCAGAAGCACCACCCCGATCATGCCCGGCCAGGGCAGGAAGTCGTCGTTCGCGGGCTGGTAGAGCTGGGTGCGCTCGTCGGGCAGCTCGCTGAACAGCGCGCCCCAGCCGCCGACCTCCTGAAGGCCGATGATGAAGATCAGCCCTGCGCCCAGCATCAGAAGGATCGCCTGCACGGTGTCGGTCACCACCACCGCGGAAAGCCCGCCCATGATGGTGTAGACCCCCGCCACCGCCGCCAGCACCGCGATCGCCACCCACAGATCGACCGGGATGACGCTGGTGATCACCAGCCCGCCGGCGAAAAGCGCCCCGGCGCTGTCGATGAACATGATCGCCAGAAGGGTGAACAGCGAAAACGCCCGCTTGGCGTTCGGGCTGTAGCGGTTCTCCAGATACTCGGGGATGGTGTAGAGCCCGGCCTTCAGGAAGGTGGGCAGCATGAACACGGCGAAGAAGACCAGCACGATCACGGCGGTCCACTCATAGTTGAACATCACCATGCCTTCGGCATAGGTGCCGCCCATCAGCCCCACGAAGCTCGAGCCCGACATCTGCGAGGCGAGCAGGGAGAAGCCGATCAGATACCAGGGCAGCTTGCCGCCTGCGAGGAAGTAGTCCTTCGCGCCGGACTTGCCCCGGCCGGCCCACCAGCCGTGGATCATCACGCCGATGAAATAGACGGCGACGATGATGTAGTCGATCGTCGCAAGCTCGAACTGTGCTTCACCCATGAGGCGGATCTCCCGGCGCGGCCCCGCCCCGGTCTGACCGGTATTCGAACGCGAGGCGGAGCGGCCCGTTCCGCTTTATCGGCGCCGGTCGCTGTTGCGCCTGGGGCGGGAGAACAGATCGCCCTGAAGCGGCCCCAGGCGCGGCGCGAAGCCCAGAACCGGCTGCAGCGATCCCCAGCGCGTGCGCTCGGCGTGGGTGCGGAAGCGCGGGTTCATGACCAGCCGGATCAGGCCCAGCGCGACGATGCCGCCCTGAAACGCGATCAGCGCCACCACGAAGCCGCGCGCGCCCATCACGTCCATCGCAGCGCCCGCGATCACCGGTCCGCTCGCCGCACCCGCCGACAGAAGCAGTACGAGCGTTCCGGCCGCAGCGACCGCATGGCGGCGCTCGACCCGGTCGTTGACCTGAGCGGCTGCGATCGCCTGGGTGGGAAACAGCGTCGCGCCCAGCGCCGCGCCCAGCACCAGGGTGGCGAGGCTGTCGGTGGGAAGGCTTAAAAACCCGAACAGCACAGCGCACGCCGCAGCAGCGGTCAGCGAAGCGACGAGCCGGCGCGAGGTCCTGTCAGACAGCCGCCCGAGCGGCCACTGGCTGAGCATCGCCGCACCGGTGGCGAGCGCCATGAACAGCCCGAGCTGCGCCTGGCCCAGGCCCCGCTCCTGCGCGAACACCGGACCCAGCGCGAAGAAGCAACCCACCGTCATGCCCACGAACACGGTCGCGCCCGCGCCGAAAGGCGAGGCTCTGAGGATCGGCAGCACCGCCAGCCGCGCCTCGGGCGGATCGCCGGGCGGCAGGGCGGCGGTCGAAAGGCTCGCAGGCACCAGCGCCAGCGACAGAACGATCGAGACCCAGGCGAACAGGACGTAGCTCTCAGGATCGGCGAGCGAGATCTGCATCTGCCCGAGCGCCCCCGCGCCCAGCCCTGTGGCGGCGTAGATCGCCAGGATCCCGCCCCGGCTTCTGCTTTCCACCGAGGCGTTGAGCCAGCTTTCCACCACCATGATCAGCCCGGCGAAGCACAGCCCGGTGAAGGCGCGGATGAGAAGCCAGGCGGGGATGTTCAGGAACAGCAGATGCAAAAGCGCCGCCGCCGAGGCCATCGAGGCGAAAGCGGCGAAGGCGCGCATATGCCCCGCCCTCCGGATCAGCGCGGGCGCGATGAACGTCCCCGCCCCCATGCCGAGGAAAAATCCCGACATGACGGCGCCGACGGCGAAGGCGGGGAAACCTTCGGCCTGGCCGCGCAAAGCGAGCAGCGTGCCCTGAAGCGCGTTGCCCATTTGCAGCATGGCGAAGCCGAACAGAAGCGCGGCTGCGGCGAGGACGGCGTTCTTCAAGACAGCGCTCCGGGCGCGGCGGATCGGGAAGGGGGCGTCAACCCGGCGGCGGGCGGCTTCGTTCCCTCAGCGGCGGCCGCCGGTTTCAAGCGAAAGCTCGCCCTCCTCGACCGAGAGGATCAGCCGCTCGTCGGGCTGGCGCGCGTCCCACAGCATCACGCCGAGAAACGCGATGGCGGCGAAGGCGAGGATGAGGGCGGCGATGTAAAGACGCTCGCGGGAACGGGTCACGGCGATCTCCTCAAGGGCCCGGCGGGCGCCGGTTCGTATGAGATAAATTCAGCCCGCCTCGCCCCGGTTCCCGCCCGGAGGGTGCGCAACCGGCGCGCCCGCGCGGCGTTCACCCCTCGGGAAGGGGCCTTCATCCGGAGGCCGACATGGCTGGTTTCGCCGCCACCGCGCTTTACGCCGCAACACTGGGCACGGCCGTCAGCATGGCCGTGCTGCTCGACGCCGACCGGGCCACGGCCGCAGGCCACGGCGTGGACGTGCGCGAGGCCGATGTCGACGCGCTGTTGTCGGCCGGGGTCAGGCTCGAACACGGCTCGGCCTATATCCGCCAGCTGCACCTTGAAGAAGGCGAACTCATCGCCATCACGCTCGAGGTCGGCGCGCCTTCGCCCTGGCTCGAACAGGTCCTGCCCACGCGGCCGGTCTCGGTGATCGCCAGCGAGGCGCTCTACGATCTCTCCACCGGAAACATCGTGCTGACCGCCAGCGCGGACGAGCTGCTCGCCCGTCCGCTGGACGACATGCCGCTCGCCCGTCCTGTGCCGGTGGGCCGGGTCGCGCCTTCGGCCGTTTTCGGCGCGCCGGTCGTCTCGGATGGCGAACCGGTCGGCCGGGTCGCGTCGGTGCTGGGCGCGAACGAGATCGAGCGTCTGAGGGTGATGGAGACCGGCTTTAACGGCGAGCCCGGCGACAGCCTGACGGTGGAGGCGGACTGCGTGCGCTTCGTGCCGATCACGCGCGTCATCGACGCGTCGCGCTGCGGCCTCGCATTTTCCGATAGAGCTTGATCACGCGCCAGTCGACATGGTCGCGCAACAGCCAGCGATAGACGCCCCAAGCGTTGATCGCGGTGAGCACGACGTTCTGCGCGGCCAGAGCGGGCTTGTCCTGGATGTAGCTCGCCACTACCCAGCTGATCGAGCTTGCGAGAAACACCACGAAGCCCGCCCCGGTCGCCTTGCGGCCCAGATCGCTGGAGACGATCAGAGCGGCGGTGATGCCGGTCGCCGCGGCGATCCAGCGCAGGATTTCAAGTGCGTCCATGGCCCTTCCGGGGTCTCTCCGCCGCGCCGTCCGGCGGCCGGATTTGAACCCGCCGCACGCCGCGCCCGTTCCCGTTCCGGCATGCGACACGCAGGAGAGATGCGATGACGAAAGCCTACAGCACGGGCGAGACCGTGAAATGGAACTGGGGGAACGGCGAGGGCGGCGGCGAAGTCGCCGAGGTGCACACCGACCGCGTCGAGGAACAGATCAAGGGCGAGACGATCGCCCGCAACGGCTCAGAGGATAATCCCGCCTATCTGATCGAGGCCGAGGACGGCACGCGCGTGCTCAAGCTTCATTCCGAGCTGCACAAGGACTGAGGGCGGGCGTCAGTCCTCATCCAGCGCCTCGGCCTTGGCTTCGGCCCAGTCCCGGCCGGCGTCTCCGCCCCATAAAAGCCAGGCGACATAGCCCGCCGACGGGTTCTCGTCGTCACCGAAGTCATCCGCTTTCTTGTCCACGGCGTGGCGGCGGAAATAACTGCGCATGCGGCGCACCGTGTCGGGCGACAGCGATTTGCGGTTCTTCAGATCCCGGGCGCGCGCCACGCCCACCGAGGTGCCGCCCCGGCCATGCTCGCGCCTGAGGCGCAGCCCCTTTTCGGCGGCCTCGGCGGCTGCGGCGGGCGGGGTGAGATCGGTCATCAGGCGTACTCCATCGTGGCGTCGCGCAGTGTTGCAGATCAACCGCACCGGTGCGGCGCCTGTGCAGCGAACCGACCTGCCTGCGGTCTTCGAAGGGGAACCACCGCCCGCCCTTTCCTGTTGCGCCTCCAGAGAATTTTTTCAGACCTCAGGGGGCCTCATGCGCGCCTACACGCTCATCACCGCGCCCGACGTGCCCGCCTGCCACAAGGCGCGGGCGTATTTGCGCTGGCGCAACATCCCGTTCGCGGAAAAGCCTGCGACCGTCCTCGTCCTGCGCGCAGAGGTGCGTCCGCGCCTGCGCGGAATCGGCGCGCCGCTTCTGGTCGCCGCCGATCAGAGCGCCTGGGACGACACGCGCGACATCGCCGACGCGCTCGATCGCGCCGCTCCGGGCGAGCGGCTCCGTCCGCCCTCGATCGCGGCGCGCTTCGCCTGCGATCTGGTGGAGGCCTGGGCCGATCAGCGCCTGGCGCCCGCGGCGGCCTATCTTCTGTGGAGCAGCGACACCGGCGCGGCCAGCGAGCGGCTCGCCCGCACCGCCTGGCCCGACGACGCAGGCGCACGCCCGCGTCGCACGACGCGGCTGATCGGCAGGCGGTTGATGCGCGATCTTGAAGGCTACGGCCTTCACACCGGCGCGGAAGACGGGGTGCGGGCCATGCTCGACACCGCGCTCGCCGCCGCCGAGGACGCGGTGACCGCCTCGCCTTTCATTTTCGGCGACCGGCCCACGACCGCCGACTGCGCGCTGTTCGGCGTGGTGCAGACCCTCGCCGCCTCTGAGCCGGGGCGCGAACTGCTCGAGGAGCGCCGCAAGCTCAAGCGCTGGACCCAGCGCGTCGCCGGACCGGACGAGCCAGGTCGCGGCGTGCTGCGCCGCGCCAGCAGCAATCCCGTCGCCGCCCTGGCGCTGCAATCGATCGCCGCGCGCGCCTTCCTGCCCGAAGCGCTGGAAGCCAGCGAGGCGGTCGCGGACTGGGCCGACGACAACGCCGGCCAGCTCGTCCTGCCCCGATCGGTGGGCAAGGCGGACGGCTCGCGCCGCGCGCTTCGCCCCGCCGACGCCTGGCTGGTGCAGCGCCTGCGCCGGCTTCTCGGTCCGGTCGAGGAGATCGAGGATGCGGAGACCTACCGGCTCCTGAAGGCGCTGGGTCTCCTGCCGCTGCGGGACTTCGTGCCGCGCCGCAAGGTGAACCGGCGTCACCATCGTTTCGAGCTCGACATGGCAGACGCGGCCGATCCCAAGGTCGACGAACGCTCGGTCGGCGCGGTGCGCCAGGTGCGCAACTCCCTGACCGACGCAGGCCGCGCGGCGGCGGAGATCGGCGAATACGCCGACCTCGTCAGCGGTTAGTTTCTAGTACTGGCCGATCTGCATCGCCGCCCGAACCAGCGCGGCGGTGGAGTTGAGATTGAGCTTGCTCATCACGTTTTCGCGGTGCTTGCGCACGGTCGCAGGGCTCACGCCCAGCCGCTCGGCGATTTCGCCGACCGGCCGGCCTCTGGCGATCTCGCGCAGCACCGCGCGCTCCCGGGCGGTCAGCAGCCCGGCGTTCACGGCGCCCGACGCGGCGAACGGATCGGCCGGGGCGGGCGCGAGCGGCGCGGCCAGAGCCGCCTTTCGGATCGCACCGAGCAGCGCCTCATGCCCGGCCTCCTTGTGAAGAAACACCTCCACCCGCGCCGCGATCGCATCGCGCTCGGCGGCGTCCAGCGGCGCGCCGGTGAGAAGCACGAAGCGCGCGGGAATCCCTTCGGCGCGCAGCGTCTCCACTGCGTCGAGGCCGGTCATGTCGGGAAGCGCGAAATCGACCACCACCACGTCGGGGTCGAGCTCGAACACCTTGGCGATGGCCGCAGCGCCCGTTCCGGCCGAGCCGACCGGATCGAGATCATGGCAGCCGGCGATCACCGCCTCGGCCGCGTCGCGCACGAAGGCGTGGTCGTCGACCACCAAAACCCGCGTTCTCGTTCTCACACTGGCGTCCATCCGCGCCGCCCCCGTCAACCCCGCTTGCGGGCCCCAGCCCGGCGTCTATCTTAGGCGAGCTTTCGGCGAGGGCGAGGGGGAAGACGGCCAGGGCTGTCTTAATAATCGGACATGGAACGCGCCGAGATCAGCCGGCTTGACGGCCGCTTCGCCGACCGCGCGCTGGAGGCGGATTACCAGGCGGACGCCTGGCCGATCCAGCGGCTGCAGACCGGGCTCACCGTGTTCGGCCTCTCCGCCGCTTTCCTTCTGACCCTGCAGCCCGATTTCGAATTCCTGCGCGGCACGATCTGGTTTCTGCCCACCGCCGGGCTCAGGGCCCTGACCGGCCTCACCGGGCTCGCCCTCTTCGCCTGGATCTGGCTCGGCAAGCCCGCCTGGCCGGGGGTGCGGGCGCGGGCGCTTCTGCGCGCCTGGCTCGTCCTGTGCCTTTTGACCTGCGTCACCGTCGCGAACGCCTACCCGCCGACCGAGCCGACCGACCAGGCGCGACACGACGTTCTGGTCTTCACCGCCTACTGGATGTGCGTGTTCGCCATCGCGGTGGGCTACGGCTTCTTCTCGATGCCGCGCATGGTGGCGCTGTTCAGCGCCGGGCTCGCGCTGTGCTATCTCGAACTGGCGATCGTCTACCGCGACAGCGCGCTCTATCCCAAGGTCACCCAGACCGTGCTGGTGCTCGCCACCTGCAGCTTCGCCTGGATCATGGCGATGGTGCGCAATTTCGAAACCCGGCGGCGCTTTCACGTCACCCAGCTTTACGAGGCGGCCAAGCGCTCTGCGGAGAAAAGCGAGGAGCTTCAGACCTTCCTGCTGGCTGCGACCGGGCACGACATCCGCCAGCCGGTCTATGCGCTCGATCTCAACGCCTCCGCGCTCGAAGCCGCCGCAGAGGCGGGCGACGTGGCGCGCGTGCAGGCTCTCGCGCGCCGCCAGCGGCTGGTCGCGCGCAACGTCACCTCCATGCTGTCCTCGATCCTGCAGCTTTCGACGATGGACGCAGGACGCGCGCGCGCCGAACCGCGCACGCTCTCGGCTTCGGCTCTGCTGCACGCCGCTGTCGATCCCTTGCGCGAGTTCGCCGCCGAGCGCGGACTTGCGATCCGCGTGGTCGAGACGAACGCCTCGGTCAGCGCCGATCCCGGCGTGGCCGGACATGTCCTCGCCAATCTCGCCGCGAACGCCATGGCCCATTCGGGCGGCACGCGGCTCGTCTGCGGGGCGCGGCGGCGCGGCGGTCAGGTCGAGCTCTGGCTCGCCGACGACGGGGCGGGGCTATGCCTCGAACCGATGGTGCTGAGATCGATGGAGGATTTGCGGCTCAGCGAAGGCGCGGGCCGGGTGCGCGCCGGGCTCGGCATGGAGATCATGTTCCGCCTCGCCGAGCGCGGCGGATTGACGCTCGAGATCGCCTCGAACCCCGGCAGGGGCGTGTGTGCCCGCCTCGTCTGTCCGGCGGGTTCGCCTTAGAGGCCGTTTCTACGTCAGGTGTCGTATTCACCTCCGCCCGCCCTCTTGGGATCATTGTTCCCGGGTGGTTGTGCGTACGAGGGGTAAACTGATGCAGGATGTAGCGGCGAGACAGCTGGCGGCGAACGACGCCGGCGCGCGCTGGGCGGCCGGGGCCGCCGCGGCGGAGCCTGAGCGGCGCTCGGGCGAGACGGGCGCGGCGATCGAGCCAGAAGCGTTCGACAAGGTGCGCGCGGCGGTTCTGGGGCTGTTCGCCCGCCGCGCCTTTCACAAGGTCGGCATGCGCGACATCGCCCGGGAGACCGGCTACGGCATGGCGCGCCTGTACAAGATGGCCGAGACCAAGGACGCGCTGGTCACCGCGTGCCTGGCGCCCGATTTCGAGGCGCTGGCGGCCCGGCTGGCCGAGGTCTCCCGCCGCGAGGTCGGAACCCGCAGGCGCTTCACCGCCTGTCTGGGCGAACTCGCTGCGTTCGACATCGAGAACCCGGCTTTCGCCCGCGTCGTGCGCGTGACGACGCCGACCTGCCTCTGGGACGGCGAAGAGGGCCCGCGCAAGCTCGTCGATCAGATTGCTGACATTCTGCGCGCCGGCAAGCGTGACGGCTCGGTGCGCACCGATTTCGAACCGCTCGCCCTGGCCGGACACGCTCTGGCGATGGCCGGCGGCCTCCTCTCGCGCTGGGCGCGCGAAGACGAGGGCTGGGCGCCCGCCGCGCCGCGCGAACTCGCCGAAGAGCGCAGCAAGGTCCTCGCCGCGCTGATCTGGCCGGCGGTGAGCGCGGACTGACCTTCAGGCACGCCGTTTCGGCGCCGCCCCGCTTCCCTCATGGGGACGGCGCCGGCGCGGGCGGGCGTCAGCCCGTCCGCGCTCCGGCCGCCAGCTCGCGCAGCTGGGTGGAGCAGATCGCCACTTTCGACAGCGTCCAGCTCCCGCTCGCCGCGATCTCCTCGAGCGCGCGGTCGGCGCGGTCCACTTCGTGGCTGTTCGCGCTGGTCCAGCTGTCCACCAGGCTCTCCGCCCAGTCCGCGCCGGGGGCCTCGACGCCCTCGGCCAGCGATCCGCCGGCGTCGGCCGCGTAAGCCATCATGGCTTCGCAGATGGTCTGCTGGCTGGCGTAGAGATCCTCGATCAGGCGGCGCATGGCGAGCCGGTCCCAGTGCAGGGTCGAGGAGAGCTGATTGCCCGCCCCCCTCAGCCGGTCGAAAGTGAAGCGCGCGCCCACCGCGTGATAGAGCCAGGCGGCTGCCGGCAGCGGCCAGCTGCGTCCGCGCGCCAGGTCGATCACGTCCGAAGACGAGGTGAGCGGCCGCAGCCGCGCCACGTCGCGGGCGAGGTCTTCAGGCGCGCCGCCTTCCATGAACAGCCGCGTCCGGGTCTCCACGCCGTCCTTGTCGAAGGGCGAGGCGATGTCGGCGATGATCGATTTCAGCTGGTCCACGCCGGGCTGATAGGCGTCGATGACGGTGTCGATCTCCGCGACGTCCTGGCCCAGACCGCGGCGGGCGAGCCAGTAGGTCTGGCGTCGCATCAGCCGGATCACCTCGTCGTGCAGACGGGTCTGCACCTCGGCGGGGACCTCGTTGTCGAGCGCGTTGATCCGGTCGGTGAAGTCCTTGAAGCGGAAGATGCACCGGCCCGCCTCGAAGGCGCGGGCCACGGCCTCGGCGTCCGCGCCGGTGCTCTCGATCGCCCGGTGCAGGAAGGTCGGCCCGCCCAGATTGATCATGTCGTTGGCGAGCTGGGTGGCGATGATCTCGCGCTTCAGGCGGTGGCCGTCCATGGCGTCGGCGAACTTGCTCAGCTGCTCGGGGAAGTAATTGATCAGCATCGAGCGGAAATGCGGATCGTCGGGCACCGTCGAGGCGACCAGATGGTCGAACAGCGCAATCTTCGCGTAGCTGATCAGCACCGCGATCTCGGGCCGGCTGAGCCCCACGCCCTGCTCTTTCAGTTCACGGATCTTCTCGGGCGCAGGCAGGCCCTCGACCTTGCGGTCGAGCCGGCCGGCGGCCTCCAGACGCTCCATCATCCGCTCGTGCGCGTCGATGTCTTCCTCGGCGTGCTCGCGCGCGATGGTGAGGGCGAGCGTCTGGTCGTAATTGTGCTGCAGCACGTGCCGGGCGACGTTCTCGGTCATCGATTCCAGCAGCGTGTCCCGGTCGCTCCGGCTCATCGCGCCCTCGCGGAGCATCGGGTTGAGCAGGATCTTGATGTTCACCTCGTGGTCGGAGCTGTCCACGCCGGCGGAATTGTCCACGAAGTCGGCGTTGACCTTGCCGCCGCAGCCGGCGAACTCGATGCGCGCGGCCTGGGTCATGCCCAGATTGGCGCCTTCGCCGACCACTTTCGCGCCCAGCTCGGAGGCGTCGATGCGCAGCGCGTCGTTCGCCTTGTCGCCGACCTCCCAGTTCTGCTCGGAGCTCGCCTTCACATAGGTGCCGATGCCGCCGAACCACAGAAGTTCGGACTTCGTCTTGAGAAGGGCCCGGATCAGATCGTTCGGCGCGACCGATTTGTCCTTAAGGCCGGTGAGCTTTCTGATCTCGTCGGTGATCTGGATCGACTTGGCGCTGCGCGAGAACACGCCCCCGCCCTGCGAGATCAGCGATTTGTCGTAATCCTGCCAGCTCGACCGGCCGGCCTCGAACAGGCGCTTTCTTTCCTCGAAGGCCGCATCGAGATCGGACGGGCTGGGATCGATGAAGATGTCGCGATGGTCGAACGCGGCGATCAGCTTGATCTTCTTCGACAGAAGCATGCCGTTGCCGAACACGTCGCCGCTCATGTCGCCCACGCCGACCACGGTGAAGGGCTCGCGCTGGATGTCCTTGCCCATCTCGCGGAAATGGCGCTGGACGCTGACCCAGGCGCCGCGGGCGGTGATGCCCATCTTCTTGTGGTCGTAGCCCGCCGAACCGCCCGAGGCGAAGGCGTCGCCGAGCCAGAAATCATACTCGTCGGTGGCCACGCCGTTGGCGGTGTCTGAGAAGGTCGCGGTGCCCTTGTCGGCGGCGACGACCAGGTAAGGATCCTCGTCGTCCCAGCACACGACGTCTGCAGGGCGCAGAACCGCGTCGTCCTTGAGATTGTCGGTGATGTCCAGAAGCCCGCGCAGGAAGACCTTGTAGGCCTCCTTGCCCTCGTTGAAGAAGGCTTCGCGCTCGGACTTGTCGGGCAGGCGCTTGGGATAGAACCCGCCCTTGGAGCCGACCGGCACGATGACCGCGTTCTTGACCTGCTGGGCCTTGACCAGCCCCAGCACCTCGGTGCGGAAATCCTCCCGCCGGTCCGACCAGCGCAGCCCGCCGCGCGCCACCGGACCGAAGCGGATGTGCACGCCTTCCACGCGCGGGCTCCACACGAAGATTTCGCGGTAGGGCTTGGGCGCGGGCAGTTCGCGCACCTTGCGGGAATCGATCTTCAGGCTGATCCAGGGCTTGGGCCGGCCGTTCGCGCCGGTCTGGTAGAAATTCGTGCGCAGCACCGCTTCGAGCATGCGCAGGATCCGGCGCAGCACCCGGTCGTGGTCGAGGCTTTCGACCTGATCGAGATGCTCGCGGATCTGCTTGCCGATCTTCTTGGACTCCTCGGCGCGTTCGTCGAGGCTCGTCTCGCGGGACGGATCGAAGCGCACCGCGGCGAGATCAAGCAGCAGCTTGGCGATTTTCGGATGGGCGGCGAACGCCTCTTCCTGGATCGCCTGTGACGGATCGAGGCCGGACTGGGCGCGGTAGCGCGCACACGTCCTCAGGAACGCCGCCTCGCGCCAGCTCACCCCGATCGACAGGATCAGCCGGTTGAAGCCGTCGCTTTCCGCCCGGTCGTCGAGCACGGCCAGAAGGGCGTCCTCGAAGGGCTCGGCCACCTCGGCGATGGACTCGATCTCTCCGATCGCGAGCCGCGCTTCGAACTCGTGCACCCAGACGGTCTCTTCGCCGTCCTCGGTCTTGCGCCGGACCTTGTATCCGGCCTCGCCGAGCACGTGCAGGCCCAGATGCTCGAGCACCGGCATGACGGTCGAAAGCGCGATCGGATCGCCGAGCTGGTAGAGCTTCACCCGCACCCGGTCCGCGCCCTCGCCTTCGAGGCGGTAGGCGCGCGCAGTGTGGACGGTCTCGCCGTCGAGCCGCTCCATGCGGGCGATGTCGGCCAGCGCCTCTTCAGGGGCGAAGCGCTCGCGATAGCCGGCCGAATAACCCGCCAGATAGCGCGGCGTGGCCCGGCGCAGGTCGCCGTCCTGGCTCGCCCGGGCGGCGTTGTGAAGCTCGTCCTCCCAGGTCCGCGCCAGCGCCACGATCCGGCGTTCCAGCTCGGAGGCGTCCGGTTCGGGGTGGTTGAACGGGTTGAGCCCGATGATGAAGTGCACTCGCGCGAGCGGCCCGTCGCCGAAGCTCGGATAGAAGGCGCTGAGGCGGCCGTCGAAGGCCTCGCGCAGAAGCTCGCCGGCCTCGGCGCGGACTTTCGAATTGTACCGGTCGCGCGGTACGAACAGCAGGGCGGAGACGAAGCGGTCGAACTGGTCGCGTCGCAGGAACAGCTTGGTGCGCGGCCGGTCGTAGAGGTGAAGAATCCCCAGGCCGATCTGCAGCAGATCGGACTCGTCGGTCTGGAAAAGCTCGTCGCGGGGATAGTTCTCGACGATGTTCTGAAGCTTCTTCGCCGAGTGCGAGCCGGGCTGCTTGGCGGCCTTTTCCAGAACGCGGCGCACCTTGCGCCGGATCAGCGGCACCTCGCGGGCCATCTGGTCGTAGGCCTCGGCGGTGAACAGCCCGACGAAGCGGACCTCGCCGATCACCGCGCCGTCCTCGCGATAGCGCTTGACCCCGATATAATCCATGTAGACGCGCCGGTGCACGCGGCTCTTCAGGTTCGCCTTGGCCACGATCACCGGGCTCGGCGCGCGCATATACGCCTCGATCGCCGGGGTGAGCAGCAGCGGCTCGTCGGACTTGCGCAACACGTTGACTTCGGGATCGCGCAGCACGCCGCGGCCGGTCTCCTCGTAGACGTCAGGCTCCTCGCGCTTGAGCTCGCCGTTCTCGTCGACCGCGAAGCGGTAGACCCGGCTGCCCAGGAAGGCGAAATGGTTGTCGCGCAGCCATTTCAGGAAGCTCAGCGCCTCGTCGAGCTCCTCGCGCGAGCACGGCGTGTTCGCGTCCTCGATATGGGCGATGGCCTCGTCCATCTGCGCGCGCATGTCCGACCAGTCCTCGACCGCGTCGCGCACGTCGGCGAGGGTGCGGCGCACCCCGTCTTCCAGCGTCTCGCGCATTTCCGGGGTCAGCGCGTCAAGATGGACCTGGATCATGGATTCGGGGATGCAGCGCCCGCCCTTGTCCACGCGCGCCCCGCCCTCTTCGCGGCGCACCTGCACCACTGGGTGGAACATGGCCAGCACGTCCAGGCCGTGACTGGCGATCTCGCCCATCACCGAGTCCACCAGGAAGGGCCGGTCGCGGCCGACGATCTCCAGCACGTCGCGGCCCAGATCGCGGTCGTCCGCGCCCTGACCGGATCGCACCCGGACCATGGTCTTGTCCGCGCCGCGTTCGGCGCCGAAGGCCCAGAATTCGCTGGCCAGACGCACCGCGTCGTCGAGATCGAGCGTGGCCATGTCCTCGGCCAGCGCGTCGCCCCAGACCTGTAAAAGGAAGCTCTCGGCGTCTGCGCCGACCGCGCCGAAATCTGTTTTGAAGCGCTTTTTGGCGGCGGACAGAAAGGCGTCACGATCAAAGGCGTACGCGACGCTGACGACGGCGTTCATTCACGAGCTCCCGGCTGGGCGAGGTGAGGCGGGCTGAATCGGCATGCCCGCACTACGAATAAGGACGCTGCGCAGCCTACTCCGGCGCGCGCCGCTTTCAAGCCGTACCGGCGGTGGACCTCAGGACGGGTTCATGCTCATCTTCGCGCCTTCCCGAAACCGGCGTTTCCATAATGGAGAGACAAATGCCCCACGCCCTGGTCACCGGCGCCAATCGCGGCATCGGCCTTGAACATGTCCGCCAGCTTCTTCAGCGCGAATGGACCGTCACCGCCGCGGTGCGCGATCCGGACGGCGCAAAGGACCTCAAGGCGCTCGATCCCGGCGACGGCCGGCTGCGCATCGAGAAATACGACGCCTCCGATCTCGGCGCGGCTCAGGCCCTCAAAAAGACCGTCGAAGGCCCGCTCGACATCCTCTTTGCGAACGCCGGCGTGATGGGGCCTGAAAAGCAGGAGTTCGGCGCCGCGGCGAGCGAGGGTTTCCTCGACACGCTCCGGATCAACGCGCTCGCCCCGCTGGCGCTGGCTGAAGCCTTCGCCGACCAGGTCGCGAAAAGCCAGCTGAAGGTCATCGCGCTGCAATCGAGCCGCATGGGGTCGATCGCCGACAACGGATCGGGGGGGCGCTACGCCTACCGCGCCTCGAAGGCTGCGCTGAACGCGGTCGGCAAGTCGCTGAGCGTCGATCTCAAGGACAAGGACGTGGTCGTCCTGATCCTGCATCCGGGCTGGGTGCGCACCGACATGGGCGGGCCGAACGGCAATCTCACCGTCAGCGAATGCGTGGAAGGCCAGCTCGACCTGATCGCGCGCGCCAATCCGAAGATGAGCGGCCGCTTCTTCCATGTCAGCGGCGAAGACCTGCCCTGGTAAGAGAATTAAGGGAGGCCCGCCGCTTCCCCCCCTCCCCCGAGGGGGAGGGAGGGCGCTCATGCTCTAAGTTCTTGGACGAAAAACGCCCCGCCGGTTCCGGCGGGGCGTTCTCGTATGGCGGGCGGCGCCGCCGGGCGGGGACAGGCTTGCCCGGCGGCGCCTGTCAGGCCTCATCGGGCAGGCTGGGGGGACGCACTCTGAGGCCTGATCATGTGGAACGGCGGAACAATGTTCGCCTTCCTCAGCTGATGTAGAGAGCGTTCGCGGGCATGCAAGCGGCGATGACTGCAGCGGCGAGGAAAATCGCAGCGGCGATCGCGAGGGAGAGGTAGCGGGCCATTGGTTCGAGCCTCTGTAATCGACCGTTATCGTTCTGATCCCGAAAACGCGCACGGAAAGGTCCCGGCGCCGCATCGGGCTGACCTGCATATGATGCGCCCGCGTCGGGGTTTGGAGGCGGGCGTGATCACCTGTCCGTGATAAGCGCGTTTCCGATAAGGAAACCTTGGTCACCGGGTCAGCCGTAGATCCAGAACGCCGCCGCCGTGGCTGCTGCAGCCACCGCCAGAATCCCGCTGACGATGGCGGGCGTCCACACGGGCGGCGCTTTCAGCTCGTGACTGTCGAGGGCACGCCGGGTGCGCACGAAGTCGAAGAACCCGCCCAGAAACAGGATCACCGCGCAGACGCAGAACGCCGTGGCGATCGCCTTGCCCGGCCAGTCCGGGGAAATCTCCCGCAATAGCGCCTGCACCCCCAGCGCCACGGCGACAGCGCCCAGCCCGGTGCGCAGATAGGCGCCGTAGGTGCGCTGATTGGCCAGGATCGTCCGGTCCTCGGCGTAATCGGTCCGGTCCTCGGCGAGTTCGACGCGATTGTCTTCGGGCATGTAGGGGTGCACCCCGCACAGCTTCTAAAGCCTGATGCAGGGCCTAACGCAGGGCTCCGCCTTCAGGCTCCCGCAGCGCTCAGCCGGACGGGGACTCCAGCGCGGCGAGCAGGCGGGGCAGGTTCGCCGCGGCCGCCTTGCTCGCCTCGGCCAGATCACGGATCACCGCCTGCCGGGCCTCGTCGGCCGGGTCGAGGTCGCGCACGATCCTGGTGTAGCCGTCGAGCCGGGAATCCGCGACCCAGGCGCGGACCGCAGGATGTTTCGAGCAGGCGTAGCGGTTGGCCATGTCGCCAGGCAGGCCGCGTACGTAATCAGCCAGCGTGTCGGTCAGCGGCAAGGGCTGGGCGAAGGCGTTCTTCTCGTCGTCGGTTTCGAAGCTCGCTTCGAGGAAGGCGGCGAGCGCCGCGCTGAAGGGCAGCATCGGAAACCGGGTCATCTGCAGCGTGATCAGATCGCCGTCGAACACCGGCTTGAGCGTGCGCACCGGCAGCGCGGTCGCAGTGCAGTCGACATGCAGCGTGCCCGGCGTGCTGGGCAGCACGCCGCGTTCGAGGACCAGCCGCTCGGGCTCGATCCGCGTCACCCGCCCCAGGCGCACCGTGTCGCCGATGGAGCGGAGCAAAGAGAGCTCGCCCTCGCTCACCGTGGCGGCGTGAAACAGGGCCGGCCAGACGTCCTCTTCAAGCCTCAGCCAGGCGCCGCACGCCTCCATGCGCCGGGCGAGATCTTCCGCGTCGGACGCCTCGGCGATGGCGCGGCGTTGGGCGGCCGAAGATCCGAACGTGGTTTCGAAGAAGGCGTCGCCGGGCTGGGTGAAGCGCCGGTTCAGAAACCACGGATCGCGCGGCACGATCCAGCGCACGCGGTCCGGCGCGACGCCGTTCTCCAGAAGCCAGACGCAGGCGTCCACGCCGGTCTTGCCCGCGCCCAGCACGGTGAACCGCTCATGCCGTGCGGCCAGCCGGGGCAGGGCATTGGGCGGGACGACAGGCGCGCCCTCGGCGATCTGGAATTTCGGGGTGTGAGTGGCCGGCACCGGGTTGGTGTACCAGCTCGCATCGACCACTTTGCGCCGCACGCTGACCCGCCCCGTTTCGCCGGAGAGGACATGGCGCAGCGTCCCGTCCGGCCTCGCCTCGGTCAGCGGCAGGAAGGTGACCTGTCCGGAGGCCAGCAGCCGGTCGCGCATCAGCGCGTGGAAATAGGCGAGGATTTCCGGGCCTTCGGCGAGCTCCAGAAAACCTTGATTGGGCCCGGACGTCTCCACCCGGTCGCGGCCGAGCGGGGTGGATTCCACCCCGTAGAAGATCGAGGGCTGGTGCAGCTTCACGAAGGAATAGGCGTCGTTCCAGTGCCCGCCGGGCGCAGCGCGCGTATCGCAGATCACCATCGTGGCGTCTGAACGCGTCACCATCTCGTCGGCGAAGGCCAGCCCCATCGCCCCGGCCCCGATGATGAGATAGTCCGCTTCAAGGTCCACGGCGCGCCCCTCCCGCAACGGGAAGCCTCCTACAGACGCGACGCGAAGTCGAGGCGCACGTCGCGCCTCTCGGCGCGCCGGATCGATGATCTTGGCTTTGGGAAGAAAATGGAGCGGGCGATGCGATTCGAACGCACGACCCTCACCTTGGCAAGGTGATGCTCTACCCCTGAGCTACGCCCGCTCATATCCTGCGTGACAGGGCCCGGCTCGCGCCGAGGCCGTGGTGTATGGCCTATCGATTTTCGTTTTGCAAGTGGCTCATGCGCTTTGCGCTGCAGCTTGCCGCGCCGGGCGCGCCCGGCTAGCAAACACGCCATGACCGATAAGGCCGAACCGCCCGCCCCGCCCGCCGATCGCGCAAGCCTTCTGAGCTATCTCGACGCGCTGGGGATCGCGCACCGCACGGTGGACCATCCCCCCGTCTTCACCGTGGCCGAAGGCGAGGCGATCAAGGCCGATCTGCCAGGCGGGCACACCAAGAACCTGTTTTTGAAGGACAAGAAGGGCGCACTGGTGCTCCTCAGCGCGCTACAGTCCACCGAGATCGCGCTCAATCAGCTGCATCGCGTGATCGGCACGGCGCGGCTGAGCTTCGGAAAACCCGAGCTTCTGGGCGAGACGCTGGGCGTGCAGCCCGGCTCTGTGACCGCCTTCGCGATTGTGAACGATCCAAACAAGCGCGTGCGCTTCATCCTGGACGCCGCGCTCATGGCCCATGAGACGGTGAATTTTCATCCGCTGAAGAACGACGCCACCACAGCTGTCTCAAGCGCAGACCTTCTTAAATTCGTCCGCGCGCTCGGCCGCGAGCCTGAAATTCTCGATTTTTCCGCGCTCGCTCAGGACGCGCCGTAGCACAAATCGAGCGCCGCGTTCACGGCGGCCGCCTCGCCCGGCGTGCAGACCGGCTCGCCCTGGCCGGTCTTGAGATACTGAAGGAAGGGCCGGGAGCCTTCGCCCGCGTCGAAATCTGCAAGTTGCGCCCGCCAGACCGGATCGGTCCGGCCGCGTTCATAATGCTCGACACGGTTTCCGTCGACGCGCGCCCAGCCCGCCTCGCCGATCAATTCCAGTTCGAAGCGCAGGAAGGGATCGGTCCAGCCGCCCTGAACGCTCGACCGCGCGCCGCCCTCATGGATCATCAGGGCGACGCCGTGATCGTCCACCTTGAAGCCCAGCGTGTTTCCAAGCTCGGCCTTGGCCGATTTCGCCGCGCCCAGCATCCACAGGAGCTGGTCTATCGCGTGCACGCTCTCATCGCCGAACCCGCCGTATATCGTCAGCTCCGGATCGGTCATCCATCCGGTGACGTCCAGCCAGTCGGCATAGCCGCCGTCATGAGAGAAGCGCGCCCGGCCTTCATGGATCGCGCCCAGCGCGCCGCCCTTCACCGCCTCGTGCAGGGTTCTGAGCGCCGGCTGGGTGCGCAGGAAATATCCGGTGTCGAGCCTCACCCCGGTCTCGCCGGCCAGCGCGGCCAGGCGCTCGGCCTCGGCCTTGCTCCCCGCCAGCGGCTTTTCGGTGAACACCGGCAGGCCGGCCTTCAGCGCGGCGGAAATGTCGGCCTCGTGATGCACGGTCTCCGAACAGCAGATCACGCCGTCCACACCGAGATCGCCGAGCGCATCGAGGTGTTCGACCGGCTCCGCGCCGTTTTCGCCTGCGCAAGCCTTCGCCCGCTCCGGGTCGCGATCGAAGACATGAGAGACGCTGACGCCCTCGTCTTCGGCCGTTTTCAGATGGTCAGGCAGGTGAACATGGGCTGCGCCCAGGATGAGGAGGGAGGTCATGGCTGAAGAACCCGGAGGGAGGCGGGGCGTTCCCGCCCCTTGCAGCGCGAGGCTCCCGCGCGCATAAGCGCGCCCCATGACCTTCGCCGCGACCGTGCTCACGCTTTATCCGGAAGCCTTTCCGGGCCCGCTCGGCGTCTCGCTTCTGGAGACGGCGCGGCGCAACGGACTCTGGGCGCTTGAAACGGTGGACATACGGTCGTTTTCCCGTCATAAGCACGCCTCCGTCGACGACACGCCGGCTGGCGGCGGCCCGGGAATGGTGCTGCGCCCCGATGTGGCGGCCGACGCGATCGACAGCGTGGACAGGGGTTCACGCCCGTTGATCCATATGACGCCGCGCGGCCGGCCGCTCACCCAGACCCTGGTCCGGGACTGGGCGGCGGGACCGGGCGTCGTTGTTTTCTGCGGCCGCTTCGAAGGCCTCGACCAGAGGGTCGTCGAAGCGCGCGGCATGACTGAGGTGAGCGTCGGCGACGCCGTGCTCGCGGGGGGCGAAGGCCCGGCCATGGTCCTCATCGAGGCCTGTGTGCGGCTGATCCCCGGCGTGCTCGGCAAGATCGAGAGCACCGAAGACGAGAGTTTTGAAGGGGACCTGCTCGAATATCCCCACTATACGCGGCCGCGGTCGTGGGAAGGGCGGGACATTCCCGAAGTGTTGCTGTCGGGCGATCATGGCCGGATCGCCCGGTGGCGTAAGGAACAGGCCGAAGAAGTCACACGTCAGCGCCGCCCCGATCTCTGGGCGAGATATCAGCGGCGCCAAGGAGAAGAGCCATGAACCTGATTCAGCAGCTCGAGCAGGAAGAAGCCGCCCGCGTGCTCGGCGAAAAGTCCATTCCGGAATTTTCTCCGGGCGACACGCTGAGCGTGAACGTGTGGATCCGCGAGGGCGACCGCCAGCGGGTTCAGCGCTTCGACGGCGTGTGCATCGCCCGCGCCGGCTCGGGCCTCAACGAGAACTTCACGGTCCGCAAGATCAGCTTCGGCGAAGGCGTCGAGCGCGTCTGGCCGGTGCACTCCCCGCTGATCGAGTCCATCGAGGTCAAGCGCAAGGGCCGCGTTCGCCGCGCCAAGCTCTATTATCTGCGCGATCGCCGCGGTAAATCCGCCCGGATCGCCGAGCGCACCACCGGCCGCGGCATCGAAGCCCGCCCGCCCAAGGGCCGCAAGCCTCAGGTCGAGGTGCCCGAAGAGGGCTAGGCTCTACGCCGAACCGAACAGACAAACGCCCGCCGGTCCCCGGCGGGCGTTTTTCGTTTTCTCGGAGTGGAAACGCGGAAGCCCCACTCCCTCCCCTTGATGGGGAGGGTCCGCCCGGAGGGCGGGGGTGGGGTGAGGATCGTAGAGCGCAGACTTCTGAAAACTCGGCGCACCCCCACCCGGCCCGGCGCTACGCGCCGGTCCACCCTCCCCACAGAGGGGGAGGGAGTAAGACGTTGCGATATCGGGGGCGTCAGAGCGTGAAGCTGAAGCGCAACTTCCTCCGCTTGAAGGGGAGGGTCCGCCCGAAGGGCGGGGGTGGGGGTGAGCGCTGGTGCGCGAAGCGCATCAATCGATCCGGGGGAGTGAGCGCTGGTCCGCAAAGCGGATGAAAGGGTCCGGGGGACCCTTTCAAAGCAGCGAACGGGCTGGCGAGCCCTTGAAGGCTTCGAACGGGCCGGCAGGCCCCGGAGGATCGTAGAGCGCGAACAGCCCCAGATCGGCGCGCCCGCCCCTCAGCCCTGCTCTTCAGGCATGCGCACGACCAGGCCGTCGAGTTCGCCGGTCACCTTGATCTGGCAGGACAGGCGGGAATTGTCCCGGACGTCGGAGGCGAAGTCGAGCATGCTCTCCTCCATCGAGGAGCGCTCGCCGGTCTTGCCGGTCCACTTCTCGTCGACATAGACGTGGCAGGTGGCGCAGGCGCAGGCGCCGCCGCAATCGGCGTCGATGCCCGGCACCATGTTGCGGATGGCGCCTTCCATCACGGTCAGTCCGTCCTCGACGTCGACGACGTGCTCGGTCCCGTCATGTTCGATATAGGTGATCTTCGCCATGGGCCTCTTGGTTCCTGAATGCGGACTGCCGCGCTGATGGGTTTGCGGGCTATTTAGGACAGGAAATCCTTCATGGCCACGCTCTGGTCGCGCAGCTTCGCCGGATCGGGATTGATCCCTTTTGCGATCATGCGCTGGGCGGCCATGTACTCGGGCGGACAGTTCACCGCCTCGCAGGCGATGAGCGTCTCTCCCCTGAAGTGGAACAGCGCGAACTTGCCTTCCTCGGGATCGCCGCGGCGGACCAGCGTGTCCGCGCCCTCGATCAGCCCGGCGATCTGCAGCTTCAGCTCGTACTGGTCTGACCAGAACCACGGCACGGGATCGTAATCCTCGCCCGCCCCGGCGATCTCGGCGGCGGCGGCCTTGGCCTGGTCGATGGCGTTCTGCACGCTTTCCAGCCGCACGCTGCGCCCGTAGCGGGCCAGCGGCAGCCGGGCGCAATCGCCCACCGCGTAAATGTTCGGATCGGAGGTGCGCGCCCGCGCATCCACCACGATCCCGTCATCGCATTTCAGGCCGGCCTTTTCTGCAAGGCCGCAATTGGGCGCGAGCCCGGCCGCCAGAAGCACGAGATCGGCTTTCACCGCCTCGTCGCCGCTGCGGATCGCCTCGACCCTGTCTTCGCCCTCGATGCGATTGACCGGCGCACCGACCCTGAGATCGACGCCGTAGCCGCGATGGATCGCGCCGAACCAGCCCGACAGAAGCGAGCTCGCCGTGCGCGCCATCGGCCGGTCGGCGGCTTCGAAGACCACGACCTCCTTGCCGCGCTTGCGCGCCGAAGCGGCGATCTCGAGCCCGATATAACCCGCGCCGACCACCGCCAGGCGCTCGGCGGTGTCCAGCGCTTTTGAGAAGGCGTCCGCTTCGGCGAGGGTTCTGAGCACATGCGCGCCGGGAAGATCCGCGCCCGGAATGGGCGGCCGGCGCGCCTCCCCGCCGGTGGCGAGGATGAGATGGTCGTAGGAATACCGCTCGCCGTCCTCGGCGACGGCTTCGCGGGCGTCGCGGTCGATCGATTGCACGCGCACGCCGGTGCGCAGGGTGATGTCTGATTTCTCGAAGAAGTTCTCGGGCTTCAGCCAGATGCGGTCGAGCGGGACCTCGCCGCTGAGATAGCCCTTCGACAGAGGCGGGCGCTGATAGGGCGGGCAGGGCTCGGCGGCCAGGATCGTGACCGGGCCGTCATACTTGCGCTTCCTCAGCTCGGCGGCGGCGGAGAGGCCCGCCTGGCCGCCTCCGATGATCAGCACTCCTGACGGCACGTCGCGCGTCTCCTTATCAATCCCGCAGCGGGCATGGCGCCGCGCCGCTTCGCTTTAGTCAAGCCGCCCCGGCGCCTGTCCTGGCGAGCGGAGCTGTGGACGGCGGTCCGCGGCCGCTTGCGGGGCGGGCGGGGCCGTCCTAGACGAATGTCATGGGCACGCTGACGGTTCCGCTTCCCGACGCCGCTGCTGCGGCGCGCTACGGCGCGCGGCTGGCCGGCCTCATGGAGAAAGGCGACGCCGTGCTGCTTTTCGGCGATCTCGGCGCAGGCAAGACGACGCTGGCGCGCGGCGCGATCCATGCGCTGACCGGCGTCGCCGACGCGCCCAGCCCGACCTTCACCCTGGTGCAGAGCTATGAGGCGCCCGGTGGGTTTTTGCTGACCCACGCCGATCTCTACCGGCTCGAGGACGAAGCCGAGCTCGAGGAGCTGGGGCTGGACGAGGCGCTCGATCAGGGCGCGGCGCTGATCGAATGGCCCGACCGCGCACCGGGCTTCCGGCCCGACGACCGGCTGGAGATCCGGCTCGAGGAGCGCGGCGCGGGGCGCGCGGCGCTGTGTGAGGCTTTCGGACGATGGGAGGCGCGGCTTGACCGGCTCGCAGACTGATCCGCGCGAGACCGCGCGCCGTGATTTCCTCGCCGAGGCGGGCTGGGGCGCCGCCCATGTCGATCCCTTCCCCGGCGACGCCTCGACCCGGCGCTATTTCCGCGTGACGCTGGACGGCCGGCCCGCCGTGCTGATGGACGCGCCTGCGGGAACCGAAGCGCCCGCCTGCCCGCCCACCGCGGACGCGGAGACCCGGGCGAGGCTCGGCTATAACGCCATGGCGCGGCTGGCGGGCAACAACACCGCCGCCTTCGCAGGGCTGGCGAAAGCCCTGAGCGCGCGCGGTTTCTCCGCCCCGAAGATCTACGAGGCGGACGTCGAGCACGGCCTGTTGCTGATCGAGGATCTCGGCGACGATCTGTTTGCGCGCGTGGTTCCCGACCGCGCTCATGAAGGCGCGCTCTACGCCCAGGCGGTCGAGACGCTGGCCGCGCTCTACCGGTCGAGCTTCGAGCGCGAACCCGAAGCCTTCGGCGCGCGCTGGCTGGTGCAGGACTACGACCCGCTGGCGCTGCAGGCCGAAGCCGATCTTTTCATGGACTGGTACGCGGCGCGGCGCGGCGAGGGCGAACCCACCCAGGGGCTTTACGCGGACTGGCGATCGGCCTGGGCGGCGGTGCTGCCGGCGCTGCACAGTCACGCCCAGGGCCTGGTGCTACGCGATTTTCACGCCGAGAACCTGATCTGGCTGCCGGATCGGCAGGCCGAGGCGCGCACCGGGCTTCTCGATTTCCAGGACGCGCTGTTCGGCCACCCCGCCTATGACCTCGTCTCGCTGATCGAGGATGCGCGCCGGGACGTCTCGCCGCATATCGCAAAGCCGCTGTGCGACCGCTTCTTCGAGGCGGCGGGGCTCGACGATCGCGAGGCGTTCGATGCGGCCTACGCCGTGCTCGCCGCGCAGCGCAATGCGAAGATCCTCGGGATTTTCGTTCGCCTGGTCGAGCGCGACGGCAAGACGCGCTACGGTCAGTTCATGAGCCGAGTCGCCCGCCATTTCGTGAAGGATCTCGATCATCCGGCGCTCGCGCCCGTGCGGGCGGTCGTCCGCGAGGCGGCGCCGCAAGTCTATGCGGAGGCCGACCGGTGAAGATCACTCGCGCCATGGCCATGGCGGCCGGAAAGGGCACGCGCATGCGCCCGCTCACCGACGATCGCTGCAAGGCGCTGGTCGAGGTGGACGGTCATGCGCTCATCGACTGGACGCTAGACAAGTTCGCCCGCGCCGGAGTTCAGACCGCGATCGTGAACGTGCATCACTGCGCGGACATGCTCGAAAACCATCTCGGCGGCCGAACCGAGCCGGAGATCGTTATTTCCGACGAGCGCGCGCGCCTGCTCGAAACCGGCGGCGGGCTGGTCAAGGCCGCGCCGCTTCTGGGTGACGATCCGGTCTTCGTCGCCAACACTGACTCTGTCTGGATCGACGGCCAACAGAGCGAGCTCGAACGGCTCGCCGCCGCCTTCGATCCCGAGCTTATGGACTTCCTGCTGATGCTGTCGCCGATGGGCGAGCAGCTGGGATACGCCGGCAAGGGCGACTTTTTCCTGCACGAGGACGGCCGCATCGAACGCCGCGGCGAGCGCGACAGCGCGCCCTACGCCTATGCTGGGGTGCAGGTCATGCATCCGCGCATCCTCAAAGGTGAAACCATCGACGTGTTCTCCACCAATCTTCTGTGGGACAAGGCGCTGAAGGCCGGCCGGGTCTACGGCCTGCCGATGCGCGCATACTGGATGCATGTCGGCGATCCCGAGGCGCGCGATCTCGCCCAGAAGCGGCTTTCGGAGATGACGTGACCGCGGCGGCGCTGTTCCAGAGCGCGGGTCCCCGCGTCTTCACCATCCCGCCCGCCTCGGGGTTCGTCGACGCGCTCGCCCGGGGGCTGCGGGCCGCCTTTCCCGACCCGGCCGAACTGAGCGCGGCGACCGTGCTTCTGCCCACACGCCGCGCAGGCCGCGCGCTGGCTGACGCCTTCACCCGGCTCGAGGACGGGCCGGGCGCCGCGCTTTTGCCCGCCATCCGCCCGATCGGCGATGTGGACGCCGACGACCCGCCTTTTGAACCCGGCGAGCTCGCTGAAGCCGCGCCCGAGGCGATCTCCACAGCCCGCCGCCGCTTCGAGCTCGCCCGGCTGATCCTGGCCCGCGAAAGCGCGTCGGGCCGTTCGATGGGCGTGGGCGGCGCGCTGGCGCTCGCCGACGATCTGGCGCGCTTGCTCGACGATCTCGCCACCGAGCAGGTCGACGACCTTTCCGCGCTGTCGGACGACATTCGCGCAGCCTTGCCCGCGCACATGGCCGAGGCGGCGATGTTCCTCGATATCGTGCTCGAGGCCTGGCCCGCGCGCCTGGCCGAGCTCGGCCATGTCGATCCGGCCCGCCGCCGTTCGCTCATCCTCTCAAAGCTCGCCGAGCGCTGGACCGAAACCCCGCCCGAGGCCCCCGTGATCGCGGCGGGTTCGACCGGCTCGATCCCCGCTGCGGCGACGCTTCTGAAGGTCGTCGCCGGGCTGCCGGGCGGCGCGGTCGTCCTGCCCGGCTTCCAGGCCGATATCGACGACCGGGCCTGGGCTGCGATCGACGACGCCCACCCCCAGCGGGCGATGAAATCGCTGATCCAGGCGATGGGCATCGACCGCAAGGACGTGAAAATCTGGCCCGGCGCGGCCGAGGGCGAAGCCGAAGCGCGCCGCGCGCGCGTGATCGCGGAGTCCCTGCGCCCCGCCGAAGCCACCTCGGACTGGCTCGCGCGGGTGGAAGACCTGAAGGAAGGCTGGGGCGCGGACGTGTTCGAAACCGCGCTCACCGGGCTTTCCGTCATCGAAGCGCCCGAGCCCGCCGAAGAAGCCCGCGCCGTGGCTCTGGCTCTGCGCGAGACGCTGGAGACGCCGGGCGCGCGCGCCGTTCTCGTCACGCCGGACCGGGCGCTCGCGCGCCGGGTCAGCGTGGAGATGGCCCGGTTCGGCGTGGCGCTCGACGACAGCGCGGGCACGCCGCTGTCCGATACGCCCGCCGGCGGTTTCCTGATGCGGGTGCTGGAGGTGGCGCAGGACCCCGGCTCCGCTTTGGGCTTTGCAGCGCTCGCGAACTCGCCGCTCTTCGCGCTGGGCGAGGACCGCGCCCGCCTCAAGCCCGAGATCGGCGCGATGGAGCGCCGGGCGCTGCGCGGGCGCAGGCCGGGGACAGATTTCGCCGCGATCGCAAAGCGGGTCCGCGAGGCGGCCGGCGAGGATGAAGACCGCGCCGCGCGCTGGACCGGGATCGTCGAGAAGACGGCTTTCGCCTTCGAAAGCTTCGAGGGATTGAAGGGCGATCAGCCGGCCGCACACTTCGCCCGCGCGCTGGCCGAGACGGCCGAAGCGCTGGCCGCCGAGCCTGACCATCCGGGTGCGGATCGTCTCTGGGCGGGCGAGGCCGGGGAGGCCGCCGCCAGCCTGGTGCGCGAGTTCCTCACCGAGTCAGAAGCCCTCCCGCCTCTGTCCCTGCGCGACTTCGCCCGGGCTCTGCTCGAAACCGCCCGCACGCGCATGGTCCGCCCGCGCTACGGCGCGCATCCCAGGCTGCAGATTCTGGGTCCGCTCGAAGCCCGGCTCGCCGGCGCGGACCGGGTGATCCTGGGCGGGCTCAATGAAGGCGTCTGGCCGGCCGCGCCCAAGGCAGATCCCTTCCTCAGCCGCGGCATGCGCAAGGCGGCCGGTCTCAGCGCGCTGGAGCAGCGCTTCGGCCTGTCCGCGCACGATTTCGCCCAGCTCGCCTCCGCGCCCGAAGTCATCCTCACCCGCGCGGGCAAGAACGACGGCGCGCCCACGGTCGCCTCGCGCTGGCTCTGGCGCCTGCAGACCCTCGCCCGCGGCGCGCTCGGCGACGCCGAGGCCGATCTGAGGCTCGCACCCGACACCGACTATCTCGCGCTGGGCCGGGCGCTCGACGATCCGGGCGCGCGGCGCAACCGGGTCGCTGCGCCCGAACCCGCCCCGCCGGTGGATGCGCGGCCGCGCCAGCTCTCGGTGACGAAGATCGAGACCTGGATCCGCGATCCGTATGCGATCTTCGCAGGCAGGATCCTGCGCCTCGACCCGCTGGACGATCTCGACCGCGCGCCCGGCGGCGCGGAACGCGGCCAGGCCTATCACGCGGCGATCGAGCAATGGACGCGCAGCCTTCCCGATACGGACGAACTGCCGCTCGGCGCGCTCGACCGGCTGATTGATTTCGGCCGCGCCGCGCTTCTGGACGCCGGCTTCCCCGAGGCCAGGCTGGGTCTGGAACTGCCCCGTTTCGTCCGCGCTGCGCGCTATCTGGTGGACTGGGAGTCCGGCCGGCGGCGGCTGGGTTTCCGGCCTGTCGTGATCGAGGCGAGCGGGCAGATGGAGGTGGACGGCCCGGCCGGGCCCTTCCTGCTGACCGCCCGCGTCGACCGTGTGGACATGCGGCCCGATGGGGCGCTGGACATCATCGACTACAAGACGGGCGGCGTGCCCTCGAAAAAGGAGGTCGGCGCGGGTTTTGCGCCGCAGCTGCCGCTGCAGGCGGCGATGGCCGCGCGAGGCGGGTTCGAGGGCTGCCCCAGCCACGAGCCGGGCGATCTCGTCTACATCCAGATCACCGGCGGGAAGACGCCGGGCAAGGAGTGCTCGGTCGTCAAGGATCCGGGTACGGATGAAGTCGTCGATCTCGCCGAGGACGCGCGCGACGATCTCGCCGCCTGGATCGCGAAGTTCGACGATGAGCGCCGGACCTATCCCAGCCAGCCGCGCGCGAAATACACCAATCGCTGGGGCGATTTCGACCATCTCGCCCGACGCAAGGAGTGGGCGAGCGCGGCCGAGGACGGCGGCGAGGGAGGCGGAGAATGAGCGCGCCGGGTTTCGACCTCGACATCGTCAGATCCGCCAGCGCCGCTCAGCGCGCCGCAGCCGATCCCGAAGCCTGCGTCTTCGTCGAGGCGAACGCGGGCTCGGGCAAGACGCGCGTGCTGGTTGATCGGGTGGCGCGGCTGCTGCTGGCCGGCGCGGCGCCGGACCGCATCCTGTGCGTGACCTTCACCAAGGCTGCGGCCGGCGAGATGCAGGCCCGATTGTTCAGAAAGCTCGGCGGCTGGTCGACCATGGACGACGCCGCGCTTTCGGACGCGCTCGACGATCTGACCGGCGGGGCGGGGCGGCCCGATCTCGCCGCGGCGCGGCGTCTGTTCGCCCGCGCGCTGGAAACCCCCGGCGGGCTGAAGATCCAGACCCTGCACGCCTTCTGCGAGTCCCTTCTGCGCCGCTTCCCGCTTGAGGCCGGTCTGCCGCCGGGCTTCGAGGTGCAGGATGACGCGGCGGGCCTGGCCCTGCGCGCCGAAGCGATGGAGGCGGTCTTCGCCGAAGCCGTGCGCGCGCCTGACGGGGACGTCGCCGGCGCGATCGCCGCGCTTCTGGACGCCTGCGGCGCGGATGCGATCACCACGCTGTGCGATTTCGCGGCCGGAAAGCGTCACCATCTGCAAGCCGTGCTCGCAGAGGCCGGTTCGGTCGAGATCGTCATGGACCGGGCGAGCCTTGCGCTCGACGTGCCGCCCGAACTCGACGCAGACCGCGCCCATGAGATCGTCTGGAACGAGACGGCGGTGGACGATCTCGACGCCGCGCTGAGCGCGCTTCAGTCGGGAACCGGCAAGACCTGCGAGCAAAGCGCGGCCGGCCTTGTCGAGGTGCTGGCCATGGGCGAGCGCGATCCGGCCGAGGCGACCCGGCTCTATCTCGACTGGTTCACGACCAGCTCCGGCACGCTGAAAAAGCCCGGCTCGATCTATCCCAAGAAGCTCGGCGAGACCTACCGCATCCTCGTCACGCTGTTCGGCGAGGAAGGCTCTGAACGCCACCGCGTCACCGACGAGGTGCTGCCCTTCATCGCCGCGGCCCGCGCCAATCAGGTCACCCGTGCAGGCCTCCTCGTCGCCGCGCGTTTCCTCGACGCATACCAGGCGCGGCTCGACCGGCGGCGCGTGGTCGATTTCTCCGATCTCGTCGATCGGGCGCGCCGGCTGCTGACCGATTCCGAGGCGCGGGTCTGGGCGCTCTACAAGCTCGATCAGGGGCTCGACCACGTGCTCGTCGACGAGGCCCAGGACACCGCTCCCGAGCAATGGGCGGTGATCAACGCGGTGACCGAGGAGTTCTTCGCCGGGGCGGGCGCGGAGCGGGACACCCCGCGCACGGTCTTCTGCGTCGGCGACGAGAAGCAGTCGATCTACTCGTTTCAGAACGCCGATCCGGCGGAGTTCCTGGCCCAGCGCCTGAAGCTCGAACGCGATGCGACGGAGGCCGGGCTGAAATTCGACAGCCCGCCTCTGACCGTCTCCTTCCGCTCCGCCGGGGAAGTGCTCGCCGCCGTCGACCGCGCCTTCGAGGCCGAGGCCGCCGCCCTGTCCGCGCCCGAGCGCAAGCACGAGACCGCGGCGCTGGAAACCAAGTTCCTGATGCGCGATCCCGAGACCGAGCGGGCGCGCGACTCCCTGGCTTTCCACCGCTATGAGGGCCACCAGGCCGCCCGTGCGCACACGCCGGGCTGTGTCGAGATCTGGCCGGCCGTGCCCAAGCCTGAAAGCCCCGAGGAAGACGATCTCGACCTGCGCCCGGTCGACGCCGAGCGCAAGGACAGCGCCCGCAACCAGCTCGCCGAGGCGGTCGCCGAGGAGATCCGCGCCCTGATCGCACGCGGAGACGCGGTCTGGGACGAAAAGCTCGGCTGGAAACAGCGCCCCGCCACCGCCGGCGACGTCGTGGTGCTGGTCAGGAAGCGCGGCGGCCTGTTCGAGGAGATCATCCGCCGGCTGAAGCTCAAAGCGGTGCCCGTGGCCGGCGCCGACCGGATGACCCTGCCCGACCAGCTGGTGGTCGAGGACCTTCTGAGCCTTGCGAAATTCGCGCTTCTGCCCGAGGACGACCTGTCCCTGGCCGAGGTGCTGAAAAGCCCGTTCTTCCATCCGCTTGGGTCAGACAAACCGCCCATCGACGACGACGCGCTGTTCGATCTCAGCCGCCGGCCCGGACGCCGGCTCTGGGAGAAGCTGCGCCATTTCGACGACCCGCGCTTCGCCGAGGCGCGCCAGGCGCTCGAAGAGGCTCGCGCCCGGGTCGAGCTCGACGCGCCCTATGGCTTTTTTGCGCGCTTCCTGCATCAGGCGAGCGGGACCGGGGAAAGCCGGCTCGCCCGGCTTTATGCGCGGCTCGGCGAAGAAGCGCGCGATCCGGCCGAGGAGTTTCTCTCCCGCGCGCTGGCCCATGAGCGCGACGGCGCGCCTTCGCTGGCCCGCTTCGTGGCGGAGACCAGCGCGGACGCCGCAGAGATCAAGCGCGAGATGGAGGCGGGGCGCGACGAGGTGCGGGTGATGACCGTGCACGGCGCGAAGGGCCTTGAAGCGCCGATCGTCTTCCTGCCCGACACCACCCAGATCCCCAGGGACCGCTCGGGCGGGCTCTACGTGCATGACAGCGCGGGGCTCGTCTGGTCGCCGGACAGCAAGTCCCCGCCGCGCCTCGTCGAGGCGATCAAGGACGAACGCCAGCTCGAAATAGACGGCGAGTATCAGCGCCTGTTCTACGTCGCGATGACGCGCGCGCGCGACCGGCTGGTGATCTGCGGGCATTGCCACGGCAACGGCGGCAAGGTCGATCCGGGCAGCTGGCACGACCGGGCGAGCCGGGCCTTCACCGGGGCGGACTGGCGCGAGATCCGCACCCCGCTCGACGCGGTCGCCGAGGAGAACGGCTGGGAGGCCGGTCCCGGCCTGCGCTTCGGCGCCGATCCCGCCCAGCTCGGCGAGGCCGCCGCACGCCGGAAGGCCGCGCCGGTCCTGCCCGCCTGGGTCAGGTCCGCCCCGTCTGCGGAACCCGCCGCACCGCGCGCGGCCGCGCCCTCGCGCCTGCTCGACGACGAGGAGGCCGGGTTCGAGCCCGCGCCCCTGTCGCCCCTGGCCGAAGGCGGCGAGCGGCGCTTCAGGCGCGGCGCGCTGATCCACAAGCTTCTTCAGACCCTTCCCGACATCCCCCAGGCCCGCCGGGAGGCGAGCGCGGCGCGTTATCTCGCCGCCCAGCCCGACCTCTCCGAAGCCGAGCGCGCCGAGATCGCAAGCGAGACCCTGCGCGTCATCGCCGATCCTGAGTTCGCGCCGCTGTTCGGACCGGGCTCGCGCGCCGAGGCGGCGGTTTCGGGCCGCGCGCCGGGCCTGCCCGAGGGCGTGGTGGTGAACGGGCAGATCGACCGTCTGGTCGTCACCGATCACGAAGTCCTGATCGTGGACTACAAGACCAACCGCCCGCCGCCCGAACGGGTGGAGGACGTGCCGGACGCATATATCGCGCAGATGGCGGCGTATCGGGCGCTTTTGCGGGCGCTGCACCCGGACAAGCCGGTGCGCTGCGCGCTTTTATGGACCGACGCGCCGCGCCTGATGGCGCTGCCCGAAGACCGGCTGGACGCGGTGCTGGCGAAGGCCGGCGCGCGGCGTCCTGCTTGACCGGCGGGCCGCGCCTTCCTAGGTGTGCGCACACCGAAAGCGGCGGCGTGCGGCGCACGCGAGTCGTTTAATCGATTCAGTCAAGGAGCATGGCTCATGGCGACCAAAGCGGTTTCCGACGACACCTTCGAATCCGACGTGCTGAAGGCCGACGGCCCGGTCCTGGTGGACTTCTGGGCGGAATGGTGCGGCCCGTGCAAGCAGATCGGCCCGGCGCTCGAGGAGATCGCCAAGGAACAGTCCGGCAAGATCACCGTGGCCAAGGTCAATATCGACCAGAACCCGATGGCGCCGTCGAAATACGGCGTGCGCGGCATCCCCACCCTGGTGATCTTCAAGAACGGCGAGGAAGTCGGCCGTCAGGTCGGCGCCATGGCCAAGACCAAGATCGAGCAGTGGATCTCCAGCCACGTCTGAGACGCTGACTGCTGACGTTAAAAACCCCGGCGCGGCCCGCGCCGGGGTTTTCTATGCCGCCTCCTTCAGCGCGTCCTTCGCCTCGGAGGGGTCTTTCTTGAAGAGCTTCCTGGCCTTCTTCAGCGCCTTCTTCTCAAGCGCCTTGCGCCGGGCTTTGAGAAGATCGATCGCCTCGTCCAGATGCTCGCCCTGCCGGTCGTCGAGCCGCTCGATCAGCCGGGTGAGGTCGTGGTGATCGCCGATCAGGTCTGCGACCGTCTTCGCCTTCTTGCGCTTTTTCTTCACCCCGCCCGGCCAGACGTTCTTCAGCGCCGTGGTGTGATAGCGCCAGTCCTTCACCCGTTTCCTGAGCTCGTGCAGCGTCTCGCCCGACGGCGAGTCCGCCGCCGCCTCGTATCGCTTCACGGCGCGCTTGTAGGTGCGCGCCAGCCCCTTCGCCATCGCCTTGTCGGGATCATCGGTCAGGTCCGCCTTGGCGGCTTCGGCGGCCATCTCGTCGAGCAGCGCCCGGCACTGGCCGGCTGCGCGCACCCGGTCCACGCGCTCTGAATCGCGGCGCGCGCGCCTGGCTTCGGCGCGATAGACCGCCGCGATCTCCGGCCGCTCGCAGTGAAGCCCGGCGGCGCGCGCGATCTGCTCGAGGCTGTCGGCGTCGCGCGCTTCTTCCAGCACATGCGCGGCGCGCCGGCCTGCGGCGTTGACGCGTTTGGAGGCGCGCTTGTCGCCCTTGCGGATCAGCCGCGCGTTCGAGCGCGCCTTCTTGATCGCCTTGCGCGCCTCGTGCACCGCGTAGAGCGGATCGGTCTCGACCCGGGCCAGCGCGGCGCGCGCATTGTCGATCTCGGCGCGGATCAGAGCGCCCATGTCGGCGAAGCTGTGGCCGGTTTGAAGTTTCTCGGTCATGGACCGAAAACGCCCCGCCGGGCGCGCCGGTTGCCTCGCTCAGCGCGCCGGATCGAGCGCGCCGCCCACCGAGGCGTTGACCCGGAACCAGCCCGCCAGCGCATAGCGGGTCGCAAGGCTCAGCCGCACCTCGTGCGGCACGCTCTCAGAGAGCATCAGAACGACGCCGCCATGTTCGGGCGCGATGACGGCGGCCGGAGGCACGGCGTCGAGCGCTGTGAGATCGGGCCGGCCGTCGGAACGCTCCGGCGCGCCGTCCCAGACCGCGAGCTCGCCGCCATGCTCCGGCGTCCAGCCCGGATTGAGAAACACCACCAGCGAGACCACCCGCGAGCGGCCCGCCTGCGCGCCCAGCCCCGCCGCCGCGCCCGCGCCGCGGGTCTGACGGAAGGCGTCCAGATGCCGGGCGTAGAACCCGCCGGGCGGATAGACCGCGTAATGGGCCTCGAACTCGAACAGCCCTAAATAGAAGGCGCGGTTGAGCTCGAGCCGCAGCGCCTCGGCGCCGGCGAGAAACCGCTTCTGCGCCGGGGAGGCGCCGTCCAGCCAGGCGATGCGGGTCTTTCGGACCTTCAGCTTCTCGGTCTCGTCCGCGCGGCGGCCTATCCGGCCGGTCTCGGTCTCCCCGGCGAGGTCGAACAGGACGGCTTCCTCGCGCAGCGCGTCGGCGAGTTCGGGATCGAGCGCGCCGGGCGCATGCGCCCAACCCCGGCTCGCCAGCCCTTCGATCAGGGATGCGGTGAGGTTCTCGCCGAACAAGGGGCGGCGGACCGGCGCAAGGGCGTTCATGGCGCGACAGGCCCCAAACGGTGAAAGCTGCGCGCTATTGGGGCCGGCGAAAGATTTTGGCAAGCGGCGTTTCTGCGGCCGAAGCTCAGCCGACGAGCATTTTCGACAGCTCGTCCACCGTGTCGGCGAAGGCGGGCGCCTTGGCCTTGACCGGATCGCGTACGACCACGCCGCCGAAGCCGATGAAGCTGTCCGCCGCGCCCTGGGCGAAGGCTTCGTAATCGGTCATGCCGTCGCCGACCATCACCGCCAGCGGCCGTCCTGTCAGCGTCTTCAGACCCTTGACCACGTTCGCCTTGCCGCCCGAGCGCGAGAGCGGATTGGCCCGGTCGAACCCGGCCACCGCCTCGCCGTCGAAAACGAACCGGTTGGCGCGCATCTCGCCGGGTTCGAGCCCCATGTCGCGCAGGACCGGTTCGACGAGATCGTAGAACCCGCCCGACACCGCAGCGACGTCGCAGTTCCTGGCGCGCAGCGTTTCGATGAGGTCGGCCATGCCCGGCGTGGCGTGGCTGCGAAGCGCTTCGCGCGCCTCCTCGACGTCCGAGCGGCTCAGCGAGGCGATGGACAGGCGCTGTTCCAGCGAGGCGCGGAAGTCGAGCGCGCCTTCCATGCCGCGCTCGGTGATCTCTTTCAGGCGCGCCGTGCGCTCGGGCCCTTCGGGCGCGGCCTGCAGCGCGCGCTCGACCGCGAAGTCGAGGCTTTCCACCGCGAGCAGCGTGGAGTCCACGTCGAAGATGATGAGACGGCTCATGGATCGGTCTTCCGGGGCGAGGGGTTGGCTTCATAGCGCCGGGCGTCCGGCTTGGCCACAGCCCACGCGCAACAGCACCTGCAACGCGTTGAGCCTCCATGTTGAGAACCCTGCACGACCATCGTCATTGCGACTGGCGGCCGGACCGGCCCCCCGCGATCATGATCGCGCCCGGCGAGTCAGTCGCGCTCAGCGCGCTCGACGCCGGCTACGGCCATTTCAGCCCCGAAAGCGGTGACGACCGGATTCGCTCGCTCGACCAGGCGAAGGTCAATCCGGTGACCGGTCCGATCGCGGTGGAGGGCGCCGCGCCGGGCGACGCGCTCATCGTCACCATCGCCGAGCTGGCCACGGCCGACTGGGGCTGGACGGCGAACATTCCCGGCTTCGGGCTTCTGTCAGATCAGTTCCCCGAGCCGGTCTTCCGCGCCTGGCGCGTGGATCGGATGCGCAGCGAGGCGGTCTATCCCGGCGGGATCGCCTCAGCGCCGCTCCGCCCCTTCATGGGCACGCTGGGGGTCAGCCCCGGCGCACCGGGCCGCCATGCGATCATCCCGCCCTGGCGTACAGGCGGCAATCTCGACTGCCGCGATCTGGTCGCGGGCTCGAAGATCATCCTGCCGGTGGAAGCCGACGGCGCGCTTCTGTCCGCCGGTGACGGTCACGCCGCCCAGGGCGACGGCGAGGTGTGCGGAACCGCGATCGAGACCGGGACCGAGCTCGTCCTCAAGGTCGAGCTCATGCCCGGCGCCGCGCCGCGCGCGCCCGTCGTCGAAGCGCCAGCGAGCGCCATGCCCGAGCCCGAGCCGCGCCTGACCACCACCGGGATCGGTCCCGACTTCGTCGAGGCCGCCCGCACCGCCGTGATGGAAATGATCGACCGGCTCTGCGCGCTGCGCGGCCTCAGCCCCGAGGACGCGTATCTCATCTCGAGCGTCTGCGGCGAGCTGCGCGCCGCCCAGCTCGTCGACGCGCCGAACTGGACCGCCGCGTTCAGCTTTCCGCTGGCGCGGCTGGGGTAGGGGCCTGTCCTTCCCCCCCTCGCTTCCCGTGCGACCGGAGGGAGACACGGGATCTACCGCATGCGCTCAGCCAGGATTGCTGAGTGTTTCCGGTGGGTCCCGGCTCGGCGCGCTGACGCGCTTGGCCGGGAAACGAGGGGTGGGAAGCAAAGTGTGAGCGTGGCCGCCCTATCCTGCGCAAGGTCCCGGCTCTTCCCCCGGATCAGGTCCGGGGGTTCGGCCGGGAATTCAGGGCGGTGGGCCGGTCGTTATCCCCGGCCTTATCCGCCTCTTTCGCGCCGCCGGTATACTTCTCCCCCTCTTCACCCGGTTAAGGCGGCGGTCGCGACGCGTCACGGTCGGGGTGAGGGGCGGTGTCCGGCGGGGCGGCCGCTTCAGCCTGGGGAAATCCCCGGGCTGGATGCGAGGCGGCGGTCTTTCCGGGGTGACCGAGGTCGAAATCCCGGCGAAGCGCGCCCAAACCCCGCAATGGCCCACCCCGGCGTGACCGGGGCCGGCTGAGCGGGGCGAAGCAAGCCATACCCGCTGGGCTATACAGCAACCGTAAGGTATCGGCCCGTACTCACAGCACCGGGCGCGGGCGTTTCGTCCGGCTTCTAGAACCTTCGCAATTGCGTTCGGCCGAACGGCCGCCCGCGCCGACCGTCTTCTCTCATCGCCTCGCGCAAGATCTGCGGCGAGGGTTTCGGCGCAGGGGGCGCCGCCTATTTCAGCCAGCCCGCGTTCACGCAGCCTTCTGCGATCTGCACGGCGTTGAGCGCGGCGCCTTTCCTGAGATTGTCCGAGACGATCCACAGGGCGAGGCCGTTCTCCACCGTCGGGTCTTCGCGCACACGGGAAACGAAGGTCGCGAACTCGCCGACGCTTTCGACCGGGGTGACGAAGGCGGGATCGTCCTCGTCGGCGCGGTCGATCAGCATCAGGCCGGGCGCCTCGCGCAGCAGATTGCGAGCGTCCTCGGCGGAGAGCTCGTGCTCGAGTTCGAGATGGGCGGCGACGCAATGGCCCACGAAGACAGGAACGCGCACGCAGGTGGCGAAGAGCTTGATCTTCGGGTCGAGGATCTTCTTGGTCTCGACCGTCATCTTCCACTCTTCCTTGGTGGAGCCGTCCTCCAAGAAGACGTCGATCTTCGGAATGACGTTGAAGGCGATCTGCTTGGGAAAGGCTTCAGGCTCGATCGGGTCGTTCACATAGATGGCGCGGGTCTGGTTCCACAGCTCGTCCATCGCCTGCTTGCCCGCGCCGGAGGTCGCCTGATAGGTCGCGCAGCTCGCCCGCCTGATCCGCGCGCGCTCATGGATGGGCGCGAGCGCGACCACGGTCTGGATGGTCGAGCAGTTGGGATTGGCGATGATGTTCTTCTTCGGCCGCTTCGACAGCTGATCGGCGTTCACCTCGGGCACCACCAGCGGCACGTCGGGGTCCATGCGCCAGGCGGAGGAATTGTCGATCACCAGAGCGCCGGCCTTGGCGATCTTCGGCGCCCATTCTTTCGAGACGTCCCCGCCCGCGCTCATCAGGACCAGATCGACGGACGAGAAATCGAAGGTCTCGACGTCCTTCACCTTCAGCGTCCTGTCCCCATAGCTCAGCTCCCGGCCGACCGAGCGGCGCGTGGCGAGCGCATGAACGGTCTCGGCGGGAAACAGCCGCTCTTCGAGAATGGTCAGCATCTCGGCGCCGACCGCGCCGGTCGCGCCCATGACGGCGATTTTCAGGGCCATGGTGGAGCTCCTTGTCTCGGGCGGGGGGGGTGAAGCCCAGGGACGATCGTGCCAGACTCGGCCTGGCTGAAAAGGGGGAAGAGACGTGACGCTTGAAGCCTGGCAGATGATCCTGGACTTCGTGTTTTCCGTGTTGCTGGTGCTCGCGCTGGCCTTCGTCGCGGTCAGGGCGATCGACCGGTTTTCCGAGAAGAAATCCGACGACTGGAACAGTCGCTAGCGCCCGGCCTCTGAACGGCAAACCCCCGGACGCGAGGGCCCGGGGGTGTTCGGCGGCCGGCGCGCAGCTGAAGCCTACCCCAGGCTCGGATCGAGCTTCTTGCAGGCTTCGAGCAGGTCCTTCACCGCGTTCACGGAGTGGTCGAACATGGACTGCTCGTCGGCGTTCAGCTCGATCTCGACGACCTTCTCCACGCCGTTCGCGCCGATCACGACCGGCACGCCGACATAAAGCCCGTCGACGCCGAACTGGCCGGTCAGATGGGCGGCGCAGGGCAGGATGCGCTTTTTGTCGTTGAGATAGGACTTCGCCATGGCCACGGCGCTTTCGGCCGGGGCGTAGAAGGCCGAGCCGTTGCCCAGGAGCTGGACGATCTCGCCGCCGCCTTTGCGGGTGCGATCGACGATCTGGTCGATTTTTTCCGAGGTCGACCAGCCCTGCTTGACCATGTCGGGCACCGGGATGCCGGCGACGGTGGAATACCGGGTCAGCGGCACCATCGTGTCGCCGTGACCGCCCATCACGAAGGCGGTGACGTCCTCGACCGACACGCCGAATTCTTCAGCCAGGAACCAGCGGAAACGCGCGGAATCGAGCACGCCCGCCATGCCCACGACCTTCTCATGGGGCAGGCCGGAGAACTCCCGCAGCGCCCAGACCATGGCGTCCAGCGGGTTGGTGATGCAGATCACGAAGCTGTCGGGCGCGTGTTTGGCGATGCCTTCGCCGACCGACTTCATGACCTTGAGATTGATCTCCAGAAGGTCGTCGCGGCTCATGCCCGGCTTTCTGGGAACGCCCGCCGTGACGATGCAGACGTCCGCGCCCGCGATCGGGGCGTAGTCCTCGACCGAGCCGCCGGTGAGGTGGGAATCCTTGCCGAACACGGGGCTGGCTTCGCACAGGTCGAGCGCCTTGCCCTTGGCCGTGCCCTCGTTGAGGTCCATCAGCACCACGTCGCCCAGCTCCTCGCGGGCGCAGATGTGAGCGAGCGTGCCGCCGATCATGCCGGCGCCGATAAGGGCGATCTTCTTGCGAGCCATGGGAATCCTCGTTGTTCGGGGTTGGCGCGCCGGCCGGCGCGCCCTTGAAATGCGCAGCCGTGGTCTAGCGCCGCCAGCGCCGCCGCGCAATCGGGCCGAAAGTCTGACACAGGGCTTGTGCTCAGCCCGCGATCCGCTCGACCGCGACGCCCGGCCCGTCGAGGCCGGCGCGATGGATGCGGGCGGCGAGCCCGGCGCCGGCGAATGCGTCGGCCATCGCCGCGCCTGCGGCCTGCGCGCGTCCGGCCGGGCACCAGGCGAAGACCGACGGGCCCGAGCCTGACAGCGAACACCCCAGCGCCCCGGCGTTCATCGCGGCCTGTTTCACGGCAGCGAAGCCCGGCACGAGCCGGGCGCGCTGGGCCTCGATCAGCACGTCTTCGAGCCCGGCCCGGATCAGCGCGTGATCGCTCGTCGCGCAGCCCAGCGTGAAGGCGGCGATGCGACGTGCGTGCTCGACCGCGGTCGTGAGCGGGACCTCAGGCGAAAGCACGCCGCGCGCCGCCGCCGTCTCGATCGCGAAGTCCGGATGGACCAGCACGGCCTCGACCCCGTCGGGCGCAGGAAGGCGGCGGACGAGACCGGCCTCAGTGTCGGCGGCGATGACGATCCCGCCGAAAAGCGTCGGGGCGACATTGTCCCAGGCCGGCGGATCGGCGGTGACCCGCTCGCCTTCCAGCGCGAACGGCAAAAGGGCCTCGGTCTCGAACGGAGCGTCGAGGAGCGCGTTGGCGGCCGCCGCGCCGGCGACCGCGCTCGCGCCCGATCCGCCCATGCCGGCGCTCAGCGGTATGCCCTTGTCGATATCGATCACCGCGCCGAACTGCGCGCCGGCCGCGCTGAGTACCGCCTGCGCCGCCCTGAGCGCGCTGTTGCGCTGCGGGTCGGCGGGAAGGGTGGTGACGAGGCCCGTCACCGCGCCCAGCCGTACGCCCGGCGAGTCGGTGCGGGTCGCGGTCACCCGGTCGAAGGCGGCCGGAAAGGCCTGGCCCAGCACGTCGTAGCCGACGCCGATATTGCCGATCGAGGCGGGCGCGGTCGCGACAGTCTTCATGTTAGCGGTCCTGTCCGCCACAGCCGGATCTTCAGCCCGCCATGATCGACGATTGGCCCGGGCGCCTCGAAGGGCAGGCCCGTAGCCCGCGCCAGGGCTTCCTCGCTGGTGACGAGACCCACGCGCCAGCCGCGGAACGCTTTCAGCCGGTCGCCCATCGTGCGGTGAAGCGCACGCAGGCCCTGGCCTTCCCCGACGCGGCCGCCATAGGGCGGGTTGACGATCACCAGCCCCGGCGGGCCGTCGGGCGGGACCAGCTCGGCGACGCCGCGCTTCTGAAATTCTGTGAAACCGTCTACGCTGGCGCGGGCCGCGTTCGCGATCGAGGCGTCGATCGCGCCCGCATCGCGATCGAATCCGCGGCAGGTGAAGTCCGGCGCGATCGGTGCGGACAGGCGTTCGCGCACCGCGGCGAAACCGTCCGGATCGAAGGAAGCCAGCGTCTCGAACGCGAAGCTGCGCGACCGGCCGGGTGCGCGCCGGCTGGCGATCTCGGCGGCCTCGATGACGAACGTGCCCGAGCCGCACATCGGATCGAGCACCGGCTCCTTGCCCTTGTAGTCGCAGCCGCGGAGGAAGGCGGCGGCGAGGGTTTCGCGCATCGGCGCCTTTGCGACCGCCTGCTTGTAGCCGCGCTTGTGCAGCGGCTCGCCGGTCGCATCGAGGCTGATCGTGCAGACGTCGCGTTCGATACGGGCGAGGATTCGCAGCCCGTCCTCGCCGCCGGGTTTCGCGCCGGCGGTCTCGGCGACGGCGCGTTCGATGCGTTCTGCGACAGCGCCGGAATGGCCCAGGCGCGATTTGCGGCACGCGGCCTCGACGCGTACGCCCGCGCCGTTTTCAAGAAGCGCCGCCCAGTCCACCCGCCGCGCCTGGGTGTCGAGCGCAGGAAAGCTCGACGCCCGGAAGCGCACAACGCGAACCAGCACCCGATTGGCGATCCGGCTGACCAGCGCGGCGCGCCAGACTTCCGGCCAGCCGCCTGACAGCGTGACGCCGCCTGGCTCGGCTTCGGGCTTTTTAAAGCCGTTCTCGACCAGCTCGGCACGCAGGACCGGTTCGAGGCCGGGCGCGCAGGACAGGAAGATTTCAAGCGGGGCTACAGAGGTCACGTGCGTCTCCGGGCGGACAGGACCGGTAACCCCGATCGGCGCCGCTGACCAGCGGGCTGGCGCGTTGAAAGGTGTCGGCCGCCTCTATCGCAGCGCGCGGACCTATCTTTTTTTTAAAGAAAGACTGGCCGCGCGGCGAAGCGGCGTTATCATCCCGACACTCACCGACGCACTGGGAGGAACAGGCGTGATGAAGAAGATGAGTTTCTTTGGCGTGCTCGTCGCCTCTGCGGCCCTGGCCGCTTGCGGCGGGGGCGATGACGCGGAGACCGATACCGCTGATGCGGCCGGCGCCGATTCCGCGGCGACCGAAACCGCCGCTGCGGACACCGCCGACACCGGCATGGACATGGGCGGCGACGCGCCTGCCGAAGACGCCGCTCCGGCTGAAGAGCCGGCGATGGCCGATGAAGGCATGAGCGACGACGCCATGGCTGACGAAGCCCCGGCCGAAGACGCCGCCGCCGACGAAGGCGCGACCGATCAGGCCGCCGCCGGCGACGGCGCGGTCATGGTGGCCGGCCTGACGGGCGACGCTGCTGCGGGCCGCCGGGTCTGGACCCGCTGCGCTTCCTGCCACGTGCTGGAAGAAGGCGTGAACCGGGTCGGTCCGTCGCTCTACGGCATTTTCGGCCGTGAGACCGGTTCGGTCGAAGGCTTCCGCTATTCGGACGCCAACGCGAACGCGAACATCACCTGGGATGCGGAAACCATGTTCGCGTACCTGGAAAATCCGCGCGAATACATTCCGGGCACCATCATGGCCTTCCCGGGCCTGCGCTCTGAACAGGACCGCGCCGACGTGATCGCCTACATGAAAGAGAACGGCGGTCTGGGCGACGCGGGCTAGTCCCGGCCGGCCGCCGGCGCCTTGCGCCGGCGCGCCACGTCCAGAAGATGAAATGCGAAGGCGGCGGCCAGCACGGCCGCCGTCATCGTATATGGGGCGCCCGTCAATGCGGCGCGCACCGCCAGCATCAGCATCACGCCGGGCAGAAGCAGGCTGGCGATGTCGATCAGCCGCATCGATCCGCGCAAGGGCCGCACGAGCGCGAGCAGCGCGGCTTCGGCGAGCACCAGAATCAGGATCAGATCGATTATCCGGCCCGAGGCGAACAGCCCCTCGATCACGGCCATGACCGCGCCCGCCTAGCGCGGCGCCAGGCCGACGAGATGGGCGAGGTCCTTGAAGAAGATCTTGGCGTGGGCGGCGTGATCGGCCTTCACCAGCTCCTTCTCCATATAGCCTTGCCAGGTCAGGCGCTGGACGTCCTTGTCCGCGCAGATCTTCACGAAGCGCTCGCGCCGCTTGTCGTTGCGGTACCAGAAGTGCTGCATGATCCCCAGAATGAAGAAGACCTGGCCGTGCTCCTTCATGAAACGCTTGCGGACCCGCGCCAGCGCCTTCGCCTTGCCGGTCGCGAGGAACTCCAGCGCGCCCTCGGCGGCCATCTGGCCTGAGGTCATCGCGTAGAAGATCCCCTCGCCCGAGGACGGGGCCACCGCGCCCGCCGCGTCGCCGGCCAGCACCACGTCGCGGCCGTTGTCCCAGCGCGGGGCGGGCTTGTAGGGCAGGGGCGCGCCTTCGCGGCGCACGATCTCGCAATCGGTGAGGCCTGAGCCTTCGCGCAGCGCCTTCACCGCGCCGCGCAGGGAGAAGCCCTTGACCTGGCTGCCCGTGCCCACGCTCGCCACGTCGCCATGGGGAAAGACCCAGCCGTAGAAGTCCGGCGAGATGCGCCCGTCATAATACACGTCGCACCGTTCGGGGTCGTAATGACTGCCCGAGCCGGCCTGCGGGGAGCGGACGATTTCATGGTAGGCGAAGACGCTCTTGACCTTGTCCGCGCCCTTCACCGTCTCCTTGGCGAGCTTCGAGCGCGCGCCGTCCGCGCCGATCACGACCCGGGCGCGGACGCGCACCGTCTCGTCGGGCGTGTCGGTGGGCGTGAAGGCGATGATCGCGGTTCCGTCCGCGTCGCGCTCGAACGCCTCGAAGGCGCCGTCGCGGCGTTCTGCGCCGGCCTGCCGGGCGCGTTCGCGCAGGAACTCGTCGAAATGCTCGCGATCGACCATGCCGACATAGCCGCTGTCGATGGGCATATCGACTTCCAGACCCGAGGGGGCGAGGATCCGCGCGCCGCGCGTCCGCGCCACGATCTGGCTGTCGGGGATCCTGAACTCGCGGATCAGCTTGGGCGGAACCGCGCCGCCGCAGGGCTTGATCCGCCCCGGCTTGTCGATGAGCAGCACCGCGGCGCCGGCTTCGGCCATCAGTTGCGCGGCGGTGGCTCCGGCGGGACCGCCGCCGACCACGACGGCGTCGTAGGTTTTCATCGTCTGGGTCATTGTGCGCCTCCTGCCAGGCTCGGCATCACGTCGGTTTCGGGATTGTGCTCTTCGACGCCGAGCGCCAGACGCGCGGCGACCAGGAAGAGCACGGCTTCGGCGGCGAATACGATGGCGAAGGCGATCGAAGCGTCGTCGAAGATCGCGCGCGCCGCGTCGATCGCGGCCGCGCCGAGAAAGCCGCCGACACCGAAAGCGATCGCCTGCGCCGCGCCCCACAGTCCGATCCGCACGCCTTCCCGGCCCGCGCCGTCCGCGCCGGCCAGCCCCATCATCGCGCCGATGGCGGCGACCGCGAACGCGCCGTTGGCGAGGCCGAGGACGACCACGGTGGGCGCCAGCGGCCAGCCGGGACCGGCCAGGCTCGCCGCGGCCAGGGCGAAGAGCGCCAGGCTCGAAGCCGCGCATCCGCCGATCACCCAGCCCTGACGGCGGCCGAAGCCGCGCCCGGCGAGCTTCGCGCCCAGGATCGCCACGCCGATCATGCCGATCAGCACCCCGCCGTGCTGCATGCCGGCGAGCTGGGTGGACTGGCCGACCGACAGATCGAAGACCACGCCGGTGAAGGGTTCGAGAATGAGATCCGAGCTCGAATAGGCGAGCATCGAAACGAAGACGAAAATGGTGAAGACCCGCGCCTTGGGCTCGGCCCAGACTTCTTTGAGCGCAGTCCGGAAGCCCCCGTTCGGCGCGGCCTGAGCCGCGGCGGACGGCGCGGCGCGCTGTTCGCGCTCGACGCCCCAGACCGCCAGCGTGCACAGGGCGAAGGCCGCCGCGCAAACACCGCCGGTGACCAGGACGAGCCGGGTCAGGCTGAACGGGTCGAGCAGGCCGCCGGCGACGCCTGCGGTCACCGCGAAGCCGAAGATCATCATGATCCACGTGATCGAGGCGGCCGGGGCGCGCCGCTCCGGCGCGACGTCGGTGGCCAGAAGCGCCAGCAGCGACGTGCCCGCAGCACCGACCCCGCCGCCGATCAGCAGAAAGGCGAAGACCGACAGCGCGATCCCGGCGACGAGCGAACTCGAGGCGAGCGCGGTCGCGACTGCGGCCAGCGTGCCGCCGAGCGCCAGCACCAGCATGCCCGCGATGATCCAGGGCGTGCGCCGCCCGCCCTTGTCGGAGCCGTGCCCCCAGCGGGGCCGGCTGAGCTGGACCGCGTAATGAAGTCCGACGAGCGCGCCGGGCAGCATGGCTGGCAGCATCAGTTCGACGACCATCACCCGGTTCAGCGTCGAGGTGGTCAGCACCACGATCGCGCCGAGAGAGGCCTGCACCAGGCCCAGCCTGACGATCTCGATCCAGCTGAGCGTTCCGCGATCAGGCTTCATGGCCGGCTCCTCAAAGGCTCGCGACGGCGAAGGCGCCGGCGAGCATGCCCAGCACGTAAAGCGTCACCCCGGTGGCGTTGAACCAGGGCGCGAGGCCCTTGGGATCGCGCATCAGACGCGCCATCAGGCCGATCTGTACGAGCAGCGACAGGCAGACGATCCCCGCGTGGATCGGCGCGCCCCAGCCTGCGAGCAATGCGACGACGACCACTTGCGGCGCGGCCATGGCGGTGCAGGCGATCCAGGCGGCCGGCGCGGGTCCGAGCGTGGCGGGCAGAGACTGCACGCCGGTCTGCCGGTCGCCTTCGATCGCCTTGAAATCGTTAAGGACCATTATCCCGTAAGCGCCGAGGCTGTAGAGCACGGCGAGCAGGATCGTCTTCGCGTCGGGCAGAGCCTGGACCATCACCGCTGCGCCGGTGAACCAGGCGAGCCCTTCGTAGGATATGCCGACCGAAAGCGGGCCCCAGACACCGCTTTTCTTCAGGCGCACCGGCGGGGCGCTATAGGCCCAGGACAGGGCGACACCGGCTGCGGCCGCGACGAACACCCAGGGTCCGAGAAACGCCGCCCAGACCAGCCCGGCGATCGACCAGAAGATCGCGATGTAAAGTCCCCAGCGGCCGGGAATGCGGCCCGACGGGATCGGGCGGCCGGGCTCGTTGATCGCGTCGACATGGCGGTCGAACCAGTCGTTGACGGTCTGGCTGCCCGCACAAAGGAGGGGACCTGCGAGCACCACGCCCGCGGCGAGCAGGCCCAGCGTGTCGAGCCCGAGCTGACCGGAAGAGACGACCCCGCACATGAACGCCCACATGGGCGGAAACCAGGTGACCGGCTTGGACAGTTCGACCACGGCCGCAAGCGTGCGCCGTACGCCGGTCTCAGGCATGGGCAGGGTGCGTTCCATGCCTGTAGGCTATGCCTTACAGGTCATAGCGTCAACAAAAGTTGACGCTTGGTTTTTCGCCTGTCAGTGCTCGTTTTTCGCGGGCAGTTCGCCGATCTGATGGCGATGCATTTTCGCATAAAGGCTCTGCCGACTGAGCCCCAGGATCTCCGCCGCCGAGGCGCGGTTGTCGTTGGTCAGCTCGAGCGCGGCCTCGATGCAGCTGCGCTCGATCATGTCGGTGCTCTCGCGCACGATCTCTTTGAGCGACACGCGGCCCACCAGATCGGACAGACGGTCCACCGAACCGGGGACCGCCCCGCCTTCCGCGCGCCGGCCGGCGACAAGGCGCCGACCCACCGGGCGGATGGAGAAGCCGAACACCGTGCCAGTCGGGCCGGGCGCGGAGACGGCGGACACCTCCACCGCTTCGCTGAGATCGAGCCGGGTGCGCACCGTGGTCGCGAAGTTCCGGATGAGGCCGTGCTCGCGCAGATTGGCCATCAGCACGTTGAGCTCGGTCTCGGTGCGCCCGATGAAGCGTTCGACCGGCGCACCGATCGCGTCTTCCGCGCCGGTGAGCTGGGCGAGTTCGCAGAAGGCCTCGTTGACCGACAGGATCTTGCCGTCCTCGGCGATGAGCACGAGGCCGTCGGGCAGGATCTCGGCCAGCCGGCTGAGCGAAGCGTCCGCTTCGGGGCGCGCCTCTCCGTCTTTCGACGACAGCCGGGCGAGATAGAACACCGCGCGGCCCTGCCGGTAGACCGAAACGAGAAGCTCGCACAGCGATTTCGCGCCCTCGGGAACGAGCTCGACCTTCTCGATCCGGCCTGTGCGGCGGGCGACGGCGAGGGTTTCCCGCACCGCGCCGGCTTCCGCCTCGCCGAACGCGCTTTCGATCGATCGGCCTTCCAGGCGCTGCGAAGCACGGCCGAGCAGGCGGCTGGCGGCCGGATTGACGTCGGTGATGCGAAAATTGTCGCCGTCGATGATGAGCACGCCTTCAGAGGCGAGCTGGAACAGCAGCCGGAAGCGCGTCTCCGCCTCGCGCACCTTGGCGTAATCCACTTCCATGGACCGCTGGGCTTCGATGAGGCGCTGCTGCATGCGGCTCGCCGCGCGCAGATCGCGGCCGATGGCGAGGGTCCATCCGGCCTTGCCCGCAGGCAGGGCGAAATACCGGATCGGAAGATCGGCTTCTCCCGCCCGGCTGTGATTGACGTGCCGCCAGCGGCGCTGGCCGCCCTCGTGAGCGGACTTGAGAAGGGCGAGCACCTTGTCGCGCGAATCGTCGCCGACCAGATCGACCCATTTGCGGCCGGTCCAGGATGAAAACTCACCATCGGAAAATTCTTCGCCGGCGAAAGCGGCGTCGCGCACCACGCCGCGCTCGTCGATCAGAAGGGCCACGTCTCCGGCGTTCGCCGCGAGGATCGCCGCGGTCTCGTCGGGGAACGCCGTGTCAGCGACGTCGCGGCGTGTGAACCGCGCGTTCGGGCCGTCCGGGACCGTGGTATCCATGCCTTCGCCTTAATGGTTATTGCGTGAGCGCCCCTTCAGCGCGCGCAAGCCTATGAACCATACGCTCGGCTGTGACAACTGCACGCACCCCGTCGGTCGCGGTCGCGTCCGCGCCGATCCGCCGGGCCAGGCCGAGATCCTTGTTGAACGCCTGACCGCCGACCATGACGAAAAGATCGGGGTTGCGGGAGGCTTCGCGCGCCTTGCGGACGACGCCCTTGAGCGCCTTCAGGCTGAGATCGGAACTCGCCGACAGGCCCAGCACGTCGAAATGGTCCGCCGCGAGAGAGGGCAGGAGCGCGTCGTTCTCCGAAGACGATTCGCAGCGCACGCGCCAGCCCGACCGCGCGAAGAACTCGCCGACCATGACCACGCCGAACACATGCTGTTCGCCGGGGGCCGGCGCCAGAAGCACCCGCGGCGCGACGCCGCCTGCGCCCATTCCGCTGGGGGTGTCGGCGTTCAGCCGTTCGAGCACGCGGTGCAGCTTCATGAGCCCGATCGTGACGTCGGCGAAGTCGACGAGGTCTTCGTCCCATAACCGGCCGAGCCTGCGCGCCGCCGGGGCGAGCAGCTTCAGGAGCACGTCCTCATGGGACACGCCCGCAGCCATCAGCGCGTTGACTTCGGACACCAGCGTATCGGGGTCATGCGTAATGGCGCGGCGGGCGAAGGCGTCGATCGCAGCCGGATCGAGCGCCGGGGCGTTCGTATCGGGCTCGGCGGCGGGTTCGAGGTCCGCACTCTGCCGGCTGGTGAGCATCAGGCGGGGAATGATTTCCGCCTCGATCAGCTTGTCGAGCACTTCGCGCGACGGGCCGGTGGTGTCGAAATCGATCTTGCCGCCGCCGGAGCCCCAACTGCGCAAGTCGAGCGATTGTTGAGCCGCGCGGGCGAGACCCGCCAGTCCGAACCGTTCAAGCGCTGCGCCCGCCATGAGCCTACCCTTTCCTCCCGGCGTGACGAAGAAAAAGGCCAGAACAGCCGCCGCCACGCATATGAATGCGACGCATTTATTTCATCCATGCGCCGCTGGCGGAACGTGACGGACGTGAAGCCGAGTCTCGAGCCGCCTGTTATTATCCTTACAGCATGACAGTATATTTTGATGCTGGCTAGCATTTCCGGTTTACCAAAGTATTCGCTCGGCATTTCAAGCGCTTCGGGGTGCGGCGGGCCAGGTGTCCACAATCTGGAACGTCCATAAAAGTTGACACTTCCGAAACGGCTGACTTACGCTCCGATCCTGTAGATGCGCAGGAGGGCGCGCCATGCGGACAAACGTTCAAGGCCGCGATCGGCATATGAGCGCCGGAGTCTCCGGATCGTCCGGCCACGCCGGGCTTTTCGACCAGACGGTCGGCCGGGCGATGCAGGGCGTGATCGACATGGTCGCGCCGTGCCCGTGGACCGCGCACGCCGGCGCGGTCGCCGGCCGCCGTCACAGGGTGCACCGCCCTGCGAGCGCGCCGCGCGAGCCGATCTACACGCCCGAACAGCGCCGCCGCCGGGACCAGAGCCCGTGGACGCTGGTGCAGGGCCTGCTCGCCCCGATCCAGTTCCTGGTCTTCCTGGTGAGCCTGGGTCTCGTCGTCCGCTACCTCATGACGGGCGAAGGGTACGTCGTCGCGACATGGTCGGTCGTCATCAAGACGCTGGTCCTCTACGCGATCATGGTCACCGGCTCGATCTGGGAGAAGGTGGTCTTCGACGAGTGGCTGTTCGCCAAGCCGTTCTTCTGGGAAGACGTCTTCTCCATGCTCGTGCTGGCGCTGCACACGGCCTATCTCGCGGCGGTGTTCCTGGGGATCGGCTCTCCGACCGAGCAGATGGCGCTCGCGCTCGCAGCCTATTTCACCTACGTGATCAACGCGGCGCAGTTCTTGTGGAAGCTGCGGCTGGCGCGGCTTGAAAGCCCCGCTTCATGACCGCCACGCTTCTGTCCGACCGGCCCGAAGGCGGCTGCTCCGAGACTGAGGTTCTGCGCGAGCGCGGCCAGCGCGAAGTCTTTTGCGGGCTGACCGGAATCGTCTGGCTGCACCGCAAGATCCAGGACGCGTTCTTCCTCATCGTCGGCTCGCGGACCTGCGCGCATCTGATGCAGTCCGCCGCCGGGGTGATGATCTTCGCAGAGCCGCGATTCGCGACCGCCGTGATCGAGGAGCGCGATCTGGCCGGCATGGCCGACGCGGACGCCGAGATCGACCGGGTCGCCGCCCAGGTCCTTGCGCGCCGGCCCGACATCAAGACCCTGTTCCTGGTGGGGTCGTGCCCCAGCGAGGTGATCAAGCTCGACCTGCACCGCGCCGCCAAACGGCTGAACGCCGAACACGCCGGCGTGCGGGTGGTCAACTATTCGGGCAGCGGCATCGAGACGACCTTCACCGAGGGCGAGGACACCTGTCTGGAATCGCTCGTCCCCGAGCTGCCCGAAGCGCCGGAAACCGAAGCCTCGCTTCTGGTGGTCGGCGCGCTGGCCGACGTGGTCGAGGACCAGTTCGTCCGCCTGTTCGACCAGCTCGGGATCGGCCCGGTCCGCTTCCTGCCCGCGCGGCGCTCCGACGAGCTGCCGGCGATCGGAAAGGGCACGCGCTATCTTCTCGCCCAGCCTTTCCTGGGGCGCACCGCAGCCGCGCTCGACGATCGCGGCGCGAGGCGGCTCGCAGCGCCGTTTCCGTTCGGCGCGAAAGGCACCGAAGCCTGGCTCAAAGCCGCTGCGGACGCGTGGAATATTGACGCCGAGCGCTTCGAGACGGTGATCGCCGCGCCGCGCGCCCGCGCCGTCCGGGCGCTGGAGCGTTATCGCGAGCGCCTGTCGGGCAAGACGATCTTCTTCTTCCCGGACTCCCAGCTCGAAATCCCGCTCGCCCGCTTCCTCTACGAGGAACTCGGCGCGCGGCTGGTCGAGGTCGGCACGCCCTATCTTCACCGCACCCATCTCGACTGCGAGCTGCCTCGGCTGCCCCGGGGCGTCCAGCTCAGCGAAGGCCAGCATGTCGACAGCCAGCTCGACCGCTGCCGCGCCGCGCGTCCCGACCTCACGGTGTGCGGTCTGGGGCTCGCCAATCCGCTCGAGGCCGAGGGCCTGTCGACCAAGTGGGCGATCGAGCTCGTCTTCACCCCGATCCACGGCTTCGAACAGGCCGGCGACCTCGCCGAGCTGTTCGCCCGGCCGCTGGTGCGCCGCGATTTGCTGAGGGTGGGATGAAGCTCACGGTCTGGACATATGAAGGCCCGCCGCATGTCGGCGCGATGCGCGTCGCCACCGCGATGAAGGACCTGCACTACGTGCTGCACGCCCCGCAGGGCGACACGTATGCGGACCTGCTCTTCACCATGATCGAGCGCCGCGACCATCGCCCCCCGGTGACGTACACCACCTTCCAGGCGCGCGATCTGGGGACCGACACCGCCGAGCTGTTCAAGGCCGCCGCCCAGGAAGCCTATGAACGCTACAAGCCCGCCGCGATGATGGTCGGCGCCTCGTGCACGGCCGAGCTGATCCAGGACGATCCGGGCGGGCTCGCCGCCACGATGGGGCTCGATTGCCCGATCCTGCCGCTGGAGCTGCCCTCCTATTCCAAGAAGGAGAACTGGGGCGCGGCGGAGACCTTCTACCAGCTCGTGCGCGGGCTTGCGGGCATGAACGCGCCCGAACCGGGCGAGGCGCGCGCCGAACGCAAGCCCGGCCCTCCGCGCTGCAATATTCTCGGCCCCGCTGCTCTGGGCTTCCGTCACCGCGACGACGTCAAGGAGATCACCGGTCTCCTGAACCGTATGGGGATCGAGGTCGCCGTCACCGCCCCGCTGGGCGCAACGCCGGGCGATCTGATGGAGCTGGGCGAGGCGGACTTCAACGTCGTCCTATACCCCGAGATCGGCGAACCCGCCGCGCGCTGGCTCGAAAAGACCTTCGGCCAGCCCTACACGCGCATTGTTCCGATCGGCGTGGGCGCGACGCGCGAGTTCGTGCGCGAGGTCGCCGAAATCGCCGGCGTGGACGCCGAGAAGGGTCTCGACGAACGCGATCTTCGCCTGCCCTGGTGGTCGCGCTCGGTGGACTCCAACTACCTCACCGGCAAGCGCGTCTTCGTCTTCGGCGATGCGACACACGCGGTGGCCGCAGCCCGGGTCGCAGTCGAGGAGATGGGCTTCGAGCTCGTCGGCCTGGGCGCATATAACCGCGAATTCGCCCGCGACGTCCGCGAGGCGGCCGCCCGCTACGGCGTCGAGCCGCTGATCACCGACGACTATCTGGAAGTCGAAGCCGCCATCGAGGCCGCCCGGCCCGAGCTGGTCCTGGGCACCCAGATGGAGCGTCATATCGCCAAGCGGCTCGGTGTCGCCTGCGCGGTCATCTCCGCCCCGGTCCATGTCGAGGACTTCCCCGCGCGCTACGCCCCCGTGATGGGGTTCGAAGGCGCGAACGTGCTCTTCGACACCTGGGTGCATCCGCTGGTCATGGGACTGGAAGAGCACCTTCTGGGCATGTTCCGGGAGGATTTCGAGTTCTCCGACGAGGCCGGCCCCTCCCATCTCGGCGCGCCGGCCGCGCCGAAGGCGGCGTCCGCACCGAAAGCGGCCGAACCGGCGTCCCGGCCCGTCGCCGAGCCCCAGCCCGAACCGGCTGCGGACGGCGCGCCGGTCTGGGCCGACGACGCGATGGCCGAGCTGAAAAAGATCCCCTTCTTCGTCCGCGGAAAGGCGCGGCGCAACACGGAGACCTACGCCGCCCAGCATGGCGCGGAAACGATAACTGTTGAGACGCTCTATGACGCAAAAGCCCATTTCGGCCGCTGAGGCCCCGGACATCCGCGTCGTCGTCGTCACGCTCGACAATCATCTGGCGAGCGCGGCGGACCGCGCCGTGCTGGATCTCCGCAAGGATTATCCGGGGCTCAAGCTCGCCTTCCACGCCGCCGCCGATTTCGGCGCCGACGACAAGGCGCTCGCGAAGTGCCGCGAAGACATCGCGCGGGGCGACATCATCGTCACCAACATGATGTTCCTGGACGACCACATCCAGGCGGTCCTGCCTGCGCTGACCGAGCGCGCGCCGCATTGCGACGCGCTGGTCGGTTCGATGTCGGGGCCCGAGATCGTGCGGCTGACCCGTCTGGGCGGGCTGGACATGGGTGCGCCGCAGGGCGGGCTGATGAAGGCTTTGAAAAAGCTGCGCGGCGGGAACGGCAAGGACCCGGCCAAGGCCGGCGGCAAGAGCCAGATGGGCCTTCTGCGCGCGCTGCCCAAAGTGCTGCGCTTCATTCCGGGCAAGGCGCAGGACCTGCGCTCCTACTTCCTGACGATGCAGTACTGGCTGGCCGGATCGGAGGCGAATTTCGCCGCGATGATCCGCCACCTGATCGACAAGTATGCGGCCGGGCCGCGCGCGGTCTATCGCGGCCGCGCGGCCGTGCCCGCACCTGTCGAATACCCCGAAGAGGGGCTCTACCATCCGGACTGCTCAGGCCGGATCGCCGAGCGCGTGGCGGCCCTCCCCGCCGGGCGCGGCGCGGGGGCCGGGACGGTCGGTGTCCTCATCATGCGATCCTACGTGCTCGCCGGTGACGTCGCTCACTATGACGGCGTCATCCGCGCGCTCGAGGCGCAGGGACTCGACGTGATCCCGGCCTTCGCAAGCGGTCTCGACGCCAGGCCGGCAGTCGAAAAATACTTCATGGAGGACGGCCGCCCGACGGTGGACGCGGTGGTCTCGCTCACCGGCTTCTCGCTGGTCGGCGGGCCGGCCTATAACGACGCCGGCGCGGCCGAGGCTTTGCTGAAAAAGCTCGACGTGCCCTACATCGCCGCCCATCCGCTGGAGTTCCAGTCGCTGGAGGACTGGCGCAAATCCGCCGGCGGGCTGACCCCGGTCGAAGCCTCGATGATGGTCACCATCCCCGAGCTCGACGGCGCGACCAACCCGATCATCTACGGCGGGCGCTGCTCGGGCGGGACGGTCTGCGGCGGCTGCGACCGCAAATGCGAATTCGAAGACGGCGACGCGCGGTCCATGCGCTCGTGCGCCGAACGCGCCGAGCTTCTCGCCGCGCGGACCGCGAAGCTCGTCGCCCTGCGCAAGGCGGCGCTGAAGGACCGCAAGATCGCGATCGTGCTGTTCAATTTCCCGCCCAACGCCGGGGCTGCGGGAACGGCCGCGAACCTTTCGGTCTTCGCCTCGCTGCACAACCTTCTGAAATCGATGAAGGCCGAAGGTTATTCGGTCGATGTGCCCGAGACGCTGGACGACCTGAAAGAGGCCGTGCTCGGCGGCAATTCGGCGATGTTCGGCACGGATGCGAACATCCTTCACCGCATCCCGGTCGACGACCATGTCCGCCGGGAGAAACATCTGCGTGAGATCGAGGCCCAGTGGGGTCCCGCGCCGGGGCGCAAGGACACCGACGGCCGCTCGATCCACGTGCTGGGCGCGAAGTTCGGCAATGTCATGGTCGGGCTGCAGCCGGGCTTCGGGTATGAGGGCGATCCGATGCGCCTTCTGTTCGAGGGCGGGTTCACGCCCACGCACAGCTTTTCAGCCTTCTACCGCTATCTGCGCGAGGATTTCGCGGCGAACGCGGTCCTTCATTTCGGCACGCACGGCGCGCTGGAATTCATGCCCGGCAAGCAGACCGGGATGAGCGGGGAGTGCTGGTCGGACCGGCTGATCGGCGATCTGCCGAACTATTACCTGTACTGCGCGGACAACCCCTCAGAAGGCCTGATCGCCAAGCGCCGCGGCGCGGCCACGCTGATCAGCTATCTCACCCCGGCGATCGCCAAGGCCGGGCTCTATCGCGAAATGACCGACCTCAAGGGCGCGATCGAGGATTGGCGGGCCCTGCCGCAGGACGCGCCCGAAGCCCGGCGCGACAGCCTGGTCGAACTCATCCAGACCCTCGCCGTCGAGCTCGACCTCGCTGAGGCCGAGCCGGTCTGGACGGGCCGCGACAGCGTCCATATCGAGATGCTGCGCCAGGATCTGGCCGAGCTGGAAGCCACGCTGATCCCGCACGGCCTGCATGTGCTCGGAGAAATCCCCGACACAGACGCGCGGCGCGATCTTCACACCGCGATCGCGGAGATCGAGCGCGGCGAAGCTCCGCCCGCAGACGCGATCGAGCGGCTGATCGAGACCGGCGACCTCAAGGCCGCGCTCGCCGCGATCCCGTCTAGCGCGCGTGAAGCCTGGACCCCGGCCTTCCGCCGTCTGGCGCAGACCGAGGCCGGACTTCGGGCCAATGACGAACTCGGCGCGACCCTTCATGCTATCGCGGGCGGTTACGTGCCCCCGGTGTCGGGCGGCGATCTCATCCGCAATCCCGATATCCTGCCTACGGGCCGCAACATGCACGGCTTCGACCCGTTCCGCCTGCCCACCGCCTGGGCGGTGAAGGACGGCGCGGCCCAGGCCGAGCGGCTGATCGCGCGTCATGTCGAGGACGGCAACGCCTTCCCCGAGACCATCGCGCTGGTGCTGTGGGGAACCGACAATCTCAAGACCGAAGGCGGCCCGATCGCCCAGGCGCTGGCGCTGATCGGCGCTCGACCGCGCCAGGACAGCTTTGGACGGATCGCCGGCGCCGAGCTCATTCCGCTTGAAGAGCTCGGGCGGTCGCGCGTGGACGTGCTGATGACCCTGTCGGGCATTTTCCGCGACCTGCTGCCGCTTCAGATCAAGATGCTCGCCGAGGCCGCCTGGCTGGCGGCGAACGCCGACGAGCCGCTGGAGATGAACCCGGTCCGCCGCCACGCGCTCGCCTACGCCGAACAGCACGGCGTGGATTTCGAGACCGCCGCGCTGCGGGTGTTCTCCAACGCCGACGGGGCTTACGGGGCGAACGTCAACCAGCTGGTCGACAGCGGGCTGTGGGAAGACGAGGACGAACTCGCCGACGCCTATGAGAAGCGCAAATGCTACGCCTTCGGCCGCAACGGTCAGGCGGTGAAGCAGGGCGCGCTTCTGGGCTCGATCCTCGGCGATGTCGATCTCGCCTACCAGAATCTCGACTCCGTCGAGCTCGGCGTGACCACGATCGACCATTACTTCGACACGCTGGGCGGCATCGACCGCGCCGTGCGCCGCGCCCGCGGCGGCGAAGAGGCGACGGTGTATATCGGCGACCAGACCTCCGGCGAGGGCAAGGTGCGCACCCTGTCAGAGCAGGTCGCGCTGGAGACCCGGACCCGTGTGCTCAATCCGCGCTGGTACGAGGGCATGCTGCGCCACGGCCATGAGGGCGTGCGCAATATCGAGGCCCAGGTGACCAATACGATGGGCTGGTCGGCGACGACCGGCCAGGTCGCCCCCTGGGTCTACCAGAAGATCACCGAGACCTACGTGCTCGACGAGACGATGCGCGAGCGCCTCGCCGCGCTCAATCCGAAAGCCTCCGCCCGCCTGTCCGAGCGCCTGCTGGAAGCCAGCGAGCGCAATTACTGGACGCCCGACGACGCCACGCTGGAAGCGCTGCGGCGCGCTGGCGAGGAGATCGAAGACCGCCTGGAAGGCCTGACCCCTGCCGCGGCCGGCGCCGCGTGATCGAGAGAGACCGACCATGACCATGCTCAATCTCAAACGCCCCGCGCCGCGCCGTCCCGACGGGGAAGGCAGCGTGCAGGTCCATCTCGACGAGGACATGGGCATCGACACCGCCAAGGTGTTCGCCGTGTACGGCAAGGGCGGGATCGGCAAGTCGACGACCTCGTCGAACCTGTCCGTGGCGTTCTCCAAGCTCGGCAAGAAAGTGCTGCAGATCGGCTGCGATCCCAAGCACGACAGCACCTTCACCCTGACCAAGCGCCTCGCGCCGACCGTCATCGACGTGCTCGAAAGCGTGGACTTCCACACCGAGGAGCTGCGCCCCGAGGACTACATGTTCGAGGGCTATAACGGGGTGATGTGCGTGGAGGCCGGCGGCCCGCCCGCAGGCACGGGCTGCGGCGGCTATGTCGTGGGCCAGACGGTGAAGCTGCTTAAGGAGCACCACCTGCTCGAAGACGCCGACGTGGTGATCTTCGACGTGCTCGGCGACGTGGTGTGCGGCGGCTTCGCCAGCCCGCTCCAGCACGCCCATCGCGGACTGATCGTGGCGGCGAACGATTTTGATTCGATCTTCGCGATGAACCGGATCGTCTCGGCGATCACGGCGAAGTCGAAGAATTACGAGGTGCGCCTGGGCGGGGTGATCGCCAACCGCTCGAAGGCCACCGACGAGATCGACCGGTTCGCCGACCAGACCGGGCTGAGGCGGCTCGCCCACTTCCCCGATCTCGACGCGATCCGCCTGTCGCGCCTGAAGAAGAAGACGCTGTTCGAGATGGACCGCGAGGATCCCGAGATCGCCGCGGTTCAGGACGAGTATCTGCGCCTGGCCGCCATGCTGCTCGACGGGGTCGAGCCGTGCGTGGCGAGCGCGATGAAAGACCGCGAGATCTTCGACTTCCTGGGGTTCGACTGATGGCTGGCGCGACCTACCAGCAGCGCCGCGACGCGCTCGAGACCTATTTCGACCGCACGGCGTCCGAGGCTTGGGCGAAGCTCACCTCCGACGCGCCGGTCAGCGGCGTGCGCGCCAAGGTGCGCGCGGGCCGCGACATGATCCGCGACACCATCCTCGACTGGCTGCCCGCAGAACTCGGCGGCGAGAGCGTGCTCGACGCGGGCTGCGGCGCGGGCCAGCTCGCCTTCGCCATGGCTGAGCGCGGCGCGGACGTCGAGGCGGTCGATCTCGCCTCCACGCTTCTGGACATCGCCGCCGAGCGCGCGCCTGAGCATGTGCGCGAGCGGGTGCGCTTCCGCGCCGGCGACATGCTCGATCCCGACGGTGCGCCGGTCGACCGGGTGGTCGCGATGGACAGCATCATCCACTACCGGCCCGACGACATGACCGACATGATCGCCGGGCTCGCCTCCCGGGCGCGCGAGCAGGTGATCTTCACCTTCGCGCCGCGCACACCGATGCTCACCGCGCTGTGGCTGGCGGGCAAGCTGTTCCCCAAATCCGACCGCTCCCCGGCCATCGTGCCGGTGTCCGAAGCGGGCCTGCGCCGGCGCATCGCCGACCATCCGGGCCTTGCAGGCTGGACGGTCGGACGCACCGTCCGGGTCGACGAGTTCTTCTACATTTCCCAGGCGATGGAGCTCAGGCGCGCATGACCGACCGGGCTTCCGAGAACGCGCGCCGCTGGGCGGAGCTGGTCAAGGCCATGCTCCCCTTTGCGGACGTCGCGACGAAGGAGCTTCCGCTCGGGCGTCTTTTGCGCCTGTCGCTGTTTCAGGTCTCGGTGGGCATGGCCGCGGTCCTGCTCACCGGCACGCTGAACCGGGTGATGATCGCCGAGCTCGGCGTGCCCGCCTGGCTCGTCGCGCTGATGGTCGGCCTGCCGCTGGTCTTCGCGCCGCTGCGCGCGCTCATCGGGTTCAAGTCCGACTATCACGCCTCCGCGCTCGGCTGGCGGCGCGTGCCCTATATCTGGTTCGGCTCGCTGATGCAGTTCGGCGGGCTCGCCATCATGCCGTTCGCTCTGCTGCTGATGGGCGGCAACACCGACGCGCCGGCTTGGCTCGGCCCGGCCGCCAGCGCGCTCGCCTTCCTTCTGGTCGGCGCGGGGCTTCACACCACCCAGACCGCGGGCCTGGCGCTCGCCACCGATCTCGCCGACGAGGCTGACCGGCCGCGCGTGGTGGCGCTGCTCTACGTCATGCTGCTAGTCGGCATGCTCTTAAGCGCGATCGTGATCAGCCTTCTGCTCGCCGACTTCTCCGAGATGCGCCTCGTTCAGGTCATCCAGGGCGCGGCCGCGCTCACCATCGCGCTCAACATCGTCGCGCTCTGGCGGCAGGAGGCGCGCGCGCCGGCCCTGACCGCCGCGGATCGCGACCGCCCCGCCTTCGCCGACGCCTGGAAGGCGTTCGCCGCCGGCGGGCGCCCGGCACGTCTGCTGATCGCGGTGGGCCTCGGCGCTGCGGCCTTTTCGATGCAGGACGTGCTGCTCGAACCTTATGGCGGCGAAGTCCTCGGCTTGTCGGTCGCGGGCACGACGCTGCTCACCGCGCTGTGGGCGCTGGGCGCGCTGGCGGGCTTCGGTCTGGCTGCGCGCGGACTCGGCGCGGGCCAGGACCCGCACCGGCTCGCCGCCTACGGCATGGTGATCGGGGTCTTCGCTTTCGCCGCGGTGATCCTGTCCGACCCGCTGGGCTCGCCGCTCTTCTTCCGCGTGGGCGCGGTGCTGATCGGGCTCGGCGGCGGATTGTTCTCGGTGGGCACGCTGACCGCGGCGATGGAGCTCGGCGAGGCGAACGGATCGGGCCTGGCGCTGGGCGCCTGGGGCGCGGTCCAGGCGACCGCCGCCGGGATCGCCGTCATCGCCGGCGGCTCGATCCGCGATCTGGTGCACGCTCTGGCGGAGGCCGGAACCCTCGGCCCGGCCTGGCAGGGCCCGGCGGTGGGCTACTCGGTCGTCTATCACATTGAAATCGGTTTGCTGTTCGCCGCGCTTGCAGCGATCGGCCCGCTCGCCCGCCACGCCGGCGGCGGCGGACAACGCAGATCCGGGAAATTCGGGCTCGCCGAGTTTCCGGGTTGAGGGCTGAAAAGGAGGCCTGACCATGTCTGGTGGAATCATCAACGGCTCGTTCGATCTCACGACGCTTCTGTTCATGGCGTTCGTGCTCTTCTTCATCGGACTGGTCTTTTATCTGCGCCGCGAAGACCGGCGCGAAGGCTACCCGCTCGAGACCGACAACCCGGCCAAGCTCGAGACCCCGGGCGCGGTCTGGTACCCGACCCAGAAGGAGTTCCGTCAGGCCGACGGCTCGGTTTCCTTCAAGCCCGACGGCAAGCGCGACCCCGCCGCCGACAAGATGAAGCGGCTCGCGGTCTGGCCGGGCTCTCCGTCCGAACCGGTCGGCGATCCGATGACCTCGGGGGTCGGTCCCGGCGCCTACGTGCTGCGCGAGGACAAGCCGGACGTCACCCATGAAGGGCTGCCGAAGATCGTCCCGATGCGCCTGCTGCCCGATTTCGACATCGCCAAGGGCGATCCCGATCCGCGCGGCATGGCCGTGATCGGCGCGGACGGCGAGACCGCCGGCGTCATCAGCGACGTCTGGGTCGACCGGGCCGAGGCGCTGATCCGCTATCACGAAGTCGAGCTGGCCGAGGGCGGACGCAAGGTGCTGCTGCCCTACGCCTTCGTGAACATTCACGGCAAGGCGCGTCAGGCCAAGGTCAAGGCGATCCTGGCCGGCCAGTTCGCCGGCGTGCCCGCGCACGCCTCGCCCGACCAGGTCACCCGGCTCGAGGAAGACAAGATCAGCGCCTACTACGCCGGGGGCCTCCTCTATGCGACCTCCGACCGTCAGGAGCCCTGGATCTGATGTGCGACCCCGACAAGATCAAACCTGAGCCCATCCCCGGCCTGCCTGAGGAGCTTCCCAAGGGCGAACGCCTGCTCTGGCAGGGTGCGCCGGAATGGAAGTCGCTGGCCATGCACGTGTTTCACGTTCGCGCCGTCGCGATCTACTTCACCGTGATCGCGATCTGGAAGGCCTGGGCGAGCCTGGCCGCCGGCGCCGGGGCGGCCACCGCCGCCCTGGACGTGGTGTCCGTCGCGCTTCTGGCCGTGGCCACGCTGGGGCTGCTGTCCCTTCTGGCCTGGCTGATCGCGCGCTCGACCATCTACTCGGTGACCAGCGAACGGGTGGTGATCCGCGCCGGCGTCGCCCTGCCCAAGGCGGTGAACATCCCCTTCAAGGTGGTCGGCTCGGCCGCCCTGAAGGTCCGCAAGGGCGGGGACGGCGACATTCCGCTCCAGCTCACCGGTCCCGACCGGGCGGCTTACGTGCAGCTCTGGCCGCATGTCCGCCCCTGGCGGGTGCTGCACGCCCAGCCGATGCTGCGCGGCGTGCCCGACGCGGCGAAGGCCGCCGAGATCCTGGGCGCCGCTCTGGCCGAAAAGGCCGGACAGCCCGCCCGCAAGATCGCGGTTGAAACCGAAACCCCCGGCCGCCAGGCGGCGGCGATGGGAGGCGGCGCCGCGCTCGCCAACAGCTGACCCGTAAAGGACGGGATCGAACGCCATGACCAAGCAGGAAGTCATCCATCGCCGCGCCGTTCAGGGCCTGATCGTCATCGTGATCGCCACGATCGCGATGGTCGGGATCGTGCAGCTCAACGGCGGCCCGACCGTCTATGAACCCCGCACGCCGGCGGTCGCGGCCGCCGAGCTGCGCTTCACCGACGAGCCCGGCGGCGTCGTCGCGGTCTGGGATGCGGGCACCGGCGCGCGCCTGCTCGATTACGGCGAGAACGAAGGCGTCTTCGTACGCTCGGTCATGCGCGGGGTGGCCCGCCAGCGCCGCATGCGCGGCTACGGTCCGGAAACCCCGGTCCGGCTGAGCCGTCACGAGAGCGGAGACGTCTGGCTGACCGATCCGGCCAGCGGCGTGCAGATCTATCTCGGCGCGTTCGGCCCGGACAATGTCGGGCTTTTCGAGGCGCTGCTCGACCGCCACGCCGCGGTGACCACCGCCCGCACCGAAGGAGCCGCCCCATGAGCCGCGCGCCCCGCCGCTTCGACGTGCCCTGCACGATCGAGGTCGAACACACCAACGAACATCTCCACGCCCATGTGGCGCTGGACGGCGAAGTGCCGATCTTTCCCGGCGACAAGGTCCGCGTGCACGGCGAACCGATCCGGGTCGAGTTCGGCGAACGCGCCTCCTACGCCCGCACCGCCACGGTGATGCGCGCCGGCTGGCTCGGCCGGCAATGGACACGCTTCCTGGCGAGCCTGGAGATCACCGAACTCTACGAAGTCAGCTTTTCGGCTGGGAGGAAGCTATGAACGCCCATGTGAAAGAGACCGCCGCGATGAAGGCGGCGCGCGAGGCGAACGAGACCACGCGCATGGCCCAGGAGACGACCATGCTGTCTCCGCGCTTCTACACCACCGATTTCGAGGAGTTTGACGCGCTCGACGTCGAGCCGGTGCGCGCCGAATGGGACAAGCTGATCGAGGATCTCGAGAGCGACCCCAACAAGGGCCATTTCAAGCGCACCGAGGCCTTCGACAACGCGCTGACGAGCCTGCCCGAGGAACTCCAGAAGGAGTTCGTGGACTTCCTGGTCAGCTCGCTGACCGCGGAATTCTCCGGCTGCGTGCTCTACGGGGAGATCGTGAAGAACACGAAGAACCCCGACACCCGCAAGCTCTTCAAGTACATGGCGCGCGACGAAAGCCGGCACGCCGGCTTCATCAACACCTGCCTGAAGGATTACGGGATCGGGGTGGATCTGGGCTTCCTGACAAAGACCAAGAAGTACACCTTCTTCAAGCCCAAGTTCATCTTCTACGCGACCTACCTGTCCGAGAAGATCGGCTATGCACGGTACATCTCGATCTACCGCCAGCTCGAGCGCCATCCCGACAAGCGCTTCCACCCGATCTTCGCGTGGTTCAAGGAGTGGTGTAACGACGAGTTCAAGCACGGCGAGGCCTTCGCGCTGATCATGCGCGCGAACCCCAAGCTCCTGACCGGGCTGAACGTGCTGTGGATCAAGTTCTTCCTCACCGCCGTGTACTCGACGATGTATGTGCGCGACCACGCCCGGCCGCACTTCCACAAGGCGCTGGGCCTCGATCCGACCGAGTACGACTACCAGGTGTTCTCGATCTGCAATCAGATCACCCGCCAGGTCTTCCCGATCGTGCTGGACATCGACAATCCGAAGTTCCGCACCAAGCTCGAAAGCTTGCGCAAGGTGATGGACCGCATGTGGGCCGCCAAGGAAGAAGGCGGGATCATGGGCGCGCTCAAGCGCGGCGTGTGCGGGGTGCAGGCCGCGGCGATCTTCGCCGGGCTCTACTTCATGCCCACGCTGAAGAACGAGGCTCCGGCGGACGTTCGCCTGCAGCCGGCCTGGTGAGGCGCCGCTGATGGAGCTGATCGCGCCGATCCTGGCCATGATGGTGCTCTGGTGGGCCTCCACCGGCGCGATCTTCGTGCTGGGCGAGCGCAGCGATTTGGCGCGCACCGTGGCCATGATCGTGGTCAGCGTGCTGGCCGTCGCCGCGCTCGGCGTGGTCTGGGGCTTGCGCGACGTGACGGGTCCGGCCGCCGCCTATGGCGGCGCTCTGGCCGCGCTGGTGATCTGGGCCTGGCACGAGATGAGCTTTCTGTTCGGATACGTGACCGGCCCCAACCGGGCGCCCTGCCGGCCCGAAGCGACGGGCTGGCCGCGCTTCCGCGAGGCGGCGGCGACCCTGATCCATCACGAGATCGCGCTGGCGGCCACGGTCGTGGTGCTCGGCCTTATGAGCCTGGGCGCGGCGAACGCGGTGGGGTTCTACGTCTTCGGGCTTCTGTTCGTGCTCAGGCTGAGCTCCAAGCTCAATCTGTTCCTGGGCGCGCCGCATTTCACCGACGAGTTCCTGCCGCGCCGGCTGGCCTATCTGCACAGCTATTTCAGCCCCAGACCGGCCGGGCTGTTCTTCGTGCTCACCACCATCTCGATCAGCGTGGCTGCAGGGCTTCTGCTCTGGGGCGCTGCGACCGCGGAGACCGCGTTCGCGGCCGCCTCGCTGGGCCTGCTCGGCACGCTCGCCGCGCTCGGCGCGATCGAGCATCTGTTTCTCGCCCTTCCGCTGCCTGACGCGGCGCTGTGGCGTTGGCTTCTTCCGGCGCGGGACCCGCGCCGGTCGCCCGATCTTTGACGGGAGGGGGATCGATGGACTTCGAAACGTTCTTCAAAGGCGAACTCGCCGGGCTCAAGGCCGAAGGCAATTACCGCGTCTTCGCCGACATCGAACGGCGCAAGGGGTCCTTCCCCGTCGCCACGAAATACGACGGCGAGGAAAAAAGCGAAGTCACCGTCTGGTGCTCGAACGACTATCTGGGGATGGGCCAGCACCCGTCCGTGCTCGGCGCCATGCACGAGGCCCTCGACCGCTGCGGCGCAGGGGCGGGCGGCACGCGCAACATCTCGGGCACGAACCATTACCACGTCCTGCTCGAGCGCGAGCTCGCCGACCTTCACGGCAAGGAGGCGGCGCTTCTGTTCACCTCCGGCTATGTGTCGAACTGGGCGGCGCTGGGCACGCTGGCCGCGCGCATTCCCGGCTGCATCGTCCTGTCCGACGCGCTCAATCACGCCTCGATGATCGAAGGCATCCGCCATTCGCGCGCGGAAAAGCACGTCTTCGCCCATAACGATCCTGAAGATCTCGACCGCCGTCTTAGCGCGATGGATCCCGACCGGCCCAAGCTGGTCGCGTTCGAGTCCGTCTATTCGATGGACGGCGACATCGCCCCGATCGCGGAGATCTGCGAGGTCGCTGAGAAACATGGCGCGATGACCTATCTCGACGAGGTGCATGCGGTGGGGCTTTACGGCCCGCGCGGCGGCGGCATCGCCGAGCGCGAAGGGCTGATGGACCGGTTGACGGTGATCGAAGGCACGCTGGGCAAGGCCTACGGCGTGCTGGGCGGGTATATCGCCGCCTCCACCGCGCTGTGCGACTTCATCCGCTCCTTCGCCTCGGGCTTCATCTTCACCACCGCCCTGCCGCCTGCGGTCGCCGCCGGCGCGCTGGCGGCGGTGCGTCATTTGAAGGTGTCTGAGATCGAGCGGATGCGTCAGCAGCGCAATGTCCGGCTGGTGCGCGAGCGCCTGGCTCAGATCGGCATCCCGACGCTCGACAATCCCAGCCATATCGTGCCGGTGATGGTCGGCGATCCGGTCAAGTGCAAGCGCATCAGCGACTGGCTGATGGCCCGGCACGGCATCTATGTGCAGCCGATCAACTATCCGACCGTTCCCAAGGGATCGGAACGTCTTCGCATCACGCCCTCGCCGGTGCATACCGAGGACGACATCGACCGCCTGGTCGCAGCCCTTTCGGAACTCTGGTCGGAATGCGCCCTGAACAGACACTTCGACGTCGCCTAGACGGCGCGGCCGCTTCAGGCGGCTCCCGCGGCGACGATCGCGTCATCCCCGCCATCGGCGAGGACGGTGAGCGCTTTCCCGTGGGCAAGATGGACGCGCACCGGCGCGGACTATTGCACGACGCGGTGTCGGTCTTTGTCTTCGACGGGCCGGACATGCTCGTCCAGCGCCGGGCGGCGGGGAAGTATCATTGCGGCGGGCTGTGGGCGAACGCGTGCTGCACCCATCCCGACTGGGGCGAGGACGCTGCGGCCAGCGCGCGCCGGCGTCTGCGCGAGGAGCTGGGGATCGACCTGCCGCTGACCGAAGTCGGCCTGACGGTTTACCGCGCCGATGTCGGCGGCGGTCTGGTCGAGCATGAGCGGGTGCGGATCTTCCGCGCCTCGGCCGACCGGGCGGCGCTTCGCTTCGATCTCGATCCCGACGAGGTGTCGGAAGTGCGCTGGGCGAGCCCGGCCGCGCTGATCGAGGAGGCGCGCACCGCGCCCGGCACGATCGCGCCCTGGCTGAAAGTCTATCTCGATCGCTGGGACACGCTGGGGCTCTAGGCCCGGCGGTTCATGACGGCGCAAAGAAAAAGGGCGTCCGCGGGTAGCGGACGCCCGTTTGTTTTTCGGCCCGTGTGAGGCCGGGGTGCGGGACCGCCTGGAACGTTCTTGGTCGATCATGATCGCCCAAAACGCTCCAGGTCTTTGGTCTATAGCCTTTTCGAAACGCGAAACCGGTTCCCGCTTTCGCTGAAAAGGCTTTAGAGCGGCCGCGCGATCCCGTTCTCGCTGGCCCAGAGGAACCAGTTGTCCACGACCGTGCCGGTGATCAGGATGCCGATCCCGCCGGTCAGCGTGGTCAGCACCGCGAACCACCAGGCCCAGCGGTGGATGGATTCCATCGTGGCGTTGAAGCCCATCGTCCAGCGCCAGAACAGGGCGGCCCGTTCGGTCGCCGTGCCCCGGTCGGAGATCTGCTCGATCTCCCGGTCGCCGCCGAAACGGCCCACCGCCAGGATGGTCGCCCCGTGCATCGCGAACAGCAGCGCCGACCCGTACAGGAAGGCGATGGAGAGCATGTGGAACGGGTTGTAGAACAGGTTCCCGTAAAGCAGCGAGAAATTGTTCGTCCAGTCCAGGTGCGGGAAGATGCCGAACGGCACCGCCTCGGCCCAGCTGCCCATCAGCCCCGGCCGGATGAAGCCCAGCACGAGATACAGGAAGATGGCCGAAGCGAACGCCCAAGCCACGTGCGTGCCCATGCCCAGCTGGATCGCCCGGCGGTAGGTGCGCACCCACCACAGGATGATCGAGGCGGTCAGGAAGAAGCCGGCCAGGATCCACCATCCGCCCTCGTTCAGAGGCACGAAGGGCTGGAAGCCGTACTCAGGTCCCGGCGGATCGAGCGAGAGCCAGAAGAACTCCCGCATGAAGGCGATCGGATCCCAGTTCACCGAGGCGAGCATGTTCAGCCCGATGATCTCGATGGCGATGAAGCCGCAGATCAGCGAGAGCACGCCGGTGTACCCCAGATAGATCGGGCCGATCTGGGCGTTGCCGATCCGGCCGATCAGGTGGCTGAAGCCGCCCTTGCCGGTCCGGTCCTCGTCGCCCTTGGGCAGATCGACGCCCGGTTCGACCGGGCCCCTGACCTGAACCTGAGTGAAGATGTTCTGATAAGTCGTCATATCGGTTTCTCCGCTCAGCTCCAGATCGGCAGCTCGCGCCACCAGTTCCACCAGTCGGGCCAGGAGCGGACCCACGGGCCGGAGATTATCATGCAGACCGCGCTCCAGAAGCCCGCCGACAGCGCCAGGAACAGACCCAGCCGGTGAATCCCGAGCGGGCCGATCGAATAGCCCAGAATGTCACGGAAGAAGGTGTCTTCGTGATCGGGGGTCTTCACCGTCTTGCCCTTGCCCGGATTGGTCGCAGACAGGACCAGGGCGCCGTGCAGGGCGAGCGCGAAGCACGTCACGAAGAAGAAGCTCACCGCGATCATGTGCGCCGGGTTGTAGTGGAAGTTCACGTACGTGTAGCCGACGTTCGAGACCCAATCGAGGTGGCTCATGATGCCGTAGGGGAAGCCGTGCCCCCAGGCGCCGAGCAGAAGCGGCCGGAACACCACCAGGGTGGCGTAGGCCAGGATCGCGAAGCCGAAGGCGACCGGCACGTGATAGCCGATCCCCAGCTTTCGGCAGATCTCCACCTCGCGGAGCGCCCATGAAATGAACGCACCGAGCGCGCAGATCGTGATGATCTGCCACAACCCGCCTTCGCGCATCGGGGCGAGCGCCAGCCCGTATTCGAGAGGCGGGGGCTGGATGTCGATCAGCCAGGGGTTCCAGGTGTCGCCGAGCGAGGCGGCGAACAGGATCAGAGCGGTGCCGAGGACGGAAAAGAAGATCGTCGTGACGCCGAAGAAGCCGACGAAAAACGGCCCGATCCAGAAATCGAACAAGTCTCCACCGATCAGCGTCCCGCCGCGGACCCGATATTTGCGCTCGTAACTCAATAATGCCATTGCACTATCTCCGTTATCGGTCGCCCGGGCGGCGCCGGGCGCTTTCGCGCCCGGCCCCGCTGTACGGCCGTCAGGATTGACCGGACGCCGGCAGGCGTCCGGCTCGCCACCCGTTAAGAGCGGCGCCTAGCGCCGGCCAACGTGCTAGACGTTGGCCGACTCCATCGTGATGGCGGCGGAACCGCCACCGGCCGCGCCGTCGATCCAGTTGTACCTGTCCGAAGAGAGCAGGATGAAATGGATCAGAAGCGCCAGGGTGAACAGGAAGGCGAAAAGTGCGATCAGCACCCTACGCGGATCGAACAGAAGCCAGATCTTCCACATAGTTTCGTCCTCCTACCCGAGCCACGGACGCCAGAACCACACCAGCACGTGTGCGATAATGGCGATGACCGTGAAGCCGATGAAACTCGAGACGAAGATTCCGTGGAATTCCTTCGCCTCGGTGTCCGTCAGGCCGGACATCGAGTCTCTACTTTCAGTCATGAGACTTTCCTCCATGAAGCGCCGCGGCGGACCGCGGCGGGTGAAAGCCGGAGCGCCGAAGCGCCCCGACGCTTCCCGGAACGGCCTGACCGGCCCGGAAAGAGGGTGGGAAAGGGTGCGGCGCGGTCATACGCCCTGCCTTTCCAATAGCGATTGTTCCGCCGCGCCCACGTGAGCGCGCGAGACGCGGGAGCCGCCCTCGGCCCTGGCGCGGGCTTCGGCGGCGTCGCGCAGGCGTTTGGCTGCGGAAATGCGGGTGAGGATCGGCTGGCGGTCGACCAGGGCGTCCAGCGCCTCGCGAGCGTCGGCGTCCCAGGCGAGCGTGCGCTCGAGCCGGGCGGGCGTGGCCGGCGCGCGGTCCATGTCGGTGGCCAGCGGCAGGATGTGGAAGAGCGCGTCGAACAGGGCGTTGCAGACTTCCTGAACGATGTAGGTCGCGCCCGCATAGCCCATGAAGGGCGTGCCGGTGGCCCGCCTGATCACCGCGCCGGGGAAGGAGGCGGGGATGTACATGCTCCGCGCCCCGGTCTCGGCGAGATACATGCGCTCGTTGAAGCTGCCGAACAGGATGAAGGGCGGGGTCTCGTGAATGGACCGCCGGACCGCTTCGTTGTCGGGCTTCTTGCCGGCGCTGCGGCCGTAGGCGAAGGCGCACGGAAGGCCCATCTCGTCTTCGAGGAAATGGCGCAGGCCGCGCGCATAGGTCTCGTTCGCCACGACGCCGAAATTGGCGGTGCCGAAGAAGTCCTGGGTGACCGAGCGCCACAGATCCCAGAGCGGTTTGATCGTGGTGTGCTTCTCGCGCTCGATGAAAGGCTCGACGTCCAGGCCGAGCGTCTCGCCCAGCGCGCGCAGGAATTTCGTGGTCGAATGCAGCCCGATCGGCGCCTGCAGGTAGGGCATGTCCAGCGCCTCGCAGAGCAACCGGCCGTACTCGCGGTACATGCAGATGTTCGCGTCCGCATCGACCAGGCGCGGCATGTTCGCCAGATGGCTGCCCAGCGGGCAGACCATGTTCACCTCCGCGCCGATCCCTTCGACAAGGCGGCGGATCTCGGCGAGGTCGGAGGGCGTGTTGAACATGCCGTAGGCCGGGCCGATGATGTTCACCCGCGGCTTGTCGCCTTCCTTCTTCGGCTTGGGCTTGGGCCGCTTGCCGTGCTTGGCGCCGTACTCGGTCCACAGCCACAAAAGCGCGCGATCCGCGCTCTGCCACTGGTCCTCGTCGATGGTGCGCGGCAGGAAGCGGTGGATGTTCAGCCCTTCGGGCGTCACCCCGCCGCCGATCATCTCGGCGATCGATCCGGTGACCACCACGGCGGGCAGGTCGGGATCGAGGGATTCGTGGGCGCGCTTCATCGCCTCTTCGGTGCCTTCGCCCATTTCGGTCTCGGACAGGCCCGTGACGACGATCGGCAGTTCGTGCGGCGGCAGCGCGTCGGTGTAGTGCAGCACCGAGGTCACGGGCAGGTTCTCGCACCCGACCGGTCCGTCGATGACGACCTGCAGGCCCTTGATCGCCGTGAAGACGTAGACCGAGCCCCAGTAGCCGCCGGCTCTATCGTGATCGAGCACTAGCATCCTGTCGGCGCCTCGATCGCTTTTTCGCGCGCCTGCTCGGCGGTCATCCGCTTGCGGCGCTCTTTCATGCGGAAGGTGCGCACGTCCTGGGGGATCTCCTCCCAGACGCCCGCGGCGTGACCGGTCCCGACGCCTTCGAAGAAGTCGCGCATCTCGTCGAAGCGGGCCTTCGACTTCATCGCCGCGTTCACCACGTCCCCGAGCGAGCCGGCGCCGGCCGGACCCATGAGCGGGCGGGCCGAGATGAGATTGGTGAAGTAAAGCGAGGGGACGGCGGATTCCTTGACCTTCTGGACCACCGGCGTGGTGCCGATGGCGAGGTCGGGCTTGAACTCGTCGAAGGCGGCGAGGTCCTGTTCGAGCGAGGCGCGGAACTGCACCTGCACGCCCCTGGCCTCGAGCCATTCGCGGTCGGCCGCCGACCATTCGGTCTTCGGACAGGCCGTGCCCACATAGCGCACGTCCGCGCCGCTCTCGATCAGCAGCCGGGCGACCAGAAGCTCCGAGCCTTCGTAGCCCGACAGCGTGATCCGGCCCTCGATCGGCTTGGCCGCGAGCGCGCCCTTGATCGCGGGCAGCACAGCCTGCTTGGCCGCCTCGATATCCTTGCGCGAGACGTTGGCCGCCTCGCCGATCGCTTCGAGCCAGGAGGCGGTGCCGTCCAGACCCACCGGCGCGGAGCCGACTATTCTGCGGCCGGCGGCTTTGAACTCGCGAACCGCCGCCGTGTAGAACGGATGGATCGCGCCCACCACCGGGCTTTCGAGCGCGGCGTAAAGCTCGCGCCATTCCCGGGTCGGCACCACGGGGCCGGCGGACAGGCCCATCGGCTCGAGCAGCCGGCCGATCACTACCGGATCGGCGGGGAACATCTCGCCCAGAAGCGTCACGGCGGGCCGGTCGTCGCGCGGACGGTCGGGCGCCTGGACCGGGCCGAGCTCGGCCTCGGTGCGCGCATAGTTCAGCATCGCGCCGGCCAGCACGTCCTTGGCCTCGGCGTGGGTCGGCACGCCGAAGCCCGGCACGTCGATGCCGATGATCCGGACGCCGTTGATTTCCTTGGGCAGCAGGCGCAGCGGCACGCCCGACGCGGTCGGGACGCACAGATTGGTGATCACCACCGCGTCGTATTTCTCGGGGTCGGCGATGTCGTGGACCGCGTCGCGGATGTCCTCGAACAGCTTGCCGGTGACCAGCGTCTCGGAGTTGAACGGCACGTAGCCGACCGTCCGGCGCGCGCCGTAGAAGTGCGAGGTGAAGGTCAGCCCGTACACGCAGCACGCCGAGCCCGACAGGATCGTCGCGGTGCGCTTCATCCTCAGGCCCACACGCAGCGAGCCGAAGGCGGGGCACATCGATTGCGGCTGGTCGTGCGGGCCTCTGGGATAGTCCTTCTCGAACTGCTCCATCAGCTCGGCGTTGCCCGCCGCCTCGGCCTGGGCGCGCATCTTCTCCGCGCCGGCGTGGCAGCCCGCCCCGTCGTCCTTGCCCGGCTCGCCGCCTAGCGGAACCGCCGCCGGGTTTTCCAGCTCGGCGGCCAGATCGGGCGCGGGCGCCGGGCCGGTGTTGTCGAGCTCGGCTTCGGCCGCGCCGTCATAGCGCAGCTCGCCGCCGGGGCGCTTGTTGATGAGGTTGAGCGTCTTGGCCATCAGCGAAGCTCCCTCAGACGTCGTCGTAAACGACTTCGAGCGAGGGCTTTTCGACATGGTTCTTGCCGGCCATGTCGGCGGCGGTGGCGGGCTCCATGCCGAAGCCTTCGGCTTCTTCGGAATCGAACAGGCCCAGAAGCCCGTCCTGATCGAGCGGCGTGGGGTGGATCGGCGGCGCTTCGGCCACGTTCAGTCCCAGCTCGGCGAAGAGCGGGCCCCAGGGGGAGTCCGGCTTGCCGATGATCTCGTAATTGGCGGACTTTCTCCGGATGTCGTCATCGGCCGGGATGGCCGCGAGCACCGGGATGCCGACCTTCTCGGCGAAGGCCTGCGCCTCGCCGGTGCCGTCGTCCTTGTTGATGACCATGCCGGCCACGCCGACATTGCCGCCCAGGCGCCGGAAATACTCCACCGCCGAGCAGACATTGTTGGCCACGTAGAGCGATTGCAGGTCGTTGGAGCCGACCACGATCACCTTCTGGCACATGTCCCGCGCGATCGGCAGGCCGAACCCGCCGCACACCACGTCGCCCAGGAAGTCCAGGAGGACGTAGTCGAAATCCCACTCGTGGAAGCCGAGATTCTCCAGAAGCTCGAAGCCGTGGATGATGCCGCGTCCGCCGCAGCCGCGGCCCACTTCAGGACCGCCCAGCTCCATCGCGAACACGCCGTCGCGCTTGAAGCAGACATCGCCGATGGTGACGGCCTCGCCGGCTTCCTTCTTGCGCGAAGAGGTCTCGATGATGGTCGGGCAGGCCCGGCCGCCGAACAGAAGCGAGGTGGTGTCGGATTTCGGGTCGCAGCCGATCAGCAGGACCTTCTTGCCCTGCTGGGCCATCATGTAGCTGAGATTGGACAGGGTGAAGGACTTGCCGATCCCGCCCTTGCCGTAGATGGCGATGATCTGGGTCTCTTTTTTCACCGGACCGGTGTGCACCGGATCGGGCTCTTGCGCGGCTTCATGGCGAAGCGCGTCGCCCTGGTTCGATCCGCCGCCGGGCTTGAAGTCGCCGTCCATCATGAGGGTCTCCAGTCCAAGATCATCTTCAGGCAGCCGGCGTCGGAAAAAGCCGTGTGGTAGGCCTCGCCGGCGTCATGGGGTGCGCTGTGGTGGGTGATCAGCCCGTCGAGCGACAGCGCGCCGCTCGCGAGCAGGGCGTTCACCCCGGCGACGTCGCCGGGATTGAACTCCGCCGCGGTGCGCAGGCGCGCCTCCTTCATGAAGGCCGGGGCGAAGTCGAAGCTCAGCCGGCCGGCGTAAAAGCCGGCGAGGACGATCTCCCCGCCCTTGCTCAGCCGCATGACCAGCGTGTCGAGCAGGGAGGAGTCCCCGCTCACGTCGTAGATCGCGCCGTAATCGCGCCGCGGATCGTCCTCGGGACGGACGACCTCGTAGCCGTCCGCGCCGTCCATCCGGGCGGGGTTGATCTCCCACACCGTCGGGGCGGGATGGCCGGCCGCGATCGCGATGCGCGCCAGAAGCCGGCCCAGCGCGCCGTGTCCGATGATGAGGTCGGGCGCGGGATGACCCGGCGCCATGGCGTGGTAGGCGGTCGCGGCCAGTGCCAGCAGCACCCCGCGCTCGCCTAGGTTTTCATCCACCGGGGTGACGCGCGCGCCGGGCAGGGTCACCCGCGAGGCGGAGCCGCCGAACAGGCCGCGCACCTCGCCGAAGCAATTGGCGCCGGGCACGAACACCCAGTCGCCCTCGCTGCGCCCCGAGGCCGGGCCGGCGTGAACCACCCGGCCGATAGACTCGTAGCCGGGCACCAGCGGATAGCCCATGCCGGGGAAGGGCGGCATCGCGCCCGACCAGAGCAGGCGTTCGGTGCCGGTGCTGACGCCGCTGAAAGCCACCTCGACCACCACGTCCTCGGCGGTCGGCTCGCTGATCGCGAGTCGGCTGAGAGCGATGTGTCTGGGCTTTTCAAGAACGACGGCGAGCGCGTCCAATTCAGCCTCCCCAGCTCCGTGCGCAAAGGCGCTACGTGATCTGTAAGCTTACATTGACACACTTAACAGTCAAATCAGATTTACTATCGAGCCGTAAGCACGCCGGCGATCAGGGGCATGCGGGCGCGGTGTCGGCGCACCGACGTGAAGCCGGCTTCACGGAGCATCCCGGCCAGCCGCTCGGCGGTGCGCGGGCGGCCCCGTCCCATCGCCATGAGGTAAAAGCCGAAATACGCCTCCCCCATCGGCGCGGCGCCCGACGCACCGGACATCGGCTCGGCCACGATCAGCGTGCCGCCCGGTTCGAGCGCGGCCCGGCATGCGCGCAGGAGAGCCATCACGTCCGCGTCGGAATGGTCGTGGATAATTCGCACAAGGCTGATGAGATCGGCACCTGCGGGCAGGGAATCGTCGAGGAAGCTGCCCGCATGGACCTGCGCCTGGTCCGCGAGCCCCTCGCGAGCCAGCCGCGCCTTCGCCCGCTCGGCCACGCCGGGCAGGTCGAACAGGGCGAGATCGAGACCGGGCGCACGCCGCGCCGCCTCGATGAGGAAGGCGCCTTCGCCCCCGCCGACATCCAGAAGGCGCTCAGCTTTGCGCGGATCGACGGCGGCGAAGACCTCGTCGGCGACCATGGGCAGGGTGGCGGCCATGAGCTCGGAATACGAGCCCGTCTCGCCGGCCTGCCGATCCTCGCGCCCGTACCCCCAATAGGCGGCGAGCTTTCCGTCGGCCTGTCCGCGCAGCACGGCGAGCGGATCGGTGAGATCTTCATAGAGCAGCCGGTGATGGGCGATCATCGCAGCAAGGCCGGGCTCGGCGACCAGAGGCGCGCCGAGCCGGCCGAGCGCGTAATGTCCGTCGCCACGCCGTTCGAGCAGCTCGATCGCGGCGGCCGCTTCGGCGAGGCGTTCAGCGCCGGGCCCGGGCAGGTCCGCATGCCGGGCGATGGCGTCGAGGCTTTGCGGGCCGTCCTTCAGGAACTCGAACAGATCGGTCTGCACGCACGCCAGCAGGGTCTGGGAGTAGACGAAGCCGGCGGTGAGATCGAACAGCTCGCGCGCGCTCTTGCGCGCCACGCCGCGAGTGGGCGCAAAGCCCTTCGCCCAGCGCCGGAAGCCCGGATCGCCGACGAGCCGATTGCGGAGATCGCCGAGGGCGGCGCGCCAGCCCATGCGGGCTCAGGCCGCGTCGACGGACAGATTCTTGGGCACCAGCCGCTTGGCCTGCGCGCAGACGAGCTCGCGCAGGGCGTCCGCGCCGTCGCATTCGGGAACGGACTCCGCCGCCTCTCCGACCAGCGCCTTGAGGCGCGCGACCGCGCCTTCAGGGCCCAGCTCGCGCACGCAGCTCGGCCGGCCGTGCGCGGCGTCCTGGCCCAGCGGCTTGCCGCCTTCAGCCCCGCCCAGCGCGTCCAGAAGATCGTCGGCGACCTGATAGGCCTCGCCGATCTTCTCGCCCAGCATGCGCCAGGGACCGGGATCGGAGCCTGCCGCAACCGCGCCGGCCATGGTCGCGCCCACGAAGAGCGCGCCGGTCTTGGCGCGGTGATAGGTCTCCAGCGGCGCGGCGGGTTCGCTTTCCCAGGCCTGACCGGCTGCGATGCCGCGCGGCGCGCCGACCGCGCCGGCGATCACGCCCATCAGGGCGGGCAGGCGGTGCGGGCTGGCCGCGCCGGCGCGCGCCACGGTTTCGAACGCCATGACGATCAGCGCGTCGCCCGCGAGGATCGCCAGCGGCTCGCCATAGGCGGCGTGCACGGACTTGCGCCCGCGCCGGGTCGCCGCGTCGTCGAACGCGGGCAGATCGTCATGAACCAGGGACGCGCAGTGCATCAGTTCGAGCGCGGCGGCCGCCGCGTCGGTAAGGGCCGGATCGGGATCGCCGCAGGCGCGCGCCACCGCGAGGCAGAGCCGCGGACGTACGCGCGCCCCGCCGGGAAACACCGAATAGTCCAGCGCGTCAGCAAATCGGGGCGGACAGGGCGCGGCCCTGGACCGGTCGACAGCGGCTCTCAGCGCCGCTTCAATCCGTGCGTCGGCCTCCATGCCCGAACCCTCCGAAGCTTGCAGGCGTCCATCGCGCCTGTCAGATTGAGTGTCATGAAGACTGGACACATGAGCCTTTCCTGTCAATGACGACGCCCGTCCGATCCGGGCCCGCCGTGGTGATCGGCGCTGGCGTGGGCGGGCTCGCCGCAGCGATCGATCTCGCCGCGCGGGGCCAGCCGGTCGTGGTGGTGGACGCCGGGGAAACCCCGGGCGGAAAGATGCGCGAGCTGGAGGTCGGCGGCGCGAAAATCGACGCCGGGCCCACCGTGCTGACCTATGCGAAAGGCTTCGAGGCGTTGTTCGCCGAGGCCGGCGCGTCGCTGTCCGATCATGTCACGCTCATCCCCGCTGACCGGCTCGCCCGTCACGCCTGGGACGATCAGGACGTGTTCGATCTTTACGCCGATTCTGAGCGCACGATCGACGAGGTGGGCCGGTTTTCCGGCGCGGCGCAGGCGCGGGCCTTCCAGCGCTTCCTCAAAAACGGCCGGGCGCTCTATGACGCGCTGGAGCGGTCCTTCCTCACTGCATCGCGCCCCAGCCCGCCGGGGCTGGTGGGCCGGATCCTGCTTGAAAACCCCAAAGGCCTTTTCGCGCTGAAGCCCTTCTCTTCGCTCTGGGACGTCTTGGGCGACTACTTCCCCGACGCCCGGCTGCGTCAGCTCTTCGGGCGCTACGCCACCTATTGCGGCTCCTCGCCGTTCGAGGCGCCCGCCACGCTGATGATGATCGCCGAGCTCGAACAGCGCGGGGTCTGGTTCGTCGCCGGCGGCATGAGCCGGCTGGCCGGGGCGATGGCCGATCTCGCCCGGTCGCTCGGGGTCGAGATCCGCAGCGGCGTCCGGGTCGAGGAAATCCTCGTCACCTCAGGCCGGGCCAGCGGGGTGAGGCTCGACACCGGCGAGACGATAACCGCCCGCGCGGTCGTGGCGAACGCCGACCCCGACGCGCTGCGAAACGGCCTGCTGGGGCGGGCGGCGGCCGCCGCCGCGCCCCGGCCCGCCGGCCCGCGCGGGCTGTCGGCGATCGTCTGGACGGCGACCGGCCGAGCATCGGGTTTCACACCGGACCGGCACAATGTCGTGTTCTCCCGCGACTATCGCGCGGAGTTCGACGCCCTGTTCGGCGAGGGCCGCATGGCTGACGAGCCGACCATCTATGTCTGCGCGCAGGATCGCGGCGCGGGCGCCCTGCCCGAGGGCGAGGAACGCTTTCTCATTCTCATCAACGCGCCCGCGGACGGCGAGACGCGCGCCTATCGCGCCGAGGAGACCGACACATGGCTGGCCAGAACGACTTCCCGGCTGAGCGCCTGCGGGCTGAGACTCGATCTGACGAGCGTGGAGACGACGCCGCCGGACCGCTTCGCGGCGCTGTTTCCGGGCTCGGGGGGCGCGCTCTACGGGCGGGCGATCCACGGCTGGAAGGCGGCCTTTCAGCGGCCGGGGGCGCGCTCGAAACTTCCGGGGCTCTATCTGGCGGGCGGGGGGACCCACCCGGGCGCAGGCGTGCCGACCTCGATGCTCTCAGGGCGCACGGCGGCGCGCTCGATCTTGGCCGATTTGGGTTCGACGCCGCAGTTCCGCCCGGCGGGTATCGCTGGGTCTACGCCGACGCGGTCAGCGACGACGGACGCTTCAGCCTCGTCCTGATCGCCCTGATCGGCAGCGTGTTCTCGCCTTATTACGCGTGGGCGGGGCGCAAGACCCCGATCGACCATTGCGCGCTCAATGTCTGCCTTTACGGGCCCGGCGCGCGGCGCTGGGCGATGACCGAGCGGCGCGCCGGAGCGATGAGCGTCGCGCCTGACGCCGTGAGCTTCGGGCCCAGCTCGGTCCGGTTCGAGAACGGCGCGCTGATCTACGACATCGAGGAGTTCGGCGCGCCCATCCCCTATCCGGTGCGCGGCCGGGTGACGATCCGCCCCGAGATCGAACAGGCCAAGACCTTCGTCATCGACCGCGCGGGCCGGCATGTCTGGCGGCCGGTCTGGCCGCGCGCGCATGTCGAGGTCGCGTTCGACGCGCCCGATCTTAGATGGTCGGGACGCGGCTATGTCGACATGAACGCGGGGGCCGAGCCGCTGGAGGAGGGGTTCACCTTCTGGAACTGGTCGCGCGGCGACACCGAAGACGGCGCGGCGATCCTTTATGACAGCGTCTGGAAGGACGGCGGCCGCGATCCGCTGGCGCTGGCGATCGGCGCGGACGGAACGGCGAAGCGGTTCGAACCGCCTGCGCCCGCGCCCCTGCCCACGACCGGCTGGCGGGTCGGGCGGGAGACGCGCTCGGACGGCGCGGCGCGCGTGGTGGAGACGCTGGAGGACACCCCGTTCTATTCGCGCTCGCTGATCGAGACCGAGCTTGCCGGCGGCACGCGGCAATGCATGCACGAAAGCCTCGATCTCAGGCGGTTTGCATCAAGCTGGGTGAAGGTGCTTTTGCCCTTCCGCATGCCGCGCGCCTATTGGGGCCCGCGCTGAGGGCGAGCCTCAGTCCTTATCCTTTTTCTTGTCGCGGTTGAGCCTGACCAGCTCCCAGACCGCGAAGCCGAGCACGAGCCCGAAGACCAGGATCATCTCGACCAGGAAGATGATGTCGTTGCTCATGCCGGCGCCGTCCTCGCACGCCGGACGATCTCGGCGTTCAGCACGCCCGCGAAGCTGACCCAGGCGATGTAGGCCGTGAGCAGCCAGGCCGCGAGCGTGTCGATCTGCGCAAACGCCCAGATATTGAGCGCCACCGCGATCCACAGCGCGACCAGCTCGGCGAGCGCCAGGCCGGGCTTCTTCAGCCCGAAGAAGACCGCCGACCAGCCCGCGTTCAGCACCAGCTGCACGCCCCAGATCACCAGCGCCGGCCCGATGCCTGCGATGTCCCAGACCCGCCAGGCGGCGTAGGCCATGAGCACGTATAAAAGCCCCCAGGCGATCGGGAAGAGAAAGTCCGGCGGCGTCCAGGACGGCTTGTCGAGCTGTTTGTACCATTCGCCGGGCCGGAACACCCCGCCGGTGAGCGAGGCGAGGAAGACCAGCCCCAAAAAGGGCGCGATCGTCCAGAGCGGCGCGTCGGTCATGGCTCTCCTCGCGAAGACGGGTTCGGGGCCGTTAGATAGCGCGGCGGAGCGGCCGCGGCGAAGCGGCCGCGCTCAGGCCGGTGCAATCACCCCGCATCAACGCGCGGCGCGCCGGGCTGTTCAGTCGGGTTTTCCGCCGTCTTCGCCCGAGCCCGGTTCGGCGTCCTTATCCGAGCGCGCCTTGTCTCGCCTGAGCGAGTAGAGCTCCCACACGCCCCAGAGCACGACCGCGCCGGCGATCAGGCCCTCGAAAAGAAGCGGTAGGTACTGGCGCATCAGCCCCGGCTTTCACGGCTCAGCGGTACGGGTTGGTCTGAGGCGCGCTCGCGGCGTTCGAGCTCGTGCAGGATGGCGATCATCCGGCCCCAGTGCTCGTCGATGCGCCACCAGGCCGGGGCGGGCGCGCCAGCCGCGTCGGTGGGGGCGGCGGCGACCAGAAAGCGCGTCTCTTCAAGGCACGCCGCGCCCGCGTCGCCGGACGGCGCGGCGGCGTCCATGACCCCGGCGAAGGCGAGCGCGAGCTTGCGCGAGGTCGAGGTGCTCGCCCGGATCGAGACCGTGTCCCAGCCGTTGCGCTCGGCCTGCCGCCCGATCTCGCGATAGATCCGGGCCGCGGCGTAGATCGCCGGCCGGCAGGGCCGGGGCAGAAGCGCCACGCCAGGTCTGGCGCGGGCGTAGAGCCGGTCGGCTTCCTCCGCGAGGCACCTGATCACGCCGGCCAGACGGTGATCGAAATCGGGCGCGGCGAGCCAGGCGTCCGGATCGATCCCCGCCTCGGTCATCCAGGCGCGCGGCAGGTAGAGCCGGCCGTTGCGGGCGTCCTCGCCCACGTCGCGGACGATGTTGGTGAGCTGCATGGCCACGCCCAGATCGCAGGCGCGCGCCAGCGCGGCCGGGCTGCGCACGCCCATCACCAGAGCCATCATCGCGCCGACCGACCCGGCGACGCGGGCGCCGTAGGCGCGAACCTCCGACACCGTGTCGTAACGCCGCCCGCCCGCATCCCAGGCGAACCCTTCGATCAGAGCGGCGGGCAGGGCCTTGGGGATGTCGTGGGCGCGCACGACGTCGGCGAAGGCGCGGTCGACGGGGTTGTTCGCGGGCCGGCCGGCATAGACCGCGTCCAGCCGTGCACTCAGCCGCGCGCAGGCCGCATCCGGATCGCCGCCATTGTCGACCGCGTCGTCGGCCGCCCGGCAGAAGCCGTAAAGCGCGTAGGCGCTCTCGCGCACCGTTTCGGGCAGGAGCAGCGAGGCGGCGAAGAAGCTCTTCGATCCGCCGCGAATGGCCGTCCGGCAGGCGGCGAGATCGTCGGGGCTGGCGAAACGGTCAGGCATGGGTCCTCGCGTCGGGAACGACGGCGTCGAGCACGCGCGCGGACGATAGCACGCCCGGCACGCCGGCGCCCGGATGGGTTCCGGCGCCGACGAGATAAAGCCCCTCGACGTCCTCGCACTTGTTGTGCGGGCGGAACCAGGCGCTCTGGGTCAGCACCGGTTCGAGGCCGAACGCGGCGCCATGCAGCGAATTCAACCGATCGCGAAAATCCAGCGGAGTCATGATCCTGGACACCGTCAACGCCTCGCTCAGCCCGGGAAGCAGGGTCTGTTCGAGTCGCCTTTCGATAGCCTTACGGTAGGGTTCGGCCTGCGCCTCCCAGTCCGTCCCGCTTTCCAGATTGGGCACCGGGGAGAGCACGTAGAACGCCTCGCAGCCGTCGGGCGCGAGGCTGGGATCGGTCGCGGTCGGCCGGTGCAGATAGAGGCTGAAATCCTCCGCCAGCGTCTTGTGCTTGAAAATATCGTCGATCAGTCCGCGATAGCGCGGGCCCAGCGCGATGGTGTGGTGATCGACGTCCTCGTAGCGCCGGTTCGTGCCGAAATACCAGACGAACAGGCTCATCGAGTAGCGCGCGCTCTCCACCTTGCGGTCCGACCAGCGCTTGCGCGGCGCGCCCGATAGAAGGTGCTTGAAGGTGTGGCCGGTCTCGGCGTTGGAAACGACGATGTCGGCGGGCACGTGCTCGCCGCTCGCCAGCCTGACCCCGGTCGCCCGGCCGGCCTGCACGGTGATCTGGTCGACTTCGGCGTTGCACCGCACCTGCCCGCCCTGATGGGTGATGAGGCCCGACAGGCCGCGCACCAGCTCGCCGGTGCCGCCCATGACGAAATGCACGCCCCATTCGCGCTCGAGATAGGAGATCAGGCAGTAGATCGAGCTCGCCGCGAACGGATCGCCCCCGATCAGCAGCGGGTGGAAGCTGAGCGCGGTGCGCACCTTTTCGTTCTTCACATAGCGCGAGACCAGATCGTAGACCGAGCGATGGCCTGAAAAGCGCAGCAGATCCGGCGCGATCTTCAGCATGTCGCCGATCGAATTGAACGGCACATGGCCGAGCTGTTCGAACCCGATCTCGAAGATCTGCTTGCTCTTCTCAAGGAAGCGCTCATAGCCGGCCACGTCGCCGGGCTCGAACTTCGCGACTTCGGCCCGCATGGCCGCCGCGTCGCGCGAGCAGTGAAACACCGAGCCGTCGTCGAACCGGATGCCGTAGAACGGGTCGATCTCCCGAAGCTCGACATCGTCGGAGAGCCGCCTGCCCGCCAGCGCCCAGAGCTCCTCGAGCAGGAAGGGCGCGGTGATAATGGTCGGCCCGGCGTCGAACACATAGCCCTGGTCGCGAAAGACGTAGGCCCGGCCGCCCGGCGCGTCGAGCTTTTCAAGGACCGTGACCCGATAGCCGCGCGCGCCCAGCCGCACCGCTGCGGCGAGCCCGCCGAAGCCGGCGCCGACGACCACCGCATGGGGCCGATTGTCTTCGCCCGCTGGGCTGTTGACGGCTTTGAGCATGGCGTGTCCTTTCCGCGGCCTCAGCCGGCTTTCCTGGCGCTGCGGCGTTCCGGCGCCGGGGCGGTGAGCACGCCGTTGCGTTCGGCGGCCCTGATGACGGCGGCGGCGGCGGCGGCGGGGTCTTCTTCATGGGCGAGATGGCCCAGGCCTGCGAGCGTCTCCACCCGGCGCGCCGGGATCGTTCGGCTCGCGGTGTCGGCGTCCCCAGGCGGTGTGGCGTGATCGTTTTCGCCCAGCACCAGCGTGGCTTCAGGCTGCAGCCTTGGAAGATCGTCCTGAAGCGGGCGCAGCTTCCAGTGCGCCATCAGGCGCAGCGCGCCGGCGACATGATCGGGCCGCTGCAGCAGGCGAGCGTAATACCCTGCGCCCTCGGCGTCGAGGCGCGAGCCGGTCCTGGCGATCAGCTTCGCCACCCGGTCGGGATCGGCGCGCCGGGCGAACAGGCGCGGAGCGACCGGGTTGAGGAAGGCGAGCTTCACAAGGCCGGACGCCAGCCCGTCCGCCGCTCCGCCATAGGGTTTGAGCGCCGGGGCCAGCCCGACGACGGCGGCCGGCTCGATGATCCGGTCCAGCGTCATGCGCAGGGCGATCGCCGCGCCGGCGGAGTGGCCTGCGACGACGGCGGGTTCGACGCTCAGCGCGCGCAAGAGCCCGCCCAGCGCCTCGGCGACCCGGGGCAGGCCGGGCGCGTCCATCGCCGAGCTGAAGCCGTGCCCGGGCAGGTCGGCCATGACGATTTCGAACCGGTCGGCCAGCTGCGCCGCGACGTCCCGGAAGGAGTGGGTCGAGGCCGCCGTGCCATGTATGGCCAGGAGTTGCGGGCCTGCGCCGAAGCGCTGGACGTGCCAGCTCAGCCCGCCTGCGCCGACGATGTCGCTATGGCTCCGGTGCGGCCAGTCGGCGGGGATCATCGCGGTCTTCACGCTGCGGCCTTCCGCGCCAGATCGGCGAGCGCGCCGGGGTCTGCGACCGGCAGGCGCACATAGCGGGCGGCCATCTCGCCGGCGAGGGTTTTCGCGGTTTCCGCGCCGCGGCGGGACATGTCGACCACCAGCGCCGAGCAGCCCGAAGCGCGCAGCCGGCGGGCCGCCTCGACCGCTTCGGCCTGGGCGGTTTCCCGCCCCGGCGTGCCGTCGCGAGCGATGTTGGCTGCGCCGTCGGTGAGGAAGACCAGGGTCACGCTCCGGCCCTGCCTGGCCGAAGAATGCGCCATCATTTCAGCGGCTTCGATCGCTGCGGCCAGGGGCGTTCCGCCGCCGCCGGGCAAGGCGGCGAGGCTGCGCTTGGCGCGGGTGAGCGAGCGGGTGGGCGGTAAAAGCGTCTCCGCGCCGGGGCCGCGAAAGGCGATGAGGGCGACCTGATCGCGGCGCACATAGGACTCCGCGAGCATGAGTTCGACCGCGCCCTTGGCTTCGGCCAGACGATTGAGCGCCAGCGATCCCGAGGCGTCGACGATGAAGACGGTGACGGTTTCCGCCTTTGGTTTGAACCGCTTGATGCGGAAGTCCTCGCGCCGGACCTCGATGGGCTGGCCGGGCAGGAAGCGCTTGAGCCCGGTGCGCCGGACCTTGCCCCAGGGGGCGGCGGCGCGCAGCGTGGCGAGGATGTCGAGGCGCTGTCCCGCGACCGGATCGCCCCGGCGAACCCCGGCCGGCCGGCCCCTGAGACCGTCCTTCCGGACTGCGCCGGCCCGGCCCGCCCCGGCCGAGCGGGTGGGCGCGGCGCCGGCCTGAAGCTTCAAAAGCAGGCCTTCGGGGATGGAGGCTGCGGCGGCTTCCAGTGTGATTTCAGTGAGTTCGTCAGGCGCGAGGGCGTCCTCGTCAGTCTCGTCGGATTCAGCCTCCCGATCGGGCGCTTCATCCTGAGAGTCGGCGGTTTCATCATCAGGCGCGCGATCTTCGTCGCTCTCGGGATTTTCCGGCTCGGGCGCCTGGGGGATCTGCCGGGCGCGCGGGGCGAGGACGAGCCGGGCGGCGAGCGCGGCGTCGTCCTGGGCGATCTCGTCGCGGCCGGCGAGCGCGGCCGCCGCCCGCGCGGCCCGAAGCGCCATCAGCGGCGCGCGCAGCGAGACGATCCCCAGCGCCGCGGCGGTTTCGGTCAGGGCGCGCCCGGCCTCGCCGTTGAGGATGTGGGGCAGGCGCACCTGCGCCATGGCGACGTCCTCGATCTCCGGTCCCGGCCCGGCGGCGTCGAGTTCGCCGAGAGAAACCTCCGAGAGGTCGATCTGAAGGGCGAGCCGCTCGGCCAGAGCGGCGGGCGGCGCCTCGTCGGGGTCGGCGCTTTCATCGAGCGCGACGATCAGCGGCGGCGCTGCGCCTTCCAGCGCGGCGGCGAGCCGGCCGGCCAGGCCCGCCTCTGCGCGTTCGGCCATGGCCAGCACGCCGACGCCGTAACGGCCGATCTGTTCGAGCAGGCCCGCCCGGCGGACCGGCTTTCCAGCCTTGAGGGTGGCGGTCAGGTCGATCCCGCCTAGAAGCGCCTCGTCGTTTACAGACGCCGGGATGCGCCGCCAGGGCGTGTCGTCGTTGAGGAGCGACCGGAAATAGTCGAGCCAGGCGTCGCGTGCGGGCCCGGCGCGGGCGGTCAGCACCGCGCCCCCGAGCCCCGGATCGATCGCGAGCAGCGCCGCGGCCAGGCGCGCCTGCGCCCAGCCCCGCGGCGTATGCGCGGTCTCGGTCACGCGGCGAAGGCCTCGGTGAGGCCGCGTTCGATCCGCACCGAAGAGCCCGCCTCGTCCAGCGGATCGCGGCGCAGCCGGTGGCGCAGTGCGGCGGGCGCGACGGCCCGCAAATGATCGTCGGTGATCGCGTCCGCGCCGTCGAGCGCGGCCCTGGCGCGGGCGGCGCGGATCAGCGTCAGCTCGCCGCGCAGACCGTCCGCGCCGAGCGCGAGGCAAACCTCAGAGGCGCGCCGCAGCGCCGCTTCAGGCGCGTCGACCGTGGTGACCTTCTTCTGCGCGGCCGCGACGGCGTCGCGCAGCTCCGCCTCGGCGTCCTTCCACTGGGCGCAGAAGGCGTCGGGATCGCGCTCGAAGGCGTCGCGGCGGCGGACGACCTCGACCCGGTCGTCGATGTTTTTCGGCGTCTCGACCTCGACCGACAGGCCGAACCGGTCGAGCAGCTGGGGCCGCAGCTCGCCCTCTTCGGGGTTGCCGCTGCCGACCAGGACGAATTTCGCCGGATGGCGCACGCTCAGCCCGTCGCGCTCGACCACGTTCTCGCCGGTCGCCGCCACGTCGAGCAATAGATCGACGATGTGGTCTTCGAGCAGATTGACCTCGTCGATATAGAGAAAGCCACGATTGGCCCGCGCCAGCAGGCCCGGCTCGAACGCCTTCTCGCCCTTGCGCAGCGCTTTTTCGATATCGAGCGCACCGACCACCCGGTCCTCGGTCACCCCCAGCGGCAGATCGACCACCGGGGTGGGCTTTCTGACCTGCGCGCCGCGCGACTTCGCGTCGCCTGCCGGCGGCGGATCGCCGGGCGCGGAGTTGTAGGGGCAGGACTCGAACGTCTCGATCTCGGGAAGCAGCCCGGCCAGCGCCCTGACGGCGGTGGACTTCGCCGTGCCCCGGTCGCCGAACACCAGAACCCCGCCGATCCGCGGCTCGACGCAGGCCAGCATCAGCGCCTGCTTCATCTCGTCCTGTCCGACGATGGCGGAAAACGGAAAGGTGTAGCCCATGCTGCGCGCCCGGCCCCGTGAGTCTGCGACAGCCTCAACTGTCCAACAGATTGGACACTCGCACAATTTCTTTCCGACAGACAGGGGGCGCCCGCCACCTCCACCCCCGCCGCGACCGTATGACGCCTCGCCGCGCCCGGCTTTCGGGGTGTAAGCGTTAAATGACACAAAAAATGTACGGGTTTTTGGACAGCCCCGTACGCGCCGGGGAGGCCAGCCATGCGAATCTTGCTCATTCACCCGAACTATCACTCGGGCGGTGCGGAAATCGCGGGCAGCTGGCCGCCGGCCTGGGTGGCGTATCTTTCCGGGCCGCTGAAGCGGGCCGGGTATACCGACATCCACTTCCTGGACGCGATGACGAACCATCTGAGCGACGCCGATCTGCGCGCGAAGATGGAAGAGCTTCAGCCCGACGTGGTGGGGACCACGGCGATCACCCCGTCCATCTACACCGCCGAGCGGGTGCTGGAGATCGCCAAGGAGACCGTGCCCGGCGCGGTGCGGGTTCTCGGCGGCATCCACGGCACGTTCATGTTCAAGCAGGTGCTGTCCGAAGCGCCCTGGATCGACGTCATCGTGCGCGGCGAGGGCGAGGAGATTTTCCTCAATCTCGTCACCGCCATCGCCGAGGGCGCCTGGCCGCATGCGCGCTGGGACATCAAGGGGCTGGCCTTCCGCGACGGCGAACAGATCGTCTCCACCGAAGCCGCGCCGACGATCAAGGATCTCGACACGCTGGAGCCCGACTGGTCGCTGCTGGAATGGGACAAGTACATCTACGTCCCGCTCGGGGTGAAGGTGGCCATTCCCAACATGGCGCGCGGCTGCCCCTTCACCTGCAGCTTCTGCAGCCAGTGGAAGTTCTGGCGGGATTACCGGGTGCGCGATCCCAAAAAGGTCGTCGACGAGATCGAGCATCTGGTGAACGAACACGGGGTCGGGTTCTTCATCCTCGCCGACGAGGAGCCGACGATAAACCGCAAGAAATTCATCCAGTTCTGCCAGGAGCTGATCGATCGCGGCCTGCCCGACAAGATCAAATGGGGCATCAACACCCGCGTCACCGACATCATGCGGGACAAGGAGCTTCTGAGCTTCTACCGCGAGGCCGGGCTGGTGCATGTCTCGCTGGGCACCGAAGCGGCCGCCCAGCTCAAGCTCGACACCTTCAACAAGGAAACCAAGGTCGAGGAGAACAAGGAAGCGATCCGGCTGCTGCGCGAAGCGGACATCTTCGTGGAGGCCCAGTTCATCGTCGGGCTCGACAACGAGACCGAGGAGACGCTGGAAGAAACCTATCGCATGGCCTGGGACTGGCAGCCCGATCTGGCGAACTGGGCGATGTACACGCCCTGGCCGTTCACGCCGCTGTTTCAGGCGCTCGGCGACAAGGTCGAGATCTTCGACTTCGAGAAGTACAATTTCGTCACCCCCATCATGAAGCCCGAGGCGATGGAGCGCGGCGAGCTTCTGAACGGGGTGATGAAGAATTATCGCCGCTTCTACATGCAGAAGGCGCTGTTTCATTACCCCTGGCGGGGGACCGGGTTCCGGCGCCGCTATCTGCTGGGCTGTCTGAAGGCGTTCCTGAAAGCCGGGTTCAAGCGTCAGTTCTACGATCTGGGCAAGGCGAACTACTGGGGTCCGCAGTCGAAAAAGACGGTCAATTTCAATTTCGACCGCACCCGCCAGATCGCTCCGGCCCAGATCGACGACTGGCAGGCGAACGCCGACAAGGCGGCGATCAAGCGCGCGCGGCGTCTGTCTGAAAATCCCGAACCGGTCATGGCCTGCGGCGGCGGGACCGAGCAGATGAAACCGGCGGAAAAGCCCGGCGCGCGGGCCACCCTGATCGACACGCGGTGAGGCGATGGCGCTCGATCTCAGCCCGGCCGGCGCCGCCGGCCTCGATACGGCGGCTGAAACCCGGCCGGCGGGGCTGATCGGGCCCAATTCGGTCCTTCAGACCGAAACCGCGCTGATCGAAGCGGGCGGGCCTGCGCTGGCGCGCGCGGTCTTCGCCCGGGCCGAGCTCGGCGCTCTGCTCGAAGAGCGGCCTTCGGCGATGATCGACGAGCAGATCCCCCGCGCTTTGTTCGACGCGCTGTTTGACCTTCTGCCGCGCGATCAGGCGCTGGCGGTCGCGCATCGCGCGGGACGGCTGACGGGCGCTTATATTCTCGCCCATCGCATTCCGCGCTTCGCACAAGCGATCCTGAAACTCCTGCCCGGCCGCCTCGCCGCGCCGATCCTGCTGGCTGCGGTGCGAAAGCACGCCTGGACGTTCGCAGGCTCGGGCGTGTGCACGACCGCGCCGGGCCGGCCGGCGACGCTGGAGATCGCGGGCAACCCGCTCGCGATGCCCGGCTGCGTCTGGCATGCGGGCGTGCTGGAGACCCTGTTCGAAACGCTCGTCAGCCCGCGCGCGGTCGTCCGTCACACGCGCTGCGGCCATGACGGCGCGCACGCCTGCCGATTCGAGATCGCCGTGTGAGGCGCGCCCCGAGCCGCCCTCACCGGTAGATCATGTCCACCGTGTCGAAGGCGCCGGCCTCATGGTCTTCGCAGAACAGGGCGTGGTCGCGTTCGAGCCGGTCGGCGGCTTCCTCGGCGAAGCGGACCATGTCGGCGATGAAGAGCTTTTCCGGCGCGGCGGCCTGAACGATGGACGGCTCGATGTCGTAATCGAGCTGGCCGAGCTCGTCGGACAGCGCATGCGAGCGCGCGAGCGCGGCGCCGCAGACCTTCGCGTATTTCTTCCAGGTCTTGTCGCTGAGCTCGTCAAGATCGATGTCCTCGCGGAACGGGGCGCGCTCGCGGGTCATGAAGCTTTCGCCGTAGATCTCAACCGCGCCGTAGAAGACGTCGCCATGGGCGAGCTGGACCGCCTGGCCGTGCGCGATCCGGTCGGCCTTTTCCCCGGCGTGGAAGTCCGAGGGCGGTACGAGGCCCTCGAGGGCGGAGCGCCGGGCGCGCTTGAACTCGATGATGAGGTCGTCGGTGGCGTCTTTCGAGGGGCCTTCGATCAGCACGTAATAGCGCGGCAGGCCGAGCGAGGCCGTGCCCTGGCCGTGGCGCTTGGCGACGTCCTTGACCTTGAGCTCGCCCGCGCGGTCGGGCCGGTCGAAATGCTTGGATTTCGCCAGCCGGTCAACGGCGTCCTGAAACCGGTCGATCTCCGCGGAGATCGGCTGCAGCTCGTCATTGGCGCGAAAGCCCCGGCCGTTCTCGTCGAGATAATCGTCCGCCAGCCATTCCGCGCGCCCCTCGCACGCTTCCTCGAACAGGCGTTCGACGACGTCGGGGGAGTTGTGCATGCGGTAGTCGGCGTTCTTCTCGGTGGCCCGGTCGGCGAAGCCGCGCATGGCCTCGAGATAGCCTTTGACGAATTTCCTGATGATCTTGCGCCGTTTCTTGCGCTTCAGCCCGCCTTCATAGGCGGCGGCGATCCAGAACCCGGTCGCGCCGCGTTTGAGGTCCCAGGTGAAGGGCGCATAGATCGTCTCGTCGAAATCATTGACCCCGAAGATCGGCGCGCCGTGCCGGTCGGGCATGACGCCGAAATTTTCCGGGTGCACGTCGCCCAGCGCCATCACCGTGGGCATGCTCGCGTCCTGCCCGGCCATGTCGCGATAAAACAGGAGCGCCGTGCCGCGGAAGAACTTGAAGACGTCCCCGGCCAGCTCGTCGAACTTGCGCCGCGCGCCGTGATCGCGCTGCTCGATCCTGGAGGCGTGATCCTCGCGCAGGGTGGCGCGGACATGCTCGCGGCGGGCCTGACCGGTGAGCTGGGCGGGCGGAACGACGGGCTCTCCCGCCGCGATGCGCTTTGCGAGATCGGCGAAGGCTTCGGTCCGGCCCTCGGCCTTCCAGGAGGACTGGATGTCGGTCTCCTCGCGCTCGGCCTCGGGCCGCGCGCCGGCCTTTTTCTTCGCGGCTGCGCTGCGCGTGCGGGTGGTCTGACCGGATCGGCTCGACGCCGATCGCGAGGACCGGCTTTTCGCCGACGACTTCGAGGTCGACTTCTTCGCGGCGGATTTCGACGCGGACTTCGACTTGCGTTTGGTCTGGGCGGCCATGGCGCGATCCTTCTCGGGCTCACGCCAGCGAACGCGCCCGGACCGGCGCCGTTCCGGTCCGGCTTTCCCGGCTGCGCGCTCACGCGCTAGAAAGGGGGTCATGACCTTTCACCTCGCTTTGCGCCCCGCCCTCGCTGTCCTGCTGGCTCTGACCGCCGCCGTGTCTGCGGCGCATGCGGACGAGGCGCCCGGCGTGCTGCCGCTGCGCGAGCGGGCCGAGGTGATCGACCGGATCCTCGCCGAGCGGCTGGACACGCTCGCGCCGGAGATCATGCGCGCCGAGGGCGTGGACATGTGGATCCTGATGGCGCGGGAGTATTTCGAGGAGCCGGTGGTCGCCAGCATGCTGGACGCGCGCTCCATGCATGCGCGCCGGCGGACCATCCTGGTCTTCCACGATCCGGGCGAAGGCGCGGCGGTGGAGCGGCTGACGGTCAGCCGTTACGGGCTCGCGGGTCTGTTCGAACCGGCCTGGGACCCTGAAATCGAGCCCGATCAGTGGGCCGCCGTCGCCGACATCGTCGCCGAGCGTGATCCGGAGACGATCGCGATCAACATCTCAGACCTCACCGCCTTCGGCGACGGCATGACGGCGAGCCAGTACGCGGCGCTTCGCGCGGCGCTGCCCGAGAGCTATCAGGAGCGCCTCGTCTCCGGCGAAGGGCTGGCGGTGCGCTGGCTTCAGACCCGCACGCCCGGCGAGATCGCGCTCTATCCCGGCGTCGTGCGCATCGCCCATGAGATCATGGCGCGCGCGTTTTCGGCTGAGGTGATCACGCCGGGCGTCACCACCGCCGACGACGTGGTCTGGTGGTATCGCGAGGAGGCTGCGCGGCTGGGCCTTCAGCCGTGGTTTCACCCCTCGGTGGGGATCCAGCGCCAAGGCGCGGACGGCATGCTGGGCGGGGACGTGGTGATCGAGCCGGGCGATCTGCTCTGGACCGATTTCGGGATCACCTACCTGCGGCTCAGCACCGACACCCAGCAGCTCGCCTATGTGCTCAAACCCGGCGAGACCGAACCGCCGGCCGGGCTCGTGGCCGGGCTGAAAGCGACCAACCGGGTGCAGGACATCCTGCTTGAGAAGTTCGAGGCCGGGCTCAGCGGCAACGAAATCCTCGCCCGCGCCCGCGCACAGGCGATCTCCGAAGGGCTCGATCCGTCCATCTACACCCACCCGATCGGGATTTACGGCCATGGCGCAGGCCCGGCGATCGGGTTCTGGGACAATCAGGACGCCGATCCGCGCGGGGCGGGGCCGATCCGTCCGAACACCGCCTGGGCGATCGAGCTGACGAGCTATTCCGAAGTGCCCGAATGGGGCGGTCAGCGCGTCGATTTCCGCTCCGAGAAGGACGCGATCTTCGATGGGCGGACCGTGCGCTATCTCGACGGACGGCAGACCGAACTCATCGTGATACCGTCCGCCCCCTGATCACGCCTGCCGCGGACGTATGGAACAATCCGGCGGTCTGGCGTAGGAAGAGGGCCGGGCCTTGCGGGCTGCGCAAGGACGGGATTTCGCGGACCGGGCGGGGAAAGTGCGCCGGGCACGCGAGGGGGAGACTGATGTCCGAAAACCTCATCGCCGTCTTCGGCGGCTTCCTGCTGCTGTTCATCGCGTTCGTGTTCTCCACCAACAAGCGCAAGATCCGCCTGCGCGTGGTGGTCGCCGCGCTGGGGCTGCAGATCGGCATCGGGGTGCTGGTGCTCTATCTGCCCGCAGGCCGCGCCGCGCTCGCGGCCATGTCGCAGGTGGTCAACGAGCTTCTCGGCTTCGCCAGGGCCGGCATCGAGATGGTGTTCGGCCCGCTGGTCTCCGAGGTGGGGTTCAGCTTCGCGCTCAACGTCCTGCCGGTGATCATCTTCTTCGCCGCCCTGATGGCGGTGCTCTACCATGTCGGGATCATGCAGTGGGTGGTCCGCATCGTGGGCTGGCTGCTGCACAAGCTGCTCGCCACGGGCCGCGTGGCCTCGCTGAACGCGGCGGCGAACATCTTCGTGGGCCAGACCGAGGCGCCGCTGATCGTGCGGCCTTATCTGGCGGGCATCACCAAGCCGCAGCTGTTTGCGATCATGACCTCGGGGCTGGCCTCGGTCGCCGGCACGGTGCTGGCCGGTTACGCCCAGCTCGGGGTCAGCGTGGAATATCTGCTGGCCGCGAGCTTCATGTCCGCGCCGGGCGGCCTCCTGATGGCGAAGATCATCATGCCCGACGAGGGCAAGGACGACGAACCCCAGGACCTCGTCAGACCGCGCGAGAAGGACGAGCGGCACGCCAACGTCATCATGGCGGCTGCAGTCGGCGCCAAGGACGGTCTGTGGCTGGCGCTGAACATCGGCGCGATGCTGATCGCCTTCGTCTCGCTGATCGCGCTGGTGAACGGGATTCTGGGCGGGCTCGGCGGGATGGCCGGGATCGAGGGGCTGACGATCCAGCGCATTCTGGGCTTCGTGTTCTCCCCGCTGATGATCGCGCTCAGCATCCCCGTCGCCGAGGCGCAGGCCGCCGGCGCGATCGTGGGCGAGAAGCTCGTGATCAACGAGTTCATCGCCTACATCACGCTGACCCAGAACCTCGAGGCGTTCTCCCCGCGCAGTCAGGCGATCCTGACGATCGCGCTGTGCGGCTTCGCCAATCTCAGCTCGATCGGCATCCTTCTGGGCGGGCTGGGCAGCCTGGTGCCCGACCGGATGGGGGAGATCGCGAAGTTCGGCCTGCGCGCGGTGCTGGCCGGCTCGCTGTCGAACCTGATGAGCGCAGCGATCGCGGGTGCGTTGTTCCTGCCATGAGGATGACGACTTGAGCCGCCGGGTCCTTCTCGACTGCGATCCGGGCGTCGACGACTGCATCGCGCTGATGGCCGCGCTGGGCGCGCCCGAGGCGATCGATCTCATCGCCGTGACGACCGTGGCCGGCAACGTCCCGGTCGAGACCTGCGCGCGCAACGCCGCAGGCGTGCTCGCCGTGGCCGGGCGAGGCGATCTGAAGGTCTACGCCGGCTGCCCGCGGCCGCTTGTGTTCGATCCGGTCTTCGCCGAGCACATTCACGGCGAGACAGGCCTGGGCGCCGCCGAGCTGCCCGCGCCCGACGGCCCGCCAGAGACCCGGCACGCGGTGGATGTCATCTGCGACACGCTCGAAGCCGCCGAACCGGGCTCGATCACGCTGGTGCTCACCGGTCCGATGACCAATGCGGCGATGGCGCTGGTCAAGGCCCCGCACCTCATCGAGGCGATCGACGAGATCGTCGTCATGGGCGGGGCGCGCGAGGCGGGCGGCAACATCACCGCCTCGGCCGAATTCAACATCTACGCCGATCCGCACGCCGCCCATGTGGTTCTGAACGCGGGCGCGAAGGTGACGATGATCGGGCTCGACGCGACCTTGCAGATCCGCTGCACGCCGGACCGGCTGGACCGGCTCAGGCGCGCCGATCACGCCGCGCCGCGCGTCGCCGCGGACATGGTCGAGCACGTCAACGGCGTGTACGGCGAGATCTACGGCGCGGAAGGCGCGGCGCTGCACGATCCGTGCACGATCGGATACCTGATCGCGCCCGATCTGTTCACCGCCCGGCCCGCTCATGTCAGCGTGGACACGCGCGACGGGCTGACCCGCGGGCACACTTCGGTGGACGTGCACCTGCTCGGCGGAAAGCCTGCGAACGTGAACTGGGTGACGGGGCTCGACGCGCCGGCCCTGTTCGATCTTCTGGTCGACCGGATGGAGCGTCTGTGAGGACACGATGGTGACCCCGGTTTCGATCCATGTCTGCGGCTCGGTCAATCTCGATCTCGTGACCACGTGCGCGCGCCTGCCCGAGGCCGGCGAGACCGTGCTGGGCGGCGCCTTCGCCAAGCATCCCGGCGGCAAGGGCGCGAACCAGGCGCTCGCCGCGCGACGGCTGGGCGCGGAGGTCCGCCTGATCGCGCGCACCGGCGACGACGCCGAGGCCGAGGCGGCGCTGGCGCTTTTGCGCGCAGACGGCGCCGATCTCAGCCTCTGCCGCGCCGTCCAGGGCGAGACGACGGGCGTCGCGCTGATCGCGGTCGACGCCAGCGGAGACAATCAGATCGTCGTCGCGCCCGGCGCGAACGCCACGCTCACGATCGCCGACCTGCCCGGGACGATCGAGGGCGCGCTGATCGGCCAGCTCGAAGTCCCCGCCGCGGTGCTGGACGCCGCCGCGCAGCGCTGCACCGGGCTCGTCGTGATCAATCTCGCCCCCGCCGGCCCCGTGCCCGAAAGCCTGATCGCGCGCGCCGATCTTCTGGTAGTCAACGAGACCGAAGCCGCGGTCTATGGCCGCGATCGCCTGCTGGCCGCGGGCGGGCGGGTCGCGATCACGCTGGGCGCGCGCGGCGCGGTACTGTTTGAAGACGGCGTCGAGATCGCCCGCGCCGCCCCGCCAAAGGTGGACGTAGTCGACGCCACCGGCGCAGGCGACGCCTTCACCGGCGCGATCACCGTCGCGCTGATCGAGGACATGGCCCCTGACCGCGCGCTGGCCTTCGCCTGCGCCGCCGCTGCAGCCAGCACCACACGGCCCGGCGCGCAGACGGCCCTGCCGCGCCGCGCCGAGGTCGACGCGCTTCTGGACGCCCGCTCATGACCCGCGCCGCGATCGATCATTTCGACCTTTCGGACTACACGAACGCCGACGCGCCCGGCCGCCGCAGCTTCGGGAAGGCCTTCGTGGCCGCCCTGCGCCGCACCGGGTTCGTGACGGTGGAGGGCCATGCGCTGAGCGAGGCCGACATCGCCCAGGCCTACGAGGTCTGCGCGGCCTATTTCGCCCTTCCGGAAACCGAGAAGATGAAGGCGGCCGGCGCCTTGCGCGGCTATACGCCCTTCGGCCGCGAGCACGCCAAGGACACCGACGCGCCGGACCTCAAGGAGTTCTTCCAGATCGGCCACGAGACCGGCGCTAGGGAAGCGCCGAACGTCTGGCCTGATGAGCCCGAAGCCTTCCGCGAGACGATCCTTGCGCTGTTCGACCGGCTGATGGACAGCGCCCGGACGATCCTTCACGCGATCGAGGACGGGCTCGATCTGCCGCAAGACTATTTCACCAGCCGGGTGGAGGGCGGCACCTCGCTGCTGCGGCTTCTGCACTACCCGCCCGTGCCCGACGGCGCCGATCCGCGCTGTGTGCGCGCCGCCGCCCATGAGGACATCAACCTCATCACGCTGCTGGTCGCCGCCCAGGGCGCGGGGCTTGAAATCCTCGACCGGGACGGGCGCTGGCTGCCGGTGATGAACGCGCCCGGCCATCTGGTGGTGGACACCGGCGACATGATGGCCCGGATCACCGGCGGGGACCTGCCCGCGACCACCCACCGCGTGGTCAATCCGGCCGGCGAGAACGTCAGCCGCTACTCCATGCCCTTCTTCGTCCAGCCGCGTTCCGACGTGATGCTCGAACCCGTGCCGGGCCTCGACCCCGAGCGCGCCGAACCGCCTGTGAGCGCGGGCGCGTTCCTCGAAGAGCGCCTTCGCGCGATCGGGCTGAAGGACGGGTAGGGGCGGGCGCCGCCCTCTGTCACCAAACCGCAACATGGCGTGCACCGCCGCTCGCCGGCGTCTTCTGGACCCCTTGTCAGCGGGGCCGATGGCGACTTAGCCTTGAGGTCTGTGCTCAGGAGACCGCATGGCTGGTATCCATCAGGTTCTCGTGCGCCGGTCGGTTCAGTTTCATCTCACCGACTGGTTCAACGAATAAGCGCCGCCCCGGTTTGCGGACGGCGGCGGCCCGCCTGACACCAGGGCGGGCCAGCGCAGCGTTTCAAACGTGAAACCAGAGCGATGTCGCGCGCGCCCGGACGCTGATCCGCCCGCGCCGCGATAACCGCGCCTCCGGGCTGAAGTCTCGCCCGCGCCGTCCGTCCCGAAAGACTCTCATCAAGAACGACAGGGGACCTGTCCGCGACGACGCCTGCAGGGCGCGGCGGACGGAGCTTAGGAGACGGACCATGACCAAGGACCACAAGAACCACGTCGCCGGCGTCATCGCCGCGCTGTTCGCCGCCGGCGCGCTCGCCGCGCCCGGCTTCGCGCAGGACGCAGAGCCGGTGAACACCGAAGCTGACGAAACCGCGCGCGAACAGGCCGACGGCGTCGCCGAGCGCGACACCATCACGGTGGTCGGCTCGCGCATTCGCGGGCTCGATCTCGACGGCGCGGTGCAGGCTTACGAGCTCGACCGCCAGGACATCGAAGACAGCGGCGCCACCTCGATCATCGATCTGCTGGGCGATCTGACCATCACCGCGGGCGGGTCGGGCACCTTCTCGACCTCCACCGCCGGGCCGCTTTCGAGCGACACGCCGGTGGGCGCGGCCGGCGTCTCGCTGCGCGGGCTGGGGACCAGCGCCACGCTGACCCTGATCAACGGCCGCCGGGCCAATGTCGCCGCCTTCGCCAACGGCCAGGAAAGCTTTATCGACGTGAACGCCATTCCGCTGTCGGCGGTGGAGCGGGTCGAGGTGCTGCCCAACGGCGCCTCGGCGCTTTACGGCGCGGACGCGGTCGCGGGCGTGGTGAACTACGTGCTCCGCGACGATTACGAGGGCCAGGAGATCACCTTCAGCTACGGCAATTCGACCGCCGACACCGACGAAGGCAAGCTCAACGTCAATGCGATCATCGGCCGGCAGTTCGGCGACCATAACGTCACCGCCGTGGTGGACTACTTCAAGCGCAACGCGTTCTACGAGCGCGACCGGTCCTTCACCGAGGACAGCGTGCGTCCCAGCCAGCAGGGCTTCTATCCCAGCTTCTTCGACAACTTCTTCCAGAGCTTCGACCAGACTGAAGAGCCCGCCGACGGCGGCTGCCCGGCCGACCAGTTCGGCTTCGGCCCGCTGGGCGAGTTCTGCGAAGTGGACGTGAACGACTTCGTGTCGATCTCCGACGAGCTGGAGAGCGTGGGCGGGCTGTTCGTCCATAACTGGCAGGTCAACGACCGCCTGAAGATCTTCAACGAGCTGCTCTATCAGACCTCAGACAGCCGCGGCACCGGCTCGCCGGCGAACTTCTCGCGCGCGCCGATCGATCCGGAGAACCCCAACTGGCCGGCCGCGCTGCAGGCCGACATCGTCGCCGACGGCGGGGTCGTCGACTTCACCGATTTCTACGGCTTCCCGATCTTCGCCTGGGGCAAGCTGCTCGACCCGCGCGCGGTCGAGGTGGAGAGCGAAAGCTTCCGCTTCACCACCGGCTTCGAATACGATTTCGAGAACGGCTGGACGCTGGAGACGGGGCTTCTCTACGGCGGCAACGACCGCACCCAGCGCGGCGTGTCGGGGCTGGTGATCTCAGAGGCGTTCTACAACGCCAATCTGGGCAATCTGTGTTCGGACGGTACGACGGTGGACCGCTGGGACGTCGATCTCGGCCGTCCTTCGGCGAGCTTCATCGGCGACACCTGCGAGGACGTCGGCAAGACCACGCTGTGGTACAACCCGTTCGGCGGCCAGACCAACCAGCCCGACGGTCTGAGAGAACTTCTGGAGACCGAGGCCGAGCGCAACGGCGAGAGCCGCATGTTCGGCCTGGACGTGAACGCGACCGGCGACCTGTTCGACTTCAACGGCCGCACCATCAAGGCCGCGGTCGGCGCGGAATTCCGGCGCGAGGAAGTCACCGACACGCCGTCGGGCGTCGCGGTGGCCACGATCGACAATCCCGAGCCGGTGCTGGGTTTCTCCTCCACCAGGGTGGACGCCGAGCGCGACGTCTGGGCGGTGTTCGGCGAGCTCTACGTGCCGCTCTCCGACCGGCTCGATCTGCAGCTGGCCGGCCGGTACGACGATTACGAAGGCTTCGGCGGGGACTTCAATCCCAAGGTCGCGGTCCGCTACGAGGCGCTGGAAAACCTCATCTTCCGCGCCAACTGGTCGACCAGCTTCCGCGCGCCCTCGCTCGCCCAGTCCGGCGCCGGCGTGCTGCTGTCGTCCTACACGGTGGACTGCGCGGAAACGCCAGAGGCCTGCGACGGCGATGCGAGCGCGTCGGGCAATTCGCTGTTGTCCGAAGACGTGGGCAATCCTGATCTGGGCGCTGAGAACGCCGAGACCTGGGGCGCGGGCGTCCTGTTCCGTCCGACCTCGAACATCGACATCAATCTCGATTACTGGACGATCCGCCACGAGGACCTGGTGGGCATCGACGAGGAGGACTTCATCCGCCGCGCGCTGGCCGGCGAGTTCGCGGTGACCGGCGAAGGCCTGCTGCCGACGGGCACGCCGGGCGTGGAGGTCCGCAGCGGCTTCGTCACCGACGCGCACTTCCAGATCACCAATCTGGGCTACCAGGAGACCAGCGGGCTCGACTTCAGCTACACCCAGTATTTCGACGACGTGCTGGGCGGCGATCTCGCTTTCCTGTTCGACGCCACCTACCTTCTGGACTTCGAACGCCGGGCTTCGGTGAATTCTCCGGTCGAGCAGCTGGCCGGCGATTTCCGCTATCCCGAGCTTCTGGCCAACGCCACCGTGCGCTGGACCAGCGACGTGTGGCGCGCCTCGCTGACGGGGCGGTACACCTCGAGCTATGACGACGATCCCAGCCCGCGCACGCTGGACGCGGTCGGCCTGCCCGCCGACGCGGAGGTGGACGTGGACTCCTGGTTCGTGGTCGACGCCAATCTCAGCTATGACTTTGCGGAGAACACCTTCATCCAGCTCAACATCCGCAACCTGCTGGATGAAGAACCGCCGCTGGTGCTGGGTTCGGGCTCGAACGTGGACCTGATCAATCACGACGCGCTCGGGCGCTACGTGACCCTGCGTCTGCGCTACGGTTTCTAGGCCGGACGCCGGTTTGTCAGCACGGGCCGCGGCGGGGCATGGTTCGCGCCGCGGCCCGTTACGTTCTGCGCCGGTCTTCGGAGACCTGATCCATGGCGACCCCCGATCCTGCGGGCAAGGCCTCGCGCCTGCCCGACAGCTATCTCATCCTGTTCACCGTGGCGGTGCTCGCCTTCGCCGCCACCTTCGTGTTCACACCCGGCTCCTTCGAGCTCGCGCCGACGGCCGAGGGCGAGCGCGCGCGCATCGATCCGGGCAGCTATACGTCCTCAGGCAGGCCCGACCCCGCGCCGGTCTTCGGCACGGCCGAGGATCCGGGCTTTCTTAATTTCCTGTTCGAGGGCCTCATCGCCGGGGACCGGTATTCGGCCACGGTCGGACTCATGGCCTTCCTCTTGGTGGTCGGCGGCGCGTTCGGGATCATCATGCGCACCGGCGCGCTCGAGCGGATCCTCAAAGGCGTTCTGTCCAACCACGACAAGCCGTCCGACATGCTGGTGGCGATCCTGTTCGTCGTGTTCTCGCTTGGCGGGGCGGTGTTCGGCATGGGCGAGGAGGCGATCGTGCTGTGCCTGATCGTCGTGCCTGCGCTGATCCGGGCGGGATATGATTCCATCACCGGCGTGGTGGCCTGCTACGCCGCCACCCAGATCGGGTTTGCGACGAGCTGGATGAACCCGTTCTCGGTCGTCGTCGCGCAATCGATCGCCGATCTGCCCGCCCTGTCAGGGCTCGGCTTCCGGGTGGCGATGTGGACGGTGTTCACGGTTCTGGGCGCGAGTTTCGCCTACGCCTACGCCCGCAAGGTGCGCCTCAATCCCGAAGGCTCGCTGGCGCATAAATCCGACGCCTACTGGCGCAGCCGGGAAAAGGCGCTCGATCAGGACACGACGCCGGTCTCGATCGGCGATTATCTCGTGCTCGCGGTGCTGGGCCTCGGCGTCGTCTGGATCGCCTGGGGCGTGGCGGCGCAAGGCTATTACCTCGCCGAGATCGCCGCGCAGTTCTTCGCGATCGGGCTCGCCGCGGCGATCATCGGCCGGGTGTTCGGCCTCGGCGGGGTGACCGGCAACGATCTGGTCGGCGCTTTCAGGGAGGGCGCGATGCAGCTTCTGCCCGCCGCCCTGATCGTGGCTGCGGCCAAGGGGGTGGTGATCTTGCTGGGCGGCGACGATCCCACCGAACCCAGCCTTCTGAACGCCGCGCTTCACGGGGCGGGCCAGCTGACCGGCGCCCTGCCGGACTGGATGGCGGCGCTGGGGATGTACGCAAGCCAGAGCGCGATCAATCTTCTGGTGGTCTCGGGCTCGGGCCAGGCGGCGCTGACCATGCCGCTCATGGCGCCGCTGGCCGATCTCTCCGGGGTGACGCGCCAGACCGCCGTGCTCGCCTTCCAGCTCGGCGACGGGCTGACCAACATCATCGTGCCGGCCAGCGCCGCGCTGATGGGATGCCTCGCCGCGGCGCGCCTCGACTGGGCGGTCTGGGTGCGTTTCGTCTGGAAGCCGATGCTGGCCCTCATGGCGCTCGCCAGCGCCTTCGTGCTGATCGCCCAGGCGATCGGGTATTCGTGAAAGGGACGATCATGACACGCTTCCTTCTCGCCGGCGCGGCGGCAATCGCGCTCGGCGGCGCAGCGTCGGCCGAGCCGGGCACGCTGGTCATCGCCGGCGGCGCGCTCGACGATGCGAACCAGCCCGTGTTCGAGGCCTTCATCGCAGCGGCCGGCGGACCCGGCGCGCGCTTTGCGATCCTGCCCACCGCTTCAGGCTATCCGTCCGGATCGGCGGACGATTTCGCCCGGGCGCTGCAGAGCTACGGCGTAAAGGCGGACAATATCGTCCGGGTCGATCTCGCCGTCATGGACGATCCGGACACTGACGGCGTGGACGAAAGCAGCTGGGCGGACAACGCCAGCGACGCCGATGAGATCGCCAAGATCGAGGCTGCAGGCGGGATCTGGTTCACCGGCGGCGATCAGGCCCGCATCGCCGAAGCGCTGATCGAAGCGGACGGACGCGACACGCCGATGCTGCAAGCGCTCCGCGCGCGGCTCGCGAACGGTGCGGTCATCGGCGGGACCAGCGCGGGCGCGGCGATGATGAGCCCGGTGATGATCGTGCGCGGCGAGACCCTGCCGGCTTTGCTGGAAGCGCCCATCGGCCTTGCGGACGGGGCGGCGGCGCCGGAGACCGACCGGCTGGTGCTCGCCCGCGGGCTCGGGTTCTTTCCCTACGGCGTCACCGACCAGCATTTCGGCGAGCGCGCCCGGCTGGGACGGCTGGCGCGCGCGGTCGTGTCGATCGACGAGTCCCTGCGCATGGGCTTCGGCGTGGACGAGAACACCGCGATGATCGTCGATCTCGCCCGTGGTGAGATCGAGGCGCTGGGCGCCGGCGCGGTGACGATCCTCGACGCGCGGCAGGCCCGGCAGACCCCTGTCGCCGGCGCAGCGCGGATCGAGGGCGTTCACCTTCACCTGCTCAGCCATGGCGACAGGATCAGCGCCACGGGTCTGGACGTGCATGTGCCCGACTACAAGGCGCCCACCGTCGGAAACGAGTACTACGACCAGGCCGTCGTCTCCGGCGGCGGCATGGCGGTGTCCGGCGACACGCTGACCGCCGTTCTGGGCGACGCGCTTCTGGACAACGCAGCCTCCAGCGCAGTCGAGCGGGTGTCGTTTTCCGGCGAGACCGGCGTCGTCTATCGCTTCACCCAGGGCCGCGCCTCGGCCGGGTTCTGGGGCCGCGACGAGGACGGAACGGCGCGCTTTTCAGCCTTCGCGGTCGATTTCGACATCACGCCGGTGCGCCTGACCGTCACCCCGATTTCAGACGAGGATGTTCAATGACCCCTTACGCCATCGCGCTGCACGGCGGGGCGGGCGTGAAGCCCGGCCGCGATTACAGCCGCGCCGAAGCCCAGCTCAGGCGCCTCGCCGAGGAAGGCGCCGCCGCACTGAAGGCCGGGGCCTCCGCACTCGACGCGGTGGAGACCGCAGTCAAGGCGCTCGAAGCCGAAGGGCTGTGCGTGGCGGGCCGCGGCTCCGCGCCGAACACCGCCGGGTATGTCGAGCTCGACGCCTCGATCATGGACGGCGCGGCGATGAAGGCGGGCGGGGTCGCCGCCGTGCGCGACGTCGTCCATCCGGTCGGCGCCGCACGCCGGGTGATGGAGGCGGGCGAGCACGTGCTTCTGGCGGGCGAGGGCGCGATGGCGTTCGTCCGCGAGCAGGGCCTGGCGCTGGTCGCCGACCCGGCCGCCTATTACCGGGTGCCCGACGGGGTTGAACGCGCCGATTTCGAAGATCCGAAGGCCGCCGCGCACGGCACGGTCGGGGCGGTGGCGCTGGACCGCGAGGGCCGGCTCGCCGCGGCCACCTCGACCGGGGGCACGTTCGGCAAGCGCGCGGGCCGGGTCGGCGACACGCCGCTGATCGGACCGGGCACATGGGCGGACGGCGAGGTCGCGATCTCCGCCACCGGCGTGGGCGAGGCCTTCATCCTGGCCGGCGGGGCGGGGGATATGGCCGCGCGGATGCGCTATGGCGGCGCGGACGCGAAATCGGCCGCTGACGCCATGCTGGCCGGCGTCGCGCGCCACGGCGGAGACGGCGGGGTGATCGCGATCACCCGGACAGGAGAGGTCGTCTTCGCCTGGAACTCGCCGGGCATGAAACGCGCCGCGGCGGGATCAAACCGTCCGGTCTTCGCCGCAGTGGTGTGATCAGGGCCACGGCCCGGCCGGTCAGGGCCTGAAAAGCACGCTGTCGTCGACGCCTGACAGGGTGGGGCGGCCGAGCAGGGCGAGGGTGCGTTCGACGTCCTCGCGCAGGATCCTGATCGCCGCGTCGACGCCCGCTTCGCCCCCTGCGGCGAGGCCGTAGAGATAGGCCCGGCCGACCGCCACCGCGTCAGCGCCGAGAGCGTGCGCCTTGACGATGTCCGAGCCGCGGCGCACCCCGCCGTCGAAAATCACCTCGGCCTGACCGCCGACGGCCTTTGCGATCGCGGGCAGGGTGTCGATGCTGGCGGGTGCGGTGTCGATCTGCCGGCCGCCATGGTTGGAGACCCAGACCGCGTCCGCCCCGTTGTCGATCGCGCGGCGCGCGTCGTCAGGGCTGGCCATCCCCTTGATCGCCATCGGCCCGCCCCAGGCCTGTTTCAGCCAGCGCGCGTAGTCCCAGGTCACCGACCGGTCGAACTGCCGGTCGATCAGGTCCATCACGTCGCCCCCGCCCGCATGGGGAAAGTTCGACGGCTTCGCCGGTCCGCCAAGCGCCAGATCGATCAGATAGCCGGGCCGGGCCAGCGCCTGGCCGAGCGTCCTGCGGTTGATCTTCACCGGCAGGGAGAAGCCGTTGCGCGGATCGCGCTCGCGCTTGCCCGCCACCGGGGCGTCCACGGTGAGCACGAGCGCGGTGAAGCCCGCCTTTCTGACCCGGTCGAGCACGCCTTCGACCAGCGCCCGGTCGCGCCAGACATAGACCTGGAAGACTTTGGGACCCGGACAGGCCTCGGCGATCGCCTCGACCGGCTGGGTCGCCAGGGTGGAGACCGCATAGATCGCCTGATGCGCATGCGCCGCCCGCGCCGCGGCGAGCTCGCCCAGCCTCGGATGAAACAGGCGCTGCGCGGCGGTCGGCGCCAGAATGAAGGGGGTGGGGCTCTTCGCGCCGAGCACCGAGATCGACGTGTCGACCACGGAGACGTCGACCAGCGCCCGCCAGACCAGCTCCCGCGCGCGCAGGCGCTCGGTGTTGTTTGCGAGCGTGCGTTCGTCCTCCGCGCCGCCGTCGATATAGTCGAACACCATGCGCGGCAGCCTGCGCCGGGCGCGCGCACGCAGATCCTCGATCGACACGATGTCCTTCAAGCGCTCGCCCCGTCTCCGCCCGGCGCCCGCGCGCCGGCCTCAGCCATACGCGCTCAGCCCCGGCGCATCCAGAGGGGGGAAGATGGAGCGGGATCTGTGACCGGGGACAGGGTCATAGCGAACCTCCAGATTCAGTAGAGACTGCGGAAATCGAAAGTACATCATCTCCGCCAGGCAGATGATCTAAGGGAAGAATCCGGATCAGCGACGCGATTGCTATTCCTGTGAGGGTCACCCAGTAGCGGCTACCAGGCCGATTCCTCTGACAGCCTTGAACCGAGGCCCTTACACCCCGAGAAATCGGGGTGGCGGTCGGCTGTTCAGTGAAATACCGTCATGGTCGATGAGAGCAAACGCACCAAGAGGGCGGTCCGCTTGAAAGCACTAAGCCGCGCGCGTAGCCGATGAAAAGCGACCACCGCTCTCAGCGCCTGGCCGCCATCGGCATAGTCGCCACGCTCCTCACGGGACTCATTGGTTTTTTCGCGTTCGGGCCTCCACAGGAGGGGCGGATCGATCTTGTGCGCCTGGCCGAAGTCCCCGAAGCGGTTCCCCTGTATTCCACCGGAGCGCACGGCGCCGGCCTTGTACCGCCGCAAAGCGGGGCGCGGGTTCAGTACGCCGGCCGCTTCGATGCCGGATCATTCGCGACCTTGGAGAGACCGGCCCTGCTGATCAACGCGGCTGTCGGCGAACCGGAGTTTTTCGTCAATGGTGCGCCGCTTTTTGAGGAAATCCGCCATGGCGCGCCTTCAATGATCACGCCTGGCGCTCGAGCGGTCGTCGTGGATGTCCCGCGTCATTACTGGCATCTCGATTCAAACCGTCTCGACATCCTTACGGACATGGGGCTGTCCGGCCCGCTTTCTGGGCGCTTTGTCATGGGTGAGCGTGAGGCGCTCGGCGCCGCGCTTGATCGACGGGACGCCATTCTCCTGGGCCTGCGCGGGCTCTGGCCCGGTCTCGGCGCACTCTGTACGGCGCTGGCCCTTGGACTGTCGGCGGCGCGCGGCCGATCGACGGCATGGCTCGGCCTGGCCCTGGCCGGGGCGGGCGCATCGGGTCTCGCATTGGCGTTCACCCCCCATGGAGGCACGGTTCCGCCGCCGGCTGCGGCGCTCGGCCATGGCTTTGCGGTGCTCGCCGCTACCAGTCTGGCCGCGACCGGAGGAGCGTTGGCGGGCGCGCGGCTGAGCCCATGGCGGCGAAGGCTCACGGCCACGCTGGCGCTGGCGGCCCTGATCGCAGTGCTGACCGCTCCGATACTGGGACCATACGGCAGTCTGGCCCCGCCCTTCGCCGCTCTGTCAGGGCTGGGCGCCGTGGCGCTGATCGGGTTCTCTGCCGCACGCGCCAACGTCGACGGCGCCCGGCGTGGCGCCGGGGCGGCGCTCCTGCTGACCGGCGGCCTGATGCTCGCACTTCAGGGCGGCCTGGCTCCAGGCTTGATCCAGGCGCAGCTGGACCTTGTGGCCGCGCTTGGCCTGACGACGATCCTGATCGTCTCAAGCGGTTATTGCGGCGCGGCCCTGACGCGCATCCTGACAGACGCCTTCAAGGACAGCCGATCCCTGCTTGAAATCGTGCAGCGCCAGCGTGCTGAGCTTGACGCGGCCTCAATCGCGCTCGCCGATGAAGCCCGCCAGCGCGCCATCCTCGAGGAACGCCAGCGCCTCGTGCGCGACATGCATGACGGCATCGGCGGACAGCTCGCCTCGCTGGTCGCGCGCCTCCAGACCGGCGACATGGCCAAGGAGCAGATCGAGCGCGCTGTCCATGACGGGCTGAAGGATCTGCGCTTGATTGTGGACTCTCTCGATAGCGCCGGAGACCGGCTGGGTGATGCGCTGCGCGCGTTTCAAACCCGCGCCGCCCCGCAGCTTGAGGCGGCGGGCGTCGCGCTGGAGTGGCGCCAGGACGAAGGGCTTTCGAGTGAGATCGACGATCCCCAAGCCGTCCTGATGATCTATCGCTGGCTTCAGGAGGCGGTGACGAACACGGCGCGCCATTCCGGCGCCGCGCGCTGCGTGATCGAGATCAAGAAGCCGGACGCCGGCGGGTTGGTGATCTCGGTGCGCGACGACGGGAGCGGCTTCCCGCCCGACCCCGAGACCAGCCAGGGCAAGGGCCTCCGCCACCTCGATCAGCGCGCCCGGCGCCTGGGCGGACGGTTCGAGCGCGGCGCAGGGCCGGGCGGGGCGGGTGCGGAAGTGCGCCTGATCCTGCCGCGCCTTCCCGGCATGGTCAGCCCAAACGGTCGATGAGACCGAGCTGTCGGGCTTCATAGACCGCTTCAGACCGGCTCTGGACGCTCAGCTTGCGATAAATGGCTTTCACGTGATCGCCGACGGTATGGGCGGAGATCGACAGCGCGTCAGCGACCTCGCGGTATTTCAGGCCTCGGGCGAACAGGTTGAGCACCTCCACCTCCCGCTCGGTCAGCATGGGAGTGGATGCGGCTGCGGGAACCGGGCGGCGAACCAGGGTGAGCAGATGGGCGGCCGCGCGCGGGCTCATGGGCGCCTCGCCGGCCAGCGTCAGTTCGATATGGCGCACCAGCTGCGCCGGCTCGGTATCCTTCAAAAGATAGCCGTCCGCGCCGATCTGCATCGCCGTGATCACGCTTTCCCTGTCGCCCAGCACGGTCAGGATCAGCGCCTTGGCGTCCGGGCGCGTCCGATGCAGGGTCGCGACGACGTCCAGCCCCTTGCCGTCGGGCAGATCGATGTCCACCAGGCACAGATCCGGCGGACCGGCGTCAAGCGCGGCGAGCGCGTCGGCGAGGGTCCCCGCCGCGAAGGCCAGCGCCAGCCCGTCAGCGGCCTCGATCACCTGGGCCAGGCGCGCCGCCAGCGCCGGGTCGTCCTCGACCACGCCGATGGTCTTCTTCGCGTCGCTCATGGGGCCGGTTCCCAGCAGGTGGCGTGGGGCTGGCCGCGGATATCCACCCAGACCGGGGGGTGGGGGTCCTCCATCTCGCCATAGGCCTGTAATCGCCCTGGATGATTTCCGTCATGGAAGGCGGCGACGCGCCACTCGTCACCGAAGGCTTCAGCGCAAAAGGCGCGGGCGTCGGCGAGTGTTGCAAACTGATCGCCGCGCACCGGGTCGGTCGCGCGCACCTCGCCGCCGGACCAGATCGCGCCGGCGCGCTCCAGGAGGACACGGTCAATTTCCGGCACGGGATCTCGCCGGTCTAGAAAGCAAAGAAGCGGACGGGCCTCGCTGCAGAGCGTATTGCCGGAAAAAGGGTTGCTCTGTGTTTCGCCAGGCGAGTCAGGCGCCGAAATGAAAACAACCGTCCCGCTCGGTTCGAAGTCTATAGAAGACACCAGATTCCAGGTCAGGCCCCGCCTTGGGCGTGGCTCGAGGCACAGGGCGGCGCCGACGAAATCCACGCTCATGTCGTCATAGACCCGGATATCGAGCGGTGCGGTCTGATCATGGCCGCGCACATAATCGAGCAATGTGGCGGGGAGCGCCTCGTGGCGATGGAGGGTGCGGTCTCCCTCAGCGTTCAATAACCAATCGCCCAGCTGCACGGCCTTGAGGTCAACGACGAGAAAGCGTCCCGTCCAGGTCCATCCGTCCCTTTCATTGGATTGCAGAATTGTGGTCCCTGCCAAACGCCGTAGCTCCGCCCGCGCGCCCGTCGCCCAATCGGTCAAATTCCCGATCACCGCCGCATCATTCTCCCAGCCCCCGCCATTGGGCCGCAGAGCGATGACCACCAAGCCCGCAGCGGTGTGAGCCGGAATGTTCAAGTGATCGATGAAGTGTCCATCCAGACCAGGATGATCGTATCCGGCCAGGCCCCGGCGCTCCGCAAGCGGCGTGCGCAGGGCCTCGCGGATCACAGCGCGCTCGTCGCCGTCGGGCGAAAACCCGTCCTCCACGCCGCGCACGATGATCTGTTTGGATTCCGCCCGGTGGCAGGCGTGGGCCTCAAGAATCTCCATGCCGGTCATCCCTGCATAGGGTTCGGGCGGTTCCGGCGGAATCACGCGCAGAACGCCCCACGCCCCGACCGCGATCACCATCGCGGTCAGAACGGCCCCCAGCCCGCCATAGGCGATGAGGCGCAGCACTGGTTCGCTCCTCCCTTTCGCGCCAGACTAGCCCGCCCGGCGCGATGTGCGAAACGCGCGCGGCGCGGAGGGCGATGAAAGCGGCGGGAAATGGGATCAGATGTGTTATGCGTTGGTCCTTACCGGTTCAGCTCGCCGCCATTTCAGCCGCGATGAGCGCGTCGCAGTCCCGGCCGTCATATATGCCGGAGAGGTAGTACCAGCGCCGTGTGGCGGCTTCGCGTTCCGCGGCGTCTTCCGAGGCCTCGCTCCGCATCGCCTGTCCGGCGATCCGTCCGGCGATCCCCAGGCCGGTGGCGAGGTCCGAATTGCCGGCGTCGCGGGCCAGGCGCTGACCGATATTGGTGGCGAGATTCATCGCCTGATCATTGCTTATGAGGCCGCGTTCCGGCGCCCCGCCCAGGATTTCCGACTGGGCGTTCAGGGCGTCGACGATTTCCAGACAGGCCATCTGCGTCATGTCGCGCTCGATGACCCCGCCTGCCTCCTGGCCGTCGGACGCCGCGGCCGCCCCCGGGCCGGCGTCGCCGCCGGTTGCGCAGCCTGCGACCAGCAGGGCGGCGGCGGTGAGGATGACGTACTTCATGGTCGGGCTCTCCTTCCAGATCAGCAGGGCACGGGGCCGTTTGGATTGCAGGCCGGGCCGGGATCGGGACGGCTCTCGCTTCCGCCGCCCTCCCCGATCACCGGCGCGAATATCTCGATAAGACGGTCGATGTTCGGCGCGGTGTCGCGGCACTGGCCGTTCACCAGCGCCTGACCGGCGGGACAGACGCAGGCGCTGCGCGCCTCGTTCAACTGCATGGGCGGCGAACAGAACAGCGGCGTACAGCGCCCCCAGGTCTGGCTGAACACATGGCGGGCCGGGCAGCTGCAGATCTGACCGTCCCAGCGTCCGTCGGCCTGCGCGCACGCTGAAGGATCGTCCGGGAGCTCGGCCTCCAGCGGCGCGCAGGCCGGCGCCGCACCGGCGAGGGGTCCGGTCAGGGCGGCGCAATTGGCGGCCAGCGGCGCTGGCGTATCGAACCGCTGGGTGACCCGGAAGCGGGAGGTTGCGCCGGGCTCAAGCCGGATTTCACGGGTGGCGCAATCGATGAGACCGGTGCCGCGATCGGCGCAGGTCCAGCCGCTTTGCGGCGCCGGGCCCTCGACCAGGCTCACGCCCGGCGCGGGACGCCCGAACACGCCCGGTCCGGGTTCGCCGGCCGCATCCTGGACCTCGACGGGGCCTGAATAGGTCCGCTCGCCGGTATTGGTCACGCTGATCTCGAAGACACACACATTCGGATCTGGGTGGTCCGGCAAGGCGGGCCCATGGCAGCGCCAGGTCGACAGCTTGGTCTTGGCGATCTCAAGCTGCGGGCCTTGCGGCGTGGTGGAGCCTCCGGTGTCAGCAGGTTCGGCTTCGCCGTCTCCACCCTGCGACTGACCGACCCCGATCGGGCCGACGACGACGTCGCCGCCGACCGGGCCCCGATCATCGGCGGGCATCTCGCGGAGCTGAACGCCGTCGCAGGCGGTGGGACCGCTATTGATCGGGCCCGATCCGATCGGGTCACCATTCTGGTCCACAGAGATGGGGCCGGTCAGTTCAACGCAATTGTTGGCCAGTTGGAGATGAACCCAAGAGATGATTGTGATGTCGATCGACACGTCGTCGCCGGCCGGGATGTAGAGGTTCGGGTGGCTGCACGTGATCGGAGGCCACGCAGAACCGTCATCGATGCAGCTCCAGCCTGGGGCCGGGGCGGCACTGTTGGGATGCAGCGTCGCCACGGAGGGCTGCGCATTCGTCAGAACCGTTCCTACGGTCCCGGGAACCATGCTCGCCGCGTCAACGAACTCCACGGGCCCGTGGAAATCCTGGCTTCCCCAGTTGGTTATGGTGATCGTGTAAGTGCACTCGAGGTCGGTTTGGGAATTCGGCAGGCAGCCGCCTTGAAGGTTCTTTCCAATATCGAGCTGCCCCTCGCTCTGCGAGGCGGCGATCGGCACGCATGAGAACGGGCCGTCCGCCACCGGGCCTTCGTCGGCGGGATCGAGGCCCGGCACTTCAGGTTCGGTCAGTTCCGCGCAGTTGCCGGCGACAGGCAGGCCAAGGAACGGATGGAAGTCGGCAATCGTCAGACTGATCACGACCTCACCGTTGGGCGGGATATGACCGTAGGGATTGGTGCACTCTATCGAGGGCCAGTTCGGGCCCTCGATGCACGACCAGCCGTTCGGACCGCTCCAGCTGACGATCTGGTTCGCGCCGGAGCCGAGATTTTGGGTCAGCCCGTTCGGCCCGCTCACCGCTCCCGCCGCATCCACGAAAGTCAGCGGGCCATGATAGTCCTGGTTGGCCAGGTTGCGGATAATGATGTCAAAGCTGCACTGGCCTGGGATCTGTCCGGTTTCGCAATCGCCTGAAGACGTCTGAACCTTCTCGATCTCAAGATTCGTCGGTTCAATGATCAGGGCGCAGTCAACCGGCCCGCCCGCCACCGGGCCGGTCTGCACGCCGCTCTGGCCGGCGACCTGAGGCGCGGTGATTTCGGCGCAATTCGCCCCCAGCGGCGCGGGCGCGTTCAGGTCGAGCGTCAGCTCGATCGTCTCGGTCTGGCCAGGCGCAAGCGTGACGTTCGGATTATCGCACGCAATGTTGGGCCACTGGCCGGTCTCCGCACAGGTCCATCCCGCGGGGGCGTTGAACCCGATCAGCCCATTGGTTTGCGACAGCGGGGTGCTGAGCACTTGGGGATCCAGCCCCATGCCGACGGCATCCTGGAACTCCAGAGGACCCGTATAAGTCTGTGTCGTGCTGGTGTTCTGGATCGTGATCTCGAAGGTGCAGTGATTGGCGCCGGGCTGCCAGCCATGGCATGCGCCGGGCGTAATTTTCACCTTCTCGATGTCCAGCAGCGGCAGGCCGATGGGCGTGCAGGACCAGGGGCCGTCATCAACCGGTCCCTGCTGGGAGACCGGCAAGCTGGGAATATGAGGCTCGGTCAGCTCCGCACAATTTGCGGCCAGCACGTCCCCATTGGTCATGGTGGTGTCTAAGGTGAGCACCACCGAACCGCTGGCCGGAATGGTCAGATTGGGATGTTCGCACTCGATCGCCGGCAGCGTGTTCGTCGTGCTGCAGGTCCAGCCTGCCGGCGACGCGCCGTTGACCACGACGGCGGGCGGCGTCGAATTGGTCTGGCTGACCAGGATCTGGGGATCAAGCGACATGTCCGCGGCGTCTGCGATGGTAACCGGTCCGGTGTAGTCGCTGGAGGAGTGGTTGAAGATTTCAATCTGGAAGCTGCAATCGTAGCCGGAGTCGAAGCAGTTGCCCGGCGTCAGCTTGGTCTTTTCGATTGAAAGGTTCGGATCCTCGAACTCGATCTGGAAGCCTGCGCAGGACATATTGTTGTCAGTCGCCGGATCGCCCTCTTCGATAACGGGGCCGAAATCACCGGCTGGCGGGATCGCGCCGTACAGCGCGAGCGCGAGCGCCGCAGCGTCGGCAGGCTCATCCGCATCGAGGCCATTTTGCTGAGCAAAGTCCTCGATCGCCGCATCAATGGTCGCCGGTTCGTGATCGGCGAGCACGATCCCATGGCTTCTGAGGGCAGCGGCTTTCTGGTGAAGAAGCCAATATTGCTCGGTGAAGCCCGTCGCATTAATCCACTCGCCGTTCTGAGCATCGGGATCATGCGGAAACAGGCTTACGCAATTCTCGATTTTATCCGTTGAGCCCAAGCCTTCCATCGTGAAGGACGTCGTGATGGAGGCCCCCTCTACCAAGGTGGCCGTGCCGGACTGCATGGCTGTATTCGGCGAAGGCTGAACGCAAGCCGACCAGTCGAGATACTCCATGGTCCAGTCGAGACAGGGGATCGGCGCTGAGGCGTCCGGCGGCACGAACTCCGTGATCGATCCCGTGGTCAGCTCGTCCATGAAGAAGAGCGGGCCGAAAAAGTCGCCCGGACCATTATTGGTGATCGTGACCTCGAACGTGCAGCTGTCCGGTCCGCCGCAATTGATCGCCTCCTTCTCGATCTCCAGGTCCGGCGTCTCGGGCGGGGTGCAGGTCAGCGTGTTCTCGACCCGGACCATGGTGGTCGCTCCGGCGGTGATCGCGTGGCTCGTGCCGTCGGGATAAGCCGTCGTCCATGCACAACCAGGCGGAGCGATGAGCGGCTGCTCGCTGACATCGCATGTATAATTCTCTGACAGATGGGTGACGGGCGGAACCTGGCCGCCAGAGAGCGTGAGGGTCGGGGAATACGGGTGCGGCGGGGTCGAATTAGCCGCGCAATCCACGTCGAAGACGGGCTGCGCATCGGCTGTGATCAAATCCCAGGCGGCGTCCGGCACTTCGGGCGAGCCGAGTATGAAATCCTTGCGGATCTGGAGCGAGCCGTGCGCGTCGCACCGGACCTCGTTCACGACCCTGATATCGACCGTTCCGCCTTCGTCGGGCAGCGGGAACTGACCGCTTCCAGGATGAAAGCTGACATCGAAATAGCAATTGGGCGTAAGGCCGGCGTCCGCAGGCGGAACCACCGTCTCCGACAGCGTGCAAAGCGCACCGACCGGCACGTTCGGGACGGTCGCCGGCGAGCCCGGCGAGATCGTGACGGTCGTGTTGAGACCGCTCCAGTTTCCGCCCTGAGGCCAGTTCGTTGAAGGCAGGCAGGCGAGCGTCACGTCGAATTCAAGGCTCGGGTCGAGCAGATCGCCGTTGGCGTCCACGATCTGGTTCGTGGGGTCGAGGACCTGTTTGGCGATCAGGACATCCTGCGTCGGCGGGCAGTGATAGGTGTTCGTCACACCCAGGCGATTGGGAGAGGGATCAGCCGTAATGGCCACCGGCTGAGTGCTGCTATAGCTGGCCGGCGCCCACCAGCACCCATTTGTGGCTGCAGGCGGGGTTTCGCTGACGGTGCAAAGAGCGCCGAAGGGCATCCCGGCCACGAGGTGCGACCCGCCGTCGGCCACGGTATGGGGCCCGCTGGTGAAGATGACGTTGGCTCCCGAAGCGTCGGTGCAGCTGACGCTGAGGTCATAGCCGCCCGCCGGCAGATCGGCCGATGTCGCCTCACCGCTGTAAGCCACGTCCTTTTCAAGCAGGAGCTCGCCCGTGATCGGGATGCAGACCTCGCCGAGCTCCATGGCGGCCATGGCGTCCTGGTGAGTGAGATGGCGGCGCGGATACCAATGCCCCTCGCGGTCCTCGGGGATTTCGAAGCTGGCCGCTGCGCTGTTGCACACCGATTGTCCCGGCGTGTACGGACCGTCGACAGCCACCTGGAAGTCGGTCAGCCCCGACGGCAGATCATAGAAGCGGAGCTCATACTCGTCGGACGGATCGGCCGGCGTGACGTAGTCGCAATCCACACCGCTGGCGGCGCAAGGATCGGTGATGATCGTGCGTGGATGATCTGTGTCGTCGTCGTAGGGCGGCCGGATGTCGTCGGTCAGCAACACGCCGTAATCTTCGCCGCCGAAGTCAAACGCGGCCAGATCAAGGTCGTCGCCATCATTTTCGAGTGTGACCGTGAAGCTCACCGGACCGCCATTGGGGCCGACAGCCGACTGATCGGGCGTCTTGGTCAGGCTGAGATCATAGCAGCGCGGAGCCGGCGTCTCGACCGTATCCCAGCTCGTCTCGTCGGACGGCTCGGTCGGCGGCCACCCCAGACTGGCGTTGTAGAACATGGACGTGTCCATCACGCCGGTGTTCTGGATCTGAGGTTCGACGGACGACAGGCAGTCATCAGCGCTCAACGGCGGCCGCTGCACGATGATTTCGACCGTACAGCTGAGCGTCGCGCCTGGTTGGAATATCGCGTACTGTCCTGGAGCGACGTCATATAGCCGCGTGCCTTGTTGCGGCAGGCTGGCGGACCAGAGCGTCGAGGCGGTATAGGGCGCCGAGCCGCTGGTCGGCGTATTCGTAGTCGGCGCGTTCGCAACACCGTCTTCAACGCATGTGTACTGGTACTCCATGGCGAGGCCGTTGGCGTAGCCGGGCGTCATGATACGCAGCGAGTCCAGTACGGTCCCGACGTACTGTTCGGTATCCATGTCGTTGGTGTAGGTCACCTCATAGGTCAGCGGCTCGTCGAACCGAAGGCGGTTCTCGCCAATGACCGTCTTGGTGACGACGAAGTCGCAGGATTCAGGCGCATCGATTTCATCGGTCCGGGATCCACGCGCGAACCCCTGCCAGGTCATCGGGTCACCGGCGTCGTCGACGCCCTCTCCGGTATAGCTCGCAGCGAAGATGTTCTCGATTTCCTTGGGAAGCTGGCCGTCGGAGGCGTCGCACCAAGGGTCGGAGTAGTTGACGTCAATTCTCAGCACGGCCGATTGACCGGGCTTGAGCTCGCGCAGTCCGCCGCGCCAGACGGTCGCGTGGTCTCCATATCCGTTGATCGCTGTCGGATCCGGCGGCGCAAGCGGTGAACCGGATCCCGCGCTTGCGCGCGAAAGACCGGGCATAGGCGTCGTTCCAGGCGCCGGGGCCGGGTCGAGCGCCCAGCATTGGGTCGGTCCGCCCTGAAAATAGTCCGATGGCGGACACCACAACCAATCCTGCCGCATCATCTGGACTGTGAAAGGCGGCGTGCTCGGCCCGCTGCGCACGGCGTCGGTCAGCATGATGTCGCGCGCCAGGGCGTCGTCAGATGTGTTGGTGATCCTGATAAAGTAGGTGGTGTCGCTTGTCTGGGCCGAAGGCTGATTGTCATTCCAGCCCAGCACCGAGTTCAGTAGATAGCGAAACCAGGTGTTGATGCAGGCGGCGACGCGCTGAAGAATATTCTTGCCGTACTGCGGCCAGGTCGAAGGGATGTGCCGCAGCTTCTCGATCTCCAGAATCTGAGGCGGCGGAACGACTCCGCCGCCCCCGCCAGGCGGGCAGGGGCTCGTCGCCCCTGTCGTCACGGGCACAGCGACGTCCCCCGACGTGTTGTTGCTTGAATCGGTGTCCTCGATGACGCCGCTATATCCGGCCAGGCCAAGGAAGGCCTGATTGGTGACGCCGTCAGAGTTCGGGGCGTACTCACACATGAAAGCCGGATCGCTCGCGATCTCGACCGTGAATTCCAATTCAATCGACCAGCCCTGTTGCAAGCTTATGGACTGCCCGGACGGCACGCCCCATGTGACAAGCGGCTGCTCCGGACCACCGCCCCAGGGCTGGGCCGGCGACGCATTCACAGTTTCGGTCAGACACCCGCTGCTTACCGCCGAGCCGTTCGTATCCAGTACGTCGCAAGAGGTCGATCCGGGAACCAGATCGACCAAGAGCGGAACGCTGTCAGGAAGCCCGGACACTTCGTCATGGACCCGGAAAAGGTCCGTGAGCGTGACCGGATTCTTTGCCGTTACGGTGATGCGGAAGCGCGCCTGCCCTGGACCGCTGGCGATGTTGATCGGGCCCGTCAGGCCCGATCCTCCCATCCACAGGACGGACTTCGAAATCTCAAGATCGCCCGCCAACGGCGACGGCTGATCGCCGATCTCGTGGTCTGTCTGGGCGCTCACATCGCCGGACACTGTATTGATGGCGGCCGCACCTTCACCATCCTGGTCGAAGCTGCCTTCGAACAGGCAGACCACCTGACCGGCGGCAGGCACATCCACGGTGACTTGCGGAGTCTGCCCGCTCGTGACCGTGTGCGAAACGGCTCCGCCGCTCGGTGTCACGCAATCGACCGAGCTGAGTGAAAAATGCGCCGGAAGGGTCTCTACGAAAGTGACCGTACTGGCGGAGCCGAACGCCGAATTGTCGAGCGAAACGGCGTAATACACGGGCGTCACAATCGGCGTGACATTGTTGACCGGATCAATGAAGTGAGGATCACCAGGACCGCAAGCCAAAATCGGGCTTGATTGGCCCGGCGCGCCATCGCACAGAGTCTTGGTAGCGATTGGTTGTGCATAGCTCGTGGCGCTTAAAAGGCAGATGATGGCGCCTATAAGAGCGTAATTAATCAACGGCCAGTAGCGTTGAAAAACATTCGCTGAATCCCGGTCTGACACGATCACCACCCCGCCTCTCGTCCCCCAAAGAGCCCCGCGGATGCACCGCAGTTCTCCTAAAGAGCTTGCGAGTATGCTTCTCCGGGGGACATCCCGAGTTTATGGGGGCGGACATGCGATGAAGGCTGACTTTCGCAGAAGGATCAGTGCGTTCGACACCGTGCTCGATTAAAATGTCCTAGCAGCAGTCGAGCCTTCGGTGTGCGACCCGTATTTCGCTACTGGAGACTAGACAGGCGAATAACCCCTCTGCCTCTCTCAAGAGCTCTTACCCTTTTGAAGGGGTTGTGATTTTCGGAATGGTGGCGGTGAGGGTGGGATTCGAACCCACGAGACGGTTGCCCGCCTACACGCGTTCCAGGCGTGCGCCTTCGACCACTCGGCCACCTCACCTCAGGCGCGCGAACCTAGCGAAAACGCCCTACCGGTCAAGCGCGGCGCGCCGTGGGCGAAATCGACGCTTTCGCGCTTGTCCCGGCGGGGGCGGCTCCCCACCTTGTCCGGCGTGAGAAAGCGCGCCGCGGCGGCGCGTTCGTCCGGCCCGGAGCGCCCCCATGTTCGACGTCAACAAGATCCTCGACGCCCTTCAGAACGATCCGAACGTGCGCGGCAAGGCGATGGCCGGCGGCGGCGGGTTCGCCGCGGGGCTGGCGACCTCGATGCTGATGGGCAAGTCGGGGCGCAAGATGATGGGCAAGGCGGCCAAGTACGGCGCGGTCGCGGCCATCGGCGGGCTCGCCTATCACGCCTGGCAGAACCGCAACAAAGCCGGGCAGGGTCAGGCGGCGCAAACCCAGGGCTCTGTTCCGGCCGTCGAGGCCGATTACGAGGCCGCGCCGCAGGCGAGCGCCTTCCTGCCCGCCCCGAGCGACGAGGCGGCGCAGGACGCGCTGGGCAAGGCGCTCGTGCGCGCGATGATCGCGGCGGCCAAATCCGACGGAAAGATCGACGCCGAGGAGAAGGCCGCCATCTTCGAACGGCTGAACACCATGGATCTCGACGCCGCCGACAAGGCCTTCGTCTTCGACGAGCTGAGCGCGCCGCTCGACATCAACGCGGTGGTCGCGCCCGCCAAGACCCCCGAGATCGCCGCGGAGATATACGCCGCGAGCCTGGTCGCGATCGAGGCCGATACGGCGGCCGAGAAAGCCTATCTGCAAATGCTCGCCGCGCGGCTGGATCTCGACGAAGGGCTGGTCGCGGAGATCCACAAGGCGGCCGAAGCCCAGCCGGCGTGACCGGAGGCGGCCTCTCCCAGGGCTGAAGCGCTTCACGAGCGCAAACGTGGAAGGTGAAGCTCCACCGCAACTCCCTCCCCTTGATGGGGAGGGTGTCCGCGAAGCGGACGGGTGGGGTGGGATCGTAGAGCGCCGGCTTGTGAGAATGGACGCCGATCGTGCTCAAGCTGACGATCTCAGCCTCTTTCCTCACGCCGCCTGCGCGCCGCGTTCTTCTTCCAGGGCGCGGGCGATATGGTCGGCGAGGCGGCGGGCGGGCAGGCCGGCGTCCGCCGCTGTCAGAAGTACGACTTCGGCGTCCGCGAGCCGGGGCATGCTGAGCCCGGCGTCGATGGCGAGATCGTCCGGCGCCAGACCGCGCGGCAGCACGGCCACGCCGAGGCCCGCCCGCACGGCGGCGAGGCAGCCGGCCAGCGATCCGCAGACATAGCTCGCCCGGCCGCGCCGGCCTTCGCGCGCCAGCGCCTCCACGCCGCGCTTTCGGTAGACGCAAGGCTCGGGGCTGACGACGAGCGGGGTCACGGCGCGCGGTTCGAACGCGGCGGTGTCGCGGCCCACCCAGACGAGCGCTTCTGACCAGACCCGCTGGCCGCCGCCGGAGGCCGAGGGCTCGCGCTTGACCAGCGCGACGTCCAGCGCGCCGTCGTGAAACATGGTCTGAAGATTGAGGGTGAGGTCGCAGGTCACTTCGAGCTGCACGCCGGGATGAGCCTCCGCGAAGCCGGCCAGCGCGCGCGGCAGATGGGCGGTGGCGAAGTCTTCCGGGGTTCCGAGGCGCACGAGGCCTGAGACCGCAACGTCGCGGAACGCCGCCACCGCCTCGTCATGCAAAGCGAGCATGCGGTCGGCGTAGCTCATCAGCCGCTCGCCCGCCGGGGTCAGCGCGACCTTCCTGGCGCTGCGCCGGAAAAGCCGCTCGCCCAGAATGTGTTCGAGCTTTCTGATCTGCAGGGATACCGCGGACTGGCTGCGAAACAGGCTCTCGGCCGCGCGGGTGAAGCTGCCCGTGCGGGCCACCGCCGCGAAGGCGCGCACGGCGTCGAGATCGAGGCGGTCGGTCGGGGTCATATGAATGAGCTTTGCAAATGCATGGCCGCAGCACAATCAATTTTCCGCATGCATCAAGCCGGTTATGTTCCGCCCGAGCCGCCGCGCGCCCGCGCGGCGACGCGTCTCTCGCTGGAAGGAAACGCTCCATGAATACGATGACCAAGCCCGAAGCCGCCGGCGCCGCCAAGGGCGATCCGGTTCCGATCACCGTCGCTTACGGGGACGGCATCGGCCCGGAGATCATGGAGGCCTGCCTGCGCGTGCTTCAGGCGGCCGGCGCGAAGATCGCCCCTGAAACCATCGAGATCGGCGAAGCGGTCTACCTCAAGGGCAACACCGCCGGCATCGAGCCTGAAGCCTGGGACTCGCTGCGCCGCACGAAGGTCTTCTACAAGGCGCCGATCACCACCCCGCAGGGCGGCGGCTACAAGTCGATGAACGTGACCGTGCGCAAATCGCTGGGCATGTTCGCGAACGTCCGCCCCTGCCAGGCGCTCTCGCCCTACATCGCCACCAAGCATCCGGGCATGGACGTGGTCATCGTGCGCGAGAACGAGGAGGACCTCTACGCGGGCATCGAGCACCGCCAGACCGACGAGGTCTTCCAGTGCCTGAAGCTGTTCTCCCGGCCCGGCACCGAGCGGATCATCCGCTACGCGTTCGAGTACGCGAAGTCGAACGGCCGCAAGAAGGTCACCTGCTTCTCCAAAGACAACATCATGAAGCTGACCGACGGCCTGTATCACAAGATTTTCGACGAGGTCGCCAAGGACTATCCCGAGATCGAGACCGAGCACTGGATCATCGATATCGGCGCGGCCAAGCTGGCGGCGAACCCCAACCAGTTCGACGTCATCGTGATGGCGAACCTGTATGGCGACATTCTCAGCGACGTCGCAGCCGAGATCACCGGTTCGGTGGGCCTGGGCTCCAGCGCGAACATCGGCCAGCACTGCTCGATGTTCGAGGCGATCCACGGCTCCGCGCCGCGCCGGGCGGGCCAGAACGTGGCCAACCCCTCGGGGCTGCTGCTGGCGGGCGTTCAGATGATGGTCCATATCGGCCAGCCCGAGGTGGCCGAGACCGTCCATAACGCCTGGCTGAAGACCATCGAGGACGGGGTGCACACCTACGACATCTTCACCGAGGGCCAGTCCGCCCGGAAGGTGTCCACCTCCGAATTCGCCGACGCCATCATCGAGCGTCTGGGCATGAAGCCTGAAAAGCTGCCCGCCCAGATCTACGACAAGACCAAGGGCGCGCCGCAAATCCCCGCCGCAAAGCGTCTGCCGGCGGCGAAGAAAGACCTCGTGGGCATCGACGTGTTCGTGCACTGGACCGGGGAGAATCCCGACGCGCTGGCCGATCTTCTGAAGAAAGCCGAGGCGCCGGGCGCGCTGGAGCTGAAGATGATCTCCAACCGCGGCACGAAGGTCTGGCCGAACGGTCTGCCCGAGACCTTCAAGACCGATCACTGGCGCTGCCGCTTCATCTTCGACGGCGCGGGCGATCGCGCCGCTGTGGCGAAGCTGATGACCCGTCTGGTCGAGGCCGACATCGACTTCATCAAGACCGAGCATCTTTATGAATTCGACGGCGAGCCGGGCTACTCGCTCGGCCAGGGCCAGTAAGCCTCGCAATGGGCGCGGCCCCGTTCGCCGGAGTTTGCGCCTACGCCCCTCCCTCCCCCTCAGGGGGGGGGCCGGGGTGGGGGCGTGATCCTCGCGAACGCCGGCGTGGCGGCCCCACCCCACCCCGACCCTCCCCTCGAGGGGAGGGAGCGCTGAACGGCGCCTGAGATGGGCGAGCCCGCCTACACTCCGTTCGCCGGACAGGTCGCGCTGATCGCGACCATGCACGGCAAACAGGCCGCGCTCGGCCCGCCGCTTGCGCGGTTGGGGTTCGAGGTGAGAACAGCCGAGGGTCTCGACACCGACGCCTTCGGGGCGTTCTCCGGCGAGACCGAACGGGCCCGAACCATGCTGGACGCCGCTCGCGCGAAAGCGCGGGCGGCGTTCGCCGTTTCGAGGGACGCGGACTGGGTGTTCGCGTCCGAAGGCGCGTTCGGTCCGCATCCGGCCCTGCCCGTCCTGCCGGGCTATCGCGAGCTGATCTGCGCCCTGCGCCCTTCCGACGGTCTGGAAGTCGTCGAGACGGCGACGGGGTTCGAGACGAACTTCGCCCATATCGATGCGGACTCCGCGACCGATCTCGACACGTTCCTGGGCCGCATCGGCTTTCCCGATCACGCCGTGATCATTAAGGCCGGAGCGCGGGTGCTGGCCAAGGCGGTCACGGCGCGGACCGAACTCGACGCGCTGATCGCCCGCCATGGCGCGGTCAGGATCGAGACCGACATGCGCGCCCATCTCAACCCCACACGCATGGCCGAGATCGCAAAGCTCGCCGACCGCCTCGCAGGCCGGCTGGCCGCGACATGCCCGGCCTGCTCTGCGCCGGGCTGGGGACGGACCGGCGCAGAGCCGGGCCTCAGATGCGAGGCATGCGGCTCGCCGACCGCGCTGATCGCCGAGGAGATCTGGTCGTGTTCGGCCTGCGATCACACAGAGCGACGGGAGCGCAGCGACGGGCTCGCCGCGGCCGATCCCGGTGATTGCCCGGTGTGCAATCCCTGAGCCCGGCTCACAGCCGGATCGTCAGCGCCTCGAGCGCCGCGCGCCCGTCTTCGGGGATGGGCGCGGGTTTTTCGCCGTCGGTGTTGACCAGCACGGTTTCGCACGTGCCCACGCAGGCGCCGTTCTGAAATAGCGCTAGACCGATCGTGTAGCTCGACCGGCCCACCGACAGGATGCCCGCCTTCACTTCAAGGTCGCCGGGATAGTGCGCCTCGCCCAGATAGGCGATGTGCACGTCGGCGATCAGCATGCGCATCCTGTGCGCGTGCCGCATGTCGGGCGGAAAGGCGGTCCGGTTCAGCGCCGCGCGGCCCTCCTCGTAGAACGAGCCGATGGCCACGTTGTTGAGATGGCCCAGCGTGTCGAGATCGCGAAATCGCGTCGGCACGGTGATCGCCAGCGGATAGACGGACGGGTCGAGGCGTTTGGGATCGGGCTTCATGGGCGGGCTTATGCCGTGTGGAGCGGCGGGTGAAAAGGGCCGGTTACGGCTCGATCACAGGCTCGACCGGCGCAGGCTCGGCCAGCTCGGGCAGGGGCCGGGTCATGCGTTCATAGGCGTCCTCGCTGACCCTGAAGGCCCAGCCGTCCACGAAGCGCTCCAACCGCTCGACCCGCTCGGCGGCGTCGTCGGCGGCCGCGCGCACCTCGATCACCGCCCAGCGCTCCTCGCCCTCGGCGGTGAAGGTGAGGTCGTAGGCGATGCCCGAGAACGTCACCGCCTGGTGGCGCGCGGCGAAGGCGCCGGTGAGCGCGGCGGCCGGTTTGACGTCGCGGAAACGCAGGCGCGCGCCGGCGGTGGCCGGGCCGTTCGCCGCGCCGCCGGTGACCAGGCGCCAGCCCTCGGGTTCGACGAGTTCGAAATTGCGCTGGGCGATCCCGGCGCGCTGTACGGCCCAGGCCGGGCCGGCCTCGGGCCGGATGCGCGCCTGGGCGACCGAGCCGGGATCGAGATCCCAGAATTCCAGGCCCAGCCAGCGGCCCGCATCGCCGAGCTCGGGCAGGGTTCCGGTCGCAGAGTAAGCCCGCTCACCGCCCGGCGTGCGCAGATACACCCCGCCCTCGTCGCGATCGCGCCCGACGATGAGCGCGGCGATCGCCGTGCCTTCGCTGTCGAGCACGTTGATCCGGATCCCCGCGCCGCCGCCGATCGGATCGTCGAGGCCCAGGCGCGGAAACTTCTCCGGGTCGCGGGTCATCGCCCGGTCGTACTGAAGCCCGCCCAGCGCCTCGTCGAGTTCGGCGATCCGCTCGGGCCGGACGGCGTAGTCCCCGCGCGAGGGCATGGTCCAGCCCGCTTCGCTGCGCACCAGCATGAACTGTTCGTCCGACGTGATGATCTCGATCCGTTCGGCGTCGGCCGCCGCGTCGCGCCAGCCTGGCACGACGGGGCCCGAGACGTCCGGCCGGGCGCCCAGCGCCGCGTCGCGCCAGACCGAGGCTGCGCCCAGCGCGAGCAGGATCACGCCGGCTGCAAACGCCGCGATCGCTTGATTGCGGCGGCGGATGGCGGGACCCGCGCTCATGACCGCCGCCTGCGCTTGAGAAGAGTGATCACCAGCCCGGCGCAGATCACCAGAAACGGCGGGACCCAGAGCGTCCAGAACAGAAGCGCGCGTTCCAGCGCGTCGATCTCGACCCGGAAGCCGCGCTCGATCTCGCGCAGGCGCTCGCGCGCATCGAGGATCTCCGCTCTCAGCGCGGCGGCCTCGCCGCTGTCGGCTTCCGCCGCACCGCCCAGCGCGCTGGCGCGGCCTGCGCGGCTCAATTCTTCAAGCCGGGCTTCGGCGTCGGCGAGCTCGCGCTGCAGGCGTTCCTGGGTTTCGACATAGCGCGCCTGGGCTTCGCTCCTGAGCGCTTCGACGCGCACCATGGGCCGTTCCGAACCCGCCCGCGAGCGCAGGGAGACGAGCGCGGGATCGCCCGCCAGCCGGTCTGCGAGATTGAGGATCAGGGCGGGATTGTCCGCGACGACCTGTGGGCCCGCCGCCGGATCGGCGCGCAGGAAGAAGGCCGGGTCGAGCAGGTCGGCGTCGGCGATCACCACGATCTCGCCCGCGCCTTCTGATTCCACCAGATGGCGGGCGGGATCGAGATCGATGTCTCCGGCGGGCGGTCCGCCGGGGAAGGCGGTCTGGAACGGTCCGTCGAGCCGGGCGGCGATCGTCAGCGGCGCGTCGGGCGCGGGGTCGAGCTCGCGCATCAGCTCTTCGGGCGGGGGCGAGGCGGCGGCGCGGTCGGCGTCCAGCCTCGCTGCGGCCTCGCTGGTGAAGATGAGCCCGGTGAACCGGTCTTCGAGCCCCGGCTGGGCGCTGAGCACGCCCGGCGAGCCCAGATTGATCCCACGCGACAGGGCCGCGAGGGCGGGCGCGTCGGTGTTGAGATTGGCCGGCGGGGCGGCGAACCAGAGCGGATAGGCGCGCATGCGCGTGCGGCCGCCCTCGGCGATCTGCACGGGAAGGCCGTTTCTCGCGTCCATCGCCACGGTGTTGACGTCGTAGGAAAGCCCCCAGGTCGAGAACAGGCGCGACAAAGTGGAGGCGCGGTTCGCGTTCACCGGCGGCAGGCCGTCAGGGCCGGGCTTGAGCGCGACATGCGCCATCGGATCGACCAGCGCCAGCACCCGTCCGGTGCGCAGCGCGAACTGATCGACCAGATAGGTCTGACCGTCCGACAGCGGCGCGGGGTGCAGCAGGAACAGCGCGTCGGCGTCCTCGGGGATGGCCTCGAAATCGTTTTCCAGCCAAGCGACCTCGAAGGCGCGGGCGAGTTCGTCGATCACCGGATTGCCGCTGCGTCCCTCACGGTCCGGCGCGAAGGGCAGGTCGGAGATGATCGCGATCTTCGGCGTGCGCGCGCGTTCGAGTTCGGCGAGCGTGCGCACGATCTCGTATTCGAGCCGCGCCTCCTCGACCGGATCGAAAAAGGCGATGACCCGCTCGTCGTCGACCGCGTTGCGCCCCGTCAGTCCGAAGAAGATCTGCCCGCCGTCTTCGGTCGGCGCAGGCTCCAGCCCTGCGGCGATCGCGGCGTCTTCTTCAGCCGAGAACGGATCGGGGTCGACCTCTTCGAGGCGGACTCGTCCGCCTGACCGCGCTGCGATCGTGCGCAGCATCTCGCGCACTCTCGCTCCGTAGGCGCGCAGCGCGGGATAGCGCGCCGCTTCGCTGCGGGAGAAATAGAAGGTGAGGTTCACCGGCTCGTCGATCCGGGCCAGCACCTCGCGCGCGCCGGGCGACAGCTCGTAGAGCCCGCGCTCGGTCAGATCGACGCGCAGCCGGTCCAGCATGGCGCCGGAGAACAGGTTGAAGCCCGCAAACCCCAGCGCCAGGCTCAGCACCATCAGGACGAGGAAGCGCCGTGCGCTCATCGCTCAGCCTCCCCGCCTGGCGTCGATCAGGGTCATCGCCACCCCCAGGCCGAAGCCGATCAGGGTGAGGAAATAGACCGTGTCGCGCAGGCTCAGAACGCCGCGGCGCAGGGATTCAAACCGCGCCAGCGCGCTGAGTTCGGCGATCGCTTCGGCTGCAGCGCCGGGCAGGGCGCCGCTGAGCGCGTCGATGACGAAGGGAAGCCCCGCGACGGTCACGAGGAAACACGCCGCCGCGCCCAGCACGAAGGCGATCACCTGGTTCGAGGTGGAGGCCGACACCGCCTGACCGAGCGCGAGATAGCCGCCCGCCAGAAGGAACGCGCCGAGATAGGCCGTCGCGGTGGCCGCGTTGTCGGGCTCGCCGAGATAATTGATCGCGATCCACATCGGGAAGGTCAGCGCGATGGCCACCCCGGCCACCGCCCAGGCGGCGAGAAACTTGCCCAGAGCGCTGGCCCAGAGCGGGATGGGCGCTGACAGAAGCGTCTCCAGCGTGCCGCGGTCGCGCTCCTCGGCCCAGGCGCGCATGGCCAGCGCCGGCATCAGCACCAGCAACAGCCAGGGCATGTAATCGAACAGCGGGGCGAGATCGGCGCGGCCGGTCTCGAACAGCCCGCCCACGCGCCAGGCGAAGCTGGGCGCGGCGAGCGAGAACACCACGAGGAAGACCCAGGCGAGCGGGGTTTCGAAATACGCCGCCAGCTCGCGTCTGAACACCGCGATCAGTCCGTTCACGCCGCCCGGCCTCCCCTGATGCGGCCCAGCGTTTCGCCGGCCGGCCGGGTGAGCGCGCGGAAGGCCGAACCGATCGTGCCGTCCGGGCCGAGCTGGGCGAGCGCCTTCGGGGTGTCGTCGGCGAGCACCTTGCCGCCGGCGATCACCACCGCGCGGGTGCAGATCGCGTCGACCTCGTCGAGCAGATGGGTGGAGATGATGATCGCCTTCTTCGGCGCCATCTCGCGGATCAGCGTGCGCACCCCGTCCTTCTGGTTGGGGTCGAGCCCGTCTGTCGGTTCGTCCAGGATCAGCACCGGGGGATCGTGCGCGATCGCTGCGGCCAGCGCGGCGCGGCGCTTGTAGCCTTTTGACAGCGCGCCGATCGCCTTCTCAGCGGCGGGGCCGAGATTGGCCCGTTCGAGCGCGATCTCGGCCGCCTCGCGCAAGCCCTTGCCGCGATAGCCGCGCGCGCGCAGGCAGAAGCGCACGAAGCCGCGCGGGGTCATCGCCGGATAGGCCGGCGCGCCCTCGGGCAGATAGCCGACCATCTCCTGGGCGCGGCGGCGCTGCAGCGCGGGATCGCAGCCGTCGATGGCCGCCTTGCCGCCGTCGGGCTCCAGACAGCCGACGATCATGCGCATGGTGGTGGATTTGCCCGCGCCGTTAGGGCCGAGAAAACCGGTCACCTCGCCGGTCTTCACCTCGAAACTCACCTGGTCGACCACGGTGCGGCCGGAGAAACGCTTGACCAGGCGATCGGCGACGATCATGGGCGGTCTCGCTGAGAGCTTGCGGAACAAGGCCTGCTAGCGATAGCGCAAGCAGGCTCGGGACGCCACCAGCATCACTGGTTCAGGTGACCGAAACCTCAACCGGGCGGGAAAAGTTGTCAGCTTGGAGAAGCGCCGATCGATGCGACCCGCCAGATCCGGGGGGCTGGGGGGGCTGTGAATCCAGATCCACGGGCGTTTCCCGCATCGACCGGCAATGTGAAAATGGATTTGGCCTTGGGCGGTCGAGAGACCAAAATAAGGCCGGAAAACGGCGCTTGCGTTACGTCTCCGTAAGCATGCCGACAGGTTCGAAAGGCGGCCAGATGCAGCACGGCGTAGCCGGCAGGGCTCCCGATCCGGTGATGTTTCACCGCACCGAACTCGACGCGATCCTGCGCGTGTACGGCATGATGGTCGCCGGCGGCGAGTGGCGCGACTACGCCATAGACGGGCTCGGCGACCGGGCCGAGTTCGCCATCTTCCGCCATGCCGCTGAGTTTCCGGTCTACCGCATCGTGAAGACCCCCGCCGACGCCCGCCGTCAGGGCGCCTACAAGATCGTCGCGGCCGGCGGCGCGATCCTCAAGCGCGGCCACGATCTGGCTCAGGTGCTGAAGGTCTTCGACAACCAGCTCAAACGTCTGAGCTGGAAAGGGCTGAGCTGAAACGAAAACGCCCCGGAGCGAAGGCTCCGGGGCGTCTCGTCGTCAGTCTCGGCCAAGCGCTATTCGCGATTGCCCAGCATCATCAGGATGACCTGGAACATGTTCACGAAGGCGATGTAGAGGTTCAGCGCGCCGTAATAGGTCATCACGGCCATGGACCGCTCGTCGCCGGCGACCTCGTGATACATGATCTTCAGGTTCTGCGTCTGGAACGCCACCACGCCGGCCATCAGGCCCAGAATGGCGAACTGGATCAGCCACTGAAGCCCCGAGCTCTCGATGAAGAACACGTTGATCAGGCTGATCACCAGAACCCCGATGATCCCCATGAACAGGAAGCTCGAGAGCGGCTGCAGATTGCGCTTCGTGGTGTAGCCGAACAGCGACAGCGCGAAGAACGCCGCCGCGGTGATCACGAAGGCCTGCGCGATCGTGCCGAAGGTGATCGACAGCGATCCGGTCAGGGTCTCGGCCTGCACGCCGGAGGTGGCGAGCATGACCCACACGCCGAGCCCGGCGCCGATCAGCGAGACCACGGCCCAGTAAAGGACCGCCGCGCCCACCGGCGAGGGGTTGCGCATGAAGAACATCGAGCCGAACAGCAGGGCGATCGGGCCGAACTGGACGACGTAGAGAAGCGGGGTGCCGAACACGAGCTGGGTGACCGGGGTCACCGTGCCGACGATATAGGCCAGCGCCGCCGACAGCAGCAGCCCCAGGCCCATCTTGTTGTAGACCCCAAGCATGAAGCGGCGCAGACCCTCGTCGACCGAGGTGTCGAGCGCGCGCGCGTCATAGGCGGTGCGGTTAAACTGGTTCATTGCGTCCTTCTTCCGTCAGACTTCGCGCAGGTAACGCACGAGCGCGCCTGCGTGGTGAGACTGAATATCAGTGTTCTGCGGTCGGGATTCAAGGAAAACCGGACGCGGTCATGCGTCCGATTCCCCTTCCCCGGCTGTGGATTTGCCGCGCGCCGCCGCCCGCAGCCTTGACGCGCGCGGCCGGGCCATGCCCCTTGGGCTCATGTCCTTGCGCGTCTTCGCCGCCCTTCCCGCGCCCGAACCGATCGTCGACGCGGCTGCGGACCTGATGGATCAGGTGCCCGGCGCGAAATGGCGGCCGCTGGAAAACCTTCACGTCACGCTCGCCTTCTACGGCGAGCTCGACGAGCCGGTGATCGAGGAACTCGATCATGAGCTTGCGGCGATCTCCTGCCCGCCTTTCGCGTGGCGGCTGAAGGGCGTAGGCCGGTTCGGCAAGGCCGAGCCGCACGCGCTCTGGGCCGGGGTGGAGGCAGGCCCGGAGCTCACTGATCTGGCGCGCCGCTGCCGCAAGGCGGGCGGACGTGCGGGCGTGGAGATGGAGCGCCGGGCCTTCATCCCGCACCTCACGCTCGCCTATCTCGAGCGCGGGGTGGACCCGGTGCGCGTGCAGCGCTTCGAGCAGCGCTGGTCGATGCTGGAGACCGAGCCGGTCATGGCGGACCGGTTTCACCTCTACGCCAGCCATAACCGCAAGCCGGGCCAGCCCAATCTCTACGAGGCCGTCGCCGACTACCCGCTGGCCGGGCGCTAGGCGTCCACCCGCCGCGCCGTGCCCTCGACCACCGCGATGCGCTGGGCGTCTTCGCCGAAGGGTTCGAACAGGACCGGCTCCACGCCGGTGAGCCAGGCCTGAACGTCGAGCGCCAGGATCGCCTCGGCCAGGCCCGCCCGCCGTGCGGCGTCGAGATGCGCGCAGGCTTCGTCGAAGATGAGCACGGGCGCTGCGCCCAGGCTCGCCTTCACCGCGCCGGCCTGCGCCAGCGCGAGGCCGAGCACGAGCGCCTTCTGCTCGCCGGTGGAGCAGTCTGCAGCCGGCTGATCCTTCTCCCGGTGCCGGGCGGCGAGCTCGGTGCGGTGCGGCCCGGTCAGCGCACGGCCCGCCGCGCCGTCGCGGCGGCGGGCGGAGGCGAGCGCGTCTGCGAACCAGTCCTCGGCCTCGCCCGCCTTCATGCCTTCGCCCAGCCGGGCTTCGAGCACGCCTTCAAGCGCGAGATCGGCCTTTGGGAAGGCGCTGTCGGGCCGGGCGTCGATCTCGGCCTGAAGCCGTGCGAGCGCGTCGAGCCTTGCGGCGGCTAGAGCCACGCCGCGCGCGGCCATTTCAGATTCCAGCGCGTCGAGCCAGCCGGGATCGGCGCGGCCGCCTTCTTCGAGCCGGTCGAGCAGGCGCTGGCGTTCGCGCTGCGCCTTTTCATAGGCGGAGGCTTCGGCGGCGTGATCGGGCGCGCCGGCGAGCACCAGCCGGTCGAAGAATTTCAGCCGGTCCGCGCGCGGCCCCGCCCAGAGCCGGTCCTCGCGCGGGGTGAGCCAGACCATGGGAAACAGGCGCGCAAGCTCGCCTTGCGTCGCCGCCGCGCCGTCGAGCCGGGTCTTGCGCCGGGAGGGTTCGGCGGGGTCCGAGCCGGTGGCGAGGCTCACCGCGCCTTGCCGCGTCATCGCCTCGGCGTAGACCGCCCAGACCGGGGCGGGGCCGTCGGCGGTCTTCATGCGCACCGCGTCGGAGCCCGCCGCGCGCACGCCGCGGCCGGGGCCCAGGAAGCTCACCGCCTCGACGAGATTGGTCTTGCCCGCGCCGTTGGGCCCGAACAGCGCGACGGGCCGCGCGTCCAGCGCGAGATCGAGCCGGGCGTAATTGCGAAAGCCGGTGAGCTTCAGCCGGGTGACCGCCGGACGCTCCGGCGCGGGAGAGGTGGCGGGATCGGGGCTCACACCCTGAGCGGCATCAGCACGTATTCGGCGTCGGGATCGCCGGAGTCCGTCACCCGCGTGGGCGAGCCGGAATCGGCGAACTCGAACACGGCTTCATCGCCCTCGATCTGGCCGGCCACGTCCAGCAGATAGCGGGCGTTGAAGCCGATCGCCATCTCGTCGCTGGTGTAGTCCGCCGCCAGCTCCTCGCTCGCCGCCCCGCTTTCGGGGTTGTTGACCGTCAGCACGAGCTGGCCGTCCGACAAAGCGAGCTTCACCGAGCGCGACTTTTCCTGGCTGATCGTGGCGACCCGGTCGACGGCCTGGGCGAACGGCGCGCGGTCGATGCGCAGGATCTTGTCGTTGCCGCGCGGGATGACCCGCTCATAGTCGGGGAAGGTGCCGTCGATGAGTTTCGAAGTCAGCACCGCTGCGCCGAGCTGGAAGCGGATCTTGCCTTCGCTGACCGACACCTCGACGTCGCCGTCGAGATCCTCGAGCAGGCGGCGCAGCTCCTGAATCGGCTTGCGCGGCACAATGACCGCCGGCATGCCGGCCGCGCCGTCGGGCAGGTCGGTCTCCGCCAGCGCCAGGCGGTGGCCGTCGGTCGCCACCGCGCGCAGCGTCTTGCGGCCGTCGCGGTCGGCGGCGTGCAGATGGATGCCGTTGAGATAGAACCGCGTCTCCTCGGTGGAGACCGCGAAGCGGGTCTTGTCGATCAGGCGCGCGATCTCGCTGGCCGGCGCGGCGAAGCTCACCGCGAGGTCCTCGCTCGGCATGACCGGGAAATCGCCCGGCGGCAGGACCGGCAGGTTGAAGCGCGACCGGCCCGCCGAGAGCGTCAGGCGGGGATCCTCGCCGCCGATCTCGAGGGTCACCTCGCTGCCCTCGGGCAGCTTGCGCGCGATCTCGTAAAGCGTGTGGGCGGGGGCGGTGACCACGCCCTCGCGCTCGGTCTTGGCCTCGGCCTCCTCGACGATCTCCATGTCGAGATCGGTCGCGGTGAAGCGGGCGAACCCGCCCTGTGCGTTGATCAGCACGTTTGACAGGATCGGGATGGTGTTGCGCCGTTCGACGACGGCCTGAACGTGACCGAGGGCCTTGAGCAGCGTCGCGCGCTCGATGGTGAGCTTCATGTGTCTCGCCTCTGCCTGTCCTTGGGGGCGAATCGACCGTGCCGGGAATCGCCTGAATCTGAAAGGCGGCCAGCTTAAACCAAAAAAATCGGCCGCAAGAAGGGGGTCTTGCGGCCGATCTCGTTTTCGGGGGGGCGAATTAGCCGCGCAGACGGCGGCGGACGGCCTCGATGTCCTCGGCCAGAGCGGCGTCGGAGGTCATCTGTTCGGTCATCTTGGTGACCGCGTGGATCACCGTGGAGTGGTCGCGGCCGCCGAAGCGCCGGCCGATGTCCGGCAGCGAACGCGTGGTCATGGTCTTGGCCAGATACATCGCGATATGACGCGGCCGGACGACGGTCTTGGTGCGGCGCTTGGACAGGATGTCCTCCACCGCGATGTCGAAATAGGCCGCCGTCGCCTTCTGGATGTCGTCGACCGTGACGCGCTTCTCGCTGCGCACGGGCAGCTCGCCCAGCGCCTCTTCGACCGCGTCCAGCGTCACCTGATGGCCCAGAAAGGCGGTGCGCACGATCACGTTGTTGAGGACGCCCTCGAGCTCGCGCGCCGAGCTGGTCACCCGGGCGGCCAGGAAGTCGCGCACCGTCTCGGGCACGTCCAGGTCGGGCCAGAAGCCGCGGGCCTGGGCGATCTTGCAGTCGACGATCTTGCGCCGCAGGTCGAGATCGGGTCCGGCCAGCGGGCAGGCGAAGCCGCCCGACAGGATGTCGCGCAGACGCCGGTCGTTGAAGTTCAGCTCGGCCGGCGCGCAGTGGCTGGCGAGCACGACCTGCTTGTCGGCGGCGACCAGCGCGTTGATCGTCTGAAGGAATTCGAGCTCGGTTGCGGTCTTGCCGGCGATGAAGTGCACGTCGTCGATCAACAGCACGTCGCAGTCGCGCACCAGATCCTTGAAGGGCTGGACGTCGCGGGCGCGCAGCGCGGACTGGAAGCCGTTCAGGAACTCCTCGGCGGTCAGGTAGAGCGCGCGGCGGCGGGACTCCCCGAGTTCCACCGCATGGGCGATCGCGGCGAGCAGGTGGGTTTTGCCCACGCCGTAATCGCCGTGGAAGAAGACCGGGTTGAAGTGCGGCGCGCCGGCGCTGGCGATCGATTTCGCGGCGGTGGCGGCCATGATGTTCGCCGAGCCCACCATGAAGGTGTCGAAGGTGAAGCGCGTGGCGCGCGTCTCGACCGGCTCGCCGCCGGCGAGCGCGGCGGTCGCCGCGCCGGACTGAAGCGTGTCGCGCGCCATGTCCGCGCCGCGCACCCGCGAGGCGGCGGCCGCAGCGGCCGACACCGCCGGGCGCAGCGCGGCGGCGAGGCCGGCTTCGGTGGCGATGACGATGTCGCGCGGCGTGTCTTCGGCCGCCGCCCAGAGCGCGCGCAGCCGGGCGCCGAGATGATCCTCGACCCAGGACCGGCTGAACTCGTTCGGACAGATCACGCAGACCCGGCCGTTCTCCTCGGCGACGCGCAGCCGTGCGATCTCGGATGCGTAGACGATGTCGCCGAACTCACGCCGAAGCGTGGCGCGCACTTCGCGCCAGACCCCGACCGCACCGCGGCCCCCGTTCATGGCAACCTCGTCAAAACGGATCGCAGCAGCGCTGACTTCATGCCCCATGACCCCAACCTCAACCTGTCGCCGCGGCAATGGACGCCGCGATCAAAATCCTGATTTTTGGACGCAATTTCTCCATCCGGCTGAGCGCATACCTCCGGCGCCCCGGTCTTTTGTTATGTCCGTATGGAGATGACTAACGTCGAGGGCCACAGGTTAGCCGCACGCCCGTGCGAATCAACACCATTAACCACGCAAATTCGCCGATTCCGCGCTTGACAGAGGGATTCACAAAGCCGCGCGGGCGTTTGCGCGATGAGAAAAATTTCATCGCATTTTCGGCTTGAAAATCGCTTTGAAATCGGACTCGGAACAGCGCTCTCATCGCTGTGCCAGAATGGCGCAGATGGCCTGTCTGGACAAGGCGTTTCGGGTGTCGCAGCCGCGTCATGAAGGCAAGAAAAAAGCGCTCCCGGTCGGGCCGGAAGCGCTTGATTTTTTTATCCGCGGTTGGACGACTTTTTACTGAGCCGTCATCGACTTCACGCGGGCGGAGAGACGGGAGACCGTCCGCGACCCGGTGTTCTTGTGGATGACCCCGGCGGAGACCGCCTTCATGACCTCGGACTCCGCAGTGCGCAGCGCGGTGCGGGCCGCGTCCTGGTCGCCGGCGGAGACGGCCTCGTGAAGCTTCTTCACATAGGTCCGCATCCGCGAGCGGCGGGCCTTGTTGAGCGCGGTGCGGCGCTCGATCTTGCGCGCCATCTTCTTCGCCGAGCGAGTGTTCGCCATGGGTCCTGATGCTCTCTTCACTGGCCGGCGGCCCACTTGACGGCGCCGGCGGCAAATTCGGTAAGGCGCGGCGTATAGCTCCGGGCGGACCGGGCGTCAACCGCGAAGGGATGCGAAACCCCTAGCGATGCTTGAAATGCGCCGCCCGCTTGTCGGCGAAGGCGGCCATGCCCTCGGCCTGATCTTCCAGCGCGAATTGCGACATGAACACGCGCCGCTCGAAGCGCACGCCCTCAGCCAGGCCGGTTTCGAAGGCGGTGTTGATCGCCTCCTTGGTCATCATGGCCACAGGCAGGGATTTCGACGCGATGGTGGAGGCCGCCTCCATGGCGACGTCCATCAGCTCGTCGGCGGGCACGATGCGGGCGACCAGGCCCGCCCGCTCGGCTTCCTCGGCGTTCATCATCCGGCCGGTCAGGCACAGATCCATCGCCTTGGCCTTGCCCACCGCGCGCGGCAGGCGCTGGGTGCCGCCCGCGCCCGGCATGACGCCGAGATTGATCTCCGGCTGGCCGAACTTGGCGGTCTCGGAAGCGATGATGAAATCGCACATCATCGCGATCTCGCAGCCGCCGCCGAGCGCATAGCCCGACACCGCCGCGATGATCGGCTTTCTGAACCGCGCCACGCTCTCCCAGGTCTCCGCGAACGGGTCGCGCTTGTAGAGCGAGACGAAGTCCTTCTCCTGCAGCTCCTTGATGTCCGCGCCCGCGGCGAAGGCCTTCGCCGAGCCGGTGATCACCACGCAGCCGATCTCCTCGTCGCGCTCGAAGGCGGCGAGCGCGGCGCTGAGTTCACCGGTCAGCTCGTCGCACAGCGCGTTCAGCGCCTTGGGGCGATCGAGGGTGATGACGCCGACACGGCCTTCGGTCTTGGTCTGGATGGTGTTGTAGGCCATGCGGGCCCTCCGCGGTGATGTTCGGCGCGCCGGCCTGACCGGCCGCGCGCGGGGGAGTGAAGCGAAAAACGCGCGCCGCTATACAACAAGCCCGCGCCAGGGTCGACACCCGGCGCGGGCCCTGTTGCGGTCCGCGAAAAATGCGTCCGCCTAGCGGCGCTCGACCGTGTGGCCGGCCGCTTCGAGAAGCGCGATCACGCCGTGATCGCCGGGCATATGGCCCGCGCCCACCGCGATGAAGGCGTCCTGGTCGCCCGCGAGCACCGCTTCGATCTGCGGGATCCAGTCCTCGTTGCGCTGCACGATCAGGGTCTGGAACAGCTCCTCGGAGCTGTCGCGCATGCCCTCGTTCATCAGCCGGTCGACCGTGTCCATGTCGCCGACCGCCCAGGCCTGGACGAGTTCGGACAGCATGTCGGGGTCTTCGACCATCTGCGCGACGCCGACTTCGAAGTCGGCGATCTGGATCTCCATCGGCATGTCCGCGAAGAAGCGCAGCTGCTGCTCGAGGGTCTCGAAATAGCCGTACTCGGCGTCTTCGCCGACATAGTCGGCGATGGCGTATTCGACGCCCGATTGCGGGTCGTAACCACCGGCCTGGATCTGCAGCACCGCGAGCGTCAGCGAGGCGAGCCAGGGCTGCATCGGATCCATCTGCGCGGCGAGCGCTTCGGCCGGGGCGCCGAGACGGCCGGCGATGATCGCCATGTCTTCCTTGGCCTCCTCGCTGATCAGCGAGCTCAGCGTGACGCCCGGCGCGTTCAGCCCCAGCTGCGGGATCAGCGCCTGGGCTTCGGCCTGGGCCGCCTCGGAGGTGGCGTCGGCTTCGAAATAGACGATGTCGGCGCTGTCGATCGCGGCGCGGATCTCGTCGGTCTTCCAGTCCAGCTCCGGCGGCAGGATGTGCACCGTGCCGAACAGATAGACGGTGTTGTCCTCGTCGGAGATCGCCCACAGGGCCGGATCGGCCTCGATGGCGGCGTAATCGGTCTGGGCCTGAGCGGCGCCGGCGAGCGCGGCGGCCGTGGCGAACGCGGCTGCAGAGCGCAGGGCGGCGGATTTCAAACGGTCGAGCATGTCTCTCCCCTCGGGTTGCGAATATGGCGTCAGTCGCAGCCTGGACCGGAATTGTTACAGCTTTCAGGCGATTGGTGCGGCCCGGGCCTCGATGTAAAGGGACATTTACTTAGCGGGACCTGTGAGGTCAAGGGTGCTTTACCTGCCTTACGAAGGTTTCATGTGCCCGCTCAGCGCTGGCAGAGCGGGCAGAAAAAGCTCGACCGGCCTGACTGCACGATGCGGGCGATCACTCCGCCGTCCTCGCGGCGGCAGGGCTCGCCTTCCCGGCCGTAGACGTCGAAGCTGTGCTGGAAATAGCCCATGGCGCCGTCAGCGCCGGCATAGTCGCGCAGGGTCGACCCGCCCGCCGCGATCGCCTCGGCGATGACGTCCCGCACCGCAGGGGCGAGGCGCTCGGCGCGCGCGCCGGCCACGGAATTGCAGAGCCTTCTGGGGGAGATCCGCGCCCGCCACAGCGCCTCGCAGACATAGATGTTTCCCAGCCCCGCCACGACCGACTGGTCGAGCAGGCCGGCCTTCACCGGGCTCTTCCGGCCTGCGAACGCTTCGGACAGGTGTGCGGCGGAGAACAGGTTGGAGTCCGGCTCGGGCCCGAGACCGGCGAGATATTTATTGGCGTCCTGCGCCTCGGTCGGAAACAAGTCCATGAAGCCGAACCGCCGCGGATCGTTATAGACGACCTGCGCGCCGCCCTGCATGTCGAAGACGACATGGTCGTGAGCGGGGTTCGCCGCGGGCGCGTAGACGAAGTCGCCGGGCTGGCGGGAGCGATCGTCTGCGGTGATCGTGAACCGCCCGCTCATCCCCAGATGCATCAGCAGCGTCTCGCCGGTGTCGAGCCGGACCAGCAGATATTTCGCCCGCCGGTCCAGCCGCTCGACCCGCGCTCCGGTCAGCCGCTCGGCGAACCTTGCGGGAAAGGGGAAGCGCAGATCGGCCCGGTTGGTCCGTGCGGCGATTATGCGACGGCCGTCCATGGCCGGCCGCAATCCGCGGCGGACGGTCTCGACTTCGGGCAGTTCAGGCATCACCCTCTCCGGGATGGATTTCGGTCGAGGGGAAATCTAGCGATGGCGCGCGACGGCGCGAGCCCTGACGGCGCCTTGTCGCCCGCAAGCCTCGTGGTGCGCGCGATTGAAGAGACCGCTGCGCGCCGCGCAGGCGTCGACCGGCCCGGGCTCTACCCCGAAGGCGACGATCCGTGGACCGACCAGATCGCGCGGGCCTTGCGTGACGGCCTTTCAGAGGCTCTGGAGCGCTTCCCGACGCCGGACGCGGTGCACGAGATCGCGGCGCGCTGGCGGTTTCCCGCGATGATGGAGGCGGGCGCGGTCCGCGCCGGCGCCGATCCGGTCTACGACATCGCCTGGCGCGTCTATTCCACCGATCTCGGCCAGATGAAGGACCAGCCCTTCGTGGCCGAATGCTGCTGGCGCGGCGGATGGCGCGCGCTCAGCGCCGCCGCCGACCGGCTGGCCCAGGCCCGCGCCGGTCTGAAGCTTCTATGCGCCGAGGACGATCCCGCGCGCGATCTGGGCGGGATGAATCTCGCTGAAGCCTGCGCCTTCCGCCTCGCCGCCTTCGCACCGCCCGGCGACCGGCTGCTTCTGGCCTTCTACCGTCCCGAACCAGGCGCCGGCGGCCGGTTCGAGCTTCTGCGCTTCGAGGCGGGCGATCACCGGCTGCATGCGGTGAACCCGTAGCCGGTCGGGGCGTTACCACGCGGACGCCGACCGGAGCCCCCCATGCGCCTCATCCTGACCGCTTCTGTTTTCACCCTCGCGCTCACAGCCTGCAGCGACCGGACCCCGAACGACGATCCGCCGCCGGCGGGTACGACGGGCGAGTTCGCCGGCGTCGACGCGGAGAGCTGGGCCTGCAACGGCTTCGAGATCGAGGTCCAGCGCATGACCGAGCGCGCGCAGATCCGCTTCGGCGGTACCGATTACGAGCTCGACCGGGTGGGCGAGGGCGAGCCTGCGCGCTTCGAGGCGGCGGGCGATCCCGAACTCTTCATAGAGATCGCAGGCGAAAGCCTCACCCTGTCGCGGCCGGACATGGACCGGGACGTGCAGTGCACGCGGCGTTGAGACGCGCTGGCCTTCCGCGCCCGCGCGGCTTAGCTTGCCCGCCATGAGCAAGGACACCGTCTCTTTCGGCTATCGCGAGGTCCGGCGCGAGGAGAAGCAGGGCCTCGTGCGCCGCGTCTTCGATTCCAGCGCCCGGCGCTATGATCTGATGAACGACCTGATGAGCCTCGGGGTGCATCGGGTCTGGAAGGACATCGCCGTCACCAAGGCCGGCCCGCGCCCCGGCGCGCGGCTGATCGACGTGGCCGGCGGCACGGGCGATCTCGCCCGCGCCTTCCTCGATCGCGCCGACGCGATGGGAAAACGGCGCGGCGCGGCCGAAAAGGCCGAGGCGGTGGTCGCTGACATCAACGAGCAGATGCTGCTGTCGGGAATCGGCCGCGGCCGGCGCGAGCGCCTGTCCTGGGCGGTCGCCAACGCCGAGATCCTGCCGTTCGAAGACGCCTGCGCGGACAGCGTGATGATCGGCTTCGGCATCCGCAACGTCACCGACCGGATGGCGGCGCTCAAGGACATGCGGCGGGTCCTGAAGACCGGCGGGCGCTTCGTCTGCCTGGAATTCTCCCGGCCCACCACGCGCGCGCTCGAAAAGATCTACGATGCGTGGAGCTTCAACGCGATCCCCGCCCTGGGCGGCGCGATCGCAAAGGACCGCGACAGCTATCAGTACCTGGTGGAAAGCATCCGCCGCTTCCCCCACCAGTCCGCCTTCGCGGCCGAGCTGGAAGAGGCGGGCTTTTTAAAGGTCGAGGTGACGAACCTGTCCGGCGGCATCGCGGCGATCCATTCGGGCTGGAAGGCGTAAGCGGCCCTCACGGTCCCTGAACGATCGGGGCGTAGACGTGCCAGGGAAAAGCTTCCACCAGACGGCGGGAGAACTCGACCCCGCGCCGGGAATTGCCCTGAACGCCCAGACGCGGCGCGTAGAGCGCGAACCCGGCCACGCCCGGCACCACGATCATCAGCGCGCCGGAGACGCCGGACTTGGCCGGCAGGCCGACGGTGAAGGCGTACTCGCCTGAAAAATCATACATGCCGCAGCTGAGCATCAGCGACAGCACCGCCTTCACGCTCTGCCGGCCCACCACCCGTCTTTCGGTGACCGGGCAGACCCCGCCATTGGCCAGCGTCGCCGCCGCGCAGGCGAGCCGGCGCACGTCGACGGTCAGCGAGCAGCAGCGGAAATAAAGCTCGAGCGCCGCGTGCATGTCCGCTTCGGGCGGAAAGCAGCCGTGCTCGCGCATGAAATAGGCCAGCGCGAAATTGCGGTCGGCATGGGCGCGCTCGCTTTCGAACACCGCCTCGTCGAAGCCCGGCGCCTCGCCCGCTGACGCCGAGCGCCAGAGCCGCCTGATCAGATCGAAGCGTTCTTCGATGCCGCAGGAGGGGCGGATTAGCGCGCTCGTCAGGATCGCGCCGGCGTTGATCATCGGATTGTGGGGCCGGCCCTTCCGGTCGAGCGTGATTTCGTTGAAGCCCTGGCCGGACGGCTCGCGGCCGACATGGGCGTGCACCAGCGCTTCGCCTGAAAGCTCCAGCGCGAGGGCGTAGTTCAGCGGCTTCATCGCGGACTGAAGACAGAACGCGCGGGTCTCGTCGCCCTCTCTCAGCCCCAGCTCGAAACGCTGGCCGTCGATCGTGCAGCAGCCCAGCGCGAAGGCGTCGGGATCGGCCTTGGCGAGTTCAGGGATGTAGCTTGCGACCTTTCCCTTCGTGTCGCCGGCGGCGAAGTGAAACAGGTTCTCGATCGTGCCCCTGAAGCGGGGGAAATCGCCCGCGGCGAGCTCGCCGCGCACGGCGGCGCGCACAAGCCGTGCCTCATCGGCGGGCAGGGCCTCGGCGAGGCCCTTCTGGTCGAACGCGCGTTTGCCGGCCAGCGCCGTTCGCGTGCCCTGAAGCCGCGGATCGTTCGCCGACAGCCCGGCGCGTTCGAGCGCGGCCAGCACGTCCCCTGCCTGCACCTCGCCGTCGCGGCCGAGCTTTGCGAAGATCGCATCGGCGGCCTCGGCGCGCGCCCCGTCGCCTGCGGCGTCGCGTTCGAACTGGGCGGGGCGTGTGCGGAACGCGCCCGGCGCTGTGGCGGGCGCGGCCGCCGGGAGGGGCGTCGATGGGTCGTCTGACACGGGTGGCGGCGTCTTTCGGTCGCTTCACGGGGCGCTAGCATCCCAACGCGGCCCGGCCCGCGCAAGCTGCGCGACCTCGCCGCTTTCGCTGCGTCTTAAGGCGCACTAAGTTGCCGCGCCGCAGCACGAAGGAGCTCCGCCATGGTCAAGCCCGTCAAGAAGATCGTCCTCGCCTATTCCGGCGGGCTGGACACCAGCGTCATCCTGAAATGGCTGCAGGACGTCTATCAGGCCGAAGTGGTCACCTTCACCGCCGATCTGGGCCAGGGCGAGGAGCTTGGGCCTGCGCGCGCCAAGGCCGAGAAGGCCGGCATCAAGCAGATCTATATCGACGATCTGCGCGAGGAATTCGTGCGCGATTACTGCTTCCCGATGGTGCGGGCGAACGCGGTCTATGAAGGCCAGTATCTGCTGGGCACGTCCATCGCCCGGCCGCTGATCGCCAAGCGCCTGGTCGAGATCGCCCATGAAACCGGCGCGGACGCGGTCGCTCATGGCGCCACCGGCAAGGGCAACGACCAGGTCCGCTTCGAGCTCGGCGTGGCTGCGCTCGATCCGGGGCTGAAAGTCATCGCGCCCTGGCGGGAATGGGATCTCAACTCGCGCGCCAAGCTGATCGCCTACGCCGAGCAGCACGGCATCGAGGTGCCCAAGGACAAGCGCGGCGAGGCGCCGTTCTCCATCGACGCCAATCTCTGGCACACGAGTTCCGAAGGCAAAATGCTCGAAGACCCCGCCGAAGAGGCGTTCAACGAGGTCTGCCTGCGCACCCGTCACCCCGAAGAGGGGCCCGACCAGCCCGAATACGTCACCATCGGATTTGAACGCGGCGACGCGGTCAGCGTGAACGGCGAGGCGCTATCGCCGGCCGAGCTTCTGACCAAGCTCAACGCGCTGGGCGCCGGGCACGGGATCGGACGGCTGGATCTGGTCGAGAACCGGTTCGTCGGCATGAAGTCGCGCGGGATCTACGAGACGCCGGGCGGGACGATCCTGATGATGGCCCATCGCGGGATCGAACAGCTCACGCTCGATCGCGGCGCGATGCACCTGAAAGACGAGCTGATGCCGAAATACGCCAAGCTCGTCTACGAGGGCTTCTGGTTCAGCCCCGAGCGGGAAATGCTGCAGGCCGCCATCGATCACAGCCAGGAGCATGTGACCGGCGAGGTGCGCCTGAAGCTCTACAAGGGCAATGTCCTGGTCGTCGGCCGCTCCTCGCCGCACTCGCTCTACTCGCTGGCCCACGTCACCTTCGAGGAGGACGAGGTCTACGATCAGAAGGACGCCGAAGGCTTCATCACCCTCAATGCGCTGCGCCTGCGGCTCATCGCGGACCGGAAGAAGAGGCTGGGGCGGAACGACTAGTGATAAATCTCCGACTGTTCCGGGACGATCCCAGCCACAGCGCATTTGAGTTTCTTTCTGCGAGGCGGCTACCGCTATTCGTGCTAAGCAGCGTTTGCATCGCGATTGAGCTGGACATTTTAAACTTTGACGGGACCATTTACGAAAGTGTAATGGTCGTAGAGCTAGAATACTTTCATTTATTTGTTTGGCTGATATTGTTATATTTTGTGTCTAGTTCGACGTTTATGTGTATACGCCTATGGTTCGAATATTATCAAAATATGCGAAGTCGTGCATTGGTTTACCGATCCGAGCAGGTTGAACGTTTAAAGGACGTGCTTGCTAAAACCCGTGAGCAGATGTCCACAGTGGAGGCCCAAATCGATTCGCTCCGCGAGCAGTTGTATGGGCTCGATAAAAAACTAGAGCATAAAAATATTGGCTCTCATGATTTCAATAGTGAGCAGAGCAGAGTAGAAAAAATCTTACGCAAATGATTGATTCAAGCAGATTCCTGTATGAACGTGAACAGGATATATTGGATGAAATGTCTCAGACATATAGAATTACCGATATAAAATCAGTATTATATATAATTTCGGAGCTTTTGGTCGATGTGGCGCGCGTATTAATTTTCGTTCCGGCGTCAGTAATAGCATTAATATTCGCGTTGCCTGATTACGATTTTAAGCTCGTCTAGCTGGCGCAGTTTTTAAAAGTCGCGCTCGCGAAAACAGCGACCGCCCCGCCACATCCCCGACACGACACCGCCGCGCCGGCGCCCTTGCCCGGCCTCGAGGCGGCGGGCAAAGTCGCGGCCATGAAGGGGTTTCTCATGTCCGCCGTGCTCGCGCTCGGCGCTGCGCAGGCCTCCGCCCAGGAGGCGGGCCTGCTCGATCTGTCCCGCGAGCTGAGGGATCTGACCCGCGAGGCGGCGGGCGCGGGGGACTGGGAGTCCGCCCGGCGCACCAACGCCGCCGCGCTGGCGATCCAGCCCGGCCATCCGGGGCTTCTGACCAATGCGGTGATCATCGCGAGCCGGTCGGGCTCGCCCGAGGACGTGCTGGACGCGGTCGAGGCCGTGGCTTCGGCCGGGCTGAGCTTCGATCTCGCCGATCTGCCCGACGCCGCCGCCGCGCAGGCCGCCGATCCGGAGCGCTATGCAGCGATCGAAGCGCGGCTCGCAGAGACCGCCGCACCGGTGGGATCGGCGCGTCAGGCCGCCAAACCGCCTCTGCCCGACGCGCTGGTCGAGGCGCTGGCCGTCGACGACAAGACCGAGGCGCTGTTCCTGGGCACGGTCGCCGATCGCCGCATCTACAAGGTCGAACCCTTCGCGCCGGACGCCGCGGACGTGTTCGCCGGCGACGACGAACCGCTGGGCTCGATCCTCGGGCTCGCGGTCGATCCGGTGAACGGGCTTGTCTACGCCGCCGAGGCGACCCTGCCGCAAACCCCGCTGGCCGAGGACGAAACCGCCGGAACGGCGCTGGTCGCGCTGGACATCGCCACCGGCCACATCGTCCGCCGCCACACGATTGAAGGCGCCGAGCGCATCGGCGACGTGGTGGTCCGGGACGGCGTGGTCTACGCCGCCGACGCGGGGGCGGGGCGGATCTACCGCCTGGACGGGCCGCGCGCAGAGCTCGAACTCTTCGCCGAGGACGATCGGTTCGCTTCGCTGCAGGGCCTCGTGCCCACACGGGGTTCGGTCTATGCGGTCGATTACGCGCTCGGGATCTGGCGGGTCGACACCCGCACGCGCCAGGCCGCGCTTCTGCCGAGCCCTCCGGGCGCGAGCCTGATCGGGCTCGACAGCCTGGCGGCGGACCGGACGGGCCGGCTTTTCGTCACACGCAACGGCGCGGCGCCTTTCGGCCTGTTCGAGATCGAACTCGACATGGACGGTGCGCCCACGGCCCTGACCCCGGTGCTGACCGGCGATCCGCGCCTGGCCGAGCCTTCCGCGGTGCGGCTCGTCGGCGGAACGGCCTTCGTCATCGCCGACGCGCAATGGCGGCTCTTCCCCGAAGACGGCTCGGCGCCCGAGACCCCGCGCGCCGATCCGGTGGTGCTGAGGGTGGAGCTGCCCTGAACGCGGCGCTGCTGCGGTCATGTTTCGTTTACCCCGTTTGAAGACTTGAGCGGCGACACTGCCGCCCATGACCGCCGAAACCGCGCCTGACGACGTCATCGAGACCCCGCCGGGGCTGATCGCCCGCGTTCGCACCTTCGTGGTCGGCGCGGCGATGGCCGCCGCCGGCGGCTTCACGCTCGCCGCGACGCTGAGCCATGATCCGCTCGATCCGAGCCTGAATGCGGCGACCTCCGCGCCGGTGACCAACCTGATGGGCGGACCGGGCGCCATCCTCGCCGATCTGGTTCTGCAGACGACCGGCTGGGCCGGTGCGGCCGCAGCGCTTGCGCTGATCGCCTGGGGGCTGATCCTGCTGGTGCGCGGACCGCGCGGGCGCGGCGTCTGGCTCGGCGTATTCCGCCTGATGAGCGGGCTCGCAGGCGTCTGCGGCTTCGCCATGGCGGTGAGCGCGCTGCCCATGCCGGCGAACTGGCCCTTCGCCGCCGGGCTCGGCGGGCTGCTGGGCGACGGGCTCCTGGGCGTCGTGTCAGGACTTTACGGCGCGGTCGGCCTGCCCGGACCTTCGGTGATCGCCGGGGCGACGGGCCTCGCGCTGGCCGTGCTGGGCGTGTTCCTGTGCTTTGGCCTGACCATGGCCGATCTCGTCGCCGCGAAGGATGCGGCGGAGCTCGCCTGGGCGACGGTGCGCGTCTGGATCGACCAGGTCGCCGGCGCCGCGCCCAAACCCTGGCGCAAGGACGCCCGCGAGCCGCGTCCGGTTCAGCCCGACGGCCGGGCCGAAACCGCGCCGGCCTTCCTGAAGGCGAAAGCCGAACGCCCCGCGCCCTCAGAGCGGAAAACCCCTGAAGCGCCTGCACGCACGCGCCCCGCAGGCCCGAAGGTCGCGAAGAAAAAAGCGCCCAAATCCTCGGACCGCGAAATGCGCGAGGCGCAAGGCGCGCTGCCCTTCGCCGAGACCGACGGGTTCGATCTGCCGCGCCTCGATCTGCTCGCGCCGGCGCCGCCGCGCGCCGACGTGGTCGATCCTGAAGCGCTGGCGCAGAACGCCGAGCTTCTGGCCGGCGTGCTGGCTGATTTCGGTGTGAAGGGCGAGGTCACCCAGGTCCGCCCCGGACCGGTGGTGACGCTCTACGAACTCGAACCCGCGCCGGGGGTGAAGACCAGCCGCGTGATCAATCTCGCCGACGACATCGCGCGCTCCATGGCCGCGGTCGCCTGCCGCGTCGCGGTGGTGCCCGGCCGCAACGCCATCGGCATCGAGCTGCCCAACCAGAACCGCGAGACGGTCTTCCTGCGCGCCCTGCTGGCGTCGAAGAATTTCGAGACCGCCAAGGCCGAGCTGCCCATGGCGCTGGGCGAGACCATCGGCGGCGAGCCCTTCACCGCCGACCTTGCGAAAATGCCTCACCTGCTGATCGCGGGCACCACGGGCTCGGGTAAATCAGTGGGCGTGAACGCGATGATCCTGTCGCTGCTCTACCGGCTGCCGCCCGAAGAGTGCCGCATGATCATGATCGACCCCAAGATGCTGGAACTGTCGGTCTATGACGGCATCCCGCACCTTCTCAGCCCCGTGGTCACCGACCCGAAAAAGGCGGTGGCGGCGCTGAAATGGACCGTGCGCGAGATGGAGTCGCGCTATCTGAAAATGTCCAAGGTCGGCGTGCGCAACATGAAGGGCTTCAACGAGAAGGCCCGCGCCGCCCGCGAGGCCGGCGAAGTGCTCGAGCGCACCGTGCAGACCGGGTTCGATCGCGAGAGCGGCGAGCCGGTGTACGAGACCGAAACGATCGAGCCGGACTCCATGCCCTACATCGTGGTCGTCATCGACGAGATGGCGGACCTGATGATGGTCGCGGGCAAGGAGATCGAGGGCGCGATCCAGCGGCTGGCGCAGATGGCGCGCGCGGCGGGCATCCACCTCATCATGGCGACCCAGCGTCCTTCGGTGGACGTCATCACCGGCACGATCAAGGCGAACTTCCCGACGCGGATTTCCTACCAGGTCACCTCCAAGATCGACTCCCGGACGATCCTGGGCGAGCAGGGCGCCGAACAGCTCCTCGGCATGGGCGACCTGCTCTACATGGCCGGCGGGGGGCGCATCCGCCGCCTTCACGGGCCGTTCGTCTCCGACCGCGAAGTCGAGGAAGTCGCGGCGTTCCTGAAAGAGCAGGGCACGCCGGAATATCTCGACGCGGTAACCGAGGAACTCGACGAGGACGGCGGCGGGGCGTCGGACCTGTTCGGCGGCGGCGAGGGCTCGGGCGACGATCTGTTCGACCAGGCCGTGGCCGTGGTCGCCCGCGACCGCAAGGCCTCCACCAGCTACATCCAGCGCCGGCTGCAGATCGGCTACAACCGCGCCGCCAGCCTCATCGAGCGCATGGAAGACGAAGGCATGATCGGCCCGTCAGACCACGCGGGCAAACGCGAGATCTTCCTGCCCGAACATAACGAGGCTTAGGGGTTAGAAGAGACTCCCTTGCTCTTCAAACTCGCGGAACGTCCCAGTCGTGAAGCGGACATTCTGCTCTGCGCCCAGGGTCCGCATTACAACAGCAATGTGGTGGGCCGTGTTCAGCTCGCGCCAGGTGGTCGGGTCTCCGCAGGTCTCGGTCATTCGGTGGGCAAACTGCCAAATCCGATCGTCTGCGTAGGAGTAACCCCGCCCTACGTACTCTCGCGAGTCCACGACCTGACGCGCGACCTTTCGCATAGATGTGGTAAAGGGCCCTTCGTCCGCGCCGCGAACCACAAGGGTGTCATTCGCGCCAGTGAAGCGAAGATGCGGCCTCGGGCGCCCCCCCTTGCTTTTGGGAAACTCAATCTTCGAAGTGTCCGCTCCGTAATCGCCGTAGGCGAGGACCCCCGGCGGTAGGCTCAGCTCTTCCCGGCAGCTTCGGAAAGCATGCCATTCGCCTCGCGGGATCCGCGTGCTTTCGTTCGGGCCGACCGGCAAATTAGATGGATATGCTGAACCTTGGAAAACGATTTGGCGTACGGGCGCCGCAGCATAGATGCCTTCAATTGCCCCGGCGATGCTTGGGCCGGCTTCCACCCCTAAGGGCGCTCCGTGGAAATTGAGAAGCACTGTCACCCTTCGGGGATCGATACTTGCGGCACGGAGAACGGCTGCCACGTCGTCGGGATCTGTTTCGTACTCCACGAACAGCGCCAGAGCGTCGGCGGACCCAACCACGCTGGATGCGAACCCAGAATCCAGATCGCCAAGGCTAAAGACTGGATCAATTTTAGGGTTGACGGTCCTAATAACGGAAAATAGCCGCTGTTTTCCAGCGTCCCCGAGCTCATCCGCAACGAATTGAGCGTCCACGAAACCAGCCTGAAGCGGCCAGTTTTTTCCGATCCTTCGTCCTAGCACGTGAGCAATTTCGTCCGGTGAAAGCGCTCGGCCATGCGCAGGGTCGCGCTCCCGCAGTGGCGGTACGATGAACCTGGGCCTCAAGTAGGGCTGGAATTGCCGTTCAACTCGCCCGCAAGCGGCGAATTCGCCGGGTTTGGCGCGGACAGCAATAGTGTAAGGAAGCATGCCTAAGCTCCAAAATTAGAGCCGAGTAGTTGTTTGCGAACAACGTTACGGCCGATTCTGTCAGCGAACAAAGCCCAAGCTTTCGGGTCTGTCGCGGCGCGCTCTTTCCTAATTCGTCCAAATACGATCGCGGGATGTATTTGAATTTTTGCCGCAAATTTTTCTATGACCTCGGGAGACTTGGCGATCCGTGCGGTCGATTTTCGCCACATCTCGTCGGGAATGAGAATGTTCGATGCAAAAAGGTTGGCTTCTTCTTCCTGCTCATCGACGGAAACGTCTTTGTCAGTTTGGTCAAAGAACCCCGTCTGAAGGCCCGTCGCATAATGCAGCGTAACATGCGCTAGCTCATGCATCAGCGTGAACCAGAAGTTGTCAAGCGTGTCGGTTCTCAGGGTAAGTCCAATGACGGGGCGGTCCTCAAGCATGAAGGCCGCTCCATCAATTGCGAGCCCGGGAATCTGCCGCTCAGCTATCAGCGCTATTCCGTGGTCCCTGAGCATTTCAGATGCACGTTGAGGGCCGTCGGCATGAATACTCTGTTTCGCAAGCTCGGGGATCCAGCCCAAGGAGAGTGGGTCGAAGCTGTCCGGAATCTTGGCGAACTCGGTCCGGGCCCGTTCCGCAACCCGTGCGCGCCAAGCATGGAGCATGATATCGTCAGAGTGATCGATGACGTTAAGGCCGGTGCGGAGTAGGCTAGGGCTGCCAAAGTCGATGCGATTTTCCGCGATAAACGCGCGAAGCCGGTCTTCGTCAGTTCCATCGTCGAACCAGCCAGCCTCGCGACCATGCTTCAGGATTTTCTTGATGCTCGGTTTTGAGACATCATCGATGACATGATCTAGGCCGCGGAATTCTCTCGAATCTGGCATGTCCGCGCGAACGCGAACGCCAAGAAGTTTCGAAATTCTCTGAAAGTTTCGGAGGCTGATTTGGCCATACCGGTCAGCTTCCCAGCGCTGGATTTGCTGCTCTTTAACTCCCAATCGCCATGCGAGATCTTTTTGCGACAGCCCGTTTGCTATCCGAGCAACGATCAGCATGACCCCCGGTTCACCAGCAACAAGCGACTTCAAGGCAGAGGCGTCGCCACTGTTTTTCGCTGTGTCGTAAGCGTTAAGCGCTCGGTTAAGCCTATCGCGCTCCGCGCGCATCATGTCCGAGACCAACGGGACGATCTTAGGGGGGAGCCCTGCGGCGACTCCTTCGAACGCGTGGGAGGAATCTAGCGCTTCTGAAAGGTGCGCGACACGAGCGCGCGCTTCGCGCGCTTCTCGTTCGTTCAGTGTGATTCTGCGTGTGCCCATAGGCGCACAATACAACAATTTTGTTGGGCGTCAATATGCACAACGTTTTTGTTGGGTCCTCACACCCCGCCCATCTCCGCGCTGAACGCTTTCGCGGCTTTTCCCGGATCGGGCGCTTCGGTGATCGGGCGGCCGACGACGAGGTGGGTGGCGCCCGCTTTCAGGGCGTCGGCGGGGGTGGCGATGCGTTTCTGGTCGCCGGTGTCGGACCCGGCCGGACGCACGCCCGGCGTGACGATGAGAAAGCCCGGGGGCACGCGCGCGGCAATCTCGGCCGCTTCCAGCGGGCTCGCCACCACCCCGTCTATCCCCGCCTGCACCGCCTGATCGACGCGTTTCATGACGAGATCGCGCGCGCTCATGACGTAGCCGATCTCCTTGAGCATGGCGTCGTCGTAAGCGGTCAGAACGGTGACCCCGAGGATTTTCAAACGGCTGTCCCTGCGGCCCTCGGCGGCGGCTTTCATCACCGGCGGTTCGGCGTGCACGGTCAGAAGGTCGCCCGCGCCGGTGTACGCGATCGAGCGGGTCGCCTTCTCCACCGTCGCGGGGATGTCGTGAAGCTTGTAATCGAGGAAGGTGGAATAGCCGCCCCCCTTCAGCCGCGCGGCCAGCTCCGTCCCGCCTACGGGAAGCAGCTGCAGGCCGATCTTGTAGAACCCGCACCCCGCCCCGATCCGGCCGACCAGCGTCTCGGCTTCGGTCACGGAGGGCACGTCCAGCGCGGTGATGAGGCGGGGATCGGCGGTCATGCTATTGCGCCGCCTGCGCGCCGGCCTGGCTGGCCATGCGCTTTTCCTGCGAGCGCAGGAGCGCCCGGCCGATAGGATCGGGCAGCACGCGGACAAGGCCGGTCAGGAATTTGTAGAAGGCGCCGGGCACGCGCAGGGCGACGTTGCGCTCGACCGCGTCGTATCCGGCCTCGGCGACGTCTTCGGCGCTGAGCATCCAGTAGGACGGCAGCTTGCTGACCGTGCCGCGCGCGCCGTTCACGTCGTGAAACTCCGACATGGTGTAGCCCGGCGCCACGGCGGTGACATGCACGCCCTTGCCTTCGAGCTCGACGCCCAGCGCGTCGGAGGCCTTGATCAGCAGCGACTTTATTCCCGGATAGAGCGTGCCCGAATAGGTCGTATGGGCTTTCGCGGCGGGCAGAAGCGCGCTGACCGAGGATATGTTGACGATCCGGCCGTAGCCGCGCTCGGCCATGCCCGGCGCGACCAGGCGCATGAGCCTGAGATAGCTCGTCAGCATGAGTTCGAGGAACCGCTCCTGGGTCTCCCAGGCGGTGTCCAGAAGCCCGCCGGGCTGGCCCGCGCCGGCGTTGTTCACAAGCCCGTCCACCTGCCGGCCCTGCGCCTCGATCGCCTTGAGGATCGCTTCGGGCGCTGCAGGATCGGAGAGGTCGGCCGGGATGATCAGGCTGTCCACGCCGAACTGCGCCTTCAGCTCCTCGGCGAGGTCCTTGAGCTTCTCCTCGCGCCGGGCGACCAGGGCGAGATCCCAGCCCTTGCGGGCGAAGACGCGGGCGAAGGCCGCGCCGATCCCCGAGGAGGCTCCGGTGACGAGGCAGAGGCGGCGGGCCATGGCGGGTCTCCCTTGGTGCGTATCGGTGGCCGAAAGTGGAACGCGCCGCCGCGCCTGTCCAGCCGGGCCTAGCCGTCGCGGCGCCAGACCAGCGGACTTCTGAGCCCGCCCTGATGAAGCACGCCCTCGATGGTGTCCTCGCCGGTCAGCGCGCCTTCGAAGCGGAAGGCGCCCAGCCGGGTGGCGAAGGCGATCTCAGAACCGTCCAGCCGCACCTGATCGAACACGATCGCCGCGCCGCCCTGACCGGGCGCCCGCAGGACGACCGAAGGCGGCTCGGTTACAAGATCGATGCTGAGATCGAGGGGCCTCGGGTCGACGGTGGTGTCCAGCACGGCGCGCCATTCCCCGTCCAGGCGCGGATCGGCGGGGGCGGCCGCCGCGCTCTGGTCGATCTCGTAAAGCGGCGTGTCTGGCGGGCCCTGATCGCCGCAGGCGATGAGCGAGAACGCGGCCGGGACCGCAAGGATCAGGAGGGCGGAGCGGGGCATGGCCGGTGATTTAGGTCCGCCCTGCGGTCAGCGCGAGCTTGCCGGGAAAAATTTTTGGGGTCCGAATGTCGAAATGCGCGGGCGCCGCCCGTCTCGGTGTCGGGGCACCGGGTGGTCCGGCGGCTCACGACGGAGAGAGCCATGCAGTTCGCAATCATCTTCCACGAGGACGAGAAGTCCTTCGCGCGCCGGACCGGTCCGGACGCAGCCGCCTACTGGTCGACCTGGGCGGCGTATTTCGGTGCGCTGGGCGAGAAAACCTCCTCAGGCGCCTGTCTGAAAGCCCCCGAAACCGGCGCGGTGGTGCGCGTGAACGGCGCGGGCCGCTCGCTCCAGGACGGGCCCTTCGCCGACAGCAAGGAACAGCTGGGCGGGTTCGCGATCATCGAGGCGGACAGCCTTGAAGACGCGCTCGCCTGGGCTGAACGCTGCCCGGCGGCTTCGGCCGGCGCCGTCGAGGTCCGCCCCGTCCTCCCCATGGCCGAAGTTCCGGAGATGAACCGATGAAATACGTCCTTCTTCTGCATGACGTCGAAGCGCGCTGGCTGGTGATGAGCGAGGCCGAGCAGGGCGAAGTCTTCGCCAGGCACATGGCCTACACCGACGCGCTGGTGAAAGCCGGCGCGATGGTCGCCGGCGAGCCGCTCGAGCCCGCCGCTTCCGCGAAGATCGTCCGTGACGGCAAGGTGCAGGACGGCCCGTTCGCGGACAGCAAGGAACAGCTCGGCGGGTTCTATGTGATTGAGGCGGCGAGCGAAGCCGAGGCGATCGACTGGGCGAAGCGGTGCCCGAGCCTGCCTGGCGGCGCGGTCGAGGTGCGGCCCGTCCCCGACTATGGCGGCTGAGCCGGCCCGGTCTGAAACGGCGGGACGGGCGGCGGCGGAGGCCGCCGCCCGCAACGCCTACGGCAAGCTGTTGGCGAGCCTCGTCAGACGCACGCGCGACCTCGCCGCGGCCGAGGACGCACTTGCCGACGCGTTCGCGGCGGCGCTGGAACGCTGGCCGGAAGACGGCCCGCCGGACCGGCCCGAAGCCTGGCTTCTCACCACGGCGCGCCGCAAGCTGATCGACCGGTCCCGCCGCGATGCGGTCCGGCGTGAGGCCGAACCTCAGCTCGCGCTCCTGACCGACGGCCTCGCCGAGGCGGCTGAAGCCGGCGCTCTGCCCGATCACCGGCTCGGTTTGATGCTCGCCTGCGCCGATCCCGCGATCGATCCGGGCCTGCGTACGCCGTTGATGCTGCAGGTCGTTCTGGGGCTCGACGCGGCGCGGATCGGATCGGCGTTTCTGGTCAGCCCCGCGGCGATGGGGCAGCGCCTGTCGCGCGGCAAGGCGGCGATCAAACAGGCGGGCCTGGTCTTCGACCCGCCGGGCGCGGACGCCTTGCCCGCTCGCCTCGCTCCTGTCCTCGACGCCGTCTACGCGGCCTACGGGGCGGGCTGGGAGGCGCCGGCGGGCGAGGGCAAGGTCCGCGACCTTACCGAAGAGGCGCGCTTTCTCGCCCGGCTCATAACCGAGCTCAGCCCCGGCGCGGCGGAAGCCTGGGCGCTGTTCGCGCTGATCGAATACTGCGAGGCGCGCGCGCCGGCCCGCCGCGATGGCGAAGGCCGGTTCGTCCCGCTCTCCGATCAGGACCCGGCGCTGTGGGACGGTGCGGCGATCGCGCGCGCCGAAACCGCGCTCAAGCATGCGCTCGGTCTCGCGCCGCCCGGGCGCTATGCGCTGGAGGCCGCGATCCAGTCCGTGCACGCCGAACGCCGGCTGACCGGGCGGACCAACTGGCCCGCCGCTGCGTCGCTTTACGACGCGCTTCACCAGTCGGGCGAGGCGGGTCTGGGCGCGCAGATCGCGCGGGCCTGCGCGCATGGCGAGGCCTTCGGCGCGGACGCCGCGCTCGGCCTGCTTGAAGGCCTGCACGCGGCCGACCATCAGCCGCTCGAGGCCGCTCGCGCGCACTGGCTCGCGGCGGCCGGGCGGCTCGAGGACGCGCGCGCCGCCTATGACCGCGCCGCGGCGCTGAGCGCCGATCCGGCGGTGCGCGAGTTTCTGTCGCGGCGGCGCGCGCAGCTTTAGTCACGCAAGCCCTCGCCAAGCCCGCCCGCGCGCCCTAAACCTCCCTACCGTGTTCAGGACGCTTTCAAATATCGCCCGCCTGGCGCGCGCCGCGTGGACGCTGGCGCGCCATGACGCGATTTTCCCCAAGGAATACCAGCAGGTGTTCCCCGCGCCGGCGCGCTTCATGGGCAAGTTCGCCCGGCTGATCGCCATTCGCGACCGCGCCGAAAATCCCGGCGAGCGGCTGGCGCGCGCGCTGGAAAAGCTCGGCCCGTCCTATGTGAAATTCGGCCAGGTGCTGGCCACGCGCGCCGACGTGGTCGGGCCGCATTTCGCCCGCGGCCTCGCCCGGCTGCAGGACAAGATGGAGCCGTTCGGGCTCGAAAAGGCGCGCGAGACCCTGAAGGCCGAGCTCGGCGGCGAGGTCGAGGACTGGTTCACCCATCTGGGCGAGCCGGTGGCTGCGGCCTCCATCGCCCAGGTCCACAAGGCGACCACCACGGACGGCCGGAAGGTCGCTGTGAAGATCCTGCGCCCCGACGTCGAGACGCGGATCAAGCGCGACATCTCCGCGATGAAGCTGGGCGCGAGGCTGGCCGAAGGGCTCTTCCCCGCCTCCAAGCGCATGGAGCCCCGCGCCTTCGTGGACACCGTCGCCCGCTCGCTCACGCTGGAGACCGATCTGCGCCTCGAGGCGGCCAGCGCGTCAGAGCTGTCCGAAGCCGCCGTCGCCGCCGAGAACTTCTTCATCCCCGAGGTCGACTGGTCGCGCACCGCCAAGCGCGTTCTGACGACCGAATGGCTGGACGCGATACCGCTGACCGACATGGAGGCGGTGGACGCCGCCGGGATCGACCGGGTCAAGCTCGCCGCCGATCTCACCGACGCTTTCCTGACGACCGCGCTCGAACGCGGCGTGTTTCACGCCGATCTGCACGCGGGCAATCTGTTCGTGGCGCGCGACGGCCGGCTCTGGGCGGTCGATTTCGGAATCATGGGCCGGCTGGGCGCGGAGGAGCGGCGCTATCTCGCGCTCATCCTGCACGGCTTCCTGACGCGCGATTACGACGCCGCGGCCGAAGCCCATTTCGCTGCAGGCTACGTGCCCGGCCGGTTCTCGAAGGCCGATTTCGCCAGCGCGCTCCGGGCCGTCGCCGAACCGATCTTCGGCAAGACCGCCGACCAGGTGCCGATGAGCCGCGTGCTGCTGCAGCTGTTCGAGATCACCGATCTGTTCGACATGCACCTGCAGCCTCAGCTCGTCATGCTGCAAAAGACCATGGTGCAGGCCGAAGGGGTGTGCCGGACCCTGACCGACCGGCACAATATGTGGGAGGCGTCCGCGCCGGCCGTGGAGCGCTTCATGCGCCGCGAGCTCGGCCCTGAAGGCAAGGTCCGCGACATGGTCGCCGACCTCAAGCGGATTCACGAGGCGCTTCTGTCCCTGCCGGACACGATCGAGCGGCTGTCGCGCGCGGCCGAAGCCATCGAGGTCGAACCCCCGATCCGGCCGCGTGTTCTGGCGCAGAAATGGGCGGGCCGCATTCTCACTGCGATCGTGATCGCAGCGGCCGGCGCGCTGATCACGGCGTATTTCTTCGGCGCGTTCGAGGCGGGCGGTTGAACGTAAGCACGTTTGTGCTTATATGGTCTCGCAGGAGGCCGCCATGCGCGAAAAAAATCACAGCTTCGATCACGACCCCGGCAAGACGCCCGTCGAAGAGCAACGCAAGCTCAGAAAGACCGGCAACAGCTATGGGGTGACCCTGTCGCGCAAGGCGCTGGATGCGGCCGGCCTGTCGCCGGACACGCCGGTCACCGTGCGCTCGGAAAAGGGCCGCGTGGTGATCAGCGCGGCGGGCGGGGCGTATGACGCGGTCATGGACGCCTACGCCGAATGCCGTGGCCGCTACGCCCGAACGCTCGACGAGCTGTCAAAATGAGCGCCGGGATCGCGCTGCCTCCGATAGAGGCGGTGCTGGACGCGTATGAGCGTGAAATGGCGGTCACCGGCGGTGCGGCCGGTCTGCGCGACGAGGGCGGGCTCAGGTCTGCGCTCGCTCGCGCCGACAACCGCATCGCCTACGCCGCCGATACGCCCAGCGTTCACGAACTCGCCGCGACGATCGCGTTCGGCATCGCCCGAAACCATCCCTTTGTGGACGGCAACAAGCGAATGGCGTTCATCTGCGCGTATGTCACCCTGCGCATCAACGGCTGGTATCTCGACGCGCCTGAGCGTGAGGCGACCGGGACCGTGCTCGCGCTGGCCGAAGGCGTGCTGGACGAGGCCGGTTTCCGCGAATGGCTGGAGCGATGGTCGTATCGGCTCGAAGACGCCCCCTGACCCCGCCGCCGCCGCCGCAGGTGACGGGCGGGCCGGGCGGGGTTAGTAACGCCGGACAGGATTTTCCGAAGGGCGACGGCCATGACGGACAAGCGCGTACTACTCATCGTCGGCGGCGGTGTCGCCGCCTACAAATCGCTCGAACTCGTCCGGCTCCTGAAAAAGCGGGGCGTCGCGACGCGCTGCGTCATGACCGCGGCGGCCAAAAAGTTCGTCACGCCGATGAGCCTGGCCGCGCTTTCGGGCGACAAGGTCTATGACGACCTGTTTTCGCTGACCGACGAGACCGAAATGGGCCATATCGAGCTCTCGCGCTCGGCGGACCTGCTTCTTGTCTGTCCGGCGACGGCCAATCTCATCGCCAAGCATGCGTGCGGGATCTGCGACGATCTCGCCACCACCACGCTTCTGGCGACCGACACGCCTGTACTGATGGCGCCGGCGATGAACGTGCGCATGTGGACCCACCCCGCCACCGTTCAGAATGTCGCCACCCTGCGCGAGCGCGGCGTCACGGTGATGGAGCCCGACGAGGGCGAAATGGCGTGCGGCGAGTTCGGGCCGGGCCGTCTGCCCGAGATCGAGCGCATCGCCGACGCCGTGCTCGACGCGCTGCGTTCGGCGTGAAGCGCGCCGTCGTCACCGCCGGCCCGACGCTGGAGGCCATCGACCCGGTGCGGTTTCTGTCCAACCGCTCCTCGGGCAAGCAGGGCTATGCGATCGCTGCGGCGCTGCGCGACGAGGGCTTCGACGTCACGCTGGTCTCCGGCCCGGTCGCGCTCGACGCGCCGGCCGGCGTCACGCGGGTGAGCGTGGAAAGCGCGCGCGACATGCTCGCCGCGGTCCAGGGCGCGCTGCCCGCCGACGTGTTCGTGGCTGTCGCGGCGGTGGCCGACTGGCGGCCCGCAGAGATGTCCGATCGCAAGCTCAAGCTCGCCAAGTCCGGCTTCGCTGCGCTGAAGCTCGTCGAAAACCCCGACATCCTGAAGACCGTCGCCGGGCTCGCCCCGCCGCGCCGGCCGCGGCTGGTCGTGGGCTTCGCCGCGGAAACCCATGACGTGGCCCGCCACGCCCGGGAAAAGCGTCTGCGCAAGGGCTGCGACTGGATCGTGGCCAACGACGTGTCCGGCGACGTGATGGGCGGGGCGGAGAACGCCGCTTTGGTCATCCGGCCCGACGGCGAGACGGTCTATGAGCGCGCCGGCAAGGCGGAAATCGCCCGCAGGTTGGCCGCCGAAATCGCTGCTTCGCTCTGATCGCCGACTGCAGGACGGGCGCCCGGCCCGTTTGAGAGCGCGTTCCCGCGCTGATAGGCTTGCGGCCATATGACCAGAAGCGGACCCTCGAGGGGACTCCCATGAAAAAGACGGCTGTCGCCGCATTCGCGCTTGCGGCAATCGCGCCGGGCGCGGCTTTCGCCCAGTGCTACGAGCTCAGCGCTGACGGAACCGAAGCGACCGAAATCACCGATTACGAGCTTCGCGCCGAAAGCGCCGCGCCCGGTCTGATGGAGCGCCCGCCGATCGCCGCGGACGCGCCGGGCATGCTGTGCGTGCGCGACTCGGTCGTACCCGATGCGAACGATTTCGAACTCGTGCGCTATCACGGCGTTCCCCTCCTGATTCAGGAAGGCGAAGGCGAAAACGCGCGCATCCTCGCCATGAGCTTCGCCAGCGGCCTGACCGACGAGAACGGCGAAGAGCTCGAGCCGCAGTACATGGTTGAGCGCGCCCGGGGCGATCTGAGCCAGGACGATGTCGCTGCGATCCGCGCAGCGCTCGAGGGCTACGCTGAGTCCGAGGCCGCGCTCGACGCCTGGATGGCCGAGAACGCGCAAGCTGAAGACTGACCGGTCCCGGCAGGCTGGGCGCGCGTCAGAACGGCTGACGGGCGCCCCGGTCCGGCCTAGGCTTTCGCAAAACCGATTCCCTTCGCGAGAGCCGATCATGTTCGACCTGCCCGTAAAGACCCTGCCCCATTTCGACGGGCTCGACCTGCCCCGCTATGAAACCGCCGGCGCGGCCGGGCTCGATCTGCGCGCCGCCCTGCCCGACGCCGAGCCGATGACGCTTGAGCCGGGCAAGTGGGCGCTCGTGCCCACGGGTCTGTCGATCGCTCTGCCCGACGGGTTCGAGGCCCAGATCCGCCCGCGTTCGGGCCTGGCGTTCAAGCACGGAATCACGTGTCTCAACACGCCGGGGACCATCGACGCGGACTATCGCGGCGAAATCAAGATCATGCTGATCAATCTCGGACCCGAGCCCTTCGTCATCGAACGCGGCGAGCGCATCGCCCAGATGGTGATCGCCCAGGTTTCCCGCATCGACTGGAAACCGGTCGAGAGCCTGGACGACACCGATCGCGGCCAGGGCGGCTTCGGTTCGACCGGGCGGTAGGGCGGTTAATCCGCGCTGACGCCGACCCCGATCGGGCAGGCGACGCCGGTGCCGCCGATGCCGCAATAGCCTTGCGGGTTCTTGGCCAGATACTGCTGGTGATAATCCTCGGCGAAGTAGAACGGGCCGGCCTCGCGGATCTCGGTGGTCGGCGCGCCCTTTCCGGCGGCGGCCAGCGCTTCGGTGTAGGCGGCGGCGCTTTTCTCGGCCGCTTGCTTCTGCGCCTCGCCGGTCCAGTAAATCGCCGAGCGGTACTGGGTGCCGATATCATTGCCCTGGCGCATGCCCTGGGTCGGGTCGTGGTTCTCCCAGAACGCCTTGAGGAGCTGCCCGAAGCTGATCTTCTTGGGATCGTAGACCACGCGCACCGCTTCGGTGTGACCGGTGCGGCCCGAGCAGACCTCTTCATAGGTCGGGTTCGGCGTGATCCCGCCCGCATAGCCCACAGCCGTGTTCAGCACGCCCGGCAGGTTCCAAAACACCCGCTCCACGCCCCAGAAACAGCCCATGCCGAACACCGCGACCTCCGCGCCGGCGGGGATCTCGCCCTTCAAGGGCGTGCCGTAGACGAAGTGTTCGGACGCGGTGGGCAGCGCCTGGATGCGGCCCGGCAGCGCCTTGTCGGCGGGGATGAGGGTCGTCTTGTACTCGGTGTCGGAACGAAGGCGCATGGCGTCCATTCTCCTCGGGGCGGCGTGGGGTCGCGCCGCGATAACGCTTCGCGAGTGCATATAGGATGCGGCATGCGATGCGTCACCCGCCGCACGCGGATGTGATTATGCCGGGACCGCCCTTGCGGCGAGGCCTGAGCCGCCCCCATTTACGCGAGCCATTTACGGAGAAGCCCCTTGAGCGCCCTGTTCATTCTCGCCGGTCTCGTCCTTCTGGTGCTCGGCGGGGAGGCGCTCGTGCGCGGCGCCACGGGCCTTGCGAAAGCCTTCGGAGTCAGCCCGCTTCTGATCGGCCTGGTGGTGGTCGGCTTCGGCACCTCCACGCCTGAACTGACGACCTCGGTCACCGCGAGCCTCGCCGGATCGCCGGACGTGGCGGTGGGCAACGTGGTCGGCTCGAACATCGCCAACATCCTGCTCATCCTCGCCGCCACGGCGCTGCTCGCGCCGATCACGGTGAACGCGGCGGCCTTCCGGCGCGACGGTCCGGCGTTGGCGCTCGCCTCCATCGTGGCGGCCGCGGCGATCTGGCTGCTGCCGCTCAGCCGGCTGGTCGGCCTGGCGCTGGTTGCGCTGCTTCTGGCTTATGTCGTGATCTCCTACGTGATCGACCGGCGCACTCATGACGCCGGCGCGGCGCTTCATGAAGCCGAGGCGGAAAGCGTGTCCGCGCCCAAGCGCGGCATGGCGGTCGTGTTCTTCCTTCTGGGCCTTGTCGGCGTCGTCGGCGGCGCCCGCCTTCTGGTGGACGGGGCGACCGATCTCGCGCTCGCCGTCGGGATCAGCGAGGCCGTGATCGGGCTCACGATCGTGGCGGTGGGCACCTCGCTGCCCGAGCTCGCCGCCTCGCTCAGCGCCGCGCGCAAGGGCGAAGGCGACATCGCCTTCGGCAACGTCGTCGGCTCGAACATCTTCAACGCGCTTTTCATCCTGGGCGGCGCGGCGGTGATCGCGCCGTTCGATCTCGCCCCCGGCGCGTTCGGGATCGATCTTCTGGTGATGCTCGGCGCGGCGGCGCTTCTGGTGGTCTTCGCCCTGACCGGCAAGCGGATCAGCCGCATCGAAGGCGCGATCCTTCTGGCGCTCTACATCGCCTACATGGCCTGGCTGGCGCTCGGCGCGTAGGCGCGGCGCCTATTTCGGCGCGGGCGTCTTGTCCTTGAAGCGGCAGAGATCGGCGATGGCGCAGCGCCAGCATTCGGGCTTGCGCGCCTTGCAGACATAGCGGCCGTGCAGGATCAGCCAGTGATGCGCGCCCTTGAGATAGGGCTCGGGCACGATGCGTTCGAGCCGGTCCTCGACCTCGTCAGGGGTCTTGCCCGGCGCGAGCTTCGTCCGGTTGCCGACCCTGAAGATATGGGTGTCCACCGCGATGGTGGGCTGGCCGAACGCCTCGTTGAGCACGACGTTGGCGGTTTTCCGCCCGACGCCGGGAAGCCGGACGAGTTCGTCGCGGGTCTGCGGCACCTCGCCGCCGAACTCCTCGAGGATCATCTTTGAAAGGGCGATGACGTTCTTCGCCTTGTTGCGGAACAGCCCGATCGTCTTGATGTGCTCGCGCACCCCGTCCTCGCCGAGCGCGAGCATCGTCTCCGGCGTGTCGGCCTCGGCGAAGAGGCGGCGGGTGGCCTTGTTCACACCCACATCGGTGGCCTGCGCGCTCAGCGCGACGGCGACCACCAGGGTGAAAGGGGAGTGGTATTCGAGCTCGGTCTTGGGTTCGGGCAGGGCTTCGGCGAGCCGGGCGAAGATCTCCTCGGCCTGCTCGCGATTGAGCCCGGGCGGGCGGCGCTTCTTTGCGGAGGTCTTTTTCGGAGCGGCCATGGCCCGCGCTTAGCCGGAGCCGCCGGGCGCTTCAAGCGCCTGCACCGCGAACACCGCCCAGGGCCACAGATCGTCGGTCATCTCCGCATAGGCCGGGTCCGAGCCGCGCCGCCAGACCAGCACTGACGGGCCCAGCCCGCCGGTGACCAGCGGCGCGCTGTTCACATGGGTGGCGAGCACCGGCTCCCCGGCGGCGATCTCGGCGGCGGTGAGCTCGACCTGATAGCCGTCCGAGGCGGTCAGGCGTGCGCCCATCCCCGCTGCGCCCACCGCTTCGAGCACGGCCGAGAGGCGCGGGCCTGAAAACGCGCGCGGCGCCGCGCCCGCCGGAAAGTCGGTCTCGATCGTGTCGGAGGGCAGGGCGGCGAGGTCGGCCGCCGTCAGACCGGTGGCCGGGCCTTCGATACCGTAGATCCTGAACAGGCCTTCTGTGGGCGCGGTCCCTGCACCAGTATCGCTCAGCACGGTGACGAGCACGGGGCCGGTTGCGGCCTCATCGTCGTCGGGCGGTACCGCGCAGGCGGCGATGAGAAGAGCGAGACCTGTCAGGAAAATACGCATGCGACCCCCTTCGCCGACAGCGGCGCTTCGGGGCGAGCCTAGTGCGCGTGCGCGGCGGCGAGCAAGGGGCCGCCCGGGCCGTCCTGGATGAGGATCGCGGTGTCGCGGCCCGCAGGCGCCGGCGGGATCGCCAGGGTGAGCGGACCGCCGGACCAGGCGCCGATCTCGGTTAGTGCGCGGGCGGTCTGATAGTGAGAGACGGTCTTGCCTTCGTTGGGGCCGCCGCCGATCTCGCGCTCGATCAGGCCGGGTTCGAAATCGACCCGCCAGATCTGCGCCGGCGCGATGCGGGCCGGCCCGTCCAGGGTCAGCGTCCAGCCGGTCTCCGCCGGGCTCAGCGCGGCCTCGACGGGCAGGGGCGCGGCGCTCGCGACCGCTGTGCGGATCCGCTCTTGCGAATAGCGCAGCTTCTCAGGCGAGCCGTTGACCACGAAATGGGGGGTGTAGACCCGGTGGGCTTCGCCGGTGTCGACATAGGCCTGCTGGCGGGCGGCGAATTCTGCCATGGCGAACTCGTCGGTCCAGCCGTAGACGTCCCAGTAGCTCACCCCGTAGGCGACGGCGATCACGCCGGGCTCGTCGGCCAGCTCGCCTAAAAGCGCGTTCGCGCCGGGGCACATCGGACAGCCCTGGCTGGTGAACAGCTCGACCACGACCGGCCCGGCGGTCTCAGCCGGAGCGGGGCTGGCGTCCGCCTCTGCAGGTTGACCGGCGAGAAGGGCGAGGAGAAGGGCGAAGAGCGTGCTCATGACCCGATATCTAGCCCGGCGACGCCTCACAGGGAAATCACAGCCGCGTCAGCGGCGCGGTCAGCCTTCGCCTTCCGCCTTCGCGGCGTCTTTCTCAGGCTCTCCGGGTTCGCTGGCGTATTTCATGGTGATCGGCAGGTTGGCCAGCACGAACACGAAGAAGAGCGGGTAGACGCCGAAGAAGCGGAAATTCACCCAGAACTGCTCTGACAGCTCCAGCCAGTCGAACCAGCGCTGGTCGGCGGTGACCACGGAATCAGTGATGTGCCGCCAGAGCACCTCGTTCACCAGGGCGAGCAACAGGAAGAACAGCGCCCAGCGGACGGCCAGGATGAACCAGATGCGCTCGGGCATCTCGAATATGGTGCCGAACAGATAGCGCCAGACATTGAAGCCGAAGGCGAAGCAGACCAGAATCGTTATGCCGAACAACACGTTGATGATCGTCGGCTTGATGTAGACGAAGATCGGATCCTGCAGATAAATCGTCATCGCGCCGAAGGCCGTCACGATCACGAAGGTGACCATCAGCATCGGCGGAAAGCGCTTCTGCACCAGGATCGACCAGGCCACCGCCAGCGCGGTCGCGGCCATGAACAGCCCTGTCGCCCAGTAGATCGCCGCATCGCCGACCATGGCCTTGGCGACATTGTAGCTGATCATGAAGACCGCGGCCGGGCCCACGTCGACGAGCAGTTTCGAGCCCTGTCCGAGGGTCTTGGTCTTTTCACCCATGTCGTGCTGTCCGGCGGCTGGAGGGGAGGAGCGTTATCTTACAATACGCGCCGGAGCGGAAGCCGGATCGGCGGTCAGCCCAGCTGAAGCGCGGCGAGCCCGCCCGCCAGCACGGCGGCCAGCACCGCTCTGCGCGCGCCGAAGGGTTCTTTCAGTATGAGCGCGGCGAGGATCGCGCCGAACACGATCGAGGTCTCGCGCAAGGCGGCCATGGGCGCGATCTCGGCATGAGCGTAGGCCCATAGGATCAGCGTGTAGCTCACCGCCGCCAGGCTCGCGCAGGCGAGCGCCCCGCGCCAGCCTGCGCGCGCGGCGGTCAGATAGCGTGACGGGCCGCGCCGGATGACCGCCGTGACGGTCAGCGCAATGCTGGAGATCGCAAAATGCCAGGCGGCATAGACGAAGGGCGAGCTCGCAAGGCGCGCTCCGCCTGCGTCGACGACCGTGTAGAGCGCCGTCATCGAGGCTGCGGCCAGTGCGAAGCCGACTGCTTTGGCTTTCGGCGCCCTGCCGCGATCGGGCCAGGCGAAGGCGATGAGCGCGGCGCTGGCGACCGCCAGGCCCAGCGCGTCGAGCACGCCGAGGCTTTCGGAGAAGACGATCCAGGCGCCGATCGCGGCCAGACCCGGCGCCGCGCCGCGCATGACGGGGTAGACGAGGTTCATGTCTCCAGCCCTGAAGGCTGTGATCATGAACATGTTGAACGCCCAGATCATCACCACGCCGCCCAGCAGGAACGGCCAGACCTCAGCTGTGGGTATCGGATTGGTCAGAAGGATCGGAGAGAGCAGCAGCGCGCCGAAGACGATCGTCACCGAGCGAAAGACGAGTGTATCGACCGCGCGCTTGGTGAACAGGGCCATGCCCGAATGCGCCATCGCCGAGCCCAGGGCGGCGATCGGCGGAAGAAGGGTGAGCAGGTCCATGGGCGAGGTCTAGCGGCGCATCCACGCTTCGTCGCCTGGATTCGTCTTTATCGCGGCGCCGGGGCGTGCTGAAAGGACGGGACAGTCGATCGATCGGATTTGCGCGTGACCGTCACCCTCCTCGTCATCCTCTTGCTCATCGCGCTCAACGGCCTGCTCGCCATGTCCGAGCTGGCGATCGTGACCGCGCGCGAGGCCCGGCTCAAGGTCATGGCCGATCGCGGCGATCGCGGCGCGAAGGCGGCGCTGGAGCTGGCGGCCGACCCAGGCCGGCTGCTGTCAAGCGTACAGATCGGCATCACCCTGGTGGGCGTGCTCGCCGGTGCGTTCTCAGGGGCCACGCTGGGAGCCGGGCTGGCCGCTGCGCTGGAACGCGCCGGGCTCGGCGCGGCGATGGCCGACGCGCTCGGCGTGGGGTTGGTGGTCGTGGCGATCACTTACCTGTCGCTGGTGTTCGGCGAGCTGGTCCCCAAACAGATCGCCCTGCGCGCTCCTGAAGTCTGGGCGGCGCGGGCCGCCCGGCCGCTGAGCCTCGTCGCGGTCGCTGCCGCGCCGTTCGTCTGGTTGCTCGACGTCTCCAGCAAGGCGGTGCTTTTCGTGCTGGGCCAGAGCGGGCCAGCCGACCGCGGCGTGACCGACGAGGAGGTGCGCACCGTGCTCGCGGACGCCCGCACCTCGGGCCTTATGGAGCCGGCCGAAACCGACATGATCGCAGGCGTCATGCGGATCGCAGACCGCACGGCGAAAGGCGTGATGGTGCCCCGGCTGGACGTGCATACGGTGGATATGTCCGAGGGCGCCGAAACCGTGATGCGCCGCTTCGCCGCGACCGGCCATTCCAGAATGCCGGTTCGGGACGGCGGCGAGGACGACGTTGTCGGAATCTTGCGCGCTCGCGACGTGCTCGCCGCCCAGGCCGACGGGCGTGAGCTCGACCTCAGATCGCTGATGGTCGAAGCGCCGGTCATTCCCGACGGCATGCCGGTGCTCGATCTGCTCGAATCCCTGAAACGCGCGCCCGCCCATATGGTGCTGGTCTTCGACGAGTACGGCCATTTCGAAGGCTTGGTCACGCCGATGGACCTCTTGCAGGCGATCGCCGGCGAGTTCCCCGAGGGCGGGGCGTCCGAACCCAAGATCGTCGAGCGCGAGGCGGGCGGTTATCTGGTGGCCGGATGGATGCCGGTCGACGAATTCGCCGACCTGATCGGCCTGCCGCTAGATCCAGACCGTGAGTACGAAACCGTCGCCGGTCTGGTTCTGGACCGGTCTGATTCACTGCCCGGCGTCGGCGATCATGTTCGCATCGAGGGATGGGATTTCGAAGTCGTCGATCTCGACGGCCGGCGGATCGACAAGCTTCTCGTCCGCCGGGTCTGATCAGCCCGCCTTGCGCCCGCTGTCCTGTTTGGCGGTCAGAGCCTCGCGCACGGCGGCGGCGAGCTGGCGGGCTTCCTCGGCGCGGGCGCTTCCCCGGCGGAAGGCCATGCCGATCGCCCGGCCTGCGATGGGCGGGCTGAAGGGCTTGATGGCGAGCCCGAGCCGGTCGGCGAGCCCGGCGTCCACGGCGAGCCGCGGCAGCAGCGTCGCGCCGAGCCCTGAGCGGACCATCTGCACCAGGGTGTGAAGGCTGGTCGCGGCGAAATCGGACCGCGCGTTTTCTTTCTCCGGCCGGCTGGTCGTACAGACCGCGAGCGCGTGATCGCGCAGGCAGTGCCCGTCCTCCAGCAGCAAAAGCGGCTCGCCCGACAGCGCCTCGGGGGTCAGCGGATCGGTCTGCGCCAGCTTGTGATCGGGTGCGGCGGCGAACAGGAACTCGTCCTCGATCAGGCTGACGGTTTCGATGGCGTCCGCGTCATAGGGCAGGGCGATCAGCGCCGCGTCGAGCTTTCTGTCGCGCAAGCCCTCGACCAGACGATGGGTGAGGTCCTCGCGCAGAAACAGCTCCATGTCGGGAAACGCCTCGCGCAGAGCGGGCAGGACCTGGGGCAGCAGGAAGGGCGCGATGGTGGGGATGACGCCGAGCCGGAACGGGCCGGTCAGCGGCTGACCGGCCGCGCGCGCGGCGTGCACCAGATCCTCGGTCTCGGTCAGCACCAGGCGCGCGCGCTCCACCGCCGCTTCGCCGGCCGGCGTGAGCGATGCGCCGCGCGGGCCGCGTTCGACCAGCACTGCGCCCAGAAGGCCTTCGAGCTCCTTGATGCCGGCCGAAAGCGTGGGCTGGGTGACGAAACACGCCTCCGCCGCGCGCGAGAAAGACCCGTGATCGGCCAGGGCTTGCAGGAACTTCAGCTGGCGCAGGGTGGGCAGTATCGTCGCCATAGACATTTCCAATAGCTCGCCAAGGCACAATCCATTGGCTTGATAGCTTTCCCTCCCACATATAGCGGACGTCCGGGACGCGCCCACCCTTTCTTCGGGGTGAGGCGGCCCGCACGGTCACCGTTTCCGGCCCCTTCCGGAAGCGCCCATCGAGAACGAAGAGACAGGAGAGAAGACATGCTCGGTATTGGCGACAAGCTCCCCGAATTCGAAGTCGTCGGCGTGAAGCCCGGCTTCAACCAGCACGAGGAAAACGGCGAGTCGGCGTTCGAGCCGATCACCCACGAGTCCTTCGAAGGCAAGTGGAAGGTCATCGTCTTCTACCCGAAGGACTTCACCTTCGTGTGCCCGACCGAAATCACCGCGTTCGCGAAGCTGAACGACGAGTTCGCCGACCGCGACGCGATCGTGATGACCGGCTCGACCGACAACGAGTTCTGCAAGCTGGCCTGGCGCCGCGAGCACCCGGATCTGAACAAGCTCAACCAGTGGCAGTTCGCCGATCCGACCGGCTCGCTGACCGACGCGCTGGGCGTGCGTTCGCCTGAAGGCGTGGCCTACCGCTACACCTTCATCGTCGATCCGCACGGCGAGATCCAGCACGTCTACGCCAACAACCTCAATGTCGGCCGCAATCCGGAAGACACGCTGCGTGTCCTGGACGCGCTGCAGACCGACGAGCTGTGCCCGTGCAACCGCGCGGTGGGCGGCGACACGCTCGCGGCCTGAGCCGAAATCGCAAGGGGCGGCTGGTCTTCCGGCCGCCCCGAGCGGCCTCTCCCGCCCTCGCTCCGGAACTTCCGGGGCGAGCGCCGGACCGGCCGCGCCCATCCCCCAAAGTCTTCGCATCCCCGAGAGGCGAAGCGCCTGTCCGGGCCGCGGCCGGTCCGGCTCACCCCCAAAAGACATGGAGACGCCTGATGAGCCTCGACGCGCTGAAGAACCGCATTCCCGATCACGCCAAGGACATCAAGCTGAACCTGAGCTCGCTGGCGCGCGAAACCGTGCTGGACGACCAGAAGAAGTACGGCTGCTTCCTGGCCTCGGCCTACGCGCTGGGCGACGCCGAGGTGCTCGCCGACCTCACCGCCGAGATCGAGGACAAGCTCAGCGCCGAGGCGATCGCCGGCGCGAAGGCCGCCGCCTCGATCATGGGCATGAACAACGTGTACTACCGCTTCGTGCACCTGGCCAAGGCGAGCGATTACAAGACCCTGCCGGCCAAGCTGCGGATGAACGTCATCGGCAATCCCGGCGTGGACAAGGCCGATTTCGAGCTCTGGTCGCTGGCGGTTTCGGCGATCAACGGCTGCGGCATGTGCATCGACGCCCATGAGCACGAGCTGCGCAAGGCGGGCCTGTCCGCCGAGCAGATCCAGGCCGCCGTTCGCATCGCCGCCGTCGTGGCCGCAGCCGCTGCGATCGTGCGGGCCGAGAACGCGCTCAACGCCTGATCCGACCCTCTCCTGTCGCCGGGTTCCGCACCCGGACCTCGCCTCGCCGGCGTCACAGCCGGCGGGGTTTTCTTTTTAGAACACGGTTCGGGCGCCTCGCTATCGGCCGGTGACGTGTTAGGTGTGCTGTATGGGTTCGACTGACGACACGGACGGCGGCGCCCCGCTCGCGCCGGAGGATCGGCGCTTTCTCGACGGCCTGGCCGCCGCGCTGCGCACCCTTTCCGATCCGGAAGCGATCGAGGCGGAAGCCTGCAAGCGGCTGGCCGAGCGCCTCGACGCCGACAGGGTCTACTATGTGACGATCGACGAGGCGTCGGGGGTTTCTCTGGTGCGGCGCGATCACGTGGTGCGCGGCGGCACGCTCGCCGGCCGGCACAAGGTTTCGGATTTCCAGTGGTCCATGCCCCTGTTGCGAGCCGGCCGGCCCTACGGCGTCGAAGACAGCCGGACGAGCGACGCCCTGCCCGATGCGGACCGCGCCGCCTGTACGGCGCTGGACATTATCGGCCTGGCCGTCGCGCCAGTCCTCAAGCAGGGCGCGCTGCTCGGCGCGTTATGCGCGACCACCGCGGCGCCGCGCGCCTGGCCGGAGGCCGAACTGGCGCTCGTGGGCCGCACCGCCGATCTGATCTGGTCGGCGCTCATGAGGTCCGAGGCCGAGGCTCGACGCGCCCGCACCGAAGCGGTCCTGCATGGCGTCGCGGAGGGGACGACCGATCTCATCGCCGCCATCGATTTCGATTACCGGGTCCTGTTCTGCAATTCCGCCTATTCCGCCGAGTACGCGCGGCTGTGGGGCGCGCCGATCGGGCAGGGCGATCACCTGCTTGAGGGCATCCACAGCTGGCCCGAGGAGCGCCGCAAGGCGAAGGACATCTGGGACCGCGCGCTGGGCGGCGAGACCTTCAACACGGTCATGGAGTTCGGGCCCGACCCCGCAACCGCCCGCTATTACGATCTGCGCTTCAGCCCCGTGCACGACACGGCGGGTAACCAGATCGGCGCAGCGCACATCTTCCGCGACGTCACCGAGGAACGCCGCATCGCCGCCCGCCAGGAGGTGCTGGTCGACGAGTTGCAGCATCGCACGCGAAATCTTCTGGGCGTGGTGCTCTCGGTCGCCCGGCGCACCCGCGCCAACAGCACCGATCTCGACGATTTCGAACACCGCTTCATGGCGCGCCTTCACGCGCTGGGCCGGGCGACAGGCCTTCTGTCCCGGCTCGACGCGGGCCGGCGGGTGAGTTTCGACTCGCTACTGCTGACCGAGCTTGAAGCGCACGGCCTTCACGAAGGCGAGGTGCGCAGCCAGATCACGCTCGACGGTCCTGAAGGCGTCACGCTCGCCTCGTCTCGCCTTCAGACCTTCGCGCTGGTCCTGCACGAGCTGATGACGAACGCGCTCAAGCACGGCGCGCTGACAGGGCCTGACGGATCGCTGGCCATCGTCTGGCGGGTGGAGGAGGCCGGTGAGAAGCGCCGGCTGTCGGTCGAATGGACCGAACGCTGGACCGAACCCCGGCCGGCCGCCGGCGAAGACGGGTTCGGACGCGAGCTGATCGAGCGCGCCCTGCCCGCGCAGATGGGCGCGGAAACGGTTTTCGAGCTCGGCGCGGACGGATTGCGCTGCGTCGTCTCCGCGCCTGTGTCCCGGGGCTGGGAGGAGGGCTGAGGCGCGTCTTTGACCTGGACGTAAAAAGTCCGTATCCTGACCTTTATGAGCGATGCGTCCCACATCCGTGAAACCGACCGGCGCGCCCATGACGGCGGCCGGGCGGCGCGCGCCTGGCGCTGGTTTTCCGGCCGGACCATGCGCGCGGCGGAGCGCTATCGCGACATTTCCTGGCGGATCGTCGGCCTGAACGCGCTCGGCGCGGCCGGTCTGATCGCGCTTTCAAGGCTCGATCCGGGCCATGGTCTCGCGCCCTGGGCGCTGATCGCAGGCGGCATCTGGGCGCTGATCGCGCTGCGCATGATCGGGTTCAAGCTTTTCGACGCCGCCGTCCGGCGTTGATTTCCGCTGAGGCGGGCTTACGCTCGCGCCCGAGACAAGGGCTTAGGGCGGAGAGTCGTTCATGAAATGGTGGTTCGGCGTCGCGCTGTGGCAGCGCGTGCTCGGGGCTCTGGTCCTCGGCGTGATCGTAGGCCTGGGCGCGACCCAGCTCTTCGGCCCTGACGTGACGGCCGAGTTCCTCGAGACCTACGTCAAACCGGTGGGTGATCTGTTCATCCGGCTGATCCGCATGCTCATCGTACCGCTGATCCTGACCACGCTGGTGGCGGGCGTCGTGGCGCTGGGCGATCCGGCCAAGCTCGGTTCGATCGGGATCAAGACGATCGTGCTCTATTTCGCCACCACCTTCTTCGCCAACATCATCGGGATCATTTTCGGGCTCACCTTCCGGCCCGGCGAGGGCGTGGATCTGGGCGGCGCGGACGCGGTGCCGGTGTCCACCCAGTCTGAAAGCCTGGTCGACCGGTTGCTCGCCATCGTGCCGGACAATCCGGTCGCGGCCTTGGCCGACGGGGACGTTCTGGCCGTGATCTTCTTCGCGGTTCTGCTGGGCGTGGGCATCCTGATGGCCGGCAAGGCCGGCAAGCTCGTCGGAGACCTTTTCACGCAAGCCTCCGACGTGGTGCTGAAGGTCACCCACATCGTCATGGAGGTCGCGCCCTTCGGCGTCTTCGCGCTGGTGAGCTTCACCGTGGCCGAGCAGGGGCTTGAGGCGCTGCGCGCCATCGCCATCCTGATCGCTGCGGTCTACGCCGGGCTCTTCACCCATGCGGTGCTGATCTATGGCGGCATCATCCGCTTCGTGCTCGGCCTGCCGGTGATGAATTTCATCCGCGGCATGATGGACGCGATCGCGGTGGCCTATTCCACCGCCAGCTCGAGCGCGACCCTGCCGGTGACCATCGCCAACGCCAGCGAGAATCTGGGCGTCAAACGCTCGATCGCCGGTTCGGTCCTGCCTCTGGGCGCGACGATCAACATGGACGGCACCGCGCTCTATCTCGGCATTCTGGCGCTCTTCACCGCCCAGGCCTTCGGCTACGACCTGACCTTCACCAATTACGTTCTGATCGCCTTCACCGCCGCCATCGCCTCGATCGGCGCGGCCGGAATCCCCAGCGCCGGGCTGTTCCTGCTGGCGATCGTGCTTCAGACCTTCGGGGTCCCGCCTGAGCAGATCGCCATCGTGGTGGGCTTCATCCTGCCGGTCGACCGGATCATGGACATGGCCCGCACCGCGCTGAACGTCACCGGCGACGCGACCGTCGCGACGGTGGTGGCCAAGTGGGAAGGCGAGCTCGACGAAGACCTGTTCCGCCACCCGGCCGACACGCCCTACACGCCGAAGGACGCGCCGCCGGAGGTCGCGGACGCGGACCGGGACTAGGCCGGCGATGAACCGCCGGGGCGGCGCGGACGTAGACAGGTGAGCCTCACAACGGAGCTTCGCCGATGACCCTCGTCCGCATCCTCTCCGCCCTGGGCGGTCTCATCCTGCTGGCCCTCATCGTCTGGGCGATCGTCACGGCGAACCAGTCGCTCTCCGAAGCGATCGCCTGGCTGATCAGCGAGCCCTGGGGCGTGGTCAGCCTGTTCGACCTGTATCTGAGCTTCTTTTTCGTCGCGGTCCTGATCTGGATCCTCGAGCCGAACAAGACGATCGCGCTCGTCTTCATCCTGCCGCTTCCGGTGCTCGGCCATGTCTGGTCGGCGGTGTGGATGGTCTGGCGGCTGGGCCGGATCGTCGCCGCGCGCAAGGCGACCGCATAGACCGGAATGACGCCGCGCCCGTTCCGCGCTAAGCGCGGGCCATGAGCGCTTCAAAGTCCCCGCCGCCGAGCCCTGAATCCGGCCGCCTCGCCCCCGCGCCCGCCGCAGCCACCGTGCTCGCCGGCTATGCGATCTGGGGGCTGTCGCCGATCTTCTATAAATTCCTGAGCTTCGCCGGGCCGACCGAGATCGTGCTGCACCGGGCGATCTGGTCGGTTCCGCTTCTGGCCGTGCTGGTGATCGCGGCGCGCAAATGGCGCGCGGCGATGTCGGTGCTCGCCGATCCGAAAGCGGTGGGTCTTCTGCTGCTCAGCGCGGCGCTGATCGGGGCGAACTGGTGGACCTTCATCTTCGCGGTGAACACCGATCAGGTGCTCGAGGTCTCGCTGGGATATTTCATCAACCCGCTGATGAATGTCGCGGTCGGGGTGTTCATCGCATCCGAGCGCTTCGGCCGGTTGCGCGCGGTCGCGGTCGGGCTGGCCGCCCTGGGCGTGATCAACCAGATCGTCACCGTGGGCGAGCTTCCCGTCATTGCGCTGTTTCTCGCCGCGAGCTTCACCGCCTACGCCTATATCCGCAAGACAGTGGCGACCGACGGGCGGATCGGACTGTTCTGGGAGACGGTGATCATCGCCGGGCCGAGCCTTGTCGCGCTGGTCTTCGTCGAGTTCGGCGGGGGCGGGCATTTCAGGGCGGGCTGGGGCGAAGCGGCGCTTCTGATCCTCACAGGTCCGATGACGGTGGCGCCGCTCCTGTTCTTCATCCTGGGCGCGCGCGGGCTGAGCTTCGCAGTGATCGGTGCGGCGCAGTTTCTCGCGCCGACCCTGCAGTTCTGCGTCGGGCTTTATTACGGAGAGCCCTTCACCGCGGCCCATGCGGTCACCTTCGGCCTGATCTGGGCGGGGCTGGCCGTGTTCGTCGCCGATCTTCTAATCTGGGAACGCCGGAAACGACGCGCCGCGAAGGACCAGCCATGACCCCCATGCCCCCCGCCCGGAAGATCGATGTCGGCGAGGTGACCCTGTCGGTCCACGAGGCCGGGCCCGATGACGGTCTGCCGGTGCTGCTGCTGCACGGCTGGCCGGAGCTGGCGATGAGCTGGGCGAAACAGATCGAGGCGCTGGCGAACGCAGGCTACCGCGTCATCGCGCCGGACAATCGCGGCTTCGGCGGGTCTGACCGGCCCCATGAGATCAAGGCCTACGGGGTGGACCGGCTGACCGGCGACCTCTCCGGCCTGCTCGACGCGCTCGATATCGAGAAGGCGGTGATCGCCGGTCATGACTGGGGCGGTATCCTGATGTGGCACGCCGCCTGCCTGATCCCGGACCGGTTCCTCGGCGCGATCGGGGTGAACACGCCCCACCTGCCGCGCGGGTCGATGCCGCCCACCGAAGTGTTTCGCGAGCAGGCCGGCGAGGCGCACTACATCGTCCGTTTCCAGGACGAGGCGGCCGACGACATCTTCAAGGGCCGCGAGGACGCGTTCTTCGCCTTCGTCTTCGGCGGACCGCCGCCCGCCGCCGCGCTCGACAAATTGCCGCCCTCGGTCACCCATCTGCCGGACCGGTTCGAGGACTTCATCGCGCGGGGCGGCCGTCCCGAGGATCAGATCGTCGTGCCGCCCGAAACCCGCGCGGAATACGCCCGCATCTATCGCGAGACCGGCTTTCGCGGCGGGATCAACTGGTACCGGAATTTCGACGCGAACTGGGAGCGGCTGGGCGGAGTCGATCACCGCCTCTCCATGCCCTGCCTGATGATCAGCGCGGAGTGCGATTTCATGCTGCCGCCCAAGCTCGCCGCCTGGATGCCCGCGCTGTGCAAGGATCTGGAAATGCACGTGATCGAGGATTGCGGGCACTGGACGCAGTACGAGGCGCCCGACCAGCTCAACGGATTGATGCTGGACTGGATCGGGCGGCGCTTCGGCTAACTCTGGAGGCGCGCGATTTCGGCGAGATACGCGCCGTATTCGTTCTTGTAGCGCGCCGCTAATCCCGACAGCGCCTCGCGATCGATCCAGCCTGAGCGGAAGGCGATCTCTTCGGGGCAGGCGACCTTGAAGCCCTGCTGGCGCTCCACCGCGCGCACCCATTCGCCTGCGCTGACGAGCCCGTCCAGCGTGCCGGTGTCGAGCCAGGCTGCGCCGCGCGGGAGCCGGACGACCTTCAGCGCCTGCTCGGCGAGATAGGAGCGGTTGAGGTCGGTGATCTCGAGCTCGCCGCGATTCGAAGGTTTCAGCGCCCTGGCGCGCGCGCTCGCCGTGCCGTCGTAGAAATAAAGCCCCGTCACTGCCCAGCGGCTTTTGGGCTCGCGCGGCTTTTCCTCGATGCCGACCGGCCGGCCGTCATCGTCGAACTCCACCACGCCGAAGACGCTGGGATCGCGGACCGGATAGGCGAAATTGACTGCGCCGGTTTCAAGCAGCGCCGCCTCGCGCAAAAGCCCGGTGAGCCCGCTCGCATAGAGAAGATTGTCGCCCAGCGCGAGCGCCGAGGCCGCCCCGTCCAGCCAGTCCTCGGCCAGGATCAGCGCCTGGGCGATGCCGGCGGGTTCAGGCTGGACGACATAGGTGAACGCCATGCCCCAGTCCGACCCGTCCCCCAGAAGCCGCTGATAGAGCGGCAGGTGGTCGGGCGTGGAGATCACGCAGACCTCGCGCACGCCGGCCAGCATCAGGGTCGAAAGCGGGTAATAGATCAGCGGCTTGTCATAGACCGGCAGAAGCTGTTTGGAGATGGCCGCGGTCAGCGGGGCGAGCCGGGTGCCCAGCCCTCCGGCCAGCAGAACGCCCTTCAGGGCCGGGTTTCGAAGCGGTGCGGTCATGTCCGACGTGTTAGCTCCAAGCGCGGGCGATGTCGACGCGCCCGATCCAGCCTCGCGCTTGGCGCGGCGGCCGGGCTGGTCTAGGCCTGAGGTCATGACCGATGCTGACGATATCGCGTTCGCCCTCGCCGCGATCTGCCTTCACGCGGGCGTTCCGGTGATGAACGTCTATGCGAACGATTTCATGCCCGAACAGAAGGCCGACCGCTCGCCGGTGACCGAGGCGGACCGTCTGGCCGAAGCGGTGATCCTGGACTGGCTGAAACGGCTGATGCCCGGCGTCCCGGTTCTGGCTGAAGAAAGCTTCGCCGCCGGGGTCCGGCCCGAGACCGGCGCGCGCTTCCTTCTGGTCGATCCGGTGGACGGCACGCGCGAGTTCATCGATCGCAACGGCGAGTTCACGATCAATATCGCCCTCGTCGAGCACGGCGTGCCGGTCGCGGGATGCGTCTACGCTCCCGCGCTCGGGCAGATCTACGCCGGGGGAAGGCGCGCCTTCACCGCCGCCGCCACGCCCGGCGCCGACATCGGATCGCTGGACTGGCGGCCTATCAGGACGCGGGCCGCGCCGAAGGACGGGCTCGTCGCGCTGACAAGCCGCTCGCGCGTCGACGAAGCCGCCGAGCGGTTCGCGCGCGAGCATGGCGCGGCGCGCCTCGTGCCGACCGGGTCGTCGCTGAAATTCTGCAAGATCGCCGAGGGGGCGGCCGACCTTTACCCCCGCTTCGGCGCGACGATGGAGTGGGATATCGCGGCGGGCCATGCGGTGCTGGCCGCGGCGGGCGGCGCGGTCACCACGCCCGGCGGCGACCCCTTTACCTACGGCAAGGCGGACGCGGGCTATCAGAACGGTCCGTTCGTGGCCTGGGGGCGCGCGCCTGCGGGCTGAGCCGAGCGCTCAGGCCGACAGCCAGACCTTCACCGCGCGGTCGAGCCCGGCCTTCCAGTCCGGCGCGGGCAGGCCCGTGGCCTCTTCAAGACGCATGCTCGAAAGCCGGGAGTCGGACGGCCTCTGCGCCGGGCGGGGCATGTCGTCACTGCTGATCGGTTCGATTTCGCGTTCAGGCCCGCCGGCTTTTGCGAGCGCGGCGAGCGCGGCTTCGGCGATCTTGTACCAGCTGCGCCCTTTTGCGCCGGCGCAGTGGAAGACGCCCGACCCGCCCTTCTCGGCGAGGGCGAGCAGGCGCACGGCGAGATCATCGGCCGGGGTGGGGCTGACCCGCTGGTCGGTGACGACGCGGATCGGCGCGTTCTCGCACGCAAGCCGCCACATCGCGCTTGGGAAATCCGACCCCCGGCCGCTGAACACGCCGGCGGTCCTGACGATGGCGGCGCGGGGGCAGGCTTCGAGCACGCGCCGCTCGCCTTCGAGCTTGGATCGTCCGTACACGTTCACCGGGTCGGGCTGGGCGTACTCGCCATGCGGCCCGTTCCTGGAAAACACATAGTCGGTGGACACGTGAATGAAGCGCGCCCCCGCTTCGGTGGCCGCAGCGGCGGCTTCGCCCGCGCCGTCCGCGTTCACGGCGAAGGCGGCGTCAGGCTCGCTTTCGGCCTTGTCCACGGCGGTGTAGGCGGCGGCGTTGATCACCACGCCCGGCTCGGTCTTTTCGATCAGGGCGCGGACAGCTCCGGGTGTGGAGAGATCGGCCTCGCTGCGGCCGGCGGTCACCACGCGTTCCCACGATCCGTCACCCGCCGCGGTCTCGAGCGCGCGGGCGAGCTGGCCGGACCGGCCGAGGATGAGCAGCGTGCCGCTCATCCCGCGCCCAGCCGCCCGCCGGCGTAGCGCGCTCTCAGCGGCGCCCACCAGTCTGCGTTCTCCCGATACCAGGAAACGGTCTCGGCGAGGCCGTCCTCGAAATCGCGCGCCGGCGCCCAGCCCAGCTCCGCGCCGATCCGGCTCGCGTCGATCGCGTAGCGCCAGTCATGGCCGGGCCGGTCAGTGACGAACTTGATGAGCTCGCGCCTCGGCGCACCGCCGGGATCGAGCCGGTCGGCGATGTCGCAAATCGCCTCGACGACCTCGAGATTGCTGCGCTCCGCCCCGCCGCCCACGCAATAGGTTCGGCCGGCCGCGCCGGTCTCGGCGATCAGCCTGAGGGCGCGCGCATGATCGGCGACATGCAGCCAGTCGCGCCGGTTCGACCCGTCTCCATAGACCGGCAGAGGCTTGCGATCGAAGGCGTTCAGAACCATGAGCGGGATGAGCTTTTCGGGAAACTGGCGCGGGCCGTAATTGTTCGAGCAGTTCGAAACGCGGACGTCGAGCCCGTAGGTCCGCGCCCAGGCGCGCGCCAGATGATCGGAGCCCGCCTTGCTGGCCGAATAGGGCGAGGACGGATCATAGGGCGTGGTTTCGGAGAACGGCGCGTCGTCCGGGCCGAGCGCGCCGAACACTTCGTCGGTGGAGACGTGCACGAGCACCAGGCCGTCGGCACGGTCCGCAGGCAGGGCGTCACGCCGCGCGCGGACCGCTTCGAGCACCTCGAACGTCCCGTTCACATTGGTGGTCACGAAATCGTCCGCGGCATCGATCGACCGGTCGACATGGGTTTCCGCGGCGAGGTGGAAGACCGTGTCCGCCTTGCTTTCGTTTAATGCGGCGCGCAGCGCCTCGCGGTTCCGGACGTCCCCCGTGACGATCCGCGCACCGGCTTTCATCAGGGCTTCAACCGTGCCCGGCGCGGCGGCGTAGGTCAGCGCGTCGTAGACCGTCACCGTCCAGCCCGCCTTAATCAGTTCGAAGACGAGCGCGGAGCCGATGAAGCCCGCCCCGCCGGTGACGAAGGCGCGCCGGGTCATCTTTCGGTCCCCGGAAACAGCGGCGCGGCGTTGGCCAGGCGGGGCGCGGCGGCGTCCTTGTCCGACAGGATCGGCGCGTCGACCGGCCAGTCGATGGCGAGGTCGGGGTCGTCCCAGGCGATCGCGCCGTCATGCGCGGCGGAATAGGGCGCGGTGACCTTGTAGAAGACGCGGGTGCCGGGCGTCAGCGTCACGAAGCCGTGCAGGAAGCCTTCGGGGACCCAGAACTTCACCGGTTCATCGGCTGTGAGTTCGACCGCCAAATGGCGGCCATAGCTCGGCGAGCCCTCGCGCACGTCCACGGCGACGTCGAAGATTTTCCCGGTCAGCACCATGACGAGCTTGCCCTGGGCGGCGGGCGGCGCCTGGTAGTGAAGCCCGCGCAGCGTGCCGGCCTCGGCGCTGAGCGACAGATTGTCCTGCACGAAGGCGCGATCGAAACCGGCGCCGGCGAGCTTTTCCGCCGACCAGGTCTCCTCGAAGAAGCCGCGCGCGTCGCCGTGGCGGCGGCCGCGGATCAGCAGCGGTCCCTCGATGTCGAACCGTTCGACGTCCATGGGCGGGCTCCGGCGGCGCTCAGCGCCAGCACAACGGGCTGAACGCGGTGAGGATGTGGTAGAGCATGCTCGCAGGCACATGGGAAGCCGCAGGCCGGCCTTCGGCGTCGAACGCGTCCATCCAGCCGCCCTCGGGGCCTGCCGCGAGATACTCGCTCCACACCGTCTCCAGCACCCGCTCGGCCTCGCCCGGCGGGGCGGTCTCGGGGTGGAAGAGCCGTGCACGGAACATTTCGAGCTGCGGCCAGAGCCGGCGCGTGGGCTTCAGGACGTTCGCGGAGAGATCGACCGCGTCATAGGCGAAGCCGCGCGCGTCCCGGCCCACCCGGTCGGCGAAATCGATCAGGCGGCGCCGCCAGCTGATGAGGTCGCGGCCCTGTGCTTCCTCGAAGAAGCCCAGCAGCACCGCCCATTCATAGCAATGGCCCGGCTCGCTGAGCCGGCCTGCGGGCCCCGGCGCGCGGGTCCAGTCAGGTTCGAAATATTCGGTCAGCGCGCCGGTGCGCGGATCGAAGAACCGGGTCTCGAACAATTCGACGATGTCGAGCGCGAGATCGAGCGCCGAGGTCTCGCCGGTCGCCCGGTGCAGAGACAGCGCGGCCTCGAGCAAGTGCATGTGCGGGTTGGAGCGGCGCGGGCCGGTGCGCGCGTCGGTGTCCCACCAGCCGCCATGAACGGGGTCGGCCATGCGCTCGGCGATGATCTCAAGCGCCTCTTCTGCGAGCCGCCGTGCGCCGGTCTCGCCGGTGGCGCGGTAGGCCCAGGCGCCGGCGAGCACGATGAAGGCGTGATCGTAAAGCGCGAGCGCAGGATCGAGCGCGTCGCCGGTCGGGCTGAGAAGGCTCGCCCAGCCCCCGCCCGGCGCGCGGGCGCGCGTGTCGAGATAGTCGAGCCCGTCCAGCACCAGCTTTTCCGCCGCCGGATCGTCCCAGCCCAGCATCATCGCCTGGGCGAACGCGTAGATCTGACGCGGCGCGACCCGGCCGCGGCGCGGCAGATCGGGTTCAGGCGCGCCCGACAAGCCGAGGCTTTCAACGAAGCCGCCGTTCTTGTCGTCCCAGGCGGTTTCGGCCCAGAGCGGCAGGCAGGTCTCAAACAGCCAGTCTCGGACTTTCTGCGTGGCCTGATCGCTCAGCGCGCCGGCGAAGCCGCGCACGGCGGCGTCCTCGGCGAGCGGCTTGGTCGAGCCTGCGTCGGCCAGAGGCGTGACCAGCACGCCGCGTGTCGTCGCGACCACCGCGAGGTCGGACACCCCGCGCACGGCGACCATCGGGCCTTCGCTGCGGATGAAGCAGCGTTCGGCGTCGCGGGTGAAGACCGCGCCTTCATGGGTGTGGCCCGTCGCGGCCTTGAGCGCATAGAGCGCGCCGTGATCGCCGATATCGCTCCAGCCCATGTCGACGGGCACGACGGCGACCTTTTCGGCTTTCTCCATCACCGCGTAGTCGATGGAATTGGATGGCGCCCTGGCGAATTCGGCGGGGTCGAGCCGGCGCACCTCGCCGGGCCTGATCAGTCCGGTCTCGGCCATGGCCGCCCGGGCTGCGGCGATCATCTCGGGCGCATGGGTCTCGAACGCGTTGATCAACGCATCGGCGCGAGCGAGGAAAATGCCTGCGTTCCAGGCGTAGCGGCCGGACGCGAGATACTCAGCCGCAGTATCTGCGTCGGGTTTCTCGACGAAGCGCTCGACGGCCGCCGGCGCGCCGGTCGTGTCGAAATCGGCGCAGATATAGCCGTAGCCGGTGGCGGGCCGGTCGGGCTTGATCCCGAAGGTGACGAGCGCCCCGTCTTCCGCAGACGGCGCGCCGCGCGCGATCGCCGCGCGGAAGGCGTCGATATCGGTGATGTGATGGTCGGCGGGCAGAAGCAGCAGCAGGGAGTCCGGCGCGGCCAGGCACGCCGCCGCGATCGCGGGTCCTGAGTTGCGCGCCAGCGGTTCGAGCACCAGCCCGGCGCCGGGAAGCTCGGCCTTCAGAAGCGTTTCATGGCGCGCCGAGCCGACCGCGAAGACCGGCGCGAAGGCGATCTCTCCGGTCTCGCCTGCGACCCGCGCGGCGGTCTCGGCCAGCATGGAGCGGCGCGAAACCAGCGGCAGGAAGGGCTTGGGCCGGCGTTCGGTGGAGAGCGGCCAGAGCCTCGAGCCGTGCCCGCCGCACAGGATCGCGGGCTGGATGATGGTTTTCGACTGTTCGCCCATGGCCCCCAAGCGCCCATGCCGGTCCGCGCGCACAATTGCGCGTCCGACCTGCCTACTTCAGTGCGTTCACCTCAGGGTTAACGCGGTGTTCAAACCGCGCGATAGGCGGTTCGATGTTGCCAGACGGGTATGGGATCGCGTAGCTGCAGGCAAGCGAGCCCGAACACGAGGAGGCGGACATGCGCGTAGCGATGATCGGAACCGGGTATGTGGGTCTGGTGTCGGGCGCGTGTTTCGCCGACTTCGGCCACCACGTCACCTGCATCGACAAGAACGACGAGAAGATCGAGATGCTGCGCGGCGGCGGCGTTCCGATCTACGAGCCGGGCCTGGACATGCTGGTCGAGCGCAACATGCGCGAAGGCCGACTGGATTTCGCCACCGATCTGTCCGACGCGGTGCGCGCCGCCGATGTGGTTTTCATCGCAGTGGGAACGCCCTCGCGGCGCGGCGACGGTCACGCGGACCTGTCCTATGTTTACGCCGCCGCCGAGGAAATCGCCCGGGAAATGGACGGTTTCACGGTGGTGGTGACCAAGTCCACGGTGCCCGTCGGCACGGGCGACGAGGTGGAGGCGGTGATCCGCAAGACCCGGCCCGACGCCGATTTCGCGGTGGTCTCCAATCCCGAATTCCTGCGCGAAGGCGCGGCGATCGAGGACTTCAAGCGCCCCGACCGGGTCGTGGTCGGCTCCGAGGACGATCGGGCGACCAGCGTCATGCGCGAACTCTACCGGCCGCTGTTTCTCAACGAGACGCCGATCGTGTTCACCGCGCGGCGGACTTCCGAACTCATCAAGTACGCCGCGAACGCCTTCCTTGCGATGAAGATCACCTTCATCAACGAGATCGCGGATCTGTGCGAGAAGGTCGGCGCGGACGTGCAGGAAGTCGCCACCGGCATCGGGCTCGACAACCGGATCGGGAAGAAATTCCTGCACGCCGGTCCCGGATACGGCGGCTCGTGCTTCCCCAAGGACACGCTGGCGCTGTCGCGCACCGCGCAGGAGGCGGGCAGCCCGATGCGGCTGGTCGAGGCGACGGTGGAGATCAACGACCAGCGCAAGGCGAAAATGGCCGACAAGGTGGTCGCAGCCTGCGGCGGCTCGGTCGAGGGCAAGACGATCGCGGTGCTGGGCCTGACCTTCAAACCCAATACCGACGACATGCGCGAGGCGCCGAGCCTGGACATCATCCCCGCGCTTCAGAAGGCCGGCGCGACCGTGCGCGCCTACGATCCGGCCGGGCTCTACGAGGCCGAGCAGCTCCTGACGGGGGTGGAGTTCATGACCGGCGCCTATCTGTGCGCCGAGGGCGCGGACGCGCTGGTGATCATCACCGAATGGAACGAGTTCCGCGCGCTCGATCTGGGGCGCATCAAGACCGCCCTGCGCGAGCCGGTCATCGTCGATCTGCGCAATATTTACGATCCCGCGGAGATGGCCGGGCACGGCTTCCGCTACGCCAGCGTCGGCCGTCCCTGAGCGATCGGAGCGCGAGCCGGCCTATTCGGCCGCGTGCGTGACCGTGGCGTTCTGCATGGTTTCGGCGAGTTCGCCTGCGATCTGGGTGATCAGCGCCTCGTCATCGCCCTCGGTCATGATCCGGATCAGCGGCTCGGTGCCCGAAGCGCGCACGACGAGCCGGCCCGCGCCGTTCATCCGCGCTTCGGCGGCCCGGCAGGCTTCCTGAACGGCCGGAAGGCCGAGCGGGGAGATGTCGGTGTAGGGCACGTTGAGCTTCACCTGAGGCGCCGGCTCGAAAACCGAGCATACCTGGCTCGCCGGTTTGCCCGCGCGAACGCAGCACGCCAGAATCTGCAGCGCCGCGATCAGGCCGTCGCCGGTGGTGGCGTGATCGGTCATGACCAGGTGGCCGGACTGTTCGCCGCCGACATTATAGCCGCCCTGGCGCATGCGCTCGACGACATAGCGGTCGCCTACGGCGGTGCGTTCGAGCTTCAGGCCGGCCTCGGTGAGCCGGCGCTCGAGCGCGAAGTTCGACATGATCGTCGCCACCGCGCCGCCGCCGGTCAGCGTGCCGTTGGCCGCGTGGTCGAGCGCGATGCGCCCGAGGATCTGGTCGCCGTCGATGATCCGGCCGTTCTCGTCGCACAGGATCAGCCGGTCGGCGTCGCCGTCGAGCGCCACGCCGAGATCGGCGCCGGTCTCGACCACGCGCCGCGCCATCGCCTCGGGTTCGGTCGATCCGCAGCCGGCGTTGATGTTCGTGCCGTTGGGGGTCACGCCCATCTTGTCGATCTCCGCGCCCAGCTCCCACAAGGCGAGCGGCGCGGTGCGGTAGCCCGCCCCGTTGGCGCAATCGACGACGATCTTCAGACCGTTCAGCGACAGATCCTTGGGAAAGCTCGCCTTGGCGGCCTCGACATACCGGCCCTTGGCGTCCTGGAAGACGGTGACCTGGCCGATCTCCTCGGGCGAAGCGGCGAGCGGGCCGTTCTCCATCAGCGCCTCGATCTCGAGCTCGGCCTCGTCGGGCAGCTTGAAACCGTCCGGTCCGAACAGCTTGATGCCGTTGTCCGGATACGGATTGTGAGAGGCGGTGATCATCACGCCGAGATCGGCGCGCAGCGAGCGGGTCAGAAGTCCGATCGCCGGGGTGGGGCAGGGGCCGAGCGTGCGCACATCCATGCCCGCCGAGGTGAACCCGGAGATCAGCGCATGTTCGATCATGTAGCCGGACAGGCGGGTGTCCTTGCCGACCACCACGGTGTGGCGATGATCGCCGCGCTTGAAATACGCGCCCGCCGCCTTGCCCAGGCGCAGCGCGACCTCGGGCGTCATTGGAAAGGTGTTGGCGCGGCCACGTATGCCGTCAGTGCCGAAATACGACTTCATTAGAGCATCCCCTCATGCCCGGCAGCCTGTCTCCCCCGACAGGGATCAAACAGCACATGGGCCGCGAGAGCAAGAATATCAGTTATGCGGCCGCTCGCTGCGGAGCGCCGGGTGAAATTCACGCGGGCCCTTTACAAGCTTCTCCCTCCGGCGTCTACACGGGGGGCGGGACGGACTGGAGCGTCTGAACATGTGCGGCATTGTCGGTATCATCGGTGACAACCAAGTGTGCGAGCGGCTCGTCGAGGGTCTCAAGCGGCTGGAATATCGTGGTTATGACTCCGCCGGGATCGCGCTGCTTTCCGAAGGCCGGCTCGAGCGCCGGCGCGCCGAAGGGAAGATTTCCAATCTGCAGCGCGCCCTGGACGACGCGCCGTGCGACGGCAATTCCGGCATCGCGCATACGCGCTGGGCGACGCACGGCAAGCCGAGCGAAGACAACGCCCATCCCCACGTCGCGGGTCCCATCGCGATCGTCCATAACGGCATCATCGAGAATTTCCGCGAACTGCGCGACGAATTGAAGGCCGCTGGCCACACCTTCGTCAGCCAGACCGATTCCGAGGTCATCGCCCACCTGATCTACGCCAAGATCGAGGGCGGGGCCTCCACGCAGGACGCCTTCTTCGGCGCCTTGCAGCGCCTGCGCGGCGCCTTCGCCGTCGCGGCGATCAACAGCGACGAACCCGAGCGCATCTACGCGGCCCGGGAAGGCAGCCCGCTGGTCGTCGGGATCGGCCAGAACGAGAACTTCGTGGGTTCGGACTCCCTGGCGCTCGCGGGGTGGACCCGCCAGGTGATCTATCTTGAAGAAGGCGACTGGTGCGTGGTGTCCCGCGACACGGTCGAGGTCTACGACGCGAGCGGGGCGAAAGCCGACCGCGAGGTGAAGATCTCCAACGCCGTCGCCGGATTCGCCGACAAGGGCGCTTACCGGCACTTCATGGAAAAAGAGATCCATGAGCAGCCCGACGCGATCGGCCGGACCCTGTCGAACTATATCGATGCGGCTTCGGGCGGCTTCCATGCCCTTGAAGGCGATCAGTGGAAAGGCGCACGCCGCCTGCTCGCCTCGGCTTGCGGCACCGCCTATTTCGCGATCTCGGTGTCGCGATACTGGTTCGAGCGCCACGCCCGGCTTCCCGTCGAGGCCGATATCGCGTCCGAGTTCCGGTATCGCGAGCCTGTGCTGACCTCTGAAGACCGGGCGCTCTTCGTGTCGCAATCAGGCGAGACGGCTGACACGCTCGCCGCGCTGCGCTACTGCAAATCGCAAGGCGCGGGCACGGTCGCGGTGGTCAACGTGCCGGAATCCTCGATCGCGCGCGAAGCCGATCAGATCGTCATGACCCATGCCGGGCCGGAGATCGGCGTCGCCTCGACCAAGGCCTTCACCGCCCAGCTGGCCGCGCTCGCCTGCATCGCCTGCGGCGCGGCCGTCTCGCGCGGGACGATCGACGATGAGACCGCCGCAGAGTTCGCCTCCGCCCTTCTGGAAACGCCGCGGCGCATGAACGAGGTGCTGGGCCTGCAGCCGCAGATCGAGAAGCTCGCCCACCGGCTTTCCGCGCATCGTGACGTTCTCTATCTGGGCCGCGGCGCGTTCTACCCGCTGGCGCTGGAAGGCGCGCTGAAGCTCAAGGAAATCAGCTATATCCACGCCGAGGGCTACGCCGCCGGCGAGCTCAAGCACGGCCCCATCGCGCTGATCGAGGACGGCACGCCGGTGGTCGTGGTCGCGCCTCATGACGGGCTGTTCGAAAAAACCCTGTCGAACCTGCAGGAGGTCGCCGCCCGCGGAGCCGAGGTGATCCTCATCACCGACGAGCGCGGTGCGAAGGAAGCCGGCGACGATGCCGACCACATCCTCGTCATGCCGACCTGCCATCCGCTGATCCAGCCGATCGTGGCCGCCGTGCCGATCCAGCAGCTGGCCTATTTCACCGCCGTCCTGAAGGGCACCGACGTCGATCAGCCGCGCAATCTCGCCAAGTCGGTGACCGTCGAATAGGCCGAAGCAAGACCGGAGCTGCAGCCGTGAAACCTGTCCGCAAAGCCGTTCTGCCCGTCGCGGGCCTGGGAACCCGCGTCCTTCCCGCCACCAAGGCGATCCCGAAGGAAATGCTGCCCGTGTTCGACCGTCCGGCGATCCAGTACGTGGTGGACGAGGCGATCGCGGCCGGCATCGAGCATTTCGTCTTCGTGACCGGGCGCAACAAGGGCGCGATCGAGGACTATTTCGACCGGGCCTACGAGCTTGAATCCACCCTGCAGCAGAAGCGCAAGACCGACCTTCTGGCCGAACTCGACGAGTCCCTGCCCAAGCCGGGTTCGATGAGCTTCGTGCGCCAGCAGGCGCCGCTGGGCCTGGGCCACGCGATCTGGTGCGCGCGCGACGTGGTGGGCGACGAGCCCTTCGCGGTGCTGCTGCCCGACATGATCGTGGACGCCGCCCCGTCCTGCCTCGCGCAGGTGATGGACGCCTATAACCGGGTCGGCGGCAACATCATCGCGGTCGAACCGGTCGATCCCTCCGAGGTGTCGAGCTTCGGCATCGTCGACGTCGCCGAGACCGAGGACCGGCTGAAGCCGCTCAGGGGCATGGTCGAAAAGCCCAAGGTGGACGAAGCGCCCTCGAACTTGATGATCACCGGCCGCTACGTGCTGCAGCCGGAAATCTTCGAGCTTCTGGCGAACCAGAAGCCCGGCGCCGGCGGCGAGATCCAGCTCACCGACTCGCTGTTCAGCCTGATGGAGCGCCAGGATTTCCACGCGCTCGTCTATGAAGGCGCGAGCTTCGATTGCGGCAGCAAGCTGGGCTATCTCGAAGCGGTGGTGCACCACGCCCTGCGCGATCCCGAGTTCGGCGAAGGGGCGGAAGCGCTTATTGCGCGGATGAGCCGCTGAGACGGCGGCCGGGGCGCTATTTTTTGAGATACTCGGCCTTGTAGGTGTCCCAGATCTCGTCGATCGGGCCGCGCGCGACCAGCCTGCCCTTGCTCAGCAGAACGGCGGTGTCGCAGAAATCCTTCAGCACCCGCTCGGACTGGCTTGCGACCATGAGGGCGCTCGATTGCTCGGTCAGCCGGTTGATCCGCTCGGACGCCTTCTGCCTGAAGCCGGGATCGCCCGCGCCGAAGACCTCGTCGATCAACAGCGCGTCGCAGTCGACGAGCGTGGCGACGCCGAAACCGATGCGCGTGCGCATGCCCGCCGAGAGCCTGCGAAACTCGACATCGGCATAGCTTTCAAGCTCGCTGAACGACAGAACGTCGGCGACGAGGCTGTCGAGCTCGCCGAAGGTCGCGCCCAGCAGCAGCGACGCCTCGCGGATGTTCTGTTTCACCGTGCTGTCCGGGTGAAGGCCCAGCCCGGTCGTGAACAGCGTGCCCAGCCGGCCCGAGCACCTGTACGTTCCCGAGGTCGGCACGATGCGGCCGGCGCAGACCCTCAACAGCGTGCTTTTTCCTGCGCCGTTATGGCCGACCAGCCCGACCCGGTCGCCGCGGGCCAGGGTGAAGCTGACGTCCTCCAGCGCGTGCACGGTCGTACGTCCCGCCTTGCGGACCAGCGCGGCGCCCACGCGCGCCCCTTCGCCCCCCGAGGCGGCGGCGCGCACCTGATAGCTCAGGCTGACCTTGTCGAGTTCGATCAGCGCGTCGCTCATCACAAGGCTCGCGTCAGGGCTTTGCGGCCCGTGGTCCAGAACACGGCGGCGATCAGCACGGCCGCCGCGGTCCAGGCCGAGCAGAAGAGCAGGGAGTCGAACGGCGCCTGATAGCCCTCCACCAGCCGCCGGATCATCGAGATGTAATGGGTCAGCGGATTGACGCCCGCCAGAAGCTGGCGAAGCCCGGGCTCGGCCGGGATCAGCCAGAAGATCGGCGTGGCGAAGAACAGGAACCGCATCGAGACCTGAACGAGGAAGCGGAAATCGCCCGAAAACGCGCCGATGACCGCGAAGACGACCGTGACCGCGACGATGAACACGAAAAGAAGCAGGAAACCGGCGACGGCGAGCCCCAGCCCGGCGGGGTTCAGCGCGCCCTGCCAGACGAGCACGGCGATGGCGATCGGGCTCTGGACCAGCAGGGTGTACACCGACGACGTCACCGATCTGAGCACCAGGTCGAACGGCGAGATCGGCAGGTTCAGCAGGATCGCGCGATGACGCACGAAGGTGTCCGGCGCGCTGCCCAGGGTCTGGGCGGCCGCGTTATAGGTGACGATGCCGACCGCCACATAGCTCAGATAGTTCGGAAACTGCGGCGCGAAGACCGGTTCGAAGACGATCCAGATGATCGCGAGCCAGGCGAGCGGCTGGGCCAGCAGCCAGATCAGGCCGAACGCCGCCCGGCGGTATTGCCGGTTGACGTCGACCACGCCCAGATAGAGCCAGCCCCTCCACCGCCGCAGGACGGACGCATCCTGCGCCGCCTGACGCTCGATCCTCACGCCTTGACGATCCGGTCGCTGAACTCGGTCGCATGCATCTGGCAGGCGTCGCGGGTGTCGACCACGAACGGCACGGTCTCCAGAAGCAGCCGGTAATCTACGTTGTCGTGGTCGGTCGCGATCAGAGCGGCGTCGTACTTGCCCAGCGACTTGCGCGTCCAGTCCACCGACTTGCGGCCGGCGAACTCGGGATGGTCGCGGTCATAGGGCACTTCGGGGATGTAGGGATCGTAGAAATCAACCTCGGCGCCGCGCGCTTCGAGCATCTCGACCAGCGTCAGCGACGGGCTTTCGCGCATGTCGTCGACGTTCTTCTTGTAGGCCAGGCCCACCAGCAGCACTTTCGCGCCCTTGATCGACTTCTCGAGCCGGTTGGACAGCTCGGAGGCGACCATGTTGATCACCAGGGCGGGCATGTTGGCGTTGATCTCGCCCGACAGCTCGATGAAGCGGGTGGTCAGCCCGTACTCGCGCGCCTTCCAGGACAGGTAGAACGGGTCGATCGGGATGCAGTGACCGCCCAGGCCCGGCCCCGGATAGAAGGCCATGAAGCCGAACGGCTTGGTCGCCGCGCCGCGGATGACCTCCCACACGTCGATGCCCATCGCGCCGTAGATCACCTTCAGCTCGTTGACGAGCGCGATGTTCACGGCGCGGAAGATGTTCTCGGTCAGCTTTACCGCTTCGGCGGTGCGCAGGTCGCGCACGGGCACGACCTGGGGCACGATCGCCTGATAGATCGCCACCGCCATGCGCGCTTCGGCCTCGCTGTCCGCGCCGACGACCTTCGGAATGGTGGACGTCTCGAATTTCGGATTGCCCGGATCCTCGCGCTCGGGGCTGTAGGCGATGGCGAAATCCTCGCCGGCCTTGAGCCCGCTCTTTTCCTCGAGGATCGGCTTCATCACCTCGTCGGACGTGCCCGGATAAGTGGTCGATTCCAGGATGACGATCTGGCCCTTGCGCAGGCGCTTGGCGATCTCTTCGGTCGACCCGACCACATAGGTCAGATCCGGATCGCGGTGCTTGTCGAGCGGCGTGGGCACGCAGATCAGCAGCGCGTCAGGTTCGTTCAGCCGATCGAAGTCGGTGGTCGCTTCGAACCGGCCGCTGTCGCGCATCGAGGTCACCGAGGTGTCCGAGATGTGCTTGATGTAGGACTTGCCCTCGGCGAGCTTGTTCACCTTGAACTCGGAGACGTCGAATCCGAGGACCTTGAAGCCCTGCCGGCAGAAGGCCTGGGCGAGCGGAAGGCCGACATAGCCCAGCCCCAGAACCCCGATCGTCAGCGTACGGTCGGACGCCTTGGCCTCGAACTCCGCGGCCAGGGCGACGAGCGCCGCCGAGGACGCTTTGGTGTGCGCGTTCATGGTCGTCGTCTCCTGCTTGGATCAGCCGTTGAAGCTGCGCACGGCCGCCACGATCTTGTCCTGGTCGGCTTCGCTCAGATAGGGGTGCATCGGCAGCGAGATCACGCGGCCGGCTTTCTCTTCGGTCACCGGGAGCCCGCCCGGGCCCACCGCATAGCGGCTGTAGACGTCCTGCATGTGGATCGGGATCGGATAATAGACCGCCGTCGGCACGCCCTGGCCCTTGAGGTGCCTGGCGAGGCCGTCGCGGTTGTCGTGTTCGATCGTGTACTGCGCCCAGGTCGACACGCCGCCCTCGATCATGCCCGGCACCGAGGCGACATGGCCTTCGAGCAACTCGTTATAGCGCGCGGCCACGCGGTTCCGCGCTTCGATCTCGTCGGCGAAGATGGCGAGCTTCTCGATCAGGATGGCCGCCTGGATCGTATCCAGGCGCGAGTTCATGCCGATGCGCATGTTGAGATATTTGGGGTCGTGCTCGAAGGAGCGGCCCTCGATGTCGCTCTGGGTCGCCTTGCCGTGCACGCGCAGGGAGTCGATCACCTCGGCGAGCTCGGCGTCGTTGGTCAGCACCGCGCCGCCGTCGCCGTAGCAGCCCAGCGGCTTGGCCGGGAAAAAGCTGGTGGTCGCGATGTCGGCCCATTTCACCGGGTGCTCGCCGTTCAGCGTGCAGCCGAAGCCCTGGGCGCTGTCGGCGATCAGCTTCAGGCCGTGCTTCTTGCAGATCTCGGAAATGCGCGGGTAGTCGGCGGGCTGGCCGAACAGGTCGACCGCGATCACGACTTTCGGGACGAGCTTGCCCTCGGCCTTCACCATCTCGATCGCCGCTTCGAGATGGTCGGGCGACATGTTGTAGGTGACCGGATCGACGTCGACGAACACCGGCGCGGCGCCGAGCCAGGGGACCACCTCGCCGGTCGCAGCGAAGGTGAAGGAGGGGCAGAACACCGCGTGGCCGGGCCGGATGTCCCAGGCCATCAGCGGCAGGGACAGCGCCTCGGTGCCGTTCGCGCAGCCCAGCGCATGCTCGGCCTGGCCGAAGGCAGCCAGCTGCGTCTCGAATTCCTTCACCTCGGGGCCCATGATGTAGCGGCCCTCTTCGATCACTTTCATGACCGCGGCGTTGATCTTGTCTTCGATGCGGGCGCGCTGCGCCTGAAGGTCGATGAACTGCATGTACCCTGTCCGTTTGCTGTCCGGCGCGGTTATGCGCCCGGACATTGAATTTTCAAGTCAAGTTTTGTGACGGTCTCGCGCCGCCTAGTTCGCACCCTTCAAAAGCACCTCGAGCACGTCGAGCGCTTCGTTCGCGTCTGTGAGCGCGGGGTGCTCGCCCGCACACGCGCCGAGGAAATGCGCGCATTCGGACCGAAGCGGCTCGGCGCCGGTGTCATAGGCGATCGGTTCGGCTTCGGCCTTGGACGGGACCGGAACCGGGCCGGAGGTGTCGATCTGGTGGCGGTAAAGACGCAGCTTCTTCGCGGGCTCGGGTTCGGAATCCTCGAAGACGGCCATCGCTTCAGAACCCACGACGACCAGGCGGTGCTCCTTGAACGGATGAAGCCAGCTGGCGAAGACGTGGCCGCGTCCGCCGCCGGGGAAGGTCATGTCCAGCCGGCACTCGTCCTCGACGCCCTCGGTCACGAACGCGCCGCCCGTGCCGCTGACGCTGTCCGGCGCAGCGCCGAACAGGGCGAGCAGCATGGAGACGTCGTGCGGCGCGAAGCTCCACAGCGCGTTCTCCTCGGTGCGGAACTTGCCCAGCGAACAGCGGTGCGAATAGGCGTAGCGCAGCGTGCCGAGCCCGCCCGATCTCACCAGCTCGCGCAGCGCGACGAAGGCGGGGTGGTATTGCAGCAGATGGCCGACCATCAGCACCTTGCCGGCCTTGTCGGCGGCCTCGCGCATGGCGCGGCCGTCCTCCATCGTCAGCGCGATCGGCTTTTCGACGAAGACGTGTTTGCCTGCTTCGAAGGCCTGGACGGCCAGCTTGCAGTGAAGCTCGGCCGGCGCGGCGATGACCACCGCGTCGATGCTGGCGTTCGCCACCGCCGCGTCATAGCTCAGCGCCTCGACGCCATATTGCTCGGCGAATGTCGCCGCCAATTCCGCATTGGGATCCACGACGGCCGCGAGCGCGCCGAGTTCGGCGAAATTGCGCACATGGTTCTTACCCCAGTGGCCGCAACCGACCACGGCGACTTTGACGGACATGACGGTTCCCTCTGCTTTAAACGAGCAGGGCTTATAGAGGCGGGCCGGACCCGCGTAAACGGGCCCGTCTGTCCTTGTTCTACTGCAATTTAAATGGAACAATCGGCTTGCATCTGCGTAGCGGATCGCCGAAATCCACGTAATCCGGCGCGGCGGCGAGGAAACCGATCCGCGTGGCGCGCAGATTTCGGAGGCGATTTCGTGGACCAGGATTCCCTGAAGCGGCCGTCCGGCGTTCCGCTCGCCGGCGGCGATGGCGCGAACCGGCCGCCCTGCTTCCTCAATCTGGAGGCCAAGGCCCGCCTGTCGGAGTTTGGCGCGTTCACCACCCGGGTCGAACGCGACGTCGTTTTCAAGACGATCGGCAAGGCGGTTACGCGCGGCGAAGGGATCGTGACGCCTGTCAGGACGCTCGATCATGTCTGGAGCGCGCTCGACAATCCCGGCGTGGTCGGCGTGATCGCGCCGGCGGAGATCGCCGCGGAGGTTCCCGAGACGCTCGGCCTTGCGGTCGCCGACCAGCCCGGGCTAGCGGCCTATCTCATTCATGAACAGCTTGCGGCCCGGCCGGATTATTTCCGCAACGGCGCGCGGGTGATCGCTGAGGGCGCCGTCATCGAGCCCGGCGCGATCATCGCCGACCGCGATGTCGAGATCGGGCCCGGCGCCTGGATCTGCTCAGGCGCTGTGATCCGGCCCGGCGTGCGCCTGGGCCGAGACGTCAAGGTCGGACCGTGCACCGTGCTCGGCGCTGACGCCTACGAGGTCGCTTCGGTGAGCGGGCGGAACCGCATGTGGACGTCGGTCGGCTACGTCGATGTCGGCGACTCGGTGAAGTTCGGATCGCACGACTCCGTGGTGAGCAGCGCGTTCTTCGCGCAAACCCGGATCGGGGCGAACACGACGTTCGATAATTTCGTGCATGTCGCCCATGACTGCGAGATCGGCGAGAACGTGCGGCTGACCGCCTGCTCGGAGGTGTCGGGCCGGGTCCGCATCGGGGACAACGCCTATCTCGGTCCGAACTGCACGATTTCCAACGGGGTAACCCTTGGACGCGATTGCGCCGTGACAATCGGATCGACGGTGACTAGAAGCGTGCCCGACGGCGAGACGGTGAGCGGGTACTTCGCGCTCCCACACGAAAAATTCATGAGATTTTTCAAATCGGTCATGCGAAACGCCTAGCGCGGGTCAAGGAACGGGCGGATATCCGATGCGCATCTGTATGATGGTCACAAACGGCGGGGCGGAAGACGCCCGCGTCGTTCGCGAAGCGGCGAGCCTGTGTGCGGCGGGCCACGAGGTCGACGTCGTCGCGATCGTCAAGGAGCGCACGGACGCCCCTTATATCGAGCATGAATCCGGCGTCCGGTTCCATCGCACCTACTGGCGCGCGGACGCCTTCCGCGACTATCTCACAGAGCTGCGGACATTCTGGACGACGCTCGCCGTCGTGGTTCTCGTCATCGCGCTTGCGGGGCTGGGGCTTACGGCGCTGCTGTTCGGCGCGGACATCCTCGAGTTCGCGCGCGGGGCGGGTGACCGCGTCGACGTTTCGGTGACGCCCCCGAACAATGCCGAGGCAGGCCCGTTGCTCACGCTCGACCGGCTCGTCGTCATCGGCGGCTTCGTCGCCGGAGCGGTCGTGCTTCTGGCGGCGCTCGGCGCCGCCGGATATCTGCTCGCGCGCTTTTATCAGCGGGTCCAGCGCGCTTTCGGGTCGGACGCGGGCGTGCGCGAGGAAGAAGACTATTACAAGAAGAAGATGCTCGCCCTGCTCGACAAGACCGAGCGCATGGACGGGATCGCGCCGTTCCAGCCGACCTTCCTGGAACGGGTTCCGGAAGTTCTGGCGGGCATCTACTACGAGCCGACCGCGTGGCTCGGTCTACGCCCCTCGCAGCTGGCGATCTGGCGTCACCGCTCGCACCGGATGGCCGAGCTCGCCATCAGCCTGAAGCCGGACGTCATTCACGTTCACGACGTCGTCACTCTGCCCGCAGGCGTGGAGGTAAAGACCAGGCTCGGCATTCCGCTGGTCTATGAAGCCCACGAAATCTACGACTCGGTGAATTCCGAACATCGCGGGGTCGAAGCCTATTTCGGCCATCTGCAGCGCAAGCATGCGAGCGACGTGGATCATTTCATCACCACGAACCAGAGCGCTGCGCTGTTCTACAAGTACGCCTATCCCGGCCTGCCGCCCGCCATGGTGATCAAGAACGCCGTGGACGCGCCGGAAAAAGCCCCTGTCTATGACGGCCGCCTCCATGACGCCGCGGGTCTCAGTCACGACACGCGCATCCTGCTTTTCCAGGGCGGGCTGAACCCCAATCGCGGACTTGTCCGGCTCGTCCAGTCCGCCGCCCTTCTCAAGCCGGGCTGGGCGATCGTGTTCATGGGCGACGGGCCGCTGAAGCCTGAACTCGTCGCGCTTTACAGCGAGCTCAAGCGGTCCGCCCGCGGCCGCGTCGCGCCGGTCGTCTTCCTTCCGCCGGTGGACCGTGAGGTTCTTCTGGAATGGACCGCGGGCGGGGCGCTGGGGATCATCCCCTACGAAGACGTGAGCCTGAACCACTGGTACTGCACGCCGAACAAGCTCTGGGAATACCCGGCCGCCGGCGTGCCGCTTCTGGTCCAGCCCTTCCCCGAGCTGTCTGCAGTCGTGGACACCTACGAATGCGGCTTCAAGCTCGCGAAAAGCTATACGCCGCTCTCGATCGCGGAGTCGGTGAACAAGATTTCCGACGACGATCTCGCAGAGGCGAAAGCCAAATGCCTGGAGTTCATCGCGAAGGACAACTGGAGCGTCTACGCGGACATGCTCGTCGACTTCTACGAAAACTGGGAGCTGCCGAAGCGGGCTGCGTCGGCCGCCGCCTCGCGCCCGGCAGCGCCGGCGAGCCTCGATAAGGAACCGGTCCGATGAGCATGAAGGGCGAGGCGACAGTCGATCTTCGCGAGCTGATGACGATCATCGAGCGCGACGCGGCGCGCTCGGAGGACGCCGTCCGGGCCATTCTCAGCGAAGACGCGAACGAGCGTTACAAGGGCTACACCTGGCTGCACAAAACGCTCAGCCGGCTCCAGAACGACGAAAAGGCGCTCAAGGAGAACGCGTCGTTCTACGTGCCGCTGCTGGCGGGGTGTCTGGCGCGATTGACGAACGGCGAGTCCGGACACGAGCGCACGCTCGAAGTGCTCACCGTCATCAACCTGCTGGGCCTTTTCCCGAGCCGTGTGGCCGCTCTTCCGCTCAGCAATCTGCGCTTCGAGGCGCTGTCCCTGTCGGACTTCCGGCTCGATTTCGCCGATCTGCGCCGTTCCGTGTTCTCAGACATGCGTCTGGTCAGCGGCGTGATGAGCGATGCTGACATCTCCCATGCACGCTTCGAGGACAGCCTTCTCAGAGGCGTGTCGCTCGACCGTGTCATCGGCAAGCGCGCCCGTATGGAGCGGGTGACCTTCGACAAGGGTTCGGCGTCCGAAGCCCGCTTCAAGGACAGCGAATTTCTCGAGTGCGAGTTCGCCGACGTCGATCTTTCCAAGGCGTTGTTCGCGGCGTGCGACCTGGGAGGCACCACCTTCGAGGGGTGCAAGCTCGGCAAGACCGATTTCGCCTATAGCAGCCTTCTCGGGGTGCGGATCAGCGGCAGCGACG